>NZ_LWQU01000141.1 GCF_001650635.1 Magnetospirillum moscoviense | reverse complement strand
GCCCCGCAGCTTTCCGACGCGGGTCTTGATCGCCTCAAGGAAGCGATGCCGCCAGCGGAAGGCGGTGCTCACGGCAACGCCACACCGTTCCGCCGACGCCTTCACCGTGTCGCCGTCGGCCAGACATTCGCCGAACGTCATCCACGCCTCTTTACGGTGCAGGCCGGATAACCGCGTCCCGGTCAACGCGCCGAAGGTCCGCTTGCAAGCCCGGCAAAGGTAGCGCTGCATCCCCCGGGCCTTGCCGTTGGCCACTGCCCCGGGAGTCCCGCAGTGGGGGCAGCACCGATCATCGCCGACGCCCAACTCAATGGCCGCCAACGAGGCTTCGCCAGCCGGACGACCGGAAAGGATCTCCCCGGCCTCCGCCTTCTGCGCCTCGCTCAGCGTGTCCACTGCCGACAGCCACGCCTGAAATTCCTTCCGATCCATCGCGCAAAACCTCCCGCGTTTCCGCCATTCTACACGATATCAATACGAATTGCGAATAGAGCCTAAATAAAACAATTGCTTCAGCAGAAGCCCTAAATTTCTTGTAAATATCGCAGCAAGTTTGATAACTTTTGTAAGGACATTGCCATTGTAAATGGCATTTAAACAGGTTGCGAATGGCCAGCGCTTCATCAGTAATATCCCAAGCTTCTAACAGGAATACGTCAATCACCGGTGCAAATTCACTGGCGAAAGTTCGCGTTCTTGTGTGCGAGCCCAATAGCATGATTAAACAAGGCATCAGAATTGGCTTGAATAATCTTGGCATTCGCGACATTTCCGAGGCCAATACCTTCGTCAACGCCCACAATGCGTTCGCCACCGAGCGATTCGATATGGTGGTAATGAACTCCGAGATCGACGGGACCGACACCACCTATCTGCTGCGCGAGACCCGGCTGGGTCGCCTGGGCACCGACCCCTTCATCGTCGGCGCCATGTTGCTGGCCACCACCGACGAATCGCGGGTCCATAATTGCGTCAATTCCGGCGCCGACGATTTGCTGCTGATTCCGTTCTCGCCCGACCAGATCGCCACCCGGCTGGGCGCCTTCGCCAACCGGCGCAAGCCCTTCGTGGTGACCCATGATTACATCGGCCCGGACCGGCGCAAGCAGGCGCGGCCGGGGGCGACCTCGGCGGCGGCGTTCACCGTGCCCAATCCGGTGCAGGCCCGCGCCGCCGGCGCGGCCCCCGAACGGTACGATTCCCAGAAGTCTCAGATTTTCGGGGCGCTGTCGCTGGAACGGATCAAGCGACTGGCCGCCGGCTGCGAATGGGAGTGCAAGACCTTGCTGGACAAGGCCCGCGAAGGGACTCATTCCCCCGAAATGGTCCTGCGCGGCGCCTTCAACCTGGAAAACCTGATCAGCGAGTTGATGGAGCGGGTTGCCCGCGACCTGCGCCACGGCACCGAGAACCTGGAAGCCTTGCTGGCCAAGAGCGCCGAAATCAAGAACCGACCCAGCGCCGCCACCATCGGCGAATTCGACTCGTTGCACGCCGCCGCCCGGCGCATCGCCACGACCTATACCGGCGGCTGATTTCGCTTTATCATCGGGGCATGAGCGAACGCCGCCGCCCCGCCCGGGGCCGTCCCAACGTCGTCGAGGTCATGGTCCGCGTCCCGGCCGACAAGGTCGAGGCGGTCAAGGCCTATGCCACCCGCATCGGGCGCCAGCGCGCCCCCATCACCCGCGACGAAGTGATCGAGACCTTGCGCGTCCACGCCGACCTGTTCGAACGGTTCGGCGTCAAGTCGGTGTCCCTGTTCGGATCGGTGGTCAGGGACGAGGCCAGGCCGATGTCCGACGTCGATCTGATGGTCGAGTTCAACCCCGGCCAGCCGGGCGGGCTGTTTCGCTATGTCGAATTGAAACACGCCCTGGAAGGGGTGTTGGGTCGCCCGGTCGACCTGATCACCAAGGGCAACATCAAACCCCGGCTGCAGGCGCATATCCTGGCGGAATGCGTGCCGGTGCTGGGCGAGGAGGCCTGTGAACTGTGAGCCACAAGGATTGGCGGGTCCGCATCGAGGACATGCTGGAAGCCATCGAACGGATCACCCGCTATGTCGATGGCATGAACACCGCCGCTTTCGTCGCCGACCCGCGCACCCAGGACGCAGTTTTACGCAACCTTGAAGTTCTGGGTGAGGCGGCCAAGCGCATCCCGTCGCCGATTCAGCACCGCCATCCCGACGTGCCGTGGTCGCGTATCACCGACATGCGCAACATCCTGGTCCACGAGTACCATTCGGTCGATCCCGCTATCATTCTGGACGCCGCGCGGGGCGACCTTCCGCCGCTGGTCGGCGCCTTGAAGGCCATCTTGACGGAGCACGATTAGGTGTCCCCCACGTCGATTCTGATCACCGGTGCGTCGTCGGGCATAGGGGAAGCCCTGGCCCTGGCCTATGCCAAGCCCGGCATCGCCCTGTTCCTGTCCGGACGAGACCGCGAACGCCTGTCCGACGTCACCAATCGCTGCCGGACCTTGGGCGCCGAGGCCCATTCGCGCCGTCTCGACGTGACCGACCGGGCGATGATGGATGCCTGGGTCGGCGCCTGCAACGGCAGCCGGCCGCTGGATCTGGTGGTCGCCAATGCCGGCATCTCGGCCGGTACCGGCGGCACCGGCGAGACGGCCGAGCAGGCCCGCGCCATCTTCGCCACCAATGTCGGCGGGCTCATGAACACCGTCCTGCCGGCCATCGAGGTGATGCGGCCGCGAAAGTCGGGCCAAATCGCCATCGTGTCGTCGCTGGCGGGGTATCGCGGCCTGGGCGGCGCGCCGGCCTATTGCGCCTCGAAGGCGGCGGTCAAGGCCTGGGGCGAAGGCCTGCGTGACTGGCTGGCCGATGACGGAATCAGGGTGTCGGTGATCTGTCCGGGCTTCGTCACCACCCGCCTGACCGCCACCAATCGCTTCAAGATGCCGTTTCTGATGGATTCCGACCGCGCGGCGCGTATCATCATTTCGGGGCTTGCGGCCGATCGCGGCCGGATCGCCTTTCCCTGGCCGATGGCCATGGCGGCATGGCTGGCCGGCGCCCTGCCGAACCGCCTGATGGAAGCCGTCAGCCACCGGCTTCCCAGGAAATAAGCCCCCCGAGGAGAAGCTCGATGATGCTGCGCGTCCTCGCCACCGCGTTCACCCTGTCGTGCCTGGCCGCCGCCCCGGCGCTCGCCGCCGAGCTGGAATACGTCTATCCCGACCAGTCGGTGTGGACCACCCGCGTCGATGCGAAGGGCGAGCCCGACAATCCGCTGCTGCGCCTGGCCAACGTGATGTTCACCCAGGCCGGCATCAAATGGACGGCGCGGGGCTATCCCGCAACCCGCATGTTCGAGGTGCTGAAATCGGGGACCGCGCAATTCTCGATGCTGGTCCGCGCGCCGGCCCTGGCGGAATGCTGCCTTTACGGCAAGAATCCGGTCGCCTCGACCGAGCTTCGGGCCTATCGCCAGGCCGACACAGCGGCGCTGACCGCGAAGGAAGGCCTGGCCGGCAAGCGAGTGGCGCTGATCCGGGGATATTCCTATGCCGGCCTCAAGGATTTCATCGCCGATCCGGCCAACGCGGTGCGAACCGAAGAAGTGACCAGCCACGACGCGGCTTTCGCCCTGCTGGCGCGGGACCGCGTGGATTACGTCCTGGATTATGCCGGCCCGGCCCGCGAGGTTCTGGCCGGGCACCCGATCAGCCGGGTGCAGTCCGATCTGGTGTCGCGCCTGGACGTCTATCTGGTGCTGTCCAAAACCTATCCCGACGCCGATGCGGTGATCGCGCGGCTGCAGGCCATCGCCGACCGGCTGGACAAGGAACGCATCCTGGCCGGAACCGTCAGATAGGCGGAACCGACTTACGGCGGGTGAAACGCTGATCCAGCCGGATCGCCGCCACCGAGCAGGCGAACAAGGCCAGCCACACCAGACGGTTCTGGTAGCGATCATGGGGATTGGACAAGGCCCCGCACACCACGGCATTGCCGATGATCGCCAGGATGACGGTCACCAGTAGCCCGGCCGAGATGCGGTCGCGCCGACGCCAGGCCACCACCAGCAGACCGAACAACGCCACCTGCGCCGCCTGGGCCACCGGCACCTGGATCTGGTTGATCAGGGTGAAGTCGATCCCTTCCGCACGCTGCTGCATGGCGAAGCGGAACGAGCGGAAATCGCGCGGATAGCGCTTCAGCACGGTCTTGACGAAGTGCCACGACATCGGCACCAGATCCTCGCCCGAGCCGATCAGGTCGATCTGGGTGATGGTGTTGCGGGCCATGGCGCGGGCGACGTCGGCCGGAAAGGTCTTGATCGCCCCCGAGACGATGGCCCCGGCCTCGTCGTGCATGGCCTTCCAGCCGCCCAGATCGTCGAAGGCGCTGTCGCCCCACAGGAACTCATCGGCGGTGTAGGGCAGGCCTTCCTTGTGGGCACACATCTTGAAGGTGGCGCCATTGGGACAGACCTCGTCCAGATACTTCTTGGCCAGACCGTCCTGGACGAACAGGGCCAATTGCAGCACCTGGCCCGATTGGGTGAAGAAGGCCTGGCCGGTCACCGCCCAATGCAGGCCGGGCACCGCGGCGGTGCCCAAGGCCACCGTCAGGGTCGGCAACAACAGGCGCGGACGCGGCAGCCTGAGCGACAGGCGCGACAACAGGCGCAGGCCGGTCATCGCGATGAGCAGCCCGGCCGCCACCGCCACATGGGACATATGCAGGCAGATGCCCACCGCCACCAACGGCACCAGGGCCAATCGGCGGGGCCGCGACAGATTGTCGCCGAAGGCCAGCACCGCCAGCCCCAGAATGGCGAAGCCGGCGAACATGTCGGCCAGGATCTGGCTGACCACCCACGGCAGGCCGGTGAACAGGGCGACGATCACCCCCATCAGCACATAGACCTGCGGCCGATAGCGCGCGACCCAGGCCCACACCGCCTCGTGCATGATCCAGGCACCGATCAGCGCCTGCGCCCACGCCACCGCCCACAAGGTGCCGAAGGGATGGCCGATCCAGGTGAAGGCGCCATAGGTCATGATGCGCCAGATGATCGGCTGCCAGGTGAACGACATCTCGACGTAATCTTCGGTGTCGTAATAGATCAGCGGATAGCCGTTCCACAAAGCCGGGGCCAGGAACAGGGCCGCCACCAAAAGAAGCGACAGCACGCGCCAGCCCCGCCAGTGGAACAGGTCAGGCCCCGTGCTCAGAGGCATCGGATCACACCCGTTTCCAGCTGGTGCCGGCGGGGCCGTCCTCAAGGACGACGCCCTGCTCGGCCAGATCCTTGCGGATGCGATCGGCCTCGGCCCAGTTCTTGGCCTTGCGGGCGTCCAGGCGGGCGGTGATCGCCGCCTCGATGTCGGCTTCCGACAGGCCGTTTCCGCCGCCCGCTGGCTGCCAGCGGAACCACGCTTCCGGGTCCTGCTTCAGCACGCCCAACAGATCGGCCGCCGCCAGCAGCAGCCCCTTGGCCCGGGCCTTGGCCGCTGTGTCGGCCGCCTTGTTGAGCTTGCCGGCCAGTTCGTGCAGATGGCTGATGGCCAAGGGCGTGTTCAAATCATCTTCCAGCGCCGCCATCACCTCGATGGGGGCTGCGACCTCGGCGGCCGGGATGTCCACGACACCACGAAGCGCGGTGTAAAGCCGGTCCAGGGTGGCACGCGCCTGCTTCAAGCCGTCGGCGGTCCAGTCGAACGGCTGGTGGTAATGGGTCGACAGCATGGCCAGGCGGATCGCCTCGCCGGGGGCGACCTCCAGCAATTCGCGCACGGTAAAGAAGTTGCCCAGGCTCTTGGACATCTTCTCGCCCTCGACCATCAGATAGCCGTTATGCAGCCAATAGCGGGCGAAGGGCGCGCCGTTGGCGCACACACTTTGGGCGATCTCGTTCTCGTGGTGGGGGAAGACCAGATCCTGGCCGCCGCCATGGATGTCGAAGGTGACGCCCAGATATTGGCCGCTCATGGCGCTGCATTCGATGTGCCAGCCCGGCCGGCCGCGGCCCCACGGGCTGTCCCAGCCCGGCAGATCGGGGGTGGACGGCTTCCACAGCACGAAATCGGCGGGATTGCGCTTATAGGGGGCAACCTCGACGCGGGCGCCGGCCATCATCTCGTCCATCGACCGGCGCGACAGGGCGCCGTAATCCTTCATGCTGGGCACCGAGAACAGCACATGGCCCTCGGCCTCGTAGGCGAAGCCCTTGGCGATCAGGCCCTCGATCATCGTCAGCATCTGGTTGATATGATCGGTGGCGCGCGGCTCGATGGTGGGCGGAGCCGCGTTCAGCTCCGCGATGTCGTCATGGAACATCTTGGTGGTGCGTTCGGTGATCACCGAGATCGGCTCGCCGGAATCCTTGGCGCGCTGATTGATCTTGTCATCGACGTCGGTGATGTTGCGAACATAGGTGACCTGGGGATACAGCCGGGTCAGCAGCCGGTACAGCACGTCGAACACGATCACCGGCCGGGCATTGCCGATATGAGCGCGATCATAGACGGTCGGACCGCACACATACATGCCGACGCGGTCGGGGTTCAGCGGCTCGAACACGTCCTTCTTGCGGGTCAGCGTGTTGTACAGGACCAGGGGCATGCGGGGACTCCTAGGCGGCCTTGCCGGCCAGCCGTTCCAGG
This sequence comes from Magnetospirillum moscoviense, assembly GCF_001650635.1. Lineage (GTDB taxonomy): Bacteria > Pseudomonadota > Alphaproteobacteria > Rhodospirillales > Magnetospirillaceae > Magnetospirillum > Magnetospirillum moscoviense. Next base: position 156,764 of record NZ_LWQU01000141.1, on the reverse strand, counting down.
GCTTTTTCGCGGCCGATCAGAGGTAGCAGGTTCTTCAGTTCCGGTCCATTCTCGTAGGCCGTCAAGGCCAGGCGCAGCGGGTGGAACAGGGCGCGGCCCTTGGCCCCGGTGGCGGCCTTGATGGCATTGGTCCAGGCACTCCAGGTCGACGCGTCCCACGGCTCGGGCGGCAGCAGACCGGCCGCCGCGTCCAGGAAGGCCTGATCCTCGACCACCGGCGTAATCGGGCCGGCCACCACCGGCCACCATTGGCGGGAATCGGCCATCTTGGCCAGGTTGCCCTTGACCGCCTCCCAGAAGGCCTGGTCGGCCTGATCCAGCCCTAACGCGGCCAAAGCCGATTCGGCCTCGGCGAAGCTCATGGCGTGCAGCAGCCGGGTGTTGAGATGGGCCAGTTCGACCGGATCGAACTTGGCGGTCGAGCGGCTGAAATGGGTGATCGAGAATTCCTCGATCAGGCTGTCCAGATTGTTGCGTTCCTCGATGGCGTCCGAGGTGCCCAGCTTGGCCAGCAACGAATTGACCGCCATCGGCAACACGCCGTCCTCGCGCATCTCGGACAGGGACAGCGAGCCCAGGCGCTTGGACAGGCCGGCCCCGGAAATGTCGGTCATCAGCGGCAGGTGGGCGAATTGCGGCGGTATGGCGCCGATGGCGCGGAACAGCTGCAATTGCGGCGCCGAATTGGTGACGTGATCCTCGCCCCGGATGATGTGGCTGATGGCGTAATCGGCATCGTCGACCACGCTGGGCAGGGTGTAAAGGAAGGTGCCGTCGGCGCGGATCAGCACCGGGTCGGACAGCGAAGCGCAATCGACATGCATCGATCCCTTGACCAGATCCTCCCATTGCTCGACGCGGTGATCCAGCTTGAAGCGCCAATGGGGCGTGCGGCCCTCGGCGATCAGACGATCAAGCTCGACCTTGGGCAGGTGCAGGTGGGCGCGGTCATAAACCGGCGGCTGGCCGCGCGCCAGCTGGCGCTTGCGCTTGTATTCCAGCTCTTCCGGCGTCTCGTAGCAGGGATAAAGCCGGCCATGGGCCTTCAGCGCCTCGGCCACCTCGCGATAGCGTTCCAGCCGGGCTGATTGGTGGAAATGGCGGTCCCATTCCAGCCCCAGCCAGCCAAGGTCGGCGGCGATGGCCTCGACATATTCGGGCTTCGAGCGCTCGGCATCGGTGTCGTCGTAGCGCAACACGAAATAGCCGCCATGCGCCTTGGCGAACAGCCAGTTGATCAGGGCGACGCGGGCATTGCCCACATGCAGCAGCCCGGTGGGGCTGGGGGCGAAACGGACGGTGACCGACACGATTCAGATGGTCCTGGTGAAGCCGTTGGTGATGGGATAGCGCCGATCGCGACCGAACGAACGGCCGGTGATCTTGACGCCGGGCGGGGCTTGGCGGCGCTTGTATTCGGCGCGGTCGAGCATGCGCCAGACCCGGCGCACCACATCTTCAAGATAGCCCTGGGCGACCGTTTCGGTGACACCCATCTCGCCCTCGATCAGGCAGGACAGGATGCCGTCGAGCTGGTCGTAGGGCGGCAGGGTGTCCTGGTCCTTCTGGTCGGGCTTCAACTCGGCCGAGGGCGGCTTGGTGATGACCCGCTCGGGCATCACCGGGCCGTTGGGGCCCAAGGCGCCGTCGGGACGGTTGAGGTTGCGCCAGCGGCACACCGCGAACACCGCGGTCTTATAGACGTCCTTCAAGACGGCATAACCGCCGCACATGTCGCCATACAGGGTGGCGTAACCGGTGCTCATCTCGCTCTTGTTGCCGGTGGACAGCACCATCGGGCCGAACTTGTTGGACAGCGCCATCAAGGTCAGCCCGCGCGAGCGCGATTGCAGGTTCTCCTCGGTGATGTCGGCCTTGTGGCCGGCGAAAGACGGCGCCAGCATCGTGCCGAAGGCGGCCATCGCCGGCTCGATGGATACACTATCCAGCCGGCAGCCCAGCAATCGGGCGACGCCTTCGGCGTCCTCCAGGCTTTCGGCGCTGGTGTAAGGCGACGGCATCATCACGCACCACACCTTGTCCGCCCCCAGGGCATCGACGGCCACCGCCGCCGCCAGGGCCGAATCGATGCCGCCCGACAGCCCCAGCACCACACCGGGAAAGCCGTTCTTGGTGACATAGTCGCGCAGGCCCAGCACCATCGCCTGATAAAGGCTTTCGTCGGCGCCGGGCTCGGGCGCCAGCGCGCCCTCCGCCTGCCAACCGGCGTCATTTCGGGTGAAGGTCAGGGTCGTCACCTCTTCCCGCCAGGCCGGCAGACGGGCGACCATCTCGCCCGAGCCCGCCAGCACGAACGAGGCGCCGTCGAACACCAATTCGTCCTGACCGCCGATCTGGTTGACATAAACCAGTGGCAGGCCGGTGGCGGCGACCCGTTCGGCGGCGCGCTCCAGCCGCACCCCGGCCTTGGCCAGCTCGAACGGCGAACCGTTGGGCACCAGCAGAATTTCGGCCCCCAGCGCCGCCAGCCCGTCGGCCACGTCGGCGTACCACATGTCCTCGCAGATCATCACGCCCAGTTGGATGCCGCGAAACAGGATCGGCGCCGGCAGCGGCCCGGCGGTGAACACCCGGGCCTCGTCGAACACACCGTAATTGGGCAGATGCGCCTTCAGCCGGGTGGCGGCGATGGCGCCCTTGTCCAGCAGCAGAACGGCGTTGTAGGTGTGGTCCTCGACCCGCCAGGGCGCGCCGATCAGCACCGCCGGCCCGCCATCGTCGGTATCGGCGGCCAGATCTTCGACGGCGCCTTCGACGGCATCCAGGAACGCCGCCTTCAGCACCAGATCCTCGGGCGGATAGCCCGAGACGGTCAATTCGGGGAACACCACCAGATCGGCGCCGTCGCGGGCGGCACGGGTGCGGGCCTCGCGGATGCGGGCGACGTTTCCGGTGACGTCACCGACCACCGGATTGATCTGGGCGAGAGCGATGGTTATTGCCTGGGACATGGCCCAGAAGCCTAGGGACCGGGACGCTGGCTGTCAATGTGCAGAGCCGGCGATTCCTGCTATCCTGGTCGGGTCAGGGGAGTTTCGCGAGCATGACCACCTTCGAACCGCCGTCCGGACCAAGCGGCCCCAAGGCCTGCGAGGCCATCGCCAACACCATGATCGGCCATTTCACCACCCGGCTGGAGGTGGAAGCGGCCCGTCGGGGTGGCGCGCTGACCGCCGCCGCCATCCGCGAACTGGCCGAATCCTTCCTGGCCGAGGAAGCCAAGCGCTTCCAGTCGGTGTTTCGCCGCTCGTTCGATGCCTGCACGGTAACGCGCGAGGCCAAGCAGTGGGAAAGTGCCAGGCGCAAGCCGTTCGACCGCATCCTGATGAAGGCCTTCGCGCCGCTGTTCCCGCCGCGTCAGGGCGACGATGGCGGCAAGGGCGTGCTTTCGCGCCGGGTGATCCCCGGCTTCAACCTGGCCATCGACAAGATGATCGGCCCGATGCTGTACGAGCAATGCCAAAGGAAAAGCCAGGCCATCCTGGACCGCCACCGCGCCAGCAGCGGCGGCTATGATTGGGACCGCATCCACGCCGACCCCGAGACCCACGCCTTGACCACCGATGTCCTGGTGGTGGTGGCCCATTATTTCAGCGCCTTCGAGCATCGCCGCGACTGGTTCCTGTCATTGGTCAACTCGCATCTGGCCCCGGCCCAGCCCGGCTCGCCCGATTCCACCTGGCAGCTGACCGAGACCAGTTTCGCCGAGATGATGCGGGCCCTGTTCGCCGACGTCCGCGCCCAGGTGGTCGCCCGCCCGGTCGAGCTGAGACGCCGCTATGGCGAACACACCGTCGATACCGTCGCCGCCTTCTTTCGCCGGCTCGACCAATTGTGACCACCGTTTTCGAGACTTGGCTGTCCGATCGCTTCCCGGCGGCGGCGCAGCCGGCCGGCCAGGCCCGGATCGAGGAATGGCGCAACGCCGGTGCGCCCGCGCCGCTGGCCTGGCGCTCGCTGGCCCATCTGGCCCGGTCCGGCGGCATGCTGGACCTCGCCATAGACACCCTGGAACGCGGCCTGACCGAGGCGCCCACCGATGACGGTCTTCTGTCCGACCGCGCCTGCCTGGCCACCCTGGTCGGCGACGATGACACCGCCCGAGGCCTTACCGCCCGCATCGCGCCGGGCAGCCCCTTCAGAATCTCGCCGCTTCTGACCGCGTTCGAGGCGGGCACCCATGACGACATCACCGAATTGGTCACGGCCCTGGGCGGCCGTCCCCAGTGGGACGACAGCCACGACCGGCTGGTCAAGGCCTGCCGCCAGGCCGGGCGCGCTGTCGAGGGCGCGGGCTTCGTCGCCCAATGGATGGGCCGCCATGGGATCGCGCCGATGGCCCTGGTCCGGGCCGGCGAGGCCCTGCTGGAGGCCGGCCAGCCCGAGGCGTCGCTCAGGATGCTGCAGCCGATCTGGCAGGCCAACGAGGATAGCTTGGCGGCGATGATCGGCCCCTGCCGTCCCCCTGCCACCCCGCCCGACGCCATCGAGGCCCGGATCGAGCGCGGGCTGACCACGCCCCCCAAACCGCCTTTCGCCCTGCCCGGGGCCGAGACTACCCCCGACAGCGCCCGCGTCTTGTTCGTCGGTGCCGCCACCAATGGCGGCCGCGAGGTCTTCCCCAACGATCTGGCCGCCCATTTGGCCGCCACCGCCGATTTGGCCGGGGGCCGATTGGATCTGTGGCTGGACGATGCCGCCGGCAAGCCCTTGGAAGTGCGCGCCCCCGACAGCGCCATCGCCCAGCGTCTGGCCGCCCTGGCCGAGCATATCGAGCGCACCCGTCCCGATATCGTGCTGCTGGATTGCAGTTGGTCGCCGACCGGGCGCGGCCTTTCCCGCGATATGGTGGCCGGGTGGAAGGCCCGGTTCGGCTTCCGGCTGGTCTGCATGTTCCGCGACGCCCTGAAGGCGGCCCAGTCGCTGATGGAATATTGGGCGGAGATTTCCGAGGGCGTCTTGGTGTTCGACCCCCACTCGCCCTCCCTGCCGGCCATGGGCGGCAAGGGCGTGGCCATTCCGGTGCCGGCCTTGCACCCGCCCTTCGCGCCAGGCGCCAATGATCGCGGCCTGCTGTTCGTCGGCGGACTGGCCCAGCCCCACCGGGTGATGCTGCTGGCGGCGCTGGCCGACCGGCCGCTGGGCCTGACCCTGTTGATCGGCGCCGAACGAAAGCAGCGCACCGCCAGCCCGGCCGATTATGCCGCCGAACTGGCCCGGGCCGGCATTGTCTTGAACCTTGCCGCCCACGACCAGGCCGAACGCCTGGTCACCGGCCGGGTGTGGGAATCCATCGCCTGCGGCGCCCTATTGCTTGAACAGGACGGCAGCGGCACCGAGGCCTTCTTCACCCCCTGGCACCATTACCTGCCCTGGTCCCATGCCGGCGACATCGAGGGCATGTGCCGGGTGCTGGACCGTCGCCCCGACCTGCGAGACGCCATCGCTGCCCGCGCCCTGGCCTTCGCCCGCGAGCATTACGGCCCCGACAAGGTGTGGCGCGCGGTGCTGGCGGCCGGGCGGGAAAGGTCCCCGTCCAACCGAAATCAATCTTGACGGATTACCACCGGCGACCATAAGTATTACCGGTTGTTTTGTTCCGGGAGGGCTGGTCATGAGGGGAACGGAAAAGCTTCATCCAGAGGTTCGCCGCCGCGCTGAAAAGCTGGTCCAGTTGGCGATGGAGCGCTTCAAACTGGAAGTGCAGATCACCGAGACCTTGCGCACCGCCGAGGAACAGGCCGCCTTGTTCGCCCAAAGCAGGAAGCCCCTGGACGAGGTCAACGCCCTGCGCAAGAAGGCCGGCATGGCCCCCATCGACGAAGCGGGCAATCGCCATGCGGTCACCTGGGCGCCGACGGCCAGCGACAGTTTCCACGGCTATGGCCTGGCCTTCGACATCGTGGTCAAGAGTGGCCGCCAGGTCGATTGGAGCAATGGTTGCGACTGGAACCAGGACGGCGTCAGCGACTGGGCCCAGGTGGGCGGCCTGGCCGCCGAATGCGGCCTTGAATGGGGCGGGAACTGGACCAGCAAGCCCGACCTGCCCCATTACCAGGCGCCGCAGGGCTGGACCATCGCCTCGCTGAAGGCCCGCGGAATGGTGGCCGGACGGACGGTGACCGAGGTGCTGACCGCCTGATCCTGCCCTACCCCACCAGATGCCGATAGATGCGCGGCAGTGCCGCCGTCAGTTGGGCCAGATGGTGGACGATGGCATAGCCGCCGCGGCCGAACAGGTGCGGGAAATAGGTCTGGGCCTTCTTGTCGATGGTGACGCCGAACACCGCCATGCCCTTGGCGCGGGCCTCGGCCACCGCCTTCCGGGTGTCCTCGATGCCGTAGCGGCCTTCGTAATGGTCGATGTCGTTGGGCTTGCCGTCGGTGATCACCAACAGCAGGCGGTGGCGGTTGGGCCGCTCCTCCAACTGCTTGGTGACGTGGCGGATGGCGGTGCCGATGCGGGTGAAATAGCCGGGCTTGACCGCGCCGATGCGGCGCATCACCGCCGGGCTTAAGGTTTCGTCGAAATCCTTGATGGTATCGACCTTGACCCAGGCCCGCTTGCGCGAGGTGAAGGTGTAGATGGCGAAGGGATCGTCGCAGGCGGCCAGGCCGTGGGAAAACACCGCCAGCGCTTCCTTGGACACATCCAGCACCCGGCGGTTTTCCACCCAGGAATCGGTGGACAGCGAGGAATCCAGCAGCACCGCCACCGCCAGGTCGCGTTCCATCGGCCGACGCTGCATATAGACCCGGTCGGAACATTGGCCCGAGGCGGCCAGGTCGGACCGGGCCCGCACCACCGCCTCGGTGTCCAGTTCCGAACCGTCGACCTGGGCACGCAGAAGCTGGGCCTTGGTGCGCAGCGCCTCGAACTGGCGCTTGACCTGACGGATGCGCCGCCGCGCCTGCTCGTCCGGGACCCAGTTCTCGCCTTCCTCGGGGGCGACCGCCACATGGACCACGCAATGATCCTTGTGATAGCAGGCGGCGCGATGATCCCATTCGGGATAGAGATGGGTGCCGGACAGCTTGGTGGTCTCGGTCGCCTCGGGCGGCAGGTCCAGGTCGAACTTCAGCTTGGTCGCCGCCTTCTTGCCATGTTGCGAGATGGTGATCTTGTCCATCTCCTCGGCGGCCTTCTTGGCTTCTTCCTCGTCGGGATCGTCGGCACCGCGGTTGACGTTGACCATGTCGGCGAAGGACAGGATCTTCTCGAAGCGGTTCAGGATCAGCGGATCCTTGCGGTCGGCATTGTCCTGCTTCTTGCGCTCGGCGTGGCGGCGCTTGTTGTCCGCACCTTCCTCTTCCTTCTTGGAATCCGGCGTCGAGATTTCATCCTCGTCCAGGCGGGATTCGGGCTCGCGGTGCAGCGCCTCGCCCCACAGCGGACAGGGCAGGAACGGCTTGTAGGTGGCGGGCGCCGACAATCCGTCGAGTATCGTGCCCGACAGGACCGGACGCAACGGGTTGGCAGGGTCGGCCGGGCCGCCCAGCAATTCCGTCACCAGCGCCTCGACCTGGGCCTCGATCCCCGAGACCGGGCGTGTGGGGCGCAGGGCGCGCAGCACCGCCGACAGCACGCCATAACGCTTGGCCAGGCCGGGAAACTGGTCGACCACCGCCCGGGTGGCCAGCGAGGCGCGGGCCAGGAAGGCCAGATCGGTCCGCAAGGGGTCGGATTCCGGCGGACCGGCCGGCGGCAGCATCGCGAAGAAGGCGGCCAGCCAGAAATAGAGATCGCGGTTGTGGCTGGCCTCGGGGAAATGGTCCAAGACATCGGGCAAGGACAGCGACACCTCGTCGCGGGCGGCGACCACCATGCGTTCGTCGTCCATGCCGATGCGCTGGCGCCAGCTTAGCCGGTGTTCCGAGGTGCGCAGCGAGGCCGAGGCGATGGCGACACCGGAATCGCCACCCAGGCCGCGAAAGAACACCGCCAGCTGGGCGCGGACCTCGTCCAGCGTGACGGCGGCCTCGGGGTGGCGCGGCCAGGAATGCTTCTCGCCGACCAAACGGTGCCAGAAGCGGCCGACGGTTTCTTCCAGTTCCAGCTTCTCGAGCCAGCTCATCGGCGTTACCCGAACACCGCGACGACCAGTTCGTCGAGCCCTTTCTTGACGTCGAAATCGTCCGTCAGCGGCTCGATCATCGCCGCCTGCACGGCCTCGCGCACCGGCAGCCCGGCATTGATCAAGGTGGCGCAATAGACCAGCAGACGGGTCGAGACGCCCTCTTCCAGATCGTGGCCCTTCATGGCGCGCAGCTTCTGGGCCAGCATCACCAGCGACACCACCTGTTCTTCAGGCAGGCCGGATTCGGTGGCGACCACCTTGCGCTCGATGTCGGCCGGCGGGAAGTCGAACTCGATGGCGACGAAGCGCTGGCGGGTCGATGGCTTCAGCTGCTTCAGGACGTTCTGATAGCCGGGATTGTAGGACACGATCAGCATGAATTCGTCCGGCGCGTCCAACAGCTCGCCGGTGCGATCCAGCGGCAGGATGCGGCGGTCGTCGGTCAAAGGGTGCAAGACCACGGTGACGTCCTTCCTGGCTTCGACCACCTCGTCCAGGTAGCACATGCCGCCGGTGCGCACCGCCTGGGTCAGCGGGCCGTCGGCCCAGATGGTGTCGCCGCCCTTCAGCAGGTAACGACCGGTCAGGTCGGCGGCGGTCAAGTCATCGTGACACGACACCGTGTGCAAGGGCCGGCCCATGCGGGCGGCCATGTGGGCGACGAAGCGGGTCTTGCCGCACCCCGTGGGCCCTTTCAACAACAGCGGCAGCTTGTGGCGGAAGGCCAGCTCGAACAGACGGCATTCGTTGCCCACGGGCATGTAGAAGGGGATGTCGGTCTGGGTGCCGCTCATTGGTATCACTCCGATTTAAGTGTCGCGTAAAAGTCCTTCGCTTCGCTCAGTGTACTTTTGCACGTTGATTCAAAATGAGAAAAATAGGCTTGGGGCGGCCCTGCGCCTATTTTTCGCGTTTGACAGCCGCCATGAGGCGAGCCGTGCTCGCCTCATGGCGGGAGACGGTTTGCTGTCCATAAAAAAGGGGCGGTCCGCTTGGTTTCAAAGCGGCCCGCCCCCCTATTAGTCGTCACTTACTCGGCGGGCTGATAGCCAGCCTTGGTCGCTTGCGCGGCCTTGCCCGGAACCACCAGGGAGTAGACGATCAGGATCACCCCAACCAGGGTGAACAGACCGGCGCCCAGACGGAACCAGTAGAACAGAGCCAGCTGTTCCTGAACTTCCATGAAGTTCATGCCCAGCACGCGCTGCAGATGGGTCTGCACCACGCCGGCGAAGGTCAACGCGAAGGTCATGAAGGTCACCGCCGAGGTGGTGATCCAGAAGCCCCACATGTTGAGCAGCTGGTTATAGGGCTCGCGCTTCAGAAGCAGCGGCATGGCATAGGTGAACATCGCGACGTTCAGCATGACATAGGCGCCGTAGAAGGCGAGGTGCCCGTGAGCCGCGGTCACCTGGGTGCCGTGGGTGTAGTAGTTGATCGGGGCCAGGGTGTGCAGGAAGCCCCACACGCCGGCGCCGAAGAAGGCGAAGGTCGAGCAGCCCAGGCACCACAGCAGCGCCGCCTTGTTCGGATGCTGACGGCCGCCCTTCCACACCATGTAGAAGGTGAACACCACCATGGCGAAGAACGGCAGGACTTCCAGGGTCGAGAAGATCGAGCCGATCCACTGCCAATAGGTCGGAGTGCCGATCCAGTAGTAGTGGTGGCCGGTGCCCAGGATGCCGGTGAACAGGGTCATCGAGATGATGATGTACAGCCACTTCTCGACGATCTCACGATCGACGCCGGTCAGCTTGATCATCAGGAAGGCCAGCACCGAAGCCATGACCAGTTCCCACACGCCTTCCACCCACAGATGGACGACCCACCACCAGAACATCTTGTCCAGGACCAGATTGTTCGGGTTGTAGAGCGAGAACAGGAAGAACACCGCGATGCCCCACAGGCCCATCAGCAAGACGTTGGTGATGGCGGTCTTGCGACCCTTCAGCACCGTCATGGTGACGTTGTAGAGGAACATCAGGGCGACCACGACGATGGCCAACTTGATCCACAGCGGCTGTTCCAGGAACTCGCGGCCTTCGTGGATCTTGAACAGGTAGCCGACCACCGCGGCGGCGGCGCCGATCAGGAACAGCCAGAACTGCAACACGGCCAGGCCGGGGCTGTGCAGTTCGGTCTCGGATTCCTCCGGGATCAGGTAGTAGGCGCAGCCGAAGAAGCCCATCAGCAGCCAGACGATCAGCGCATTGGTGTGAATCATGCGCAGGATGTTGAAGGGAACCAGGTCAGCCAGGAAATTCGGCTTGACGACCACGGTGCCCAGAAGGGTGCCAAACAACACCTGCGCGACGAACAGAGCCATCGCGCCTGCGAAGTAATACAGCGCTACCTTTTGCGATTGGTATTTCATAGTCTTTACCTCGCGCCTTAACCGCTGACCTTCGGCGGCCAATTCTGGGTGTTGATCTCGCTGGTCCACTTGAAGAACTCAACGAGGTCATCCAGTTCCTTCTCGGAGAGATTGAACTGGGGCATCTGGCGGCGGCCTTCGATGCCCGAGGGCTGGCCCTTCATCCACGCCTTCAGCGCCTCGCGGGCGCCGTTGGCGTCTTCCTTGCCGCCGAAGCGCACCCACACATTGGCCAGTTCCGGCGCGTAGTAGGCGCCCTCACCGATCAGGGTGTGGCAATTGATACAAGAATGTTTTTCCCAAACATGCTTGCCGGCCGCCACCGACGGGGTGACGGGGTTGGCTGCTGCAATGGCGTTGGCCCTGGTCACGCTATGCGCGGTCAAGGCGACAAACACCACGAAGAAAAACGCCGTACCGCCGTAAAAAATATTACGGGCAGCGGCTTTCGTCAGTGTCTCGGACATGGTCGCTCCTCGAACGATGAGGGTTTGAACTTCATCCACCGCGGTTCCCCCCGACGGTGGTCGCACCCTTTACATTTCAAGCCTCCGTGGGGACATGCCCCACCACGGGGATGAAGCTATCCGCCACGGCAAGGAGCGAGCTTTAACATTGGTCAAGACTACGGAATTTAGGTGGTTTTTTGCCCAGAACGGCAAAATCAGCTGGACGGGTCCAGCACGCGGCGCGTCACCGCCCAATTGCCCAGGCGGCGATCGCATTCGCCGACATGTTCCATCATCCAGCGGCCGACGACCTCGCTGACCACCGTGCGGTCACGGTCGGCGCAGACATTGCCCTCGCGCATGCGGCGCAACTGATGGACCAGGCGCCAATGCTCGCGCCGGTGATGGTCTTCGTAAGGGTAGTCGGCCTGCTCCATCAGCGCTTCCTGGGCCAGGAAGTTGCGGTCGACATAGCGCAACAAGGCGGAAATCCGGGTGCATTGGGTGCGGTCGCACACGCCACCGGCCCGTCGGCATTCGACCATCGGCTCGAACAGGCGGCTCATCAGGTAGCACAAGCCCTCGGTTCCGGCGTCGATTTCACGAACACCAACCGTCAGGCTCTTGTGGCCTGGAATGGGCATGGAAACGCTCCCCGATCTTCATGGCCGGTTGGCCCATTGCTTTTTCATGACGATACGGCAACGTCAAGCGCCGCCGCAACGGGAAATCCACAGCGAAAAATTGTGCATCGCAGCACCGTGCGGGCGGTTGACAGCGCATCGCCCGATCGGCTACTGATGCGAATAATTAGCACTTGCACATGGTGCCCCATGAGCCATCTCGACCGAACCTCCCTGGCAAGCATTCCGTGGACCCGGCCGATGGGCGCGGGCGATTTCATCTGGCTGGCGGCGTTGGGCTGCGCGGCGCGGCGCGCCATCGACACCGAGACGATCTGCCAGGCCATCGACACCATCTCGGCCGGCCAGTGGAGCCCTTCGGGTCAATTGGTGTGCGACTGCCTGGATGAAATGGTCCGTGGCGGCCATCTGTCGGCCGAGCCGACCCGTCCGGACCCGGTCTTCGCCATCACCGCAGCCGGCCGCGAGACCTTGTCGCTGATGCTGTCCTTGCCGCTCGACCGGCCCGGCGCGGCGTTGGGGCAGACCGGCCTGCGGCTGAAGCTGGCTTTCCTGGATCTGGTCGATGTCGCCGAACGACGCCGCCACCTGGAAACCATGATCAGCACCCTCGAGGCCGAATTGAAGGGCCGCGACCAGGCCTGCGGCGACTGCCAGGCGCTGGGTTGCTTCGGTCGGATGTGGCGCAACCACGACCTCGAGCACCTGCACCGCGACCTCGCCATGCTGCGCAAACTGGCCGGATTCATTGCCGACGGCACCTGAACGATACAAGGCGAATCGGGGAGATGATTCAATTCATCATTTGGTTGCTCATTTTTTGTATCGCCCCTAATATGCAGCCCGTATTTTCGTAAGTCGGGAGGATGTCGTGCCTGCAATCGACGAGTCAGCCCTGAGGGCCGTGGGTATTCGCCCCACACGTCAGCGCCTGACCATCGCCCGAATCATCCATGATGGCGGCCGCCGCCATCTGACGCCCGACAGCCTGCACCAAGAGGCGAAGTCGGCCGGGATTCGCCTGTCGCTGGCGACCGTCTACAACACCTTGCACGAATTCGCCGCCGCCGGCCTGGTCAAGCGGGTGCCGGTGGGTGAGCGCAGCTGGTTTTGCACCAACGTCTCGGAACACCACCATTATTACCACGAGGCCTCCGGCCGCATCGAGGACATCCCCGGCACGCAGCCGCGCGTCCTTGACCTGCCGACCGCGCCTCCGGGCATGGAAATGGTGGGCGTCGATGTGATCATCCGCGTCCGCAAGGCGTCCTGAGCCAACCTGCACCACAAAGCCCCGGACGACCATCCGGGGCTTTTTCGTGCTCACATGTCCTTGGCCCGAAGCCGGCTCAGGCTGTCCATCAACGTGGCCCGCGCGAAGGGCTTGACGATATAGCCATCGACCTTCAGGGCGGCGGCGGTGCGGACATCGTCGGGTTCCTTCTTCGAGGTCACCATGACGAAGCGAACGTCGGGATGCCGCGGCTTGACCACCGACAACAGGGTCAGCCCGTCCATTCCCGGCATCATCCAATCGCAGAAGATGATGTCGGGCACGCCCTTGGTCTCGATCAGACGCAAAGCGTCCTCGCCGTTGGTGGCGGTGCGCACCTTGGTCGCCCCGATACTGCGCAGCAGCCCCGCCAGCACCATCCGCGACGAGTTTTCGTCCTCGACGACGATGATGGATTTGTCGGCCACCCAGTCCAACAGTTCGTTCTCGCTCATGATCTTGGCCTTACTCCGTCCAGGCGTTCGGTCATGGGCGCCCCGTCGCCCGTCAATGCTCAATAGCATAGAGCATTAGTTTGGTGCGCCCCTTGTCGCTGGTCAAGACAGGCTCGGCTAACCAGACCCGAACCGCACCGGCACGCGCTTGCGGCCCCAGGTGCCGGGGCTGGCCTCGAAATGGCCGGCAATCGCGGTTCCACAATCCGGGCAGGTGCCGTCGGGCCGCAGGTGCCAGCGGGTGATCTGGTACCAGTCGCGGCCGATCAGCTTGGTGCCGCAGCCGGGGCAATAGGTGCTGCCGCCGGCTTCGTCATGGACATTTCCGGTATAGACGTAATGCAATCCAGCCCGTCTGGCGATCTCGCGGGCGCGGGCCAGGGTGGACAGCGGCGTGTCGGGCAGGTCGGTCATCTTGTAATCGGGATGGAAGGCCGAGAAATGCAAAGGCACGTCCGGCCCCAGCTCGGTCGCCACCCAGGCCGCCAGCGCCGCCAGTTCGTCATCGCCGTCATTCTGGCCGGGGATCAGCAAGGTGGTGATCTCGAACCACACGTCGGTTTCATGCTTCAGGTACTTCAAGGTCTCCAGCACGGCGTCGAGATGGCCGCCGCACAGCGTGTGATAGAACTCCTCGGTGAAGGCCTTGAGGTCGATATTGGCGGCGTCCATGTGGGCATAGAATTCGGCCCTGGCGTCGGGCGCGATATAGCCGGCCGACACCGCCACATTCTTGATCCCCGCCGCCCGGCAGGCCTTGGCGGTGTCGATGGCGTATTCCAGGAAGATCACCGGGTCGTTGTAGGTGAAGGCCACCGCGCGCGACCCGGTCTGCAGCGCCGCCCGGGCGATGTCTTCGGGGCCGACCAATTGGTTCAGGCGGTCGATCTCGCGCGCCTTCGAGATGTCCCAGTTCTGGCAGAACTTGCAGGTCAGATTGCAGCCGGCGGTGCCGAACGACAGGATTCCGCTGCCCGGCAGGAAATGGTTCAGGGGCTTCTTCTCGATCGGATCGACGCAGAATCCCGACGAGCGGCCATAGGTGGTCAGCACCATGGTCTGGCCCATGCGGGCGCGCACGAAGCACAAGCCGCGCTGGCCATCGTTCAGCTTGCAATAACGCGGGCAGACATCGCACTGGATGCGGCCGTCCTTCAGGGCGTGCCAGTGGCGGGCGGGAAAGTGCGATCCTTGGACATCGGTCATGGACGGCTACCCGTGTCTGTTTTCAGACCCGATTATAGCGTAAAATACCGACCATGACCGCCATTCGCCCCACTGCCGTCGCCGGTCAGTTCTATCCGGCCGACGCCGCCCAATTGGCCCAGCAGGTCGATTCCTATCTGGGCCAGGCCGGCGCGCGCGCGCAAGCCCGCGCACAGGTGCCCAAGGCGCTGATCGCGCCACACGCCGGCTATGTCTATTCCGGGCCGGTGGCCGCCAGCGCCTATGCCCTGCTGGAAGGCGGGCGCGACACCATCACCCGAATCGTCCTGTTGGGGCCGTCACACCGCGTGGCCTTTCGCGGCATGGCGGTCAGCGGGGCCGATTTCTGGGCCTCGCCCTTAGGCCCCGTGCCCATCGACCGCGCCTTCATCGACGGCCTGCAGGGCGTGCCGATGCTGGGCAGCCTGGACGCCGCCCATGCGCAGGAACATTCGCTGGAAGTCCACATCCCCTTCCTGCAACGGTGCCTGACCCGCTTCACCCTGGTCCCGGTGGTGATCGGCGACGCCCGACCGGAAGAGGTGGCTGCCCTGCTGGACGCCGCCTGGGGCGGGCCCGAGACCTTGATCGTCATCTCGACCGACCTGTCGCATTACCTGGATTATCCGTCCTGCCAGAAGCTCGATTCCGCCTCGGTCGCCGCCATCGAGCGGCTGGACCCGAACGGCCTGGGCCGCGACCAGGCCTGCGGCCGCATTCCCGTCGGCGGCCTGTTGCTGGCGGCCAAGCGCCGCGGCCTGGAGATCGTCACCCTGGACGTGCGCAATTCCGGCGACACCGCCGGACCGAAGGACCGGGTGGTCGGCTATGGCGCCTGGGCGCTGTACCCGGCCGAACCATCGGCCGAGGACCCGATCCGCGCCATGGGTGAATTGCTGAAACAGTTGGCCTGGGCCTCGATCCGGGTCGGGCTGCAAACCGGCCACCCAGCGCGCGAGGCGATGACCCCCGACATGCCGGCGGCCATGGGCCAGCCCGGCGCGGTGTTCGTCACCCTGAAGCGGGCCGGTCAGTTGCGCGGCTGCATCGGTTCGGCCATCGCCTGGCGGCCGCTGTTGGAAGACGTCACCGACAACGCCTTCAAGGCCGCCTTCAAGGACCCGCGCTTTCCCCCGCTTCGACCCGACGAGGTGCAAGGCCTGGACCTGTCGGTGTCGGTGCTGACCCCGCCCGAGCCGATGACTTTCGTCGACCAGGCCGACCTTCTGGCGCAGCTTCGCCCGCGCATCGACGGGCTGATCATCGAGGATGGTGGAAAGCGCGCCCTGTTCCTGCCGTCGGTGTGGGAACAACTGCCCGACAAGGGGCAGTTCCTGGCCCACCTCAAGCAAAAGGCCGGCATGCCCTTGAACCATTGGTCCACGGGCTTCAAGGCCAGCCGCTTCCAGGCGGTGGAAATCAAGTAATCAGGCGGCGAACTGCCGGCCCAACTGGTCCAAGGTAGCGATCACCCGCTTGGACATCTCCTCCAGTTCGTCCATCCCGGCCAAGGCCTGGGACTGGTCGCCGGAATTGAGCGCCACCAAGATGTCGCGACCCTTGGTATGGACCGGACGGTGATGGTCCAGCAATTCGCGGAACGCCGGCAGCGACATCATGCGGTCGTCGGTGACGTTGTCGTACCACTTGCCCAACCGGCAGGTATGGTGCGTCGACAGGTCAGCCGGCAGCAGCCTGAGCTTACCGGCCACCGCCTCGGCCACCCGTCCGACAAAGGCGCGGTGGTCGTCCTTGGTCAGGTCCATCAGCTTGGAGATCGACGATTTCGACAAGGAATCGACCCGAGCGCTCTCCAACTTGCCCGCGACGAAATGCATGTGCAGGAAGCCCTCGGTGCAGGCCGTGATCTCGGCCTCGAGCTTGACGTTCTCGGAGGCAATGGTCATGGTCATGCGCGAGCCGCGGGTACATTGCTCACCCTGGACCGTGGTGGCCATCGCCCCGTCTTCCGACAAATCGTGGATGATCACCTTGGCCGACCGGCCGTCCCTGGACAGCTCGGCCTCCAGCATGGTGGCGCGGCGGCGGCCCTTGCGGCGGTTGGCGAAGTCCGACGAGGTGCGCACCGCCTTGATCAGCAGCTTGCGCATGCTGACCAGCGATTCGTCCATGCGCACGGCGCTTTCGCTGACCGCGTGCGAGGCGCCGTCGGCGTTCTTGACGCTTTCCTCGACCGAATGCATGCGGCTTTTGACCGCTTCGGCCTGTTCGGCGGTCAAGGACACGTTGCGGGCGATCTCGCTGGTGGCGGCGGTCTGCTCCTCGACGGCGGCCGAGATGCCGGCCGCAACCTGTTCCATGCCCTGAATGGCGGTCGAGACGTCGTCGATCATGCCGACGGTGTCACGCGACACCCGCTGGATGGTCGAGACCCGACTGGTGATCTCGTCGGTGGCCTTGGCGGTCTGGTTGGCCAGATGCTTGACCTCGTTGGCGACCACCGCGAAGCCCTTGCCGGCTTCGCCCGCTCGCGCGGCTTCGATGGTGGCGTTCAGGGCCAACAGATTGGTCTGGGCGGCGATGGTGCCGATCAATTCGACCACCTGGCCGATTTCGTTGGCGGCGATGCCCAGTCGATCGACCACATGGCGGGCGTCGCCCATCCGGGTCACCGCATCCTGGGCGGCGCCGGTCGAGCGGCCGACCTGAGAGGCGATTTCCGCGATCGAGGCATGCAATTCCTCGGCGGCGGCGGCCACCGCTTGTGCCGAGGTGAAGGCGTCGCCGGCGGCATCCGAGGCGGCGTGGGTGTCATGCTTGACCGAACTGGTCACCCCCGACATGGTCTGGGCGCTATCGACCAGATCGGCAGTCAGGCCCGACACGCTTTCGATGGTGTCGGCGACCTGCTTGTCGATGCGCTCGATCATGGCGCCGACGCTTTTCTCGCCTTCTTCCATGCGGGCGCAGGCGACGTTGATGGCCTGGACATAGCCCATATAGTCGCCGCTCATGCCTTCGGGGCGGATGGTGCGCTTGAAGCGCCCGTGCGACGCGGCTTCCAAAGCGCCCCGGACCTCGCGGGTGAAGGCTTCGACCTTGTCGGCCGAGGCGTTGAAGGCTTCCATCAGGCGATAGACCTCGCCGCCATCGCCGACGCGGATCAGACGGTCGTCCAAACGGCCGCCGGCCATGCCCTCGAGCGCGTTGACGACGCGGGTCACCGCGGCGGTGCCCATGCGGTTCCACAGGGCCGACAGGCAGGCCAAGGCCAGGATGGCGGCGGCCAGGCCGATCTGCAGGGCGCTGCCCGACGCGATCGCCGTCACCGCCAGCACCAACGCCAAGATCGCCGTCGCCAGGGAGGCGCCGAACGACTTAAAGAGAGAAGACCAAGTCTTCATAACTGCCCCCAACGCCAATGAATTTACGAACCAGCAGATCAACCCCGGCCGCCGCGGCCTCCTTGGGATTGGCATGCTTGGCCTCTTCGGCCAGCAACTCGGCATAGACCGGCTTAATGGCGGCGATGGCGGCCGGCGTCGGCGCCCTGCGGCTGGAATGGTACCCCTTGATGGCACCGGAAGCGTCGAAGGTGGGCGTGACGTGGGCGAACACCCAATAATGGTCGCCGTTCTTGGACCGATTCACCACGTAGGCAAAGATTTCATTGCCAGAGTTTATGGTGTCCCACAGTAACTTGAACACGCAACGCGGCATGTCGGGGTGACGGACCAGATTGTGCGGCTTGCCCAGCACCTCGGCCGCGGTGTAACCGGCAATTTCCAGGAATGTTTGATTGGCATAGATAATCCGCCCTTGCGGATCGGTCTTGCTGACGATGATGGCATCCGGCCCCAGGTGCCGCTCCACCCCCGTCACGAACAAATCTGCGCGTTTCAAATATTGGCCCTCCGCTTGGGCGGCAAGCGCCCCCGCCGGAACCATACAGATTTCACCTTGGCAACGGAAGATTCAATAATAGCAAGCCATATGTCTTATGTCTGTGCGCACTTCATCTCGTCGGGCGCTCGAAAGTTGAAGTTTGTCGGCGCGGAAGAAACCGCGGCACGAGCACGCCCCATGCGGCGCCGCAATTCTTCGGGCATGCGACCTTCGCCGCCGGCGGCACGGGCGATTTCCACCAGCGACGGAGCCCCCTTCTCGCCGCCAGTGACGCGACCGCCGCCGCGCTCGGCGGCGTGCAGCAGGTCGCGAATCAACGTGCGCTTGTCGGCCAGCACCGCCTGGCGGGCGGCGGCCAGGGCGGTTTCCAGGCCTTCATCGGCGAAGATGGTGACGCGGTGATGCGGGTCGATGCCGTGCGGCGACAGATGGCCGTAGGCCGACAATTCGATATCGACGCCGCTGCCGGCCAGTTCGCGGGCCAGCGTGCGCACCGCCTGACGATAATCGGCATAGGCGGCCATGACATCGGCGATGGCGCCGGCGTCGGCCGGCACCGAGACGTTGACGTCGGTCGAGGTGGTCCACGGCTTCATCCGCCCTTCCGGCCGGACGCGGGCCCGGGTGCGGGCCAGGTCGGGGGCGCCTTCGCGGATGGCCCGGAAGGTGTCCATCTCGGCGCCCGACGAGAAGCCGACGCCATATTCGATCATCACGCCGCCGATGGTCTCGGTCTCGGGGTCGAGCAGGCTGAACAGGACATCATCGACCGAATTCTCGGACCAGCCGGTGATGCAGGCCAGCCAGTCGGCGCCGGCATACTCGCACGATTGCAGCAAACCCTGGGCCTTGGACCGGGCCGGGTCCTGGGCATGTTCGACGAAGACTTCCAGCGAATCGCGGCTGACCAGCTCGACGCCGTTCAACACGGTGTCGCCGTTGCCAAGGCGGCCGCCGGCGCCCGGCAGGTGCACCTGGGTCCAGGGCTCGAGATAGGCCAACAGGCCGGCCACGGCGTCGATGTCGCTGCCCTGCACCGGCAGGACCAGGCCGAATTCCGAGGGCGGCACGTCGTAGAAACGGAAGCGGGCGGCGGCGACCATGCCGGTCCAGCCCTGCAATCCCTCGACCAGGTCCAGATCGTCGCCGGCCATCACCCGGGCCTCGCCGCCATCGGCCAGGACCACCGCATCCAGCGTCATGCTGGGCCGCATGCGCAGCGGTCCCATGGCGCCGGTGGCGACGACGCCGCCGACGAAGGCCGAGCCGATGCTGGTCAAATCCACCAGCACCCGGGCGTTGGGTCCGACCTGTTCGGCCAGCACGGCGTTGATCTGAGTAAAGGTCAGGCCGGCCCCGGCCGACACCAGCCCATTTTCGCGATCAAGGGCCACCTCGTGGGTCCGCAAGTGCTCGATCGGGGTGGCGGCATCGACGATGTCGGCGGTAACGGCCCCCTTGGGCCGGATGGCGACGATCCCGGCGAAGTCAGCGACGCTTTCCTTCTTGTAATCGAACGAGCCGATGGCGCTGGTCAGGCCGCCGGTCGGCATCACCGCATAGCCAGCCGCCACCGCCTGGCGGGTGGCATCGACGATGTCGGCGCTCACCAGCAGCAAGGCGTCCAGCGCGCGGCCACCATCGTCGGCCAGCTCGGCGCGGCCAAGGGCGGCAAAGTCGATGGGTGGCGGGCTGGCCGTCGTCATGATCCGGTTATTGGGGCGCGGGGTCCGGGAATAAGGCGCGGGTTATATCATATCGGCGCTTGGAATCCATCAAAACCGCAGCCATATCAAGCGGGAAGCAAAAAGATCGGAGACCCGATGCCCGAAGGCGACACGGCCGTCAACGTCACCGCCGTCCATTCGATCGCCCGGATCGACCGGGCGGCGTGGGACGCCTGCGCCGCCAGCTCCAACCCGTTCGTCAGCCACGCCTTCCTGGATTGCCTGGAACAATCGGGATCGGCCTCGGCCAACACCGGCTGGAGCCCGTGCCACCTGACGGTCCAAGACAGCGACGGCACCCTGGCCGCCTGCGCGCCCCTTTACCTGAAAAGCCATTCCTATGGCGAATACGTCTTCGACTGGGCGTGGGCCGAGGCCTATGGCCGGGCCGGGGGACAATATTATCCCAAGCTGCAATGCGCGGTGCCCTTCACGCCGGTCGCCGGCCCCCGCCTGATGGTCCGCCCCGGCCGCTCGGGCCGTGCGACCCTGGCCGCCGCCATGGTGCAATTGGCCAGCGACAACAAGCTGTCCTCGGCCCACGTCACCTTCACCGATGATGGCGACATCGCTGAGTTGGAAGCGGCCGGCTTCATGACCCGGCTGGGCTATCAATATCATTGGACCAACCGCGGCTATGGCCGGTTCGACGATTTCCTGGCCGACCTGGCATCCCGGCGCCGCAAGCAGATTCGCAAGGAACGCGACGCGGTGGCACGCTCGGGCCTGACCATCCGCACCCTGGTCGGGGCCGACATCCAGCCCTTCCATTGGGACCATTTCCTGCGCCTGGTCCACGCCACGGCGCGGCGCAAATGGGGCCAGCCCTATCTGACCCGCGCCTTCTTCGAGGCGCTGTCGGCCTCGACCCTGGGCGCGCAGGTGGTGCTGGTGTGGGCGGAACAAGACGGCCGCCCGGTCGCCGCCGCCTTCAACATGATCGGCGGCGACACCCTTTATGGCCGCACCTGGGGCGCCGACACCGACACGGCCTTCCTGCATTTCGAGGCCTGCTACTATCGCGCCATCGACTTCGCCCTGGCCCACGGCCTGGCCCGGGTCGAAGCCGGCGCCCAGGGCGAGCACAAACTGGGCCGGGGCTATTTGCCGGTTCCGACCCGCTCGGCCCACTGGATCGCCGACCGGCGCCTGGCCGAGCCGGTCGCCCGCTTCCTGGCCCACGAAACCCCGCTGGTGGCCGCCGACATGGCCCTGCAGGAAGCGGCCGGGCCGTACCGCCAGACCTGATCCTGACCTCTTGCAAAATCGGGCGGGCACGCCCAATTCCAGAGTCTGCCCGAGGGCACCCGGTTTCCAAGGAGGTCGCCTTGGCCATCGTCATTCCACCCCCGCTGTCGGGTCGATATCGCCACCGAGGGCCGCCCCGGCTTCGAACCGCTGGAACGACGAACCGCGCCGCTGGCCTGACCAGGCATCCGCGGTGACAACGACCCTTCTTCGACCGGTCAACCGGGGGTATTCGCCGTCATCTCCCCCCCGGCCCGGTCGAAGGAGGGTCGCGCTTTTTCCGGCGCCGTCCTATGATGGGGCCATGGCCCTTTGCCCGATCACCGAAATCCGCCCCCTGCTGGGCCGCGACGCCCGCCTGATGGGCCTGGACCTTGGCACCAAGACCATCGGTCTGGCCCTGTCCGACGTGCGCCTGACCATCGCCTCGCCCTTCGACACCATCCGCCGCGAGAAATTCACCAAGGATGTCGAAGCGCTGTTCGCCTTGATGGACAAGCAAGGCGTCGGCGGCCTGGTGCTGGGCCTGCCGGTCGAGATGGACGGCACCGAGGGGCCGCGTTGCCAGTCCACCCGCGCCTTCGTACGCAATCTTTTGCGCCTGCGCGACGTTCCGGTCGCGCTGTGGGACGAGCGCCTGTCCACCGCCGCCGTCACCCGAACCTTGCTGGAGGCCGACACCTCGCGGGCCCGCCGCGCCGAAGTGATCGACAAGATGGCCGCCGCCTATATCCTGCAGGGCGCCCTGGATTCCCTTAACCGTTAGAGGCGAATTCCCGCATCAGCATCGCCGCCACCGTGCCCACCGCTGCCGACAGCAACGGCGACAGGCCCGGCCGAAACGGCATGCAGGCGACCGCCACCGCGCCGATCACCTCGATCTCGGGAAGCGGATCGATGGTCCGGCGCACCGTCGCCAGGATGCCTGCACCGCCGCCGGCCGCCGCCCCTTGCGGATCGTCCGGGTAATCGGTCAGCCGCAGAACCTGCCCGGGCAGCCCCGCCCCCGGCGGCAATACATCGATCATCACCGCGCGAGAGCACCCCTGAAACAACGGCACCGCCCCACCTTCGGCGTTGGCGTCGAACAGCCGCACATCGGGCGGCCAGGCGACCTGGCTTAAACGCTCGAACACCGCGCCCCCGAAGCCATCGTCTCCGTGGCAAGGGTTTCCCAGACAGATCAAATGAATCACGCGCGTACCCCGATCTCGATCATCTCCGACGATATTGCATACAAAATCAACACCATCAACCAATAAGGGATTTTGCCGGGAGATCGCGAACTCATTTGTCGATTTCCGCCACGCCGCCGGACCCGAGGAATGAGCTTGATTCGCAGTCGGGCAAAGAGTTAATGTTTTTCCCGAGCTGTCCGCCGCATCAGGCGTGACGGCTTTTTTTGTCAGCATTGTCTTGGCCAAAGATGAGGAGAGACCTCCATGCTTGCGTGGGAAAACGGATACAAGATTGGCCACGACGACATGGATGCCCAGCATCTGATCTTGTTTGCGCTGCTCAATCAACTGGACGTTAATATCAATGCCGACTTGGCCGACGAGTGCGTCCAAGACGTTTTGGGCGCGCTGAGTGCCTATATCGAGTATCATTTCGCCCACGAAGAAGCGCTGATGAACGCGGTCGGCTATCCCGGGCTGGAAGGCCACTCCGCCTTGCACCGCGAATTCGTCGCCAAGGTCGAGGAATTGCGCACCCAGGTCGAGGCCGGAGACAAACAGCGCGCGGCATTGAAGATTCGCGGCTTCGTCCTGGATTGGCTGCTGGGTCATATCCTGGAGGTCGATAACGAATATTCCCGCTATATCGCCGCCAAGCACAGCAAGGCCTAAGGTTCAGGGACAGGGGGAGGGTCGATCATGCGGGCTACAGACGCGGAACGCGCGTTCCTGCACGAATTGCACGCCATCAAACGCGATCCGCTGGGGAAGCGGATCATTCATTTCGCGGTATCCCTGGCCCCGGCCGGCGAGGATTTGAAACTGCGCATGGATGGCGCGACCCGTTTCATCCAGAAATCGTTCGAGAAGGCGCAGAACTTCAAGCTGTTCACCGCCGGCAACCGCGACCTGTTCGTGACCTACGCCAACCTGCCGCTGGCCGAGGTGGTGCTGATCTGCAACAAGGTCGAAAAGCTGTTCATGGGCGATGCCGTGCTGTCGGTGCGCAACGCCTATAACGAATTCGGCTTCTTCAAGATTTGCGACGCCGTCAAGGAACTCGACCGTGTCGTCGCCGCCGTCAAGGCCATCACCGGGCGCGGCGGCGCCCAGGACGATGAAGGCGGTCAACAGCCGATGAAGCCGGAATTGCTGGCGGTGCTGATCGAGCGGCTGCGCAATGCCGACATGCGCAACTGCATCGAAAGCCAATCGATCTATCTGGCCGGCGATTCCAGCCACAGCGTCGAGTTCGTCGAATTCACCCTGTCGGCCGACAAGATCCAGCGCAACTTCCTGCCGGGCATCCAGATCACCAGCAATCCCTGGCTGTTCCACGCGCTGCGCGAGGAATTGGACCGCGCCGCCCTGAAGGCGATGGTCCGCGAGGTTCAGGAATACAGCCATAAATCCTTCAGTGCCAACCTGGGCATCAATACCATCCTGTCCAAGGATTTCGCCGAGTTCCTGGTCCGCGCCCCCGAAGGGCTGGCGTCGCGTTTCGTCATCGAGGTCCACAAGACCGACCTGATCCAGAACAGCGCGCTGATTCCCGCCGTGCGCAAGGTGACCGGCGAGGCCAAGATAAAATTGTGCATCGACGGCGTCGAGTGGCGCGATTTCGAGCTCTTGAACTTCGAAAAATTGCGGCCCGATTACGTCAAGATCATCTGGAACAACGATCTGCTCGAGGCCACGCCCGCCGAACTGTCCAGCTTCGTCAAGGCGGTGCAGGGCTTCGGCGCCGGCACCAAGGCGATCTTGTCCCATTGCGACAATCCCAAGGCCTTTCCCCTGATCCGCCCGATGGGCATCCGGTTGGTGCAGGGCCGCCTGGCCGACCAGTTCTACAAGAGCGGGGTCGCCTTGTAGGCCTAAGCCCTTGCGGGTTGCCCCGATGGAGCGATCCGCGTAAGGTTCGCCGGGGAGTAGACGTACAGACATGCGCCTTACCTGGACCTTCGTCGCCGGCTTGTTCTTCGCCGGGTTTGTGTTGCTTGCGACGTCGCCGATCTTGGCCATCGGCGTCGGCATTGGCCTGTGGGCGAAGCGTGCCGAGATGTTCAACGTCCTGGGCGGGGAATCGCTGTTCGGCCTGCGCGGTGTCGATGGGCAGATGCAGGGCCGGATGGTCAACGTCAATTTCCACACCGCCCTGGTACCGATGCCGGGCGAGCCCAGGCCGCGCCGTCTGTTGCTGCGCCTGGATGTCATCAATGTCGATGTCTTCTCGACCAGCCGCGCCGAGGGCTTGATCCGCCTGGACGCCTGGCCGCTGGAAGCCCCCGAAGACGTCAAAAGGCCGCCGCTTTACACCATCGTTGCCGCCGGCCGCACCGCCTCCATCGAGGATGACACCACCCTGGTGGTCGAACGCCAGACCAAGCGCTCGGTCTATTCCCTGGGCGACGGAAACTGGCTTTACGACACCGATTCGCCGGTCGCCCACTTCACCCTGGAAGGCGACCGCAAGCGCCTGGTCGCCCTGTCGGGCATGGAAGACGACATGCCGGCCAATACCGTGGCGATCTTGACCTATGCGACGGCGCAATCGGTGATCAAACGGGTGTTGGTGACGGCGCAGGACCCGACGCGCGCCCGCCTGCTGCGCAGTTCGGTGCCGCTGATCCGTCCGCTGGTCCGGCTGGAGAACGCCACGCAACGAACCGTCGATCTGCCGTTGACCGCCGGAATCGTCCGCATCCCGGTCACCGACGACACGCTGGATCTGGCCAATGCCCAGGTGCCGATGGGGTTGAACCTGGTGCCGCTTTCGCCCTGGAATCTCAGGCGATAACCCGTCGCGCCGGGCCAATGGCCCGGTTTATACTCGCCACGGTCGGAATATACCCGCAGGGGACCCGGATGTTTCTACGTTTTCTCAGCGCACCCCAGCGTCACACCTTGCTGTTGATGGCCTACCGCATGGTTGCCGCCGACGGGGTGGTCCGCAAGGAAGAATCCAGCTTGCTGGATGCGTTGCGCCATGAATTGTCGATCCCGGCGCCCCGGCGCGAGCATTATGTCGCCGGCCCCGACCTTACCACCCTGGCCAACCGCCGCGCCCAGATGGCGGCGATGCTGAAATTGTCGGCCATCGCCTATTCCGACCGCGACTTCCACCCCGAGGAAGTGCGGACCATGGTCCGCTTCGGCAAGTCCTTGAACCTGTCGAGCGAGGACATGAAGGCGATTGATTCCTGGGGGCGGCGCCACGAAGCGCTGGTGCGCGAGGCCACCGAACTGATCGGCGAGTTGGACGATCCCAGCCAGGTGCTGGCCGACGCCCTGTCGGGTTCGACCGATGACGGGGCGGCCGACGGGTTGGCCGGCAAGCCGGTTCCGTCCCTGCGCCTGCCCATCGCCACCGGTGGCGACAAGGATCTGTCGCAGGCGCGCGACACCCGCCTGGTGGTGGCGTGCTATTCGGTGACCGCCGGCTTCTCGCAGAAGCTGCCGCCGGAATGGCGGACCATCCCCGACGCCCAGGACAGTTCCGAGGAACTGGTCGGCCTGCGCAACAAGCACGAGGCGATCCGCAACGCCGGGGCGGAATTGTACGCCTTGTCGGCCCAGACCCCGGATTTCCAGAAGGAACTGGCGCTACGCCTGGGGTTGAAATTCCCGCTTCTAAGCGATTCCCAATTCAGCTTCGCCAAGGCCATGGGGCTGCCGACCATCGATGTCGGGCCGATGACCATGCTGCGCCGCCTGACCCTGGTGATCAGCCACGGCATCGTCGAGCACGTCTTCTATCCGGTGTTCCCGCCCGACAGCCACGCCGAGCAGGTGCTGGACTGGCTTACCGCCAATCCTGCCGCTTGACGCCGACCCGCCCGGATCACCCGTGGAAAAGTCCCTCGGCTTCGCCTCGGTGTACTTTCCCCCGATTCTGCGGGGGAAACCCCGTGCTCAAGCAAGCTTTCCGCGCGGGGTTAATTTATTTTCCCGCATTGAGGCGAGCACGGCTCGACTCATTGCGGCTTTCAAACGCGAGAAATAGGCGCAGGGCCGCCCCAAGCCTATTTTTCTCCTTTTGAATCACCGTGGAAAAGTACACTGAGCGAAGCGAAGGACTTTTCTACGAACACCGCCCGAATCCCTGCGCCACCGGCAGATAGCCGCGCCGCCGGCCGCGCGCCTCGCGCACCAGGCCGCCGGCATAGATCTGCTTGGTCGCCTCGATGATGTTGACGCCGGAAAAGCCCTCGAACCACCGCCGCCCCAGCTGCTCGATGGCCGGGGCGAAACGCAGCAGCAGCCGTGACGATACCGGCGGCAGGATCAACGCGCCGGTATGGGCCATTGGGGTGAACATGTTGTCGCGCAGCAGCCGGGCCAACTGGCCGGTGGTGAAGGGCCGCCCTTGGCCGAACGGCGTGACCTCGAGCCGGGCCCAGATGCCGCGCCGGTTGGGGACGACGATCACCAGTCGGCCGCCATCGGCCATCACCCGCCAGATCTCGCGCATCAGCCCGCGCACGTTCTCGGTCGCTTCAAGGGCGTGGACCATCAAGATGCGGTCCATGCAACGGTCCGGGAACGGCAATTCGGTTTCGTCGGCCAGCAAGGTCTTGCCCGGCCCGTCCGCCGGCCACGGCAGCACGCCCTGGCTGGCCGGCATCACCGCCGCCACCCGCTCGGCCTCGACCTGGAACGAACGCAGATAGGGGGTGGCGAAACCCAGACCCAGCACCCGCTGGCCGGTGACGTCGGGCCACATCTGGCGCAAATGACCGCGAATCAGCCGGCAGGCCATCTGGCCCAGGCTGGATTCATAGAAGTCGCGCAGATCGACGACGTCGCTCCACATGCCCGGATAGCCCGAAGGATCTGTCACGATCTATTCCCCCACATTCAAGAGCAGGCCGCGTTGGCGCGCGACATGGTGGGTGCGCAGGAACAAGGCGGCGGCCGCCGCCACGTACAACAGGTTCAACCCGACCGCCTGCAACAGGCGGCTCCAGTCGAACAGGCCGGTTTGCATCAAGGTGCGCATGCCGTCGAACACGTGGGCCGGCGGCAAGGCCCAGGCGACAGGCTGCAGCCAGACCGGCAAGGTCTCGATCGGGTAATAGATGCCGGCCAGCGGGGCGACGGCGAACACCATCACCCAGGCCAGGCTTTCCACCCCCAGCCCGAAGCGCAGCACCATCGCCGACACCGCCAGGCCGATGGCCCAGCCCGATACCATCAGGTTGGCCCAGAAGGTGATCAGGGCCGGCCCCAGCTCGAAGATCGAATATTGGTACAGCGGAATGGCCAAGGCCATCGCCGGCAACACGCCGATCAGGGTGCGGATCAGGCTCATCGCCACCAGGCCGGCCACCAGCTCGATCGGGCGCAGCGGGCTGACCGACAGGTGCCCCAGGTTGCGCGACCACATTTCCTCCATGAAGGACAGCGCCACCCCCAGATTGCCGCGAAACATGACGTCCCACAGCAAGACCGCGCCGATCAGGATGCCGCCGGCCTTGGCGACCCAATCGGAATGGCCGGCGAAGAACTGGCTGGTGAAGCCCCACACCACCATGTTGACCGCCGGCCAATAGGCCATTTCCAGCAGCCTGGGCCACGAGCCGCGCATGATGTAGAGGTGGCGAAGCAGAAGCGCGCCGACGCGCCGGAAGGATAGTTGGGTCATTGCGCCGCCTCGGCCGGTTTGTTGCGGTCGCGGGCGATGTCCAGGAACACCTCTTCCAGGGTCGAGCGGCCGAACCGCTCGATCAGCGCCGCCGGGCTGCCCTGATCGACGATGCGGCCCTGCTTCATCATCAGCACCGCGTCGCACATGCGCTCGACCTCGGTCATGTTGTGCGAGGCCAGCAAGATGGTCGCCCCGCATTGGCGCTGATACTCGGTCAGGAAGCTTCGCACCCAGTCGGCGGTGTCGGGATCGAGCGAGGCGGTCGGCTCGTCCAGCAGCAGCAGCTCGGGCCGGTTCAGCATCGCCTTGGCCAGGGCGACACGGGCCTTTTGCCCGGCCGACAGCTTGCCGACCGGGCGATCGATGACCTCGCCCAGGTCAAGATCGGCGGTCAGCTCGGCGATGCGCCCCGCCAGCTTGGCGATGCCATACAGATGACCATAGACCGTCAGGTTCTCGCGCACGGTCAGGCGATGGGGCAGGTCCACATAGGGACTGGAGAAGTTCAGCCTGGGCAGCACGCGGTAGCGGTGGCGCACCATGTCTTCCCCCAACACCCGGATGGCGCCCGAACTGGGCAGCAGCAGGCCCAGCAGCATGGATAGCGTGGTGGTCTTGCCGGCACCGTTGCCGCCCAGCATGGCGGTGGTCGAGCCGGTGGCGACGGCGAACGACACGTCATCGACGGCCCGGATCGGCCCGAAGGATTTGACCAAATGCTCGACGGTGATGGCGAACGCGTCCATTCCCTGAATATTGGCCCGCCGGACCGGCTTGATCAAGCTCAACGCCATTCATCCGCCCGACGGCGCAGATGGGCCGAGCAATTGCCGGAGCCCAAGTCATGACCGCCCTGCCCGCTTTTCTGGATCTGGTCCACAACGCCGCCGCCGCCCACGCGTCCGAGGTCAACCTGCGCATCGAGGATGGCCGGACCCAGGTGGTGGCGATGGTTCGCGGCGATTCCATCTTGATGGCCGAGACCGGGGCCGAGCAGGCCCAGACCTTCCTGGCCGACGCCTTCTCGCGCTGCGACGGTGCCGACAGCTTCACGCTGGGAAGTGCCCGGATGATGCGCATGACCGGCGAACGCGCGCCATTGCCGGACGGGATCGCCACCGCCTTGGTGCAGTTCCTGCCCTTGCGCGAAGGCGGCCGCGCCCTGGTGGTACGCCTGTCCTATGAAGGCGACGTGTGCTGCGGCACCTGCGGGGGTTGATCGCGGGCGGGCCAGGCCCGCCACTACCTTCTTGCGCCGCGCGCGCCGCCCTTGCGGCGCATTTCGTTCATCAGGGTCTGCTCGACGTGGCGACCCTGGAACAGGCTGATTCCGACCGATTGACCGTATTCGATGGCCGACGGCGTGTCGCAGCGGGCCAGGATGATACGGGTGGTGCCGATGCTGCGCAGCGCCGCCGTCTTTTGGTCCCGTTCCTCGGTCAGCGAGGGGTCCCAGATCAGCTTGATCAGGTCGGCGCCCAGGCGTTCGCGATCGACAAACGGCAGCATCGAATAGGCCAGCCCATCGACGCAGATGCGGTAGCCGCGGTCATGGGCGAAATCGCGGGCGAACAAATAGGCGCCCAGGTCGGCCATGATATCGACCTTCTGCAGCTCCAGCACGATGGTCCCGCGCATGCCGGCCTTGATGTTGTCGTCGAACACCAGGAACTCGGGCGACAGGATGGTCGAAACGTTGAGGTTGATCGAGATGTCGCCTTCCAGCGTGCGGTCGTCGTGCTTGTTCAGCATCGACAGCACACGGCGATCCAGCGTCTCGGTCAATTGCTGGAACAGCCACGGGCTGGAATTCATGTTGACGTTGGGCATCAAGGTCGCGCGCAGATCGGCGATCGAGATGAACAATTCATGGAACACCGGCTGGGGCGGCGCGTTGCCCACCACCGCGCATACCGCTTGGCGGCGGATCAGGTTGGCCAGGTCGGCCTGGCCCAGGGCGGCCTCGACCCGGACCAGCAATTCCGGGGTGAAGGGCGCGCCCTTGGGCTTTTCCGCGAAGCGGGCCTCGCGGCTGGCTTGTTCCTGCTCGGCCTTGCGCTTGGCCTGCTCGTCGGCCAGGGCCTTCTGGGCGAAGGTGACCAGGGCGTCGTATTCGCGATCCAGGTCGTACCACACGCACAGCGTGCCCCGCGCGCCGTCATCGTCGTCGATGATCAGCGGATCGTCCGAGAACAGGAAGCGCAACTTGACGATGGCCGCCTCGATCTCGTCCTGGGCCTGCGACTTGTAGACCACCATCAAGTCGCCGCCGGTGATGGTGAAGACCTGAGCCTGCAGCATCTTGACCAGACCATCGAAGGTGCTGGTGGCCATGCGCATATGCTGCTCGCGACGATTATGAGTCTGCAGGCGGGACAGCATCAGATGGACGGCGCGGCGATCCGAACGGTGGCGCTCTAGCCGGTTCAGATAATCGAGCAGCAGGCTTTCCTGGCTGGCGGGGCGGGTGTAGCCCGTCGGAGGTGATCCCAACATGCCGCCCCCCTATTTCGAAATCTTGAGGGGAGGGAACAGGTCCAGCATGTCGTTGTTTCCGCACTCGACCCGCGGCCGGCCGGAAATCACCGCATGACGGCTGTTGCATTGCTGAAGCGTGCAGGCGCTGGCCTTGTCGCACTGGGCCATGGTGATGGCCGCGACCATGGTGTCGAGAAAGCGGCCCTGGAAATGGCGGATGCCCTGCTGCAGGCCCCATTCGATCGACGCTTCGGTGTCGCAGCGCGACAAGATGACGTGATCCATGCCGACCGGCCCCAGCGAACGCTGAATATCCGAGGTCACCACGTCGTCGGCCATGTCGCCCGACCACGCGACCTTGACGAAATCGACATCGTAAAGCTCGGCATCCATGAATTGCAGGGTGATCGGGCTCATGCCATCCAGCACGGTCTTGTGCCCGGCCCGGCGCAGGCGGTCGCGCACCCGGAAGAACAGGTCGAGGTTGTTGAAGATATCCATCAGCTGGAATTCGACATAGATGCCGGCCTTGCCGTGCACCGCGCGCTCGAATTGCTGGAACACCGGCGTCTCGACCGTCGAGACGTTGAGGTTGACCGAAAAGGCCGCCGGCGTCTTCCTGAAACCGGCATCTTGCAGCACCGACAGCACGCGCAGGTCCAGGACCTGCGACAAATGCTGGAACAGCCAGCGGTTGGCCAGGATGTTGACGTCGGGGGCCAGCACCTTCTGCAGGTCGCCGATCGACATGTAGAATTCCTGGAACGCCACTTCCGCCTTGGTCTTGTCGACGAAGCGGATGCACGGCTGGCGACGCACCACGCCGCCGATATCGGTGGCGCCGATCCGTTCGAGAACCTGGGCGAGGTTGCGCGAGTCCAGCGGCTGGACCGGCGGCGCCGTCCTTTGGTCGGCGACCCGTTTCTTGGCCAGGTTGACAAGGTCGGCGCAGACCGAGAAGAAGGTGTCGTACTCGGTCTCGAGGTCGTAGAAGGTGACGAAGCGATCTTCGCCGTCTTCCGACTCGGAATAGGTCAACGGGTCCTTCGAGAACAGGGCGCGCAGCTTATAGACGATGGCGTCCAGGTCGGCCAGGCGGGCGTCCTTGCAGATCAACACGATATCGTTGTTGGTCAGCAGGAACATCTGGCCGCGGAACATGTCGACCATGGATTCGAACATGCGGAACGCGATGCGAATCTTCGCATCCTCGCGGTTCTGCGGCAAAAGCTTCGACAGATGCAGGTGGAGCGCCTGGCGCCCTTCGCGGATTCGACCGACACGCTCGGCGGCGTCGAAGAGCAAGCTCTCCGACGTGACGATTTCCTGCGGTTTTCCTCCGAACGCTGTCGCGTTCATTCCGTCCCCATTCTGGTGGCGGCCCATGTCCGAGTAGCTGTTGTCCTGCCCCTCGGAAACGGGCAATGTTTTTCCCTGGCATTTAAAATACAACGCACACGATGGTGAGCCTAGAGCGAAATGCGCTCGGACCCCGCTTCCTGCTTTCCTTCTGTTCCTTCGGGATGTCGCGTCTATGCGATTGGCGACGTGCACGGTCGCGCCGACCTGCTCGACCAGTTGCTGGCGCGCATCGCCGAGGACGCCCAGGCCAATGCGCACAAGGCGCTGAGTTTGGTGTTTCTCGGCGATTTCGTCGATCGCGGCCTGCACTCCAAGGCGGTGGTCGATCGGCTGATCGCCGGCCCGCCCTCGACCGGGCCGCTGGCCAAGGCCGCCTGGGTGTGCCTGCGCGGCAACCACGAGGATTATCTGGTCCGCTTCTTCACCGACCAGGGCTCGGGCCGGGCGTGGTGCGCCAATGGTGGGGTGGCGACGGTGGAATCCTATGCCGGCCCGCTGACCGACGAGCAGCGCACCGACCTGGCCGCGCTGCAATTGGCCTTCATCCGGGCCTTGCCGCGCAATCATCTGCGTTTTCTGTCGCGGCTGCCCTTGTGGCACCTGATCGGCGACTATCTGTTCGTCCATGCCGGCATCCGGCCGGGCATCCGTCTGGAAGACCAGGACCCCGGCGACATGCTGTGGATCAGGGACGAGTTTCTGTTCGACCCCACCCCCCATCCGTGGGTGGTGGTGCATGGCCACTCGCAACGGCCGCTGCCGGAAGTGCGCGCCAACCGGATCGGCATCGACACCGGGGCCTATCGCTCGGGTGTGCTGACCGCCCTGGTCCTGGACGGAAGCACGCAGCACTTCCTGTCCACCTGACCATTTGTCTTGCAAGCCGGCTGTGCTTGGGTTAGCTGACCGACAGGGAAAAACTGGGGCGACGGCCATGACGGAACTTTCGGCGTTGGTAGAGCGGTTGGACACCATGCGCGGGACCCCGGTGCTGTGCATCGGCGACGCCATGCTGGACCGCTTCATCTATGGCAACGCCGACCGCATCTCGCCCGAGGCGCCGATCCCGGTCCTATGCATCGAGCGCGAGAACGCCATGCTGGGCGGCGCCGGCAACGTCGTGCGCAATCTGGTGGCGCTGGGGGCCAAGCCTGCGTTCCTGGCGGTGGTCGGCGACGACGATGCCGGCCGCGAGGTCGGCCGCCTGCTGGGCGCCCATGCCGATGTCGATCCCTGCCTGGTGGTCGAGACCGGCCGTCAGACCACCATCAAGACCCGCTTCTTCGCCTCGAACCAGCAATTGCTGCGCGCCGACCGCGAGACCCGCACCCCGCTGTCGGCCACCAGCCGGGCCCAGTTGAAAAGCCGGGCCCAGGCCCGCATCGCCGAGGCGGCCTGCGTGGTCCTGTCCGATTACGGCAAGGGGGTTCTGGCCGAACCCGCCGCCGCCGAGCTGATCGCCATGGCCCGGGCGGCCGGCAAGCCGGTGATCGTCGATCCCAAGGGCACCGATTACACCAAGTACAAGGGCGCCACCTTGCTGACGCCCAACCGCAAGGAACTGCACGAAGCGACCGGCATGGCGGTGGATAGCGACCAGGCCATCGTCGCCGCCGCCCGCAAGCTGATCGACACCTGCGCCGTCGAGGCGGTGCTGGCCACCCGCAGCCAGGACGGCATGAGCCTGGTCACCGCCGACGGCGATGTGCACCACCTGCCGGCCCAGGCGCAGGAAGTGTTCGACGTCTCGGGCGCCGGCGACACCGTGGTCGCCACCCTGGCCGCCGCCATCGCCTCGGGGGCCTCGCTGCTGGAGGGGGCCAAGCTGGCCAACGTCGCCGCCGGCATCGTGGTGGCCAAGGTCGGCACCGCCGTCGCCTATGCCGACGAGGTGGCCAGCGCCCTGCACCACGACGATCTGGCCGCCGGCGAATCCAAGCTGCTGGGCTGGGACGCGGCGGCCGAGATGGTCGATCGCTGGCGCCGCAAGGGCGTCAAGGTCGGCTTCACCAACGGCTGTTTCGACCTGTTGCATCCCGGCCATGTCTCGCTGCTGGCCCAGGCCCGCGCCGCCTGCGACCGCTTGGTGGTCGGCCTGAATTCCGACGCCTCGGTGGCGCGCCTGAAGGGGCCGACCCGGCCGGTCCAGTCGGAGGCGGCCAGGGCCACCGTGCTGGGCTCGCTGGCCACCGTCGATCTGGTGGTGATCTTCGGCGAGGAAACGCCGCTGGACCTGATCCGCACCTTGAAGCCCGACGTGCTGGTCAAAGGCGCCGACTACACCGTCGCCACCGTGGTCGGCGCCGAAGACGTCATCGGCTGGGGCGGCCGGGTGGTTCTGGCCAATCTGGTGGACGGCCAAAGCACCACCAACACCATCAAGAAGATGAGCGCGTCATGACCCAGCCCACCCACCTGACCCAGCTGGGACAAAGCGTCACCGCCGCCGCCGATCCCGACCAGGCGGTGATCGAGGTGGTGGACAACCCCCATCCGGGCACGACCTATCTGGTCCGCTTCGCCGCGCCGGAATTCACCTCGCTGTGCCCGATCACCGGCCAGCCCGATTTCGCCCATCTGGTCATCGACTATGTCCCCGATGCCAGCCTGGTCGAATCGAAGTCGCTGAAACTGTTCCTGGCCTCGTTTCGCAATCACGGCGCCTTCCACGAGGCCTGCACAATCGGCATCGCCAAGCGGCTGGTGGAAGCCTGCCGCCCCCATTGGCTGCGCATCGGCGGCTATTGGTATCCGCGCGGCGGCATTCCCATCGACGTGTTCTGGCAGACCGGCACCCCGCCCGAGGGCCTGTGGCTGCCCGACCAGGGCGTGGCGCCGTACCGTGGGCGGGGTTGACGCCAAATCCGAAATCCGCGCCAAGGCGCTGGAGCTGGGGTTCGATGCCGTCGGGTTCGCCTCGGCCCACACCGACCCGGCCTGGCGCGACGCGCTGAACCGGTTCGTCGCCGATGGCCGTCACGGCACCATGGGCTGGATGGCCGAGCGGATGGACCAGCGGGCCAGCCCACAGGCCTTGTGGCCCGATGTCCGCTCGGTGATCGTGCTGGGCACCAATTACGCCCCGGCCGACGGCGCTGGCCTGGCGCCCGCCGATCGCGCCACCATCAGCGTCTATGCCCGCGGGCGCGACTATCACGACACCGTCAAGAAGCGCCTGAAGGCGCTGGGCCGCTGGCTGGCCGAGCGCACCGGCCAGCCCCTGAAAGTGTTCGTCGATACCGCCCCGGTGATGGAAAAGCCGCTGGCCGCCCGGTCGGGGATCGGCTGGCAGGGCCGGCACACCAACATCGTCTCGCGCCGCTTCGGCTCTTGGCTGTTCCTGGCCGAGATCTATACCCCGCTGGAGCTGGAGCCCGACCCGCCCGAGCCCGACCATTGCGGATCGTGCCGGGCCTGCGAGACCGCCTGCCCGACCGGGGCGCTGGAAGGCGGCAAAATCGAGCCCCGGCGCTGCATTTCCTATCTGACCATCGAGCATCAAGGCGACATCGCGCCCGAACTGGCGGGCTTGATGGGCAATCGCGTCTATGGCTGTGACGATTGCATGGCCGCCTGTCCGTGGAACAAGTTCGCCCCGCCCACGCGCGAGGCCGATTTCAGCCCGCGAATCGAACTGACCATGCCGCGCCTGACCGACCTGGCCGAGCTTGACGATTCGTCGTTCCGCGAGGTGTTCTCGGGCTCGCCGGTCAAGCGTATCGGCATCGCCCGGATGGCCCGCAACGTGCGCATCGCCCTGGACAACCAAATCTCAGTCGGGGGCCTGGACCTTCGAGATGCGCCAGGCGGCGACGACCGCCAGGACGACTGACACCCACGCCAGCGGCAATTCGGGAACGCCCGCCTTCTTCTGAATCGACACCACGATGCCGGCCACCGCCAGGCCGGCCACCGCCAGCGTCAGGGTGCCGAACAATGTCTTGGCCCAGCCGAAGCCGGCCTTGCGAAAGGCCAGCGAGCCACAGACCAGACCCAGCAGAAAGGCGGCCGGCGCGGCCAGGAAATTGATGCTTTCGCCGTCCATGATTCAGTGCTCCCGATGCGCGGCGAAGGCCAGCTTGTCGACATAAGCCAGCAGCAATGCCGACACCACGAAGGTCATGTGGATGACCACCAGCATCACCAGCTTGTCGTTGGCGATCTTTTCGGCGTTGACGAAGGCCTTCAGCAGATGGATCGAGGAAATGGCCACGATCGCGGCGGCGACCTTGATCTTCAAGGTGCCGGCATCGACCTTGCCCATCCACGACAATTGGTCGCCCTCGCGGGCGGCCTCGATGCGCGAGACGAAGCTTTCATAGCCGGCCAGGATCACCATCACCACCAGATTGCCAACCAAGGCCAAGTCGATCAGGCCCAGGGCCACCAGCACCAGATCGGCCTCGGCCAAGTCGGGCAGGCGCGGCACCAGATGGACCAGTTCCTGAAAGAATTTGAAGGCGAACGCCAGCAGCAGCAGCGTCAGGCCGACATAAAGCGGGGTCAGCAGCCAGCGACCCCAGAACAGGAAGCGTTCGATCACGTTTTCGATAAAGGCCATGGCAGTCCCCATTCATCCGGGGACTGACATAGCGGACATGGCGCGGATGTCAACCGCTCAGGCGGCCCTGACGTCCTTCAGGAAGGTCTCGACCTCGAACCGCAGCAATTCGGCCTGGCTCGACAATTCCCCGGCTGCCGTCAGCACCTCGCCCGCGGTGGCACCGGCGGTCTCGGCGGCCTGGCTGACCTCGACGATGTTCGACGACACCTGCTGGGTGCCGACCGCAGCCTCTTCGATCGAGCGGGCGATTTCGTTGGTCGCGGCGGTCTGCTGCTCGACGGCGGCGGCCACCTCGCTGGACGCGCGGTTGATGGCGTCGATGGTGCCGGAAATCGAGCCGATGGCGTCGGCCGCCTCGCGGGCCGAAGCCTGCAGCGCGGCGATCTGCGCCGAGATTTCGTCGGTGGCCTTGGCGGTCTGGTTGGCCAGGTTTTTCACCTCGTTGGCGACCACGGCGAAGCCCTTGCCGGCCTCGCCGGCGCGCGCGGCCTCGATGGTGGCGTTCAGGGCCAACAGATTGGTCTGGCTGGCGATGTTGTTGATCAGGCTGACCACCTCGCCGATCCGTCCGGCGGCATCGGTCAGGCCGGCGACGATGCGGCCCGAGCGCTTGGCCTGGTCGGCGGCGGCGTCGGCGATCGCGGTCGAGGTCTCGACCTGGCGGACGATTTCGCCTTCCGATGCCGACAATTCCTCGGTGGCGGCGGCCACCGTCTGAACGTTCATCGCGGCGTTGCCCGCCGCTTCCGCCACTGCCGAGGATTGGCGGCTGGTCTGTTCGGCGATGGCCGACATCGACTGGCTGGCCGCCTGCATCTGGGTGGCCGCCGCCGACACCGACTTGATCACCGTGGCCACCGAACTGTCGAAGGTGGTGGCCAGTTCCTCGATCCGGCGCTGGCGGGCCAACTGCGCCTCTTGCACGGCCATGCGCTCGGCGTTGGCGGCTTCCGCCGCTTCCAGTTGATTGCGGAACACCACCAGGCCGCGGGCCAGTTCGCCCACTTCGTCGGGCCGCTCGGTGTGCTTGATCTCGAAACCGTGTTCATCGTTGGTCAGCCGGCCGATGGCGACGGTGATGTTGCCCAGCGGAACGGTGATGGTGCGCCCGATCCACCAGGCGATCAGGCTGACCGCCAGGATGATGCCGACGCCCCACAGGGCGAAGACCAGCGCGCTGGCCCGGAAGGCGGCATCGACATCGTCGATATAGATGCCCGAGCCGATCACCCAGCCCCATGGGGCGAAACCGGCGACATAGGACAGTTTGGCGATCGGCTTGGACTGGCCGGGCTTGGGCCACATATAATTGACGAAACCGGCCCGGGCGGTATCGACGGTGTCGTTCATCTCGCGAAACAGATAGCGCCCCGAAGGGTCCTGCATCGAATCCACCGAGCTGCCGATCAGCTTGGCATTGGGATGCGACAGCATCACCGAACCGTCGCGGCGGTGAATCCACAGATATTCGGTGGTCTCGTAACGAGCGGCGCCGATGGCGGCCAGGGCGCGCGCCTGCGCTTCCTCGCGGCTCAGCCGTCCGGCGGCCTCCTCGGCCTGGAAATGGGCCAGCAGGGATTGTCCGACCTCGACGATATGGCGGGTCTTGACCTCGCGGTCGGCCATCAGGTCGGCCCGGGTCCGCATCAGGCTGACCACCGAAACGGCCAGCAGCCCCACCAATGCCGTGACGACGATCAGTCCCAGCCGAACACCAATACGCATCCTTCAACCCCCCGGTTAGCTGTGCGTAACTATCAGTTGCTAACCCGGGGAGTATCCAAACGCTGCAGTGCGATGTCAACCTTCGTTTAGAGAGTTTCCAAGTGGCCTATACTTTTAGGTAGTCAGCCTCTTTTCTTCCTCAGCGCGGCTTCAAGGCTGTCGCACACGGTGCGCAGTACCTTGACGCGGGCGAGGGACTTGGAATTGGCCTCGACCAGGGTCCACGGCGCCAATCCGGTCGAGGTCTTCTCGACCATGTCGTTGACCGCCGCTTCATAGACGTCCCACTTCTCGCGGTTACGCCAGTCCTCGTCGGTCAGCTTCCACTTCTTGTATTCGATCTCGCTGCGCTGGTTGAAGCGGGCCAACTGCTCTTCCGCGGTGATGTGCAGCCAGAACTTGCACAGCACATGGCCGGCTTCGACGATCTGCTCCTCGAAATCGTTGATCTCGCCATAGGCGCGGCGCCAAGCCTCCTCGGTACAGAAGCCCTCGACCCGCTCGACCAGGACGCGGCCGTACCACGAGCGATCGAAGATGGTGACGCGGCCGGCCCGCGACAGATGGCGCCAGAAGCGCCACAGGTAATGCTGGGCGCGCTCTTCCTCGGTGGGGGCGGCGATGGGAATGACCTGATAGTCGCGCGCGTTCAGCGCGTTGGTCATGCGGCGAATGGTGCCGCCCTTGCCGGCGGCGTCCCAGCCTTCGAACACCAGAACCGTCGAGACGCCCCGCTCCTTGGCCTTGCGGTACAATTGCGACAGTCGGCCGCGCTGCTCCTGGATCTGTCGGTTGTATTCCTCGCCCTCGACGGTCTGGGTCATGTCCAGCGACGACAGGATCGACGGCTGGCTGGCCAGCGCCTTGGGCTTTTCGATCTTCTTCGACTTGGCGGGCTTTTTCAGCTCGGCGGCGACCTTCTTGACCGCTTCGCGCTCGTCGAAATGCTTGAGGATCGCTTCCTTGAGGGTGTTGAGCACCACCGCCGAGCGATAGCGCGGATCGGCCCCCTCGACCAGGTGCCACTGGGCGTGGCCCTTCGAGGTGTGGCGGATCAAGCGCTCGGCCGTGCCGACGAACTTGTCGTACATCTTGAAATGCTGCCAATCGACCTCGGTGACCTGCCAGGCGGTCAGCGGATCGTCCTCCAGCTTCTTCAGGCGCTTCTTCTGCGCCTTTTCCGACAGATGCATCCAGAACTTGATGATCAAGGCGCCCTCGTCGGCCAGCGCCTTCTCGAAATGGACGATGCGTTCCAGCATTTCGTCCATCTCGGGCACCGAGATCACCCCGTGCACGCGGTCCAGCAGCGGCCGGTGATACCACGACGACAGGAACATGCCGATCTTGCCCTTGGGCG
This sequence comes from Magnetospirillum moscoviense, assembly GCF_001650635.1. Lineage (GTDB taxonomy): Bacteria > Pseudomonadota > Alphaproteobacteria > Rhodospirillales > Magnetospirillaceae > Magnetospirillum > Magnetospirillum moscoviense. The sequence goes on along the minus strand of NZ_LWQU01000141.1, from coordinate 117,108 downwards.
GCAGGTCACGCCAGTAGCGCCAATATTCGGGACGATCGGCCTCCTCGTCCGAGGGGCGACCATAGGCGCGGGTGACGATCCAGCGCGGATCCATCCACTCGTTCAAAAGGTTGGCCGTTTCGTTCTTGCCGGCGCCATCGACGCCGCCGAAGACGATGATGACGGGAAAATCGGCCTCGCGCAGGCGCTGCTGCAGGTCCAAAAGCTCGGTCCGCAGAACCGGAGCCATGGCGTCGAATTCCTCCCGGCTGATCTTGCGACCGAGTTCCGCTGCCTCGAACATAGGATTCCCCCCCTTTGCCCCGCACACCTTAGGTACAGAAAGGCTATGCCTGTTTCACCTCACCGACAAGGCGCTAGATCAAGTCGCGATCGTATCGCGGCATGATCTCGTCCTTTTCAGCCCCTCGCCGGGCGCCGCCTTCCGGCGGCTTGGCCGCGGCCGCAATGGCCGCCGAGCGGAGCGTGATTCAACCGAATCACGCTCCGCTTAATGCGCCGGAACATCCCCGGCCGACAGGTGCGGGCGAACCATCTCGGCCAGTCCGTGCTGCAAGAATTCGCCGCCGCCATTGACCAGGATGTCGATGGGGGCCACCGAGAAGGCCGGATGCGGCTGGCGCAGCCAGTCGCGGCGGCGCTGATGGTCTGGCTCCAAGGTCGCCAGGGTGCGCTGGATGGCGATGATCTGCTTGAGCGGCTCGAGTTGCTGGGCGGTCAAGACCTGCGGCGGCGCCCGATGCCACCCGGCGGCCTCCTCGCCCATCACCGCCAGTTCTTCCTCGGGGCTCAAGCCAAGGTCGGCGCAAGCCGCCTGAGCGTAGGCCACCACCTGCTGCAACCCGACCCGCTGCCACAAGGCGTTTCGTTCCTGGTCGGACAGCGCCGCCATCAGCGGTGATTGCGCCCGCAGCAGCCCGCCTTGCGGGCTGGCCTCAAGCACCGCTTCGGCCAGGCGTTCGAATGGACCGTCCAGCAGCTCGCGCCATGCCTCGTCACCGGCAGGCCGCAACCGCGCCCGCGCCCGCTCGATCAAGCCGGGCGTCGCCATCACCTGCTCGATCAGCACACGATGGAAAAACAGCCGCCGAGCTTCTGAAACGGTAAAGCGATCCATCACGGCCTCCATTAATTAGACAGCCTTAATGTACACCGAACCCGACATCACGGTCATTGCGGATATTGCTGTATTCCCTTGATCCTCTCCTACCTCTTTGGAACCATGGGTCGAAACCGAATCCCTTATCGACACCGAATTCGATCGGTGATTAATCAAGGTCAAGGATGCGATCCTTTTGTCCGCTATCTTGTGGTTTAGGCACCGTACCATTCCCGCCCCGTCGAGTTTCATGGAGCTGACAATGTTGAGCCTGCTGCACAAACTCCGGATCGGCCCTCGGATTGGTCTGGCCATGCTGGTCCCGATTCTCGGGATGCTGTGGTATGCCGGCGCGGCGGTTGTCGAGAAGGCAGCCTTCGCCTCGCGGATGAACCAGCTCGAGGAAGTGGCGGCCATCGGCCCGGTCATCGGCGCGGTGGTGCATGAACTGCAAAAGGAACGCGGCACCTCGGCCGGCTTCATCGGCAGCAAGGGCGAGAAGTTCCGCGACCGCCTGCCCGAGGTGCGCAAGGCCACCGACGCCCGCGCAGAAGGCCTGAACGACGCCGTCAAGAAGGTGGCGGCGGGCCCGGCCGGGGCGCAATTGGCCGACGGCATCGCCGCCCTGAACTCCGCCCTGGCCCAGTTGCGCGACAAACGCGCCGCCGTCGACGGGCTGTCGATCACCGCCGTCGAGGCGGCCGACTATTATTCCGGTCTGATCGCCCGCATGCTGGCCCTGATCGAGCGGATGGCCGCCATCAGCACCGATGCCGAGGTGACCAAGGCGTCGATCGCCTATGCCCAGATGCTGCACGGCAAGGAACGAGCCGGCCAGGAACGCGCCACCGGTTCGGCCGGCTTCGGCGCCAAGAAATTCGAAGGAGTGATCCTGCGTCGCTTCACCCAATTGATCGCCCGCCAGGAAACCTTCTTCGCCAATTTCGCCGCCTATGCCACCGCCGACCAGAAAGCGATGCTGGACAAGGTGTTGGTCGACCCGATCACGAAAGAGGTCGATCGCATGCGCCTGGTCGCCATGGAAAGCGCGTTCAGCGGCGACACCGGCGGCATCGAGGGGCCGGTATGGTTCGACACCATCACCAAGAAGATCGACCTGATGAAGGCGGTCGAGGACAAGGTCGCCGCCGACCTGGCCGAACTGGCCGGGTCCGTCCATGATCGGGCCGAGAGCAGCCTTTACGCCACCTTGATCAGCACCTTGGTCCTGATGGTGGCGGGTCTGGGCATCGCGTGGTTCATCGCCACCGACATCACCCGTCCGCTGGCCAAGGTCATCACCGCCATGAACCTGCTGTCCAAGGGCGGCCGTGAGCCGGTGGACAGCGACGGCAACCGCTCGGACGAGATCGGCGACATGGCCCGCGCCGTCGAGGTGTTCCGCCAGGGACTGATCCGCGCCGACGATCTGCAACGACAGCAAGAGGCCGAGCAGCAGGTCAAGGATCGGCGCGCCCGTGTCATCGACGGCATCCTGGAACGCTTCAACCAGGAAGTCGCCGAGGTGCTGGAGACCATGTCGTCGTCGGCCACCGAACTGGACGCCACCGCCCAGGCGATGAGCGCCACCGCCGAGGAGACCTCGAACCAGGCCACCGTGGTCGCCGCCGCGGTCGAGGAGACCGCCGTCAACATGCGCACCGTCGCCGGCGCCGCCGAGCAATTGGCCGGCTCGGTCGAGGACATCAAGCGGCGCGTGGGCGAATCGGTGACCATCGCCGACACCGCCAAGTCCCGCGTGCAGGCGACCAACCATTCGGTCCAGGCGCTGTCGACGACGGTCAGCAAGATCGGCGAGGTGATCGAGCTGATCAACGCCATCGCCAGCCAGACCAACCTGTTGGCCCTGAACGCCACCATCGAGGCGGCCCGGGCCGGCGACGCCGGCAAGGGCTTCGCCGTCGTCGCCAACGAAGTCAAAAGCCTGGCCAACCAGACGGCGCGCGCCACCGAGGAAATCGCCACGCAGATCCGCGCCGTCCAGCAAGAGACCCGCAGCGCCGTCGGCGCCATCGGCGAGATCACCGGGATCATCGAGGAAATGAGCACGATCTCGTCCGGCATCGCCGAATCGGTCCACCTGCAAGACACCGCCACCGCGGAAATCGCCACCAACGCCCAGCAGGTGGCCCAAGCCACCGCCGAGGTCAGCTCGAACGTCATGGGGGTCAACCAGGCGGCCGACGAAACCGGCAAGGCGGCGTCGGACGTTCTGGAAACGGCCCGGTCGGTGTCGAACCGGGCGACGTCGCTGCGTGACCAGGTCAACGTCTTCCTGACCACCATTCGGTCGGCGTAACGCCGAGCCACCGTGTAAAAAGCGAGAGCGGGCCATGAAATATACCGTCAACCGCAACGGCGCCGCCGTCACTGCCGGCATTACCGGGCGCCTGACCTTCGCCGACGCGCCGCATTTCCCGCAATTCCTGCGCGAGGTGATGCAAGAAACCCAGTCGTGCACCATCGACCTGTCCGGCCTGGAATTCATCGATTCCACCGGCATGAGCCTGTTCATCCATGTTTATGACCAGTCCCGCGCCGCCAACGTGACCGTCACCCTGAAAGGGGCCACCGGTCCCGTGCACGAGGTCCTGAGCCGCGCCGGCTTCAAGGATCTGTTCCCGTTCGCGTGACTTCATGGCCTCGCCACCCTCCATCGAACTGATCGCCTGCGGCGTTCCCGCCGCCGCGTGCGAGGTGGCGCGGCAATCCTTGTCCAGGCTGACCTCGGCGCGGCGCGGCGCCCTCAGGGTCGCCTTGTTCGACGGCGACAACGCCGACTTCGACGCGCTTCTGGCAAACCCGATATCAGCGGCGCTGGACGTCGCCTGCCTGTCGGCGCGGCACGCCATGCCCATGCGCCCCGACGTGCTGGTGTGGCGGCTTTCCACCCGCACCGCCTTGAAGATCGACGGCGCCAGCGCCTTCACCAAGGCGGTGATCTGCCGTCAGCCTGGCCTGGCCCCGGTCGAGGGCAAGATCGCCATGGCCCTGCAGGAAGCCATCGGCAACGCCGTCCTGCACGGCAACCTGGACCTGAAGACCGCCCAGCGCGGTAACCTGGAGGGGTTGGTCGAGTTCGCCGCCGAGATGGAACGCCGAACCGCCGATCCGGCCTACGCGTTCCGCCCGGTGACGGTCGGAGCCGTGACCTGCGGCGGCCGGATGGTGATCTGGGTCGATGATTGCGGACGCGGCTTCACCCCGGTCGCGCCCCGCGACATCGTCTTGTCGGCCGGCGGCGGCAATGGCTTGGCGATGATTCGCGCCTGCTGCCAGGATCTGGCGATCCGCCGGGGCGGCCGGAGAACCGTCATGGCCTTCGCCCTGCCGGAATAGGTCGAACTGCTGGATTGGGCGTTGCGGCGGGGAACCCCGGCGCCCGGTCCGTCGCACATGTGCGAGACCGAGGCGCCGTCCCCCCTCCCCCCCCGGGGAAGTCTTTCGCGGGATGCGGGACCGCCCAAGGGCGGCCCCACCCGTAAGAGTCCGTTCCGATCGGGCCAAGCCCCCCTTGCCCCGGACCGGCTTACCGGTCTCTCGAAACGCTCCCGCTACGCCTGTTACGATAAAAGAGAACGCTCGCCAGTGCTATCGGGTATCTACCTTAGGATAGTTCGTAACTACCCCCCATCGAACCGAAGGGTCAGTGCGGCAGGCGATAGAACTCGGCGATGATGTTCCAGGCCTCCTCGGCGGTCTCGACGAAGCTCAACAGATCCTTGTCCTCGGGGCCGATCATCCCTTCCATCGCCATGGCGTCGAAATTGATCACCCGTTCCCAATATTCGCGGCCGAACATGATGACCGGGATCGGCTCGATCTTGCCGGTCTGGATCAGGGTCAGCGCCTCGAACAACTCGTCGAACGTGCCGAATCCGCCGGGGAAGGCGACCAGCGCCCGCACCCTGATCATGAAATGCATCTTGCGGATGGCGAAATAGTGGAAGCGGAAACACAGTTCCGGGGTGATGTACTGATTGGGGGCCTGTTCCATCGGCAGCACGATGTTGAGACCGATCGACTTGCCGCCGGCCTCGAAGGCGCCGCGGTTGGCGGCCTCCATGATGCCGGGGCCGCCGCCGGTCTTGACCACGAAGTCGCAGACATGCTCGCCGACACAGGTGTTGGTGACAATGCGGGCCAGGCGCCGCGCTTCTTCGTAATAACGGCTGTTGGCCAGCATGCGCCGGGCAATGGTCAGCTTGCGGGCCAGGTCCTTGTCGCGCGGCTTGTCGCGAGCGGCCTTTTCAGCCTCGGCCAGGTGGCGGGCCGCCGTCTCGGGATCGGGGATACGGGCCGAACCGAACATCGCCACCGTCGAGCGGATGCCCATTTCCTGCTGCAGCAATTCCGGCTTCAACAATTCAAGCTGCAGCCTGACCGCGCGCAGATCGGGGCGCAGCAGGAAGTCGTCGTCGGCGAAAGCCAGCCGATAGGCCGGCGATTCGGTCTGCGGGGTTTGCACTTGCGGTTCGGGCGCGAAGGTGTCGGCTTCGTCACGCGCGGTTGGGAAGGGACCTGCTTCGGCGCTTTCGGTCATCATGCTCTCGGTTCGACGCTTGCTCTGTCCTATTGTTGTGGGTCTTCGTTAGCGGCGGGTAAAGAGCCGTGCTATACGGGACCGAAGAAGTGCATTTTGACGAGGATTGTAGGCCCATGACCGCGCAACAGTTCGATTCCTTCGGCGAATTCGCGTTGACCGTGGTGGTCACCAGCCCGCCCTGGTACGAGAACTGCTATGTCGTCCGCCACAAGGACAGCGGCGAGATCGTCATCGTCGATCCCGGCGGCGACGCCGACCGCATCCTGGAAGTGGTGCGGGCGATGAACGGCACACCCAAGGCGATCTGGCTGACCCATGGCCATCCCGACCATCTGGGCGCCGCCCGCGCCCTCGAGCTGGAACTGGGGATACCGACCGTGGCCCACGCCGACGAGGCGTCGGTCATCGCCCGTTCGAGCGACCTCAACAAAAGCTTCACCGGCCAGGCCCAGGAAGGTCCCGGCAACGTCACCTACTTCAGCGGCGAGGCGAACCTGGAACTGGGCGGCAAGGCGATCCGCGTGGTCCACACCCCCGGCCACACCCCCGGCGGCATCTGCTTCGATTTCGGGGATTTCGCCCTGACCGGCGACACCTTGTTCCGCCACGGCGTCGGCCGCACCGACCTGCCGGGCGGCAGCGAACAGAAGCTGTGGGAATCGATCCCGCGCTTCCTGGGTCTGCTGCCCGACGATTGCCAGCTGTTTTCCGGCCATGGCCCGGAATGGCCGGCCGGCGAGGCCCGGCGCTGGTGGCGGATGATGTCCTAGGCCTTTATAGATCCACCATCTCGACCGCCGGATCCGGCCCCAGTTCGGGGAAGAAGCGCGCCGCCATTTTGGCGAAACGGTGCGGCCCGTCGGTGGTGACCAGACGCACCCTCGCGTCGCCCCCCGTGGCGGTCAGGTCCCGCGCCGCCAGCACGCGGGCGACTTCCTCGGCGACGGCGTCGGCACAATCGACGAAGACCGGCCCATCGCCCAGCGCCGCCCGCATGGCCGGGCGCAGCAGCGGAAAGTGGGTACATCCCAGCACCAGGCAATCGGCCGCTTGGTCGCCGGTAAACAAGGCGCCGAGATAGGACTTGGCCATCTCTTCGGCGATCGGCCCGGTTTCCATGCCTTCCTCGGCCAGGGCGACGAACATCGGACAGGCCACTTGCGCCACCCGGGCGTCGGGCCGATGGGCCAGGATCGCCTTGGGAAAGGCGCCCGACGCACAGGTTCCCTCGGTGGCGGCAACGACGATCCGGCCGGATCGCGATGCCTTGGCCGCCAGGGCTGCGCCGTCTTCCACCACGCCGATCACCGGCAGGTCGGGGAAACGGTCGCGAACCGCGACCAGGGCGTGGGCCGAGGCGGTGTTGCAGGCCAGAACCAGCATCTTCACCCCTTGCCCCCGCAAATAGTCGGCGCCTTGCAGGGCATAGCGAATAACCGTCTCGGGGGACTTGGTTCCATAGGGCAGACGAGCCACATCACCCAAATACAGCAGTGATTCGCCGGGCAGCCGGCGACGCAGCGCGGCGGCGACGGTCAAACCGCCGATTCCTGAGTCGAAAATTCCAACAGGCAGGGCGTTTTGTTGGCTTTTTAGGGTGATCACTGGATAGTCAGCCGGCTTTTGCGCGTGGCAAGAAAGGGTCGCCGGTTGAATAGCGGATTTTTCCGCCAAGTGGGACTAATTTCGAACACTACCAAGGCTTGCTTGGCGCCTGCGCCCAAATAGCCTATAAAGCTAGGTGGGGATTGTCGGGAATATGTACCTTCTCGGTCGGCGTGCCATTGGGTTCGGGGAATAGAATGCGGCTCACCTTCAGGCCTCGCGCGAAGGCAGGACTTGCCCTTACGCTCGCTTCGGCAGCAAAGGACTAGGCGATGTCGTGGTCTCTCGCCCGGAAGGTTTCGGCGGCATTGGTGGCCATCCTGTTATGCACAGGGCTGCTGACCGCGGTGTTCGGCTATTACAAATTCGAGGATGTGTTGTCCTCGCTGGTCCGGTCGCGCTACAGCTTCGTCGTCTTCACCATCAAGAAGAACATCGAGGACCGCCTGAACCTGGGCCTGGCCCTGCGCCAATTGCGCCAAATCCAGGAAACCATCGAACTCGAGAAGGTCCGCGACGACCAGATCCTGGGCATCGAGATTTACGACGCGCGGGGCGAGGTGCTGTTCAACACCGATCGCGGCGGCATCGGCGTCAGCGTGCCGGCCAAGTGGCTGGAGCCGCTGGCCCAGCCATCCAGCCAGCCCTTCTCGCTGATGGATGACGACATGCAGTTGGTCGGACTGCCGCTGGTCAACAATCTGGGCAAGGTCGAAGGCGCCGTGGTGCTGCGCTTCCCGTCGGCCTTCATCGACCGCGAACTGGGCCCGCTGCTCAGCCGCGTCGCCGTCGAGCTGCTGGCCGCCCTGGGCCTGTTCTCGGTGATCGCCCTGGTTGCGTCCTATGTCGTGCTGGGATCGGTCGGCCGACGCCTTCGCGCGATGGAGCGCACCTTGGCCACGGTGCTGGCCGAAGGCGGCGACGCCGAGCCCGACCCGACCGACGAGGGCGGCTTCGAAAGCCGCTATGCCGAATTCGTCGCCAAGACGCGCGAGGCCGTGGAACACATCGCCGAATCGACCCAAGAGGTCGAACGGCTGGATCGATTGGCGTGAGGCCCCGATGAGACTCGACCGCTCACGACCCCTGCTGGTCCGCCTGTTCGTCCTGGCGATCCTGATCCTGGTGCCTCCGGTGGCGATGATCACCTTCCGCGCGCTGGGCGAGTTCGAACGCGGCATGGTCCCGGAACTGGACAAGAAGGCCGCCGCCATCGGGCGCGACATCACCGCCCAGGTCGAACGCGCCGTCGAGCTGGGGATTCCGATCGACCATCTGGTGGGGGTCGATGAATTCTTCCGCCCGGTGCTGATGGCCAATCCGGAACTGCGCTACCTGGCGATCTCGGCCCCCGACGGAAGGGTGCTGTTCGTCACCGGCGCCCCGTCGGCCGACCTTGAACCCCATTACCGCGAGGCCGGGCAGGCCACCAACCTGACCATCGGCGACTTCCTGGACCTGGCGCTGCCGGTCCAGTCGAAGGGCGAGCGGGTCGCCGCCGTCCATGTCGGCTTCGACCAGGGCTATATCGCCAGCCGGCTGTCCGATATCTTCTACGACATCGCCGTGGTCTTGGTGGCCTCGCTGATCGTCGCCTTCGAGATCTTGCTGTTCGTGGTGTTCTTCAACGTCACCGGCCCGATGAAGCTGGTCGGACTGGTGGTCGATCGCGCGCGGCGCGGCGATTTCTCGCATGTGGCCGGGGGCCTGTCGGGCGACGAGGTCGGACATTTCGTCCGCACCTTATCGACCACCATCCGCCGCGCCGACGACCAGTACCGCAGCTTGATGGCCTATATCGACGAGGTGCGTGCCGCCCATTTCGACAAAAGCGTGGTCGAGCGGGTGGCCGAGATCGCCGACCGCGTCAAGTTCCTCTATCGCTTCGCCGAATCCGGCCGACCGGCGGTATTGCGCGAACGCCTGGCCACCGACATCCGCCTGCCGCTGTTCCTGTTCGTCTTCGCAGAAGAGATGGGCCGCGCCTTCATGCCGCTCTATGCCCGCGAATTCGGCCAGAGCACCGGCCTGTTCACCACGGAAATGCTGATGGCCCTGCCCATCACCATGTTCATGGTCGGCATCACCGTGGCCTCGCCCTGGGCCGGCTCGGTGATCGCCCGGCTGGGGACTCGCCGGGTGTTCCTGACCGGTCTGATCCCGGCGGCGGGCGGCTATTTCCTGACCGCCTTCGCCGATTCGGTGGTTCAGCTGATCGTGTTGCGTATCGTCTCGGGCCTGGGTTACGCCCTGGTCACCGTCGCCTGCCAGACCTACATCTCGCGCGCCACCTTGGAAGGCAAGCGGGCCCAGGGCCTGGGCATCTATGTCGGCGCCGTGCTGACCGCGTCGATCTGCGGCACCGCCATGGGCGGCGTGCTGGCCGAACGGGTCGGCTTCGACGCCACCTTCGTCGTTTCGGCGGTGCTGGCGGCGATTTCCGGCTGGCTGGTCCACCGCCTGCTCGATCCCGGCGCCGAGGGCGGTAAGGCCGCCGACGACGGCGACGGCTCGGCCAGCGACAAGTCGTTGTTCAGCCTGTTCGCCAACTGGCGCTTCACCGCGCTTTTGCTGTTCGCGGCGGTGCCGGCCAAGATGGCCTTGACCGGCTTTTTGTTCTTCCTGGTTCCGGTGATCTTGTGGCGCGCCGAGATGTCGCTGCCCGAGATCGGCCGGACCATCGTCTTGTATCCGCTGATCATGGCCATCTTGTCGGCGGTGTCGGCGCGGATCTCGGACCTGACCGGCTGGCGTACCGGGCTGGTGGCCATCGGCGGCCTGATCGGCGGCCTGGGCCTTTTGCTGCCGCTGCCGCAACTGGGCCTGGAACCGTCGATGGCGGTCGCCCTGGCCATCATCGCCCTGGGGGTGTCGCACGGCCTGTCGGCCTCGCCGCAATTGGCGCTGGTGCCCGACCTGTGCTGGATCGAATGCCACACCTTCGGGCGCACCCGGGTCCTGGCCCTGGTCCGCACCGTGGAACGCCTGGGCTCGATCGTCGGGCCGGTTTTAGCGGCGGCCTTCATTCCGATCTGGGGCCTGACCGGGGCGGTGGTCGCGCTGGGCGGGGTGGTGCTGGTGTTGTCGGTGATCTTCGTGGTGTGCTCGTTCGCCTTCGGCAGCGGCCTGCATCTCGTTGCCGAGGAGGATGGCGAATGATCCGCCGCGATTTTCTGGCCGGACTGGGGGGATTGGGGGCCGTGGCGGCCTGGCCTTCGGGGCTGGCCGCGCAGCCGGCCAAGCCGCCCCGGCCCTACCGCATCTACATGGCGCTGTTCCGTGGCTGGGAAGAGGCCGCGCAAGGCTTCAAGGACTATTTCACCAACCAGGGCATCCCGGTCGAGCTGATCATCCGCGACTGCGCCCAGGACAAGAGCAAGTTGCCCGGCTTCGTCGCCGAGGCAAAGGAGATGAAGGTCGACCTGGTGTTCACCTGGGGCACCACCGTCACCCAGGAGATGCTGGGGACCTTCGACAAGGTCGATCCGGCCAAGCACATCACCGACATCCCGGCGGTGTTCGCCATCGTCTCGCAGCCGGTCGGCGCCAAGGTGGTGCCCAACCTGCTTTCGTCGGGCCGCAACATCACCGGCACCTCGTACCTGGTGCCGATGGAAACCCAGGTGAACCTGCTCAGGTCGTACCTGCCGGTCAAGCGCCTGGGCATGGTCTACAACCCGCTGGAGCGCAACTCGCTGGTGGCGATCGACGAATTGCGCGAGCTGGGCACCGCCCAGGATTTCGAGGTCATCGTCGCCCCGGTCGATGTGGTCGAGGGCAAGCCGGTGGCGGCCAGCATCCCCGGCAAGGTCGCCAGCCTGAAGGAATCCGGCGTGGGGTTCCTGTACATCCCGCCGGACACCTTCTTGAACGTCAACCGCGACATCCTGACCCAGGCGGCGCTGGACCAGCAATTGCCGACCTTCGCGGCGGCCGAGAATCCGGTGGTGACCTCGAAGGCGCTGATCGGCGGGGTCTATCGCTATTACACCGTCGGCCAGCTGACCGCCTACAAGGCCGAGCAGATCCTGGTTCACAACAAGCCGCCCCAGGACATCGCCATCGACGCGCCCAAGCGGCTGTCGATCATCTTGAACATGCCGGTGGTGCGGGCGCTGGGGGTCTATCCGCCGATGAACCTGCTGAGCCTGGCCGAGGTGATCGACGGGCCGGGGGGCAAGCCATGACCGCGCCGCCCAAGAAGGCATTGCGCATCCTGGTGTGCACCAAACGCGACTTGGCCGGGGCCATGGTGCTGAACCAGGTCCTGTCGCATCTGGTCGGCGACCAGGTGATGGTGCTGCTGTCCGACAAGACCCGCCCGGTCGAGAACGCCGTTCCCGAGCTGGCCGAGATCAAGTTCCTCGAACGCGACCTGCCGATCGACACCATCTTCCCGCTGATCGACGCCACCGGTGACGATACGTGCCACCACGCCACCTTCGACGGACTGGCCCGGCGCTACGGAATCCCGATCCAGGTGGTCGCCGATATCAACGGCGAGGACGGCGAGTCGCTGGTGCGCGCCTTCGCCCCCGACATCATCTTGTCGGCGCGGTTCTCGTTGATCTTCAAGCCGAACATCTTCGAAATCCCACCGCTCGGCACCTATAACGTCCACCCCGGCGCGCTTCCGCGCTATGCCGGACTGTTCGCGCCGTTCCGCTGCATGTTGGAAGGGGGCAAGCGCATCGGCTGCACCTTGCACCAGGTCGATCGCGGCATCGACACCGGCCCGATCGCCGGCATCGGCTGGATCGACATCAATCCGGCGCGTTCGTTGTTGTGGCATGTGACCCAGACCTACCGACCCGGCCTCGAGCTGTTCTTCCAGGTGCTGGATGGCCTGCGTGAGGGGCGCCAGCCGGCCCTGACCGAGCAGGATCGCAGCCAGCGGGTCTATGGGTCGCTGCCGGGCGCCGACTCGTTCAAGGACTTCGCCGCCAAGGGCTTTCGTATCTACGATCCTGCGGACTACCTAGAGGAGCTGCGCAGCTTCGTCCCCGAGGCGCTGCACGCCCGCATCGACCATCTCGCCCATACCGCGGCCAAAGGAGTGGGGGCGTCATGCTGCTGCGGACACGCGTAACCCTGATCGTCACGGTCAGCTTTTCGCTGCTGGTGGCCGGCCTGACCTTCGCCGCCATCAAGAGCGAGGAACTGGCCGACGAACGCTATGCCCAGGCGACGCTGAACGGACAGGACATCTTCTGGCGCAAGCTGGTGGAAAACACCGTGCAGCGGCTGGAAACCGATGCCCGCGCCGTCGCCACCGACGAATCCCTGGTCCAGGCGGTGGAAAAGCGCGACCCCACGCAAATCCTGGCCCTGGCGGTGCCGATCGCCGACGGCATGCGGGCCCGCGGCCAGGTCAGCCGCTTCGAAGTGATGAACCGCGACGGCGAGCTTTTGTACAATTCGCGCGGTTCGCTGCTGGAACCGCCGACGGTCGATGCCGGCACCGTCCGGACCATCGTCGATTCCAACAAATCGGTGCGCGGTGTGCTGCAAGACGCGTCGCGCACCTTCACAGCCACCCTGGCCTTCCCGATCGAGCACAAGGGCGAGGTGATCGGCGTCGCCGTGCTGGCCGCCGACATGCAACCGCCCCTGGCCGAATTCAAGATTTCGACCGGCTCTGAAATCTTCCTGGTCGACCGTATCGGCCAATTGTCACTGGGGACCGACGATTCCATCTGGAAAATCTTCGAAGGCAAGATTTCCGTCCGTAAATCACGGCTGGAAACCTGGCAGCAGGGCGAAATCTTCTATTCGGTCGCCGTATTGCCGGTCTATGACGGCGCATCCCGGGTGATCGGCGCCCTGGTCACCGCCCGCGACGTCACCGCCACCCAAACCCGCCAGCGCCAGATCCGCCAGATCGCCATCGGCTCGGTCGGCGGCTTCCTGGTGGTGCTGCTGGCGCTGTTCACCGTCTATCTGCGCCGTTCCTTCCACCCGCTGGACGAGGCCATCGCCGTGCTGAACGCGCTGTCGCGCGGCGACACCTCGGTCACGCTTGAGGTCAAGAACGACCAGGACGAGATCGGCCGCATCGCCGGCACCGTCGGCGTGTTCCGCGACAATGTCGTCAAGCTGGAACTGATGCAGCAGCGCCGCGAACGTCAGCGCCGCCGCCAGGAACTGTATATCCGCCTGCAGATGCTGAAGATGAGCGAAATGCTGGAGGAAGAGGCCCGCGCCGCCGTGCTGGCCGACCTCAAGCAGATCGAGGCCATGGCCGAGCGCGGCCCCGAAGAATCCGGCGACACCGATTCCGGCAAGGGCGAACTGGAAGTGCTGGGCGTGGCCTTCCAGACCATGTCGGACCGCATCCGCGAACAGCATTTGTCGTTGCAAGAACTGATCACCCAACGGACCCGCGAGGCCGAAGTGCTGCGCGAAGCCTTGCGGACCCGCGAACAGTTGGACGCGCTGCGCCAGGAACTGGATTTCGCCCGCGAACTGCAATTGTCGTCGCTGCCCCAGGTGTTCCCGCCCTTCCCCGACCGCGACGAGTTCCGCATTCATGCCGGCATGGTCCCGGCCAAGGAGGTCGGCGGCGACTTCTACGATTTCTTCCTGATCGACCGCTATCATTTGGGCTTCGTCATCGGCGACGCCTCGGGCAAAGGCGTCCCGGCGGCGATGTTCATCTCGATCGCGCGCTCGCTGATCAAGGCGGTGGCGCCGTTGTCGTCCAGCCCCGGCGAGTGCCTGGCCTTCGTCAACACCATGTTGTCGGCCGACAACCCGCACACCTTGTTCGCCACCTGCTTCTATGCGGTGCTCGACACCCGTGACGGCCAGGTGGCCTATTGCAATGCCGGCCATCCGCCGTCCTTGATCCTGCGCACCAGCGGCGAGGTCGATGCCATCCGCGATGTCTCGGGCGTCGCCTTGGGCGTGATGGAAGGGCTGGATTACGAAACCGGTACCTTCCAATTGAACCCCGGCGACACCATCTTGCTTTATACCGATGGCGTCACCGAAGCCCAGGACGTCGTCTCGGCCCTTTACGACGAACCTCGCCTGATCGAGAAGCTGGGAACCCTGGGGGGATATGCCCCGCAGGACATCATCGCCGAGGTGCACCGCGCGGTCGAAGCCTTCGTCGGCGAAGCGCCGCAATTCGACGATATCACCATGCTGTCCTTGAGCTTCGATCGGGTCAGCACCGACCTGGAAGCGTTCGATGAACCGGATCGCCGGTTGATGCTGACAGGATTCAAGGCCACCCCGTCGGTCGAGGTCATGAATATGGATGCCGCCCCGCCGCCCGTCGCGCCGCCCCCCGCGCCCACTCCGGCCCCGCCCCCGGCTTCGCAGCCGGCCGCCGCAGCCGCCCCGGCGGTGAAGGTGATCCGGCCGACGATCGTGGCCAAACCCAAACCCCCGGTAACGGTCGCCATCAAGAAGCCCGAGCCGGCGCCCCAACCCGCGGCCAAGCCGGCCATCCGCATCATCAACAAGCCGAAGATCGTCGCGGCCGCGCCGCCGCCGCCCGCCCCGGCCCCGGCCCCGGCCCCGGCACCTGTTGCCGCGACGCCCCTGCAACACCACGATCACAATGTCTTGAAGGTGGCCATCAGCAACGATCTGGCCGAGTTGGAACGCCTGGCCGGGCTGGTCGATTCCTTCGTCGAGCGGCACGGGATGCCCGAACGGATCGCCTTCAACCTGAATCTTTGCCTGGATGAACTGATCACCAATATCATATCCTATGGGTATTCAGATGATCAGCATCACGACATTCATGTCCGGTTCGTGCTAGTCAACGGGACGCTGATGACCGAAATCATCGATGACGGGGCTGAATACAATCCCTTCACCGAAGCCCCCGAGCCGGACCTGGCCCTGGAGGTGGACGACCGCCCGATCGGCGGGCTGGGGGTCTTCCTGGTGAAGGAGTTTATGGATAAAACCGAGTATCGCCGCGAAGACGGGCGCAACGTCGTGACCCTGTGGAAGGGTACCGCGGAACAGGAGAGTTGAGATTATGGAAATCAGGGAAGAAGTGAGCGAAGGCCTGACGGTGCTGGTTCCCATCGCCCGTGTCGACAGCGCCACGGCCAAGGCCTTCGAAGCCAAGGTGGTGGCGGTGGTCAATTCCGGCGCACCGCGCATCCTGATCGATTTCGCCGAAATGGATTACATTTCCAGCGCCGGCCTGCGCGTCGTGCTGGTGGGCGCCAAGATGACCCGCGCACCGCGCAAGTTCGCCCTGTGCTCGATGAAGCCGCATATCCGCGAAATCTTCGATGTCTCGGGCTTCGCCAAGATCTTGCAGATTCATCCCGACCGCGCGACCGCCGTCGCCGCCATGCCCCCGGCCTAGGGGGGCGGGCTGGTCGGGGCCGGTATCCTCTGATACAATGGTCCGACCCAATATAGCGGGAGGAAAGCCATGCCAGATCCAATGAAGGACTTGAACGCGTTCCAGGCGGCATGGTTCCAGGCGTGGACCACGGCCTCCCGTCAAAGCCTGGAGATGTGGAAACACCTGTTCGAGGCGCAACATCGCATGCTGCATCAGGTGTCGAAATATCACCGAGACCATGTCGAGATCGCCACCGGGGCGTCCTTCACCGACAAATACGGCAAGCGCGCCCACGACATCGATCCCGAGCGCGACGTCTAAGGCGGATTTCGAGCTGACCGGATCAGTACAAAATCCGCGACAAGCCCGAGCGGCGATTAAGCAGGGCCACCGGCATTAGTGCGCCTGCGCCTTGCGTTCCATCTCGGCGATCAGCCAGCGATCCAGCGACAATCCGCGACCCTTGCCGCCCTCTTGCCAGGCCAAATGGGCGCGGAGCCGGATCGCACCGAGATCACGCCCGTTGGCCAAGCGCGACGAAAGGTCACGGTTGATCCCGATCAGCGTTTCCACGTCGTCGTCGCGCACGCCCTTGCCGGCCTTGCAGGTGGTGGTCATCACGAAATCGGCCAGCCTGCGTTCGAACACCTTCCAGGCCGACCGCCGGGCGACATCCGACAGCGCCATCCACACCCGATGATTGGTGTCCAAGGCGGCGACAAAGCGTTCCGCATCGTGTGCGGTGGACAATTCCTCGGCGG
This sequence comes from Magnetospirillum moscoviense, assembly GCF_001650635.1. GTDB lineage: Bacteria > Pseudomonadota > Alphaproteobacteria > Rhodospirillales > Magnetospirillaceae > Magnetospirillum > Magnetospirillum moscoviense. Next base: position 100,756 of record NZ_LWQU01000141.1, on the reverse strand, counting down.
CTTCCAGCAGGGCGACGGCGCTGCTTTCCTCGAGGGAAAGGCGGACGGGAATGGCTGCGAACGACATGAGATCCTCCCCTGCGAGAGCACTTTTTCGCCCACCCCAACCGCAGGCGAGTTTAAGAATTTTCGTCCCTGACGGCAATCAGGTAGAACGCTTAGTCACCTTGGATGTATGGCTGGCCCGGCCTGGACTCGCAAGCCCGCAACGGTTACCGTTCGGTGAAATAACCGTTTGAAAACAAGGGAGTTCCCCTGCTCATGCTGAAGAAGCGATCGCTGGTCGTCGCCGGCCATTCGACCAGCGTCACGCTGGAGGAGGAGTTCTGGGTTGAACTGAAGCGGATCGCCGCCCTTCGCGGTCAGTCGATCAACCAGATGGCGGCGGAAATCGACAGCGACCGGGCCGGCAACCTGTCGTCGGCGCTTCGGGTCTTCGTCCTCGAGCATCTGCGGAACGAAGCCGGGAAGGATTAGCCGTCGAACACCGTGTCCGGAACTCCAGACACACCAAAGCGCCGGGCTTCACAATGGAAGCTCGACACCCGGCCAACCGCCAGGGGTACCCTGGCGGCGGCAAACGAGAGCAAATCTATTGGCGCGGCGCCGATCAGCGGTTCATGCGGCCAACCACGAACACCAGCAGGCCGGCCGTCACCACGATCGTGGCAACCAGGAATCCCAGAGCGATGTAAGCTTCAGTATCGAGAACCATACGTTCCTCCCCCTCGAAGGTACTTTGTACGGACCGCCACCATAAGCTGATCGGCAAGCGCTTGCCTTGACATAGATCAGAAGCTGGATCAAACAGCGGCGGGGGCCACCAGCTCGACGCAATTGCGCCCGCGCTCCTTGGCGCGGTAGAGGGCTTGGTCGGCGCGGGCCAGCACGGAATCGATCCCCTCGCCCTCGGCCGACAGGTCGGCGCCGCCAATACTGATGGTCGGCCGGACCGAGCCGCCTGGGACCGTCAGGTCGATTTCGGCGACGGCCGCGCGCAGGCGCTCCGCCAATTCGCGCGCCCCCACAGGGTCGGTCTCGGGCAGCAGCACGCCGAATTCCTCGCCGCCCAGGCGCCCCAGCAGGTCGGCGTCGCGCAGGCAGGTCGCCGCCACCCGGGCGATGGCCTTCAGGGCCTCGTCACCGACGGCGTGACCGTAGCGATCATTGATGGACTTGAAGTGGTCGGCATCCATGATCAGCACCGACAAGGGCCGCCCATAGCGCCGGGTTCGCTGGATCTCGCGATCGGCAATATCCAGGAAATGGCGGCGATTGGCGATTCCGGTCAAGGAATCGGTGGTCGCCCACACCCGCAATTCCTCTTCGATCTTCAGACGGTGGCCGATTTCCGTCTGCGTCAGGGCCAGTTCCACTTCGAGCCGGCCGGTAATCTGGCGCTGCACCACCACCGCCAGCCACGAAAAGCCGACCAGGGCGATGCCGACCAGCAGGGCGTTGCGCATCCAGTCGGCCCGCCATCCGGCGACGATTTCCCGACGCAGGACGCCGACCACCACCACCAGCGGCCATTCATCCAGCGAGCGATAGGCCAACATCCGCTCGGTGTCGTCGACGATGCTGCCTTCCGGCCGGGTCCAGGCGACGCCGAACGGCGCCTGCGGCAGGGACTGGGTGAACAAGGCGGTGCGCGACAAGTCCTGGCCAAGCTGGCCAGGCAGCGGCGGGACGCGAAAAAGGTTGATGCCGTCGCGGCGATGGATGGCGATGGCGCTGCCGGACGGCAGGTTGGGCATGCCGCCCAGCAGGTCGAAGGCGTCGGGCGAAATGGTCATCACCACCAGCCCGGCGAAGGCGCCATTGGAACGATAAATGCCGTGCACCAGGGCCAGCGCCGTTTCCGCCGAGACCCGGGTGGTGAAGGGCGGCGAGATGAACAGCGAACGCTGGACGCCGCCTTCGGCGAAGAACTTGAAATAGGCGCGGTCGGCCACCTTGATGGACGGCAATTGGTCGCGATAGTCGGTATGACTGACGAGGCGGCCGGACTGATCGACCAGCCCGATGGTCCGCAGATGCTCGACCGACTGGGTGGTGTGGATCATGCGTTCCCACACGTCCGGACTTTTCATGCTGGCCGGCCCCGCCGCCTCGATGCGGCCGACCAGGTCGGACAGTTCGCGGTCGAATTGGCGAAAGCGTTCGGATACCGAGCGGGCCAGGAACCAGGTGGTGTCATGGCCCTGGCGCGCCGCTGCCGTGATGCGGCCGTCGAAATCCTTCCAGGCCAGGAAGGAAAACACCGCCAGGATCGCCGCGGTCAGCGCGCCCAGCAACACCCAGCCATAGAAACGATGCAACGTCGGACGATTCATCAGCCCGCCCCCCAGCGGCATCACGTGGTTTAGGGTGTCACCCCACACCTGTCAATTCGGCATGGGTGGGCGGGCGAACAACCATACGGTGGTTGGGGGGGCGACTATTCCGCCGCGACCTTGCGGGCCAACAGGCCTTTCAGTTCGGGAATGCACGAGCCGCAGCCGGTGCCGGCCTTCAAGGCGGCTCCGATCTGGGCGACATCGGTCAGATGCTGATCGCGGATCGCCGCCTCGATGGTCGCCAGTCCGACCGAGAAGCAGGCACAGACGATCGCCCCCTGGTCGGTCTGCCCGGCCGGGGCCTTGCCGGCCAGCACGGCGGCGCGTTCCGACGCCGAGGCGACGGCGCGGCCGACCAGGCGGGCCACCCAGGCCCGCACCACGTCGGGCCGGTCGCGACCGACGAACAGGGCCGCCGCCAGATGTTCGCCGTCCATCCAGGCATAGCGGGCGATGCCGCGGGCCGGATCCATCACTTCCAGCCGATTCCGCCCGAACCGGGCGTCAAGAGCCGCGACCAACCCTTGGACCTGGGCCGGGGAATCGCCGGCCAGCTCGGTGATCTGGGCACCGTCGGCGGCGTGGCGCACCCACCACGGCAGATCGGGCAGGTCGAGCGGGGCGGCGGCCACCAGCACCGCGCTCCAATCGGCGGTGAAGGGCTCGATCTTGACCGGCATATGCTTGGATTCAGGCTGGCCCGACACCGGATCGACATGGCCGGCCAACAGCCGGCCGACGATGGCCCGCGCCGCGAAGCGGTCGGTCCAGTGCATCGGCAGGAACACGTCGCCCGGGCGCTGGTCGGTGGTGGCGCGCAGGCGGGCGACATAATCGCCCAGCCGGCTTTTCACCCGGACCAGGGCGCCGTCCAACAGGTTCAGCCGGCCGACGTCAATGGGGTTGATGTCCAGCAACGGCTCCGAGCGGTGGCCGGACAGCCGGGCCGACAGGCCGGTGCGGGTCATGGTGTGCCATTGGTCGCGGTAACGCCCGGTATTCAGCCGAAGCGGCCAATCGACATTGGGCATCTCACGCGGGGGCCTGGCAGTCACCGCCACCAGTCGGGCCTTGCCATCGGCGGTGAAGAACCGGCCGTCGGCGAACATGCGCTTGCCGCCCCATTGGGTCGGCACCATCGCGTCGTAATCGCCGCCGATCCAATCGGTCAGGTCAAGGTCACGGCTGCCGCCATTCTCGAAGGCGGTCAGGCGGGCATATTCGGCGAAGATGGCGGCGGAATCCTTCCAGGCGAAGGCGGACCCGAAACCCAGATGGCCCGCCACGGCGGAAATCGCCTGCCAGTCGGACCGGGCCTCGCCCACCGGGGACAGGAACGGACGCTGGCGGCTGATGGTGCGGTCGGAATTGGTCACCGTGCCGTTCTTCTCGCCCCAGCCGTGGGCCGGCAGCTTGATGTGGGCGAAGCGCATGGTGTCGGTATCGGCGACACAATCCGACACGATCACCACCGGGCACTTGGCCAAGGCCCGGCGCACCAGATCGGCTTCCGGCAGGCTGACCGCCGGATTGGTACCCATGATCCAGATGGCCTTGACCTTGCCGGCATCGACGGCACGGAACAGCTCGACCGCCTTCAAGCCCTCGGACGACGCCATGCGGGCGGCGTTCCAGAAACGGCCGACCCGGTCGACCGAAGCCTGATCGAAGCCCATATGGGCGGCCAGTTGGTTGGCCAGGCCGCCGACCTCGCGCCCGCCCATGGCGTTGGGCTGGCCGGTCACCGAGAACGGGCCACAACCCGGCTTGCCGATGCGGGCCGTCGCCAGATGGACGTTCAAGATGGCATTGACCTTGTCGGTCCCCGAAGCCGACTGGTTGACGCCCTGGCTGAAGATTGTGACCACCTTGGGGGTGGCGGCGAACCATTGGAAGAAGGTGGCGATATCGGCGGGCGCCAGCCCGGTCTGGCAGGTATCGGCGGCGCGGGCGGCGCTCAGCGCCTCGGTGAAGCCTTCGGTGTGGGCATCGACGAAGGGGAAATCGATCAGGCCGGCCGCCTCGCAATGGGCCAGCAATCCATTCCACAAGGCGACGTCGGAACCGGGCGCGAGGGCCAGATGCAGGTCGGCGATGTCGCAGCAATCGGTGCGGCGGGGGTCGATCACCACCACCCGCGTCCCGTGGTCTTCCCGTGCCTTCTTCAGGCGCTGGAACAGCACCGGATGGCACCAGGCCAGGTTCGAGCCGGCCAGCACCACCAGATCGGCCAGTTCCAGATCGTCATAGCATTGCGGCACGCTGTCGGACCCGAAGGCGCGGCGATGGCCGGCGACGGTGGACGCCATGCACAGGCGCGAATTGGTATCGACATTGGCGGTCCCTAAGAACCCCTTGGCCAGCTTGTTGGCGGCGTAATAATCCTCGGTCAGCAACTGGCCGGACAGATAGAAGGCGAAGGAATCGGGGCCGTGCAACTCGATCACCGAGCGGATACGCCCGGCGGCTTCCGCCGTCGCATGGGTCCAATCGACGGCGCGGCCATCCACTTCGGGCCGAAGCAGGCGGCTGTCGGGGGCCAGGGTGTCGGCCAAGGCCGTTCCCTTCGAGCACAGCCGGCCGAAATTGGCCGGATGCTGGGGATCGCCCGCCACCTTCCAGCCGTCGGCCTCGGGGGTGACGACCAGGCCGCAGCCGGTGCCGCAATAGGGACAGGTGGTCCTGACCCCGCCGTCAGCCATGGGCCACCTTCCGGGCCGCTTCCAGGCCCAGGAAGATGGCGCCGCCATCCTGGCGGACCGGAACGGTGGTGGTGCAGCCTTCGTCGGGGGCGTCGGCGGCGCCGCTGTTCAGGTCGATCACCCAATTGTGCAGCGGACAGGCGACCTTGCGCCCCGAGACGATGCCCTCCGACAGCGGACCGCCCTTGTGGGGGCAGCGGTTGATCAGGGCGAACACCTCGTCGGTGGCGGTGCGAAACACCGCCACTTCGCCCAGGCTGGTCTCGACGGTCCTGGCCCCCAGGGCCGGGATGTCCGACAGCGTGCCGATATTGATCCAGTCCATCGCTCTTACTCCACCACGGCCAGGGGTTGGAATTCGTGGGCGTCGATGCCGCCCTCGGCCCGTTCGGCCCACGGGTCGATCTGCGCGTATTGCTGCGAGAACAGGAAGCGGGCTTCCAGGGCCTTGCGGCCCGCCCCGTCGTCCAGGACCCGGGCCTTGATATGGGCCATCCCCACCCGCTCGACCCACGGCGCGGTGCGTTCCAGATAGAAGCCCTCTTCCCGATAGAGCTGCATCAGGGCGGCGATGATCTCGAGGACCTCGTCCTCGGTGGCGACCCGGGTGAATTGGTCGGTGACCCGCACCTCGATGCCGCCATTGCCGCCGATCAGGATGTCATAGCCGGCATCGACGCAGACGATACCGAAATCCTTGATGGTCGCCTCGGCGCAATTGCGCGGGCAGCCCGACACCGCCAGCTTGACCTTGTGCGGGGTCCAACTTCCCCACAGCAGCTTTTCCAGCTTGACCCCCAGACCGGTCGAATCCTGGGTGCCGAAGCGGCACCATTCCGAGCCGACGCAGGTCTTGACCGTGCGCAGCCCCTTGGCATAGGCATGCCCCGACACCAGCCCGGCCTTGTTGAGATCGCCCCACACCGCCGGCAGGTCTTCCTTCTTGATGCCGAACAGGTCGATGCGCTGGCCGCCGGTGACCTTGACCATCGGCACCTTGAACTTGTCGGCGACGTCGGCGATGGCGCGCAATTCGTCGGGCGTGGTCAGCCCGCCCCACATGCGCGGCACCACCGAATAGGTGCCGTCCTTCTGGATGTTGGCGTGGACCCGCTCGTTGATGAAGCGCGAGCGGGCATCGTCGAGATACTCGCCCGGCCAGGCGCACAGCAGGTAATAATTCAGGGCCGGCCGGCACTTGGCGCAGCCGTCGTCAGTCTTCCAGCCCAAGGCCCGACGGACCTGACCTTGCGTCTTCAGACCCTGCTCGACGATGGCCTGGCGAACGTGGGCATGGCCGTGCTCGGTGCATTTGCACATCGCTTCCGAGATTGCGGCGTCGGCGCCGGTGACATGGGCCAGGATGGCCTGGACCACGCCGGAACATTGCCCGCACGAGGCCGATGCCTTGGTGTGGGCCCGGACCTCGTCCAGACTGGTCAGGCCCTTGGCATTGATGGCCTTGACGATCGTTCCCTTCGAGACGCCGTTGCAGCCGCAGACCTGGGTGTCGTCGGACATGGCGGCGACATCCATGGCCCCCTTGGCGCCGCCGCAGCAGGCATCGGCGAATTGCTGGCCGAAGATCAGCCGGTCGCGCAGCGGCCCGACATCGCTTTCCTGGCGCAGCAGTTGGAAGTACCAATTGGCGTCGGCGACGTCGCCATACATCACCGCGCCGACCAGCCGGTCCTCGCGGATCACCAGCTTGCGATAGACCCCCTTGGCGGCGTCGCGGAAGACGATTTCCGAATCGGCCTCGTCTTGGGCGGTCAGCTGGCCGGCCGAGAAGACGTCGATGCCGGTGATCTTCAGCCGGGTGGACAGGGCCGGGGTGACATAGGACGCGGCGCGATCGCCGGCCAATTGGGCGGCACAGACCTTGGCCTGTTCCCACAAAGGCGCCACCAGGCCGAACACCTGGCCGTTATGTTCGACGCATTCGCCGACCGAGTAGATGTCGGCGTCCGAGGTCGCCATGTCGTCGCCGACCTCGATGCCGCGATTGATGGCCAGGCCGGCGGCCTTGGCCAGATCGACATTGGGGCGGATGCCGATGGCCACCACCACCAACTCGCCCGGCACGAAGCGGCCGTCGGCCAGCTTGACGCCCTGGGCGTGGGTGGTGCCGGTGATTTCCTCGGTCTGGCCCGAGGTGAAGAAATGCAGGCCGCGATCGGTCAGGTCGCGCTGCAGCATGCTTCCAGCCTCGACATCGAGCTGGCGCTCCATCAGGGTCGGCATCAGATGGACCAGCGCCACCGGCATGCCCTGGCGCTTCAGTCCCCAGGCCGCTTCCAGACCCAGCAGGCCGCCGCCGATCACCACGGCGCGGCTGCCAGCCTTGGCGGCGGCCAGCATCTTATCAACGTCATGGATGTCGCGGAAGGCGACCACGCCCGGCAGTTCCAGGCCCGGCAGCGGCGGCATCAACGGCTTCGAGCCGGTGGCGATCAGCAGCTTGTCATAGGCCACCACCAGGCCCGAGGCGGCGGTCACGGTCTTGGCGGCGCGGTCGATGGCCACCACCGGGTCGCCGGTATGAAGGGTGATCTGGTTGTCGGCGTACCACTGGCGGGGATTGATGACGATGTCGTCGACGCCCTTCTCGCCGGCCAGGACCGACGACAGCATGATGCGGTTGTAGTTGGGATGCGGCTCGGCGCCGAACACGGTGATGTCATAGCGCACCGGGGCGATGGCCAGCAGCTCCTCGACGGTGCGCATGCCGGCCATGCCGTTGCCGATGACCACCAGTCGGCTGCGGGGTTGAGCGTTCATCACTTGGTCTCCTTCAGCGCCTGCGCGTCAGCTTTCGGCGCGGCCAGGGGGTCGAAGCGGGCACCGTCCAGGAAGGTGTCGGCGCCCATGGCGATGGGGGCGGTGGCCTTGTCCAGGACCCACGGTCCGGCATGGCTGCCCTCGGTCTTGTGATCGACCAGCGGCACCGGCAGCCCCAGTTCCAGGGCGGCCAGTCGATAAAGGTCGGGGCGGTAGACGTCTTCGGCGACGCGGCGGGTATCGACGCCTGAGCCCAATTGGTTCCAGCGCTGCATCTGGCTCAGGAACCACAGGGCCTGGCTGCGCCATGGGAAGTTGGCGGCATGGGCGTGGAAGATCGGGCGGCTGGGCGCTTCCAGCGAGCGCCGGGCTACATCCAGCGGCACGTTGACATAGGCCGGCTGCGACAGGATTTCCGCCAGTTCGGACGGGTTGTCGTCGCACCACCGGGCGGCGGCCACCACCGCCTTGATCATGGCGGTGACGGTCTCGGGATTGGCGTCGGCGAAGGCGCGGGTGACGCCCAGCACCTTTTCGATCCGGTTGGCGAAGATGTCGTCGCTGGAGGCGACGACGCGGCCCAGTTCCATGCCGGCGGCCAAGGTGCCCCAGGGTTCACCCACGCAGAAGCCGGAAATGTTGCCGGCCGACAGATGGCCGACCATCTGCGGCGGCGGCACCACCGTCAGGCGGATATGGCGGTCGGGGTCGATGCCGGCGGCGGCCAGCCAATAGCGCAGTTCGTAATGGTGGGTCGAGAACGGATAGACCATGGCAAAGGCCATCGGTTGCACCCCGGCGGCCTGGTCGGCATCGATCACCCGCTTCAGCGCAGGCCCGTCGAAGCCGCCGTGATCTTCCATCCGCTTGGCCAGGCCGGCCGACAGGGCGATGGTGTTGCCGCCCAGATTCAGGCCGGCCACCGCCAGGACCGGGGCGCGGATGGCGCCCAGACCCAGGCTCATCGACAGCGGCATGGTCGCCAGCATCTGGGCGCCGTCCAGGGCGCCGACCGCCAGCTTGTCGCGGATGTTGGCCCAACTGGGTTCGCGGCTGATCTCGACCTCCAGGCCGGCTTCGGCGAAGAAGCCGCGTTCCTTGGCGACCACGATCGGCGCGCAGTCGATCAGGGGGACGATGCCCAGCTTCAGACGGTTGCGTTCGACAGCCATGATGTTTCCCCTTTCCTCAGCCGGCCTTGGCGTGGGCGCCGTGTTCGTATTCGTCGAGGAAGCTTAGGACCTGCTCGCGATATTCGTAGTAGCGAGGGTGTTCCAGCAGGGCACGCCGGGTGCGCGGCCGCGGGATGTCGATGTCCAGCACCTTGCCGATGCGGGCGTTGGGGCCGTTGGTCATCATCACCACGCGGTCGGCCAGCAAGATCGCCTCGTCGACGTCGTGGGTGACGCAGACGGCGGTCACTTGCGTCCTGGCCCACACTTCCATCAACACTTCCTGCAATTCCCAGCGGGTCAGGCTGTCGAGCATGCCGAACGGCTCGTCCAGCAGCAAAAGCTTGGGCGACAGGGCGAAGGCCCGGGCGATGCCGACCCGCTGCTTCATGCCGTTCGACAGTTCGGACGCCTTCTTGTTCATGGCATCGCCCAAACCGACCCGTTCCAGGTAATAGGCGACGATGTCGAAGCGTTCGGCTGTGCTGGCGTGCGGATAGACGCGATCGACGCCCAGCGCCACGTTCTGGATGGCGGTCAGCCAGGGGAACAGGCTGGGGGCCTGGAACACCACGGCGCGATCGGGACCGGCCACCGAGACCTCGCGGCCATCGAGGATGATGCCGCCTTCCGACACCTCGGTCAGGCCGGCGGTCATGGTCAGCACGGTGGACTTGCCGCAGCCGGAATGGCCGATCAGCGAAATGAACTCGCCCTTGGCCATCTTGAGGTCGAAGCCATCGACCACGGTCAGCGGCCCCTTGGGCGTCGGATAGATCTTCTTGAGCTGCGAGAATTCCAGGTAGCGGTCGGGGTTGTTCACCTGGGCCGCCGCCTGCTGATAGACCTTGGGCGGCATCTGGGTAATGGGGGTGACGTTGGGCAGATCGCGGGTTTCAAGCCCGGCGCTGCGTTCAAGGCCGACGCCCATCAGATATTCGGTGATCTCGGCCCGCAGGCGCTTGAATTCTGGATCGTGATTGATGGCGGCGCGGTCGCGCGGACGCGGCAGCGTCACCTTGAAGGCCGGCCCCAGGGTCGCCCCCGGGCCGGGGTTCAGCGGGATGATGCGGTCGGCCAGCAGCAGGGCTTCATCGACATCGTTGGTGATCAGCACCACCGTCTTCTTGTCGCCCGACCAGATCGCCTCGATCTCGTCTTGCAGCTTGGCGCGGGTCAGGGCGTCCAGCGCGCTCAAGGGCTCGTCCAGCAACAGGATTTCCGGGCGCATCGCCAGCGCGCGGGCCACCGCCACCCGCTGGCGCATGCCGCCCGACAGCTCGGCCGGGCGGCGATCGACGGCGTGCGACAGGCCGACCATGGCGATGTACTTCTTCAGGGCCTCGGCCCGCTCGGCCTTGGATGCCCCCTTCATGGTGGCGTCGACCGCCAGGGCGACATTGCCCTCGACCGTCAGCCACGGCATCAGCGAATAGGACTGGAACACCACGCCGCGATCGGCGCCCGGCCCGGTCACCGGCTTGCCACGCAAGGTGATGGTGCCGTGGTCGGGCGTGGTCAGCCCGGCCATCAGCGAAACCAGGGTGGTCTTGCCCGAGCCCGAGAACCCGACGATGGCGATGAACTCGCCATCCTCGATGGCCAGGTCGATATGCTTGAGCACCGAGGTCGGGCCGTAGGACTTCGAGACGCCGGACAGTTCGAGGATGGCCATGGCGGGGGCTCCGATCTTAGCGGGTGGCGGAGAACGAGAAGGTGACCTGCAGCGCCTGCATCAGACGGTCGAGCAGGAAGCCGATCAGACCGATGGTCAGCACCGCCACCATGATCTTGGCCAGCGACTGCGACGAACCGTTCTGGAACTCGTCCCACACGAACTTGCCCAGGCCGGGATTCTGCGCCAGCATCTCGGCGGCGATCAGCACCATCCAGCCCACGCCCAGGGACAGGCGCAGTCCGGTGAAGATGAAGGGCAGCGCGGAAGGCAGCACCAGCTTGCGGATGGTGGTGGTGGTCGACAGGTTCAGCACGCGGCCGACATTGACCAGATCCTTGTCGATCGAGGCGACGCCGATGGCGGTGTTGATCAGGGTCGGCCACAGCGAGCACAAGGTCACGGTGATGGCCGAGTTCAGGAAGCTCTTGTCGAACATCGGGTCGTCGCTGACATAAAGGGCGCTGACCACCATGGTCACGATCGGCAGCCAGGCCAGCGGCGACACCGGCTTGAACAGCTGGATCAAGGGGTTCAGCGCGGCGCTGACGGTCTTGGACAGGCCGCACATCACGCCCAGCGGCACCGCGAACACGCAGGCCAGCAGGAAGCCCATGAACACCGTCTTCAGGCTGGTGGCGATCTGGTCGATGTAGGTGGGCTTGCCGGTATATTTGCGGACCTTGGTGTCGGCCGAGGAATCGGCGGCCTTGGCCTCGGCGTTGCGCTTGGCCTGGCGTTCGTAGAAGGCGGCTTCCTTGGCCCGCTCGGCGACATGGTCGTTGGCCAGCACCGTCACCTGTTCCCACACCTGGGCCGGGCCGGGCACCGCGCCCAGCGAGGTCTGCACCTTGGGCGCCAAGGTCCCCCAGGCGACAAGGAACAAAAGGATGGCGGCCAGCGGCACCCCCAACTGGCGCCACAGCTCGCCCATCTGCTGGCGCGGATTGTCGCCGGCCAGGATGCGGACCAGCGGCGTGATCCAGCCCAGGCCGGCCACCGTCAGGATATGGGCGGCGCGGGTGAAAGCGGGGCTGCGCGTGAACGGCACCTTGGTCGGCTGAGCGGGCGCGGGGCCGGCGGTTTGGCTGATGCTGGTCATGGGAGCGTCCTTCATGTCTGGGCTCTTCTTTGGCGCCCCCGGGCCGAAGCCCGGGGGGAGGTGCTTGGGTTGGGCTTACTTGCCGGCGACCTTGTTGCCGGTCACGGTCTGGCCACCCTTCAGGCCGATGGCCAGGCTTTCCAGGTAGGCGTTGGGCTTCTTGCCGTCATAGGCGACGCCGTCGATGAAGTCGGCGGTGGCCGGACGATAGCCGTCGGTGGCGGCGGGGAACTCGTCGGCCTTGGCCTTGCCCTCGGCCACCAGCGCCTTGGCGGCCTGGTTGTAGACGTCAGGCAGATAGACCTTCTTGGCGATGTCGGCATACCAGGCATCCGGCTTGCCCTCGGTGATCTGGCCCCAACGGCGCATCTGGGTCAGGTACCACACCGCATCCGAGTAATAGGGAAAGGTGGCGTAGTAGCGGAAGAACACGTTGAAGTCGGGCACCGGGCGCTTGTCGCCCTTCTCGTACTCGAAGGTGCCGGTCATCGAGTTGGCGATCACCTGCGGGTCGGCGCCGACATATTCCGGCTTGGCCAGAATCTTGACCGCCTCGGCGCGGTTGGCGTTGTTGTTCTCGTCCAGCCACTTGCCGGCGCGGATCAGCGCCTTGACCAGGGCGACGTGGGTGTTGGCGTTCTTGGCGGCCCAGTCCTTGGTGACGCCGAACACCTTTTCCGGGTTGTTCTTCCAGATCTCGTAATCGGTGATCACCGGCACGCCGATGCCCTTGGCCACCGCCTGCTGGTTCCACGGCTCGCCGACCGAATAGCCCGAGATGGTGCCGGCTTCCAGGGTGGCCGGCATCTGCGGCGGCGGCGTCACGCTCAGCAGCGCGTCGGCGCCGATCTGGCCGGTGATGTTTTCCGGCGAGTAGAAGCCGGGATGGATGCCGCCCGAGGCCAGCCAATAACGCAGTTCGTAATTGTGGGTCGAGACCGGGAAGACCATGCCCATGTTGAAGGACTTGCCTTCGGACTTCAGCTTGTCGATCACCTTCTTCAGGGCGTCGGCCTTGATGGGGTGGGCGACCTTGCCGTCCTTGTCCTTGGGCAGATGCGGCTTCATCGCTGCCCACACGTCGTTGGAGACGGTGATGCCGTTGCCGTTCAGATCCATCGAGAAGGCGGTGACCACGTCGGCCTTGGTGCCGAAGCCGATGGTGGCGCCCAGCGGTTGGCCGGCCAGCATATGGGCGCCGTCCAGTTCGCCGGAAATGACCCGGTCCAGCAGCACCTTCCAGTTGGCCTGCGGCTCGAGGGTCACGAACAGGCCTTCATCCTCGAAGAAGCCCTTTTCCTTGGCGATGGCCAAGGGCGCCATGTCGGTGAGCTTGATGAAGCCCAGCTTCAACTCGTCCTTTTCCAGCTTCGGGCCGGCCTGGGCGACCATCGGAACCAGGAAGGCGGCGGCCGCCAGACCCAGGCCGATCTTTCGGCTGCACTTCAGAAACGCTGCTTTGGCTGTCATGTCCGTTACCCTTCGTCGTGTCGTCCGGTGTGGCGAAAGCACAAAAAAACGGCGTCCCCGCGGGTCTGGTCGGGCCATATGGCCTGACCGATCCACGGGAACGCCGTTGTTCCCTTCGGGCCCCAAGGGGCCGTCTATCTGCTTGGGCAACCCCCTCGCCGTTGAGGCGGTGCCGCTCGCCTTCCTATAGGCAAACAGCGTGCCAAACCGGGATTGGCGGAATTCTGCCGCATGTGCGAAGGCCGACTTTAGCCGAATGTCTATTTTTTAGGCTGCTTGTTTTGTGTGGACTATTTTTTGGGCATATTTCATACCCTCTGGACAAACACTCTTTTTGCGGGCTTATTGCGACAATAAACATTCCATAAGGTGTATCATGCGTGCCTTGACCGCCCTTGCCATCCTGTTGTTGGTCTCTGCCTGCGCCACGCCCGATGCCGGCCCGCCCTGGCGTTCGGCCATCGAGGTGCTGGCTCCGTCCGATCCGGCCTATGGCACGGTGCCGCTGGATCAGTTCAAGAAGGCGCCCGGCCAGGGCGGGGTATCCGAGGCCCAGGTGGTCCGCCTGACCCGCGACCTGCCGGTCTATCGTTTGTGGAGCGGGCCTGCCAAGGTCAATGCCAGCGGCCAGACCAACCGGCTGGGCTCGTGGTGGTCGTTCGACCCGCCCAAGGGCGCGGTCAGCAGCTACCGCAACGATTACGAAATCTGCCTGAGCTGGAACGACCTGACCTGGGTGGCGACCTGCACGCTCAAGGTCGGCGCGGTGGTGGCGATCGGGCCGGGGCAGTCGGTGTCGGTTGATTTGTGCAAGAACCCGGCCGGGCCGGAACAATACGGTGCCAACCCCAAGGGCTGGCAGGTCTTCGTCAACCAGCCATGGGCGCAGCCGGCCAGCACCTTCGAATGCCCGCCCGTTTCGGCCGACTATCCGGCCGATCCCGCCGACATCGCCCGGCGGCAGAACTAACCCAGCAATTCCGCCGCCTCGATGATCTTGTTGGCGATGTCGATCAGGCGCAGCTTCTGGTTCATCGCCATGCCACGCATTTGGGCATAGGCGGCTTCCTCGTCGATGCCGCGACGCTTCATCAAGATGCCCTTGGCCCGCTCGACCAGCTTGCGCTCGGCCAGGGTGGCGCGGGCCTTGTCCAACTCGCCGCGCAATTCCTGGAACTGGGCGAAGCGGGCGATGGCGACATCGACCACCGGGCGGACCCGCTCGGGCTTCAGGCCATCGACCACATAGGCGGCCAGGCCAGCCTCGATCGCCGCTTTGATGGTTTCCGGCTTGCCGTCCTGGGCGAACATGATCACCGGGCGGTGCTGGTCCAGGCTGACCCGCCCCATATCCTCCAGAGTGTCGCGGTCGGGGGCGTCGATGTCGCAGATGATGATGTCGGCGGCCAGGGCGCGCACCTGGGCTTCCAGCCCCGATCCGGTGGCGACGACGGCCACCACCTGGAAGCCGTTGGCATCCAGCGCGGTGCGGACGGATTCTGCCCGTTCGCGTTCGTCGTCAACCAGGATGACCCGCAGGCCCATCGTCACTCCGCACCCTGTCTATCGGTGGATGCGATGCAAGCTCCACGCCAGATCGTATCAGGAAACGAACTCGTCCCGACGCCAACCTTGCGCGAACAACAGCGCTGTCAGGTCGCCATGGTCGATCCGCACCCGGGCCTCGGCCGCCACCACCGGCTTGGCATGATAGGCGACGCCCAGGCCGGCGGCCTTGATCATGTCCAAGTCGTTGGCACCATCGCCCACCGCCAGGGTGGCCGACAGCGGGATGCGCATCTCGCCGGCCTTGCCGATCAGGGTGGCCAGCTTGGCCTCGCGGCCCAGGATCGGCTCTTCCACGCCGGCCAGCTTGCCCTTCTTGAAGATGAAGCGATTGGCGCGGTCCTCGTCGAAGCCGCACAAGGTCCGGACCCGCGAGGTGAAGAAGGTGAAACCGCCCGACACCAGCACGGCGGCCGCCCCGTCCGCTTTCATGGTGCGCACCAATGCTTGAGCGCCGGGCATCAGCTCGACCTTGGCCCAGCACTTTTCCAGCGCCGATTCCTTCAATTCCGACAACAGGCCGATCCGTTCCTTCAGCGCCGCTTCGAAGCCCAGCTCGCCATTCATCGCCCGGGCGGTGATGGCGGCGATGCGGTCCTTGATGCCGGCGAATTCGGCCAGTTCGTCCAGGGTCTCGCCCTGGACCATGGTGGCGTCCATGTCGGCCACCAGCAGCTTCTTCTTGCGCCCCTCGGTCCCTTGCGCCACCACGTCGACCGGGCTGCCGGCCAGAATCTTGCGGGCGGCGCCGTCGGCCTGCTCGGCGGCCAGATGGCCGAAGGCGATATCGACGGCCCGGCCCGGAGCCAGCCAGTCGGGTTGGCCGACATCGGCGCCCAACCCGTGCAACTGGCGGCGCAGGTCGGCGATCAGGCTGTCGGAAAGCGGCTCCGCCTGGGTGCCGGCGATGAGGGTAAGGATGTGATCCATGGAAGCATGACCTTCGTGGGCAGCGGCGAAAGCGGACAAGCTTTAAGGTGCCGCGCGCGGCGTGGCAAGTGCCGGTTTTGCGACGCTATCTGCCTGGAAAGATTCGCGATCTCGGCCCCAGACTAATTTGGAACATTGCCAATCACCATAAGCAGCTCCGACCCACGCCACAGTCAAACCACGGAAGCAGGCGGAAATTCTTGCCTTTGCCCCCGGCAAGCTGGCATAAACCGGAATCGCTTGCACTCCAGGGGGAGCCGGCCATTGGGCTGTCTGGTCACCGGCAAGATTAAACGATCCTTGAAGGCCTTCGGTGTCGTCGCTGTGCTTGGCGTCGTCGCGATGTTCGCGGCCAAACCCTTGGTCCGCTTCGTCGAAGGCAATCAGCCCCTGGATCCGGTGCGGCCGATCTATATCGATTACGAGGCCGAGGGCCAGGCCCTGGCCGATGGCCTGGCCTCGGACAGCGAGCTCGAGGACCGCGCCGGCCGCCCGGTCGAACGCAACGTCCAGGTCGCGTCGGGCGACACGCTGGGCGACGTGCTGATCCGCGCCGGCGTCGATAGCGCCGAGGCCAACCAAGCCATCGACGCCCTGCGGGCGGTGTTCAACCCGCGCGCCCTGAAGGCCGGCCAGAAGGTCCAGGTGACCTTCGACAGCTCGCCGCACGGCTTCGGCCACGGCGATTTCCAGAAAGTGTCGCTGAACGCCGACCCGATCCGCGAAGTCTTCGCCCTGCGCAGTGGCGGCGGCACCTTCATGGGCAAGGAAAGCCGGCGCCAGGTCAGCCGCGAGGTCGCCCATTATGTCGGCCAGATCCGCTCCAGCCTGTTCGAAAGCGCCCAATCGACCGGCGTGCCGATCCCGATCGTGATGGCGATGATCAAGGCGCTGTCCTACGACGTCGATTTCCAGCGCGACATTCAGTCGGGCGACGGCTTCGAGGTGATGTTCGAGGGCTATTACGACACCAAGGGCAAGCTGGTGCGCACCGGCGAGATGCTGTTCGCCTCGGTCAGCCTGTCGGGCAAGCCGATCGCCATGTACCGGTTCGAGACCGATGGCGGCACCGTGGAATATTTCAACGAGAAGGGCGAAAGCATCAAGAAGGCCCTGCTGAAGACCCCGGTCGACGGCGCCAAGATCAGTTCCGGCTTCGGCATGCGCAACCATCCGATCCTGGGCTTCACCAAGATGCACAAGGGCGTTGATTTCGCGGTGCCGGTGGGAACGCCGATCCAGGCCGCCGGCGACGGCACCATCGAGATGGCCGGCTTCAACGGCGCCTATGGCAATTACGTCCGCATCCGCCACGGCTCGGGCTTCGCCACCGCCTACGCCCACATGAGCCGCATCGCCCAGGGCATCCATAACGGACGCCGCGTTTCGCAAGGTCAGATCGTCGGCTTCGTCGGCTCGACCGGCCGTTCGACCGGCCCGCACCTGCATTACGAGGTGCTGCAGGGCCACGCCCAGATCAACCCGCTGTCGGTCAAGATGCCGACCAACACCAAGCTGGCCGGCCGCGAACTGGACCGCTTCAAGGGCATCAAGAAGGACACCGAGACGCTGATGGCGAAGATTCCGCCCTCGTCCCGCATGGCCATGGCCAGCGGGACCAAGCCGGGGTCACTGACCAACTAGGCGTGATGCCGCCAAAGGCCCGGCCCGGTCCGGCAGCGCGGCAAGCCATCGCATCCTATGTGATAGGCTATGTTTCCTTTGACTTCCCCAATTAACTGAGTAACGTGGCAATCATGCACGGGCGATCTTTCGGAATCGCCCTTTCTTCGGCCCACAAAGGGAACAAAACATGACCGCCACGCCCCTCGACCCCGAATCCAGACCGCGCACCCCGCTCTATCCCGACGACGACTTCTTCACCCTGGGCGCCCCGGTCGGCCCCGACCAGCCCAATCGGCGCGAAGACGTCGTCAAGGTCGAGACCATCCTGGGCAATACAGGCCTCCACGATCTGGCCGCCACCAACGGCCCGCTGGGCTATTGGGGCGAACGGCAGGAAAAGTCGGTCAGGGACTGGCAAACCCAGAACGGGCTGAAGGTCGATGGTGTGCTCAATCCCGACGGCCCGACCATCACCAGCCTGGGCAAGAAAGCCGGCCCGCTGCTGAACGGCTTCAAGCCGCCGACGCTGGCCGAGATCGACGACCACCACCAGCGCCTGTATCAGGGCGAGCCCGGCACCTTGAACCTGCGCCCGGCCCGGTTGTCGCTGCCTGCGCCCGACCACAAGCTGGATTTGGACGAGCAGACCCTGGCCTTCAACGCCGACAGCGCCCGGGCGCTGACCCGCAGCACCAATGATGGCGACATTCCGCGCATCTATGGCGATTTCGCCAAACAGGCCGGGCCGGACTCGCACGCCACCTTGATGGACCTGGCCGATGCAGATGGCGCTGGCAGAAGGCGCC
The DNA here is from genome assembly GCF_001650635.1 of Magnetospirillum moscoviense. Taxonomy (GTDB): domain Bacteria; phylum Pseudomonadota; class Alphaproteobacteria; order Rhodospirillales; family Magnetospirillaceae; genus Magnetospirillum; species Magnetospirillum moscoviense. The sequence continues at coordinate 82,587 of NZ_LWQU01000141.1, read as the reverse complement.
ACGTCCGGCGATGGCGCGCCGGTGCCGACACCAGCGCCCGCGCCCATGCCGGTCCCGACAACCCCGGCGCCGACCTTGGTCCCAACGCCCGAGCCGACACCGGCCCCGCCGCCCGGACCTGTGCCCGAAGCGACACCAGCGCCGACTCTTGCCCCCGTTTCGGAAAGTCCAACGACCGAGCCGCCTCGTCCTGTGCCGCCCGCGTCGCCCGACGATGCGCACACTGCCGTTCAACGCGACGCCGAAGTGCTGAAGGATCCCGGCAACATTCCCGGCTATACCGACTGGCTGAAGAGCGGCGCCAAGGTGGACCCGCAAGGCACCGAACAGCATGCCAAAGAGGTCAGCCGCGAACTCTACAAGACCAATCCACAGGCCGCCGAGGAACTGGTCCGTCAGGGGGAAAAGGCCGGTGTTAAGGTCGGGCTGTATGCCGACGGGCATCAGGCGAGCAAGAGCATCAAGGAACTGAAGGAAGAGGCGAAGGGTGGATATCTCTCATCGGGTCCCGACCAGGGGAGCGAGGAATGCGTCGCCCTGGTCAAGCACGCCACCCCCGAGCTTCAGGGTCTTCGCGCCAGCGACTGGAAGGAGGGCGAAAAGATCAAGGGGGCGGGCGACCCGCCGCTGAAGCCAGGGACCGCCCTGGCCACCTTCGAGGGCGGGAAATACCAGAACAAGTCCACCGGCAATCATGCGGTGGTTTTCGATCGGTACGGGGAAGAGAATGGGAAGAAAGGGATGTACGTTCTTGAACAGGCGCACAATTTTCCTGCGCGGGAAAAATTCATCCCGTTCGGCGATCCGAAGGGCAAACCGATTTACCAAGCAGAGAAATATTCGGTGATCCGCAAACCCTAAGTGGATATCCTCCCCCGACGGAGTGCGTCACCTCGTTGGGGGAGGGATCTCTATGCGCCTGCTGGTCTTGATCACGCTTTTCGGCTTCTTGCCTCTCGCCACCGCTCATGCAGATTCCGTGGTCGCCGCATGCCCGTCTGAATGGACCTTCGGCACCCAGAAGCAGCGCCTGCTGTGGGCAAATACCTGGGCGGACGACGGGGCTATCGACAATAGCCACGGCGACGACCCTGTGGAAAGCCCCGGACGAGCAATTATCCGTATCGATATGGCCAAGGTCACTCAGCGCCCCCTCTTCCTGTATTGCCGTTACAAGGAAATGCGGGGGTTTAACTTGGCCGTTTCGATTCCCGAAGGGGTTAAGACCTGCCTGGTCGAATGGCAGGGGACCGAGTGGGACGCCCGGGAGAAGGTCAACCGCCATTACGTGCGCACCCTTCGCGCCGAATGCCGCGGCACGGCCCACGGGGAGCCGTCGCGGGTCTATCCCGCGGAAATTCCCGCGCCGACCAGTGATATCGAAGGGTTGCGCCTGCGCCGATCTGCCGAAGAGTTGAAGGCGTTGGTGCTGTCCCGAGGCGGCACCTGGACCCAATGGGCCGAGGGAGCGCCGGCAGATATCTCATTCGGCGAGATCAAATTGCGGGTGGGATTTTCACTGTCCACCGGCCTGTCACGCAAGATTATTCTCTACGGCCCGCCCTGGCCGCCGCGTGACCCTGGGTTCTATGCGTCGATCATTCAACGCTTCGGCTTCCCCGATACCCCCTATGGCGATCGCTGTTCACGGATTTGGAATGCCATTGGCGCAAGAAAACACATCCAGGTGGAATGGTATCGCCCCTGCAACACCGACAGCGCCAGCGCGCCGCAGGAAATGAGGCTGGTGGACATGGCCGATCCGCAATCGATGAAAGATCGGAAATAGGCTGAGCAGAAGACTGGCGCCGTCAGACCAGCCCATCATGCGCCATCTTGGGCGCGTGATCGTCGGGAATGCCCGCCGCGATGCGGGCGGCCATGCGTGACTGGCGCTGGCGCTGGCTTTCCGAGCGCAACTGGCCGCAGGCGGCCAGGATGTCCTGGCCCCGGGACTTCCGGATCGGCGCCGAATAGCCGTTATCTTGCAGGAAGTCCGAGAAGGCCCGCACCGTCTTCATGTCCGAGCATTCGAATTCCGAGCCCGGCCACGGATTGAACGGGATCAGGTTGAACTTGGCCGGCAGGCCCTTGACCAGCTTCAGCAATTGGCGGGCATCGACCAGGGAATCGTTGATGCCCTTCAGCATGATGTATTCGAAGGTGATGCGCCGGGCGTTCGAGGCGCCGGGATAATCGCGGCAGGCCTGCATCAGCTCCTTCAGCGGGTACTTCTTGTTGATCGGCATGATGCGGTCGCGCACCTCGTCGGTCACCGCATGCAGGGAAATCGCCAGGTTGACGCCCAGCTCCTCGCCGCAGCGTTTCATCATCGGCACCACGCCCGAGGTCGAAAGGGTGACGCGCCGCTTCGAGATGCCGACACCGTCGCCATCCATCAAGATCTTCAAGGCGGTGGCGACATTGTCGAAATTATAAAGCGGCTCGCCCATGCCCATCATGACGATGTTGGACAACAGCCGGGTGCTGTCGTCGGGCGTCGGCCACTCGCCATAGGAATCGCGCGCCACCAGGAACTGGCCGACGATCTCGGCGCTGGTCAGGTTGCGGACCAGCAGCTGGGTGCCGGTATGGCAGAACTTGCAGGTCAGCGTGCAGCCCACCTGCGACGAGATGCACACCGCGCCGCGCGCCTCGCCCTCGTCGGGGATGTAGACCGTTTCCGCCTCGTTGCCGTCGGGGAATTTCAGCAGCCATTTGCGGGTGGTATCGACGCTGATCAGGTCGCGCTCGACCACTGGCCGGCCGACCGTGTAGCGCTCGGCCAGGGCGGCTTGCATGGTCTTCGAGATCGAGCTCATCTTGAAGAAGTCGGTCTCGCCGCGATTATACAGCCAGTGCCACAGCTGCTTGGCGCGGAACGGCTTCTCGCCGATGGCGGCCATTTCGGCGGCAAGCTGCTCGCGCGACAGGCCGATCAGGTCGATCTTGGAGGTGCTATCGGTCATGGAATGGACAGATAAGCATTCCCCGCCCGGAAATCAACGAAATGCGCTCAGCGTTTGACGCCGCAGGCCTTGTCGATGGCGGCCAGGGCCTCGGGGAAACCGCGCAGCGGGACGGTGTCGGTGATCGGCTGGCCCTTGGCCGGCACCGCCTTCACCGTCACCTCGCGGCCCTTCAGCATCTGGGCCAGGATGGCCGGATCGGCCTTGGCGTCCTTGGCCCAGGCCACCGTGCCCTTGGGCACGAAGCTGTGCTTCATGGCGCCCAGTTGCAGCTCGGCGTCGGAATCCTTTTTCAGGCCGTAGGGGGCCATGATGCTAACCTCGCCCGGGCTTTTCGGGCGATGGCTGACCGCCACCGCGGTGCCCTGACGCTCGCGCTCGCCGCCCACCGTGCGATCGGCCCTGGCCGCGGCATAGCACACCTTGCCGGTCTGGTCGGTATAGGCATAGGCCTCCCACGCGCCGACGGCGACCAGACGCTTGGTGTCGTCGGCCACAGCCGGGGTCGCGACGGAAACGGCCAGCATGGCGGCAAGGAACGCGGTACGCATCAGAGCCCTTCCAAGGTGTGAAACATCACGGCTGTATCAACACCGCAGGGCTTTCCTTGTCAACCTTTTGCGTCGCAACATGATGGTCGGGCCGGCCGCGTGGGGCGAAGCCCACCCGCCCCTTCATCTCGCGTTCGTATTCCAGCGACCAGCGCACGTTGGGATAGGCCAGTTCGTCCCACGGGATCTCGTCCCAGGTGAACAGCCCGACCTCCAGGCTTTCGGGGCCGGCGGCGAAATCGGGGCTGGTCATCCGGCCGCGATAGATCATGTGGACCTGGCTGATTTCCGGAATGGCGTAAAGGCCCAGCAGTGCATCGACCTCGATGGTGGCGCGGGCTTCTTCCCACACTTCGCGAATGGCGCCCTGTTCGGTGGTCTCGTGCAATTCCATGTATCCGACCGGCATGGTCCAGAAGCCGATGCGCGGCGCGATGGCCCGCCGGCACAGCAGATAGCGGTCTTCCCAGGTGCAGACGGCACCGACGATGACCTTGGGGTTCTCATAAAGCACGAAGCCGCAATCGCGGCAGACCAGACGTTCGCGGTCGTCGCCTTCGGGAACCAGACGGGAGGTGGGGCCTTGGAACTGCATGGCCGTCAGTGTGACCAAGCCCCGCCCATCAGGCAAGGCGTATCGGTCTAAACAAGGATATCCAGATAGGTGCCGCGGGCGGCGCGGCGATCCAACTGATCCAAAGGAAAATCGGCCGGCAGGATGCGGTTGCCGCGCGGCCCGCCAATGGCGCCGGGATCGACCCGGCCGCCGATGGCGGTCACATCCATTTTACGCCCGCCGGCGGCCGGAGCCTGCGCGACCGGCGTGCCCAGACCCAACGACTGGCGGATCGATTCCAGACCCGAACCGGTGGACGAGCCACCGACACGGTTGATTTCAGCCATGAAAAACCCCAATCAAAGGCGTGTTGACGTTCGTTTCGCCGGTTTATAGCACACAGCCCCTTAACCTTGGGTGAACCGCATGCGCATTCTGGCCCTGACCATGGCGACCCTGCTGGCCTGCTGGCCGGCGCTGGCCGCCGAGACCGTCCGCTTCGCCTCGGGCACCTATGATACGCTCGGCAAGATCGTAGCCCGGCAGCCAAGCGCGGACATCGAAGCAATCGGCACGCTGTCCCTGCCCGAGGGCGACGGCAAGGTGCCGGCGGTGGTGATCTTGCACACCATCGGCGGCCTGGATCCGCAAAACGAGCCATGGTTCGCCGAGCGCCTGGCCCAGGCCGGCTTCGCCACCTTGCTGGTCGATACCTACGCCCCGCGCGGCTGGACTGTGGAGATGTCCACCAAGGGCGGCGCACAAGGATCGGCCTCGCAGACCGCCATCGCCTTCTTGCGCAAAGGCATGGACGGGCGGTAGTCTCCGCCCGCCCCTTCTCGCGGGGATCAATCAGGGACCTGCCCCGTGGAAGCCTTTCTCGTCTCGACCTCCATCGTCGCCATCGCCGAAATCGGCGACAAGACCCAGTTGCTGGCCCTGCTGCTGGCGGCGCGGTTCCGTCGCCCCATCCCGATCATCGCCGGCATCTTTGTCGCCACCATCGCCAATCACGCCTTGGCCGCCCTGGTCGGGCAAGTGGTGTCGATGGCGGTGGGGCCCGAGATCATGCGGTGGGTGCTGGGCCTGTCCTTCATCGCCATGGGCCTGTGGATGCTGGTGCCCGACAGCGTCGATGACGAGGACGACCCGGTCAAACGCTCGCATGCGTCGGTGTTCCTGGCCACCACCATCGCCTTCTTCACCCTGGAAATGGGCGACAAGACCCAGATCGCCACCGTCGCCCTGGCGGCACGCTATCTTGATGTGGTGGTGGTGGCGATGGGTACCACGTTGGGCATGATGATCGCCAACGTTCCGGCCGTGCTGCTGGGCAACGCCGCCGCCGAGAAGCTGCCCTTGAAGCTGGTCCATGCCGTCGCGGCCTCGATCTTCGTTCTGCTGGGAATCTTGACCCTGATGGGATTCATGCCAAGCTTCGGCCAATAGCGGAGGCTGCCATGGGATCTTGTTGCGGCGATCAATGCTGTAGCCCGCCCCCGACCGGATCGGGGTGGTTCCGCCGCGCCCTGTGGGTGGCCCTGGCGGTCAACGCCCTGATGTTTCTGGTGGAAATCGGCGCGGGCATCGCCTCGGAATCCTCGTCGCTGCAGGCCGACGCCCTGGACTTCCTGGGCGACGCAGCCAATTACGGCGTCAGCCTGTTCGTGCTGGGCATGAGCCTGCGCCGCCGGGCGGCGGCCTCGATGCTGAAGGGCGCCACCATGGCGGCCTTCGGTCTGTGGGTGGCCGGCAATACCCTTATGCACGCCATGGCCGGCACCGTGCCCGAGGCCCCGGTCATGGGGGCGATCGGCGTGCTGGCCTTCATGGCCAATGTCGGCGTGGCGGTGATGCTGTACGCCTTCCGCGAAGGCGACAGCAACATGCGGTCGGTGTGGATCTGTTCGCGCAACGACGCATTGGGCAACGTCGCGGTGATGGCGGCGGCCGGCGGCGTCCTGGCCTCGCAATCGGGTTGGCCCGACTTCGCGGTCGCGGCCATCATGGCGGCGCTGGCGCTTTCGGGGGCATTCCAGGTGCTGGGCCACGCCTGGCGCGAATGGCGGACTTGATCAAGCCGCCTGCTTCGCCCATCGTGCTGAAAACTTGCCAGAGAGGAAGGCCAGATCCATGCCGTCGTTCGACATCGTTTCCAAGACCGAAATGGCCGAGGTGGACAACGCCCTGGCCGGCATCGTCCGTGAAGTCGCCACCCGCTTCGACTTCAAGGGCTCGAAATGCACCATCGAGCGCAAGGAACAGCTGATCACCATCATCGCCGACGACGATCTGAAGCTGAAGCAGATGCACGAGTTGGTGAAGGTCTATTTCACCCGGCGCAACGTCGATCCCAAGTCGCTGGATTTCACCAAGGCGCCGGAAAAGGCCTCGGGCAACACCCTTCGGCACGAGATCGCCATCAAGGAAGGCATCGACAAGGACCTGGCCAAGAACCTGGTCAAGCTGATCAAGGACAGCAAGATCAAGGTCCAGGCCGCCATCCAGGGCGACGAATTGCGGATCACTGGCAAGAAGCGCGACGAACTGCAGGAAGTGATCGCCCTGCTGCGCAAGGACGAGCACGACCGCCCGCTGCAATTCGTCAATTTCCGGGATTGAGGGGGCGACTTAGCGCTTGTGCATGGTCAATTCGGCGATGAAGGCGCCCCGGCTTTGGTGGCGCGCGGCCGCCAGATCGTCCAGCCGACGCAAGACCCGCTTGGGCAAGGTGATGTTGACCCGTTCGATACTGTCATCGAACAAGGCGGGATCGAGCTCGATGATGCCGACGCTCCACCCCTCGTAACCGGGCAGGGAGCGCGCGTCGGCCAGCCGCGACGGCGCGGGGATGTCCACCCCGGCATCCAGGGCCGCGTCGATCCATGCCGCCGCCGCTTCCCTTGCCGCCTCCATCGCCTCGTCCAGGGTGTCGCCGGCCGAGAAGCAGCCCGGCAGGTCGGGAACGACCACGCCAAACGCCGCATTGTCCGAGCCTTCCTCGATCAGGATGGGATAGCGCATCAAACACCTGCCTGTTTGCGAATCGCCGCGACCAGCCCGGTCCCGAGATCCTTCTTGGGATGTGGAACGACCACGATGCCGGGCTTGGTCGGATGCCGGAACACATGATGCGAGCCTCGAACCCGGTCCAGGACCCATCCATCGCCTTCCAGAAGGCGGATCAGCTCGGCGCTTTTCATGACCCCTGACGCTACACGGCGCCGCCGCCAGTGTCAACGTTACACACCGAACGAAAAAGCCCCGACCTTTCCGGCCGGGGCTTCTTCGTATCCACGCGACAGCGCCTTACTTGGTGCCGCTGCCGCCTTCCTTGCCCAGCACCGCCTGGGCGGCGGCAAGCCTTGCGATTGGCACGCGGTAGGGCGAGCACGACACGTAATCCAGCCCGACCTTCTGGCAGAAACCGACCGAGCTGGGGTCGCCGCCATGCTCGCCGCAGATGCCGAGCTTCAGGCCGGGCCGGGTGGCACGGCCGCGCTCGGCGGCGATCTTGATCAGCTCGCCCACACCTTCCTGGTCCAACTGGGCGAAGGGATCGTGCTCGTAGATGCCCTTGGCGCGATAGACTTCCAGGAACGGGCCGGAATCGTCACGGCTCATGCCGAAGGTGGTCTGGGTCAGGTCGTTGGTGCCGAACGAAAAGAACTCGGCGGTCTGGGCGATGTCGCCAGCCAGCAGGGCTGCGCGGGGCAGCTCGATCATGGTGCCGACATGGTACTTGACGCTTTGGCCCATGGCGGCGAACACCTCGGCGGCGATCTTGTCGACCGCGTCCTTCATCAGGTCCAGTTCCTTCTTGGCGCCGACCAGCGGGATCATCACCTCGGGCGTCACCGTGCGGCCGGTTTCCTGCGAGACCGAGACGGCGGCCTCGAAAATGGCCCGGGCCTGCATCTCGTAGATTTCCGGATAGGTGATGCCCAGACGGCAACCGCGATGGCCCAGCATCGGGTTGGATTCGTGCAAGGACGCGTTGCGCGCCTTCACCGCCGCCACATCGACATTGGCCGCCTTGGCGATCTCGGCGATGTCGGCATCGGTGTGGGGCAGGAACTCGTGCAGCGGCGGGTCGAGCAGGCGGATGGTCACCGGCAAGCCCTGCATGATGGTGAACAGATCGATGAAGTCCTGGCGCTGGAACGGCAAAAGCTTGGCCAGGGCAGCGCGGCGGCCCTTTTCATCCGAAGCCAGGATCATCTCGCGCACCGCCAGGATGCGCTCGGGGGCGAAGAACATATGCTCGGTGCGACACAGGCCGATCCCCTCGGCGCCGAACTTGCGGGCGGTGGCCGCGTCCAGCGGAGTCTCGGCGTTGGTGCGCACCTTCATGGTGCGGATGGTATCGACCCATTCCATAAGCGTGGCGAAATCGCCGGTCAGTTCCGGCTGGATGGTCGGCACCGCGCCCAGGAACACCTCGCCGGTGCCGCCGTCCAGGGTGATGACATCGCCTTCCGCAATCACCTTGCCGGCGACCTTGAAGGTCTTGGCGGCGTAATCGACGCGGATCTCGCCGGCGCCGGCGACGCAAGGCGTGCCCATGCCGCGCGCCACCACGGCGGCGTGGCTGGTCATGCCGCCCCGGGTGGTCAGGATGCCTTCCGACACATGCATGCCGCCGATATCTTCCGGGCTGGTCTCGATGCGGACCAGGATGACTTTTTCCTTACGTTCCTTGACCCACTTCTCGGCGTCCTCGGCCGAAAAGACGACCTTGCCCGAAGCCGCGCCCGGGCTGGCCGGCAGGCCGCGCGCCAGCATGGTGCGCGACGCCTTGGGGTCCAGGGTCGGGTGCAGCAACTGGTCCAACGCCGCCGGATCGATGCGGCCGATGGCGTCCTTACGGGTGATCAGGCCTTCGCGGGCCATGTCCACGGCGATCTTCAAGGCCGCCTTGGTGGTGCGCTTGCCGGTGCGGGTCTGCAGCATCCACAGACGGCCCTGCTGGACCGTGAACTCCATGTCCTGCATGTCCTTGTAGTGGGCTTCCAGCTTGTGGCGGATGGCGTTCAGTTCCTTGAACACCACCGGCATCGCCTCTTCCATGCTGGGCAGGTCGGAACGCTGCAACTCGCGGCCGTGGATGGTCAGCTGCTGCGGCGTGCGGATGCCGGCGACCACGTCCTCGCCCTGGGCGTTGATCAGGAACTCGCCATAGAAATCGTTGTCGCCGGTCGAGGGGTCGCGGGTGAAGCACACGCCGGTACAGCAATCCTCGCCCATATTGCCGAACACCATGGCCTGGACGTTGACGGCGGTGCCCCAGCTTTCGGGAATGTCGTGCAGGCGACGATAGGTGATGGCGCGCTGGTTCATCCAGCTGCCGAACACCGCGCCGACGGCGCCCCACAATTGTTCACGGACGTCTTGCGGGAACGGCCGGCCCATGGCGGCCTTGACCTTGTCCTTGTACTTGGCGACCACCTTCTTCCAGTCGTCGGCGGACAATTCGGTGTCCAGCTTGACGTTCCGGTCGTCCTTGGCCTCTTCCAGGATTTCCTCGAAATGGTGGTGGTCGACGCCCAACACCACGTCGGAATACATCTGGATGAAGCGGCGATAGGAATCATAGGCGAAGCGGGCATCGCCCGAGCGCTTGGCCAGGCCTTCGACCGACACATCGTTCAGGCCGAGATTGAGGATGGTGTCCATCATGCCGGGCATCGAGGCCCGGGCGCCCGAGCGCACCGACACCAGCAGCGGATTGGTCTGGTCGCCGAACTTGGCGCCCATGATCTGCTCGACGGTGGCCAGCGCGACCATCACCTGATCCTGCAATCCCTCGGGATAGGTGTTGCCGTTCTGGTAGTAAAAGGTGCAAGCCTCGGTGGGAATGGTGAAGCCCGGCGGCACCGGAATGCCCAGATTGGCCATCTCGGCCAGATTGGCCCCCTTGCCCCCCAGCAGGTTCTTCATGTCCGAGCGCCCCTCGGCGCGGCCACCACCAAAGCTGTAGACCCACTTACTGCTCATGGTACGTCCCTTCCTTAAGCGTTATCCGGCGTCCCAAGGGGTGGCGGGGGTTGGTTCCCCCGCATCCGATATTTTGATCAGCCTTCGACCTTCGAGAAATCGGCCACCTCGCCCAGCGCGGCACCGATCTCGGCCAGAAGCTTCAGACGGTTGACGCGCAATGCCGGTTCGTCGGCATTGACCGTCACGCTTTCAAAGAAAGCATCCACCGGACGGCGCAACCTTGCAAGAGCCGCCATCGCCGTCGAGAAATCTTCCGCCTTCAAGGCCAGGGCCGCCGCCTGGCGAACCTCGGCCAGGGCCGCCGCCAGGGCGGTTTCCTCGGGCTGCTTCAGGGCCTTGGCGTCGGCCGAGCCGGCATAGGACACGCCGTCCTTCTTTTCCTCGATCCGCACGATGTTGGCGGCGCGGCGATAGGCGACCAGAAGGTTCGAGCCGTCATCCGAGGCCAGGAAATCCGACAAGGCCTGGACCCGGGCCAGCAGGCGGACCAGATCGTCCTCGTCGCCCAGGCTGAACACCGCGTTGACCAGATCGTGGCGCACGCCCTTTTCCTTCAGGTGCACCTTCAGGCGGTCGGCGAAGAAGTCCAACAGGTCGTTGGCGACCATCTTGGCCTCGCCGTTCAGCTGGCCCGGGGCGTACTGGGCGTGGGCGAACTGGAACAGCTGGAACAGGGGCAGGCGCAGGCCGTTTTCCACCACCAGGCGGATGATGCCGAGTGCGGCGCGGCGCAGCGCGAACGGGTCCTTCGAGCCGGTCGGCTTTTCGTCGATGCCGAAGAAGCCGACCAGGCTGTCGATCTTGTCGGCCAGGGCGACACACACCGACAGCGGCGCAGTCGGCACGCCGTCGCTTGGGCCTTGCGGCGAGTAATGGGCGGCGATGGCGTCGGCGATGTCCGGCTTCTCGCCGTCATGCAGGGCGTAATAGCGGCCCATGATGCCCTGCAGTTCGGGGAACTCGCCGACCATTTCGGTCGACAGGTCGGCCTTGGCCAAAAGGGCTGCGCGCGCCGCGTCGTTGGCATGGGCATCGGCGACGAAGGCGGTCAGGTGGCGGGCCAGTTCGACCATGCGGGCGACCTTGTCGGCCATGGTGCCCAGCTTGGCATAGAACAATCGCTCGGCCAGCTTGGGCAGGCGCGCATCCAGCCGGGCCTTGCGGTCGGTGTCCCAGAAGAAGGCGGCGTCGGACAGACGGGCGCGCAGGACGCGCTGGTTGCCGGCCACCACCTGGACGCCGCCGTCGGCGGTCACCATGTTCGAGGTGACCAGGAAGCGCGGCGCCAGGCTGCCGTCGACCTTCAGGGCCGAGAAGTACTTCTGGTGCGCCCGCATCGAGGTGATCAGCACCTCGGCCGGCACGCCCATGAACTTGGAATCGATGGTGCCGACCAGGATGGTGGGCCATTCGACCAGTCCGGTGACCTCGGCCAGCAAGCCGTCATCGACCTTCAGGGTCAGGCCTTCCTTGGCCACCGCCGCCTCGGCCTGGCGCAAGATGTCGTGGCGGCGCTCGAACGGGTCCAGCATCACCTTGGCGTTGGCCAGCCGGGCGGCGTAATCGGCGAAATCCTTGACCGAGAAGCGGGCCGGGGCCAGGAAGCGATGGCCCTCGGTCGAGTCGCCGGCCGAAATCGGACCGAACGAGACCGGCACCACGCTGCCTTCGAACAGGCACAGGATCGACTGGATCGGACGGACCCAGCGCACCGCGTTGGCGCCCCAGCGCATGGATTTCGGCCACGGGAACTCGGCCATGGCCGTCTCGACCGTTTCCTTGATCACCAAGGCGGTGGCGCGGCCCTTCTTCTCGATATTGGCGAACCAGAACTCGCCCTTGCCGGTGTCGCGCTTTTCCAGCTGCTCCAGCGTCAGGCCGGTCGAAGCCAGGAAGCCGGCCATCGCCTGCTCGGGGGCGCCGACGCGCGGGCCGCGCCGTTCTTCCCTCACGTCGGGGCCGGCCAGCGGCAGGCCCTCGACCACCAGCACCAGGCGGCGCGGGGTGACGAAGCTTTTGGCTGCGTCGAAGGTCAGGCCGTTCTTGGTCAGCCCGTCGGTCACCAGCTTGTGCAAGGACAAGGCGGCGCCGGCCTGCATGCGGGCGGGGATTTCCTCGGAAAAGATTTCCAGCAGCAATTCAGCCATCGGTCAGGCCCCCTTCGCCTGGGTGGCGAGCCAGCCTTCGCAGCAAGCCTTGGCCAGCGCGCGAACCCGGCCGATATAGCTTTGCCGCTCGGTCACCGAGATGACGCCGCGCGCGTCCAGCAGATTGAAACGATGCGACGCCTTGATGCACTGGTCATAGGCCGGCAGCGCCAGATTGGCCCTGAGCAGCGCCTGGCATTCCTTTTCGGCATCGACGAAGTGCTGGTACAGCATGTCGGTGTCGGCATGCTCGAAATTATGGGCGGAATATTCCTGCTCGGCCTGCAAAAAGACGTCGCCATAGGAAACGCCGTCGCCGTTGAAATCCAGGTCATAGACGTTCTCGACGCCCTGGATGTACATGGCCAGGCGCTCCAGCCCATAGGTCAGCTCGACGGCGACCGGGTCGCACTCGATGCCGCCCACTTGCTGGAAATAGGTGAACTGCGTCACCTCCATGCCGTCGCACCACACTTCCCAGCCCAGGCCCCAGGCGCCGAGCGTCGGGCTTTCCCAATCGTCCTCGACGAAGCGGATGTCGTGCGACAACGGGTCGATGCCCAGGCGCTTCAGGCTTTCCAGGTACAGCTCCTGCGAATTCTGCGGGCTGGGCTTCAGCAGGACCTGATACTGATAGTAATGCTGCAGACGGTTGGGATTCTCGCCATAGCGGCCATCCTTGGGCCGGCGCGACGGCTGGACATAGGCGCACTTCCAGGGTTTAGGCCCCAAGGCCCGCAGGGTCGTCGCCGGATGGAAGGTCCCGGCGCCCACTTCCATGTCATAGGGCTGCAGGATCAGGCAGCCCTGCTCGGCCCAGAAATTCTGAAGGGTCAGGATGAGTTGCTGGAAGCTGGGCTTCTTCGTGCCGCTGTGACCCATGAGAATCGCCGTCTTTCGGAAGGTGGATGAAAGGACTGGCAAACCCTAACCAGCCCCCCGGTTCCGGTCAAGGGCGCCCGTGTCGAGCCCCCTTGACTCGAGAGGCAAAATGTTCGAAGAATGTTCCGTGAACAAAATGCGTGAGCCGCCATGTCGAGTACCGATTTCGCCCAATTGCGCGCCCGTTTCGCGCCCCAGGACCGGGGCGGCGATCACAAGGCCCTGCCCTTGGGTCTGCCCGACATCGACCGCGCCCTGCCGTGGGGCGGGCTGGCGCTGGGGGGGCTGCACGACGTCGTCGATCCGGGCGATGCGTGCGCGCCGGGCTTTTGCGCCTGGCTGGCGGGCCGGGCCGCCCAGGCGCTGCGCCGTCCGGTCCTGTGGCTGGCGGCCGGGTCCTTGCCCTATGCCCCGGCCCTGGCCGCCCTGGGCTTGCCGCCGCGCCGACTGGTGACGGTTCAGGCCCGACGCCCCGCCGACGCCCTGTGGGCGGCCGAGGAAGCGGCGCGCTGCCCCGGCCTGGCCGCCATCATCGCCGAGCTGGCGGTGCCCGACCTGATCGCGGCGCGGCGCCTGCATCTGGCCGCCCAGGCCGGCGGCACCATGCTGGTGTTGCTCAATCGCGGCGAACCGGTGCCCAACGCCCTGACCCGCTGGCGGGTCGATCCGCGACCGACCGACGCCCATGCCCCGGCGCCGGGCCGGGCGGTGTGGCGGCTGGCCCTGACCCGCTGCCGGGGCACCGCCCTGGCCGCCGATTCCGCCTTGTCCTGGGATGTGGAGTGGTTTGATGCGACGGGTAATCTTCGTCTGGCTGCCGGATCTGGCGACCGAGCGGTTGCGCCGCACTGGCTGCGCGCCGCCGGATAGGCCGCTGGCCCTGACGATGGCCGCCGGCCAGGTCCAGCGCGTCGTGGCGGTGGACCCGCTGGCCCGCCAGGCCGGCCTGCGCCCGGGCGCCACCTTGGCCGATTCCCTGGCCCAGGCCCCCGACCTGATCAGCCGCCCGGCCCAGCCGATGGCCGACCAGCGCCTGCTGGAGGGATTGTCGGACTGGTGCACCCGCTATAGCCCGCTGGCAGCCCCGGCCGACCACGGCCTGTGGCTGGACATCACCGGCTGCGCCCATCTGTGGGACGGTGAGGCTGGCCTGCTGGCCGACCTGACCGCCCGGCTGACGCGCCAGGGTTTTAGCGTGCGGGCCGCCATCGCCGACACTCCCGGGGCGGCCTGGGCCTGGGCCCATCACGGCCGGGGTAATTCCCCGATCCTGCCGCCCGGCCGACCGCGCGACGCCCTGGCGCCGCTGCCGCTGGCCGCCCTGCGGCTGAACGGCGCCACCATCGCCGGGCTGGAGGCGGTGGGCCTGCGGGTGATCGGCGACCTGTTGGGCATGGCCCGCGCGCCGCTGGCGGCCCGCTTCGGCCCCGAACCGGGCCGCCGCCTGGACCAGGCGTTGGGCGACCTGCCCGAGCCGATCTCGCCCCTGGCCCCGGTCGCCCCCCACCGGGTCCAGCGCGCCTTCGCCGAACCGATCGGCCGCACCGAGGCGGTGGAAGCGGCGCTGGAAGGCCTGCTGGCCGAATTGTGCCGCCGCCTGGATGGCGAGGAGATGGGCCTTAGGCGGATCGAGGTCAGCCTGTTCCGCGTCGATGCGGCGGTGCTGCGTCTGAGCGTCGGCACCGGGCGGCCCAGCCGCGACGCGCCCCATCTGCTGAAGCTGCTGCGCCCCCAGCTCGACAGCCTGGATGCCGGCTTCGGCATCGAGACCATCGCCGTGGCGGCATTGGGCCTGGCCGCCTTGGCCCCGGAACAGGCCCGGCTGGGCGCCGCCAGCGCCGCCGCCGCCGACGGCCAGGCCCGGTGCGCCCGCCTGTTCGACGCCCTGACCGCCCGGCTGGGCGATGGCCGGGTGGCGCGGCTGTTGCCCCATTCCAGCCATGTGCCGGAACAGGCGGTGCTGCGCTGTCCGCCGTTGGCCCGCTTCGACCCGCAGGCAAGTTGGCCGGTGGGCCGACGCCCGATCCGCCTGTTCGACCCGCCCGAGCCGGTCGAGGCCGTCGCCCCCATCCCCGACAACCCGCCGGTGCTGTTTCGCTGGCGCCGTACCACCCACCGCATCCGCCTTGCCGACGGCCCCGAGCGCATCGCCGATGCCTGGTGGAAGGAGCATACGCCGACCCGCGACTATTACTGCGTCGAGGACGAGACCGGCCAGCGCTTCTGGCTGTACCGCGAAGGCTGGTTCGGCGCCGACCCGCCGCCTCGCTGGTTCCTGCATGGGTTGGTGTCTTGATGCCGGCGCGCGCAATATTCAATGCACCCGACTTGCGCGCCGGCATCCTGCGGCCATTGCGGCCGCGGCCGTGCCGCCCCTCAGGGGCGAAACAACGCCCAACAGGGCGGCCCGAGGCTTGCCGAGGGTGGGCTTCGCCCACAAGGGCGCGGATGCGCCCGCCCGGCGAGGGCAATCCGACGAACCGACTTATCGGTTCGTCAACATGACCCAGTATTGCGAGCTGCAGGTCACCAGCAATTACAGCTTCCTGCACGGCGCCTCGCATCCCGACGAATTGGCCAGTGCCGCCGCCGCCCTGGGGCTGTCGGCGCTGGCGGTCACCGACCGCAATTCGGTGGCCGGCATCGTGCGCGCCCACGGGGCGGCCCGCCAAGCCGGCATCCGCCTTCTGCCCGGTGCCCGGCTTGAACCCACCGACGGCATGGCCATGCTGTGCCTGCCCACCGACCGCGCCGCCTGGGGCCGGCTGACCCGGCTGTTGACCCTGGGGCGCAGGCGCGCCGACAAGGGGTCTTGCGCCTTCACCCGCGCCGAGTTGGCCGACCATGCCGACGGCCAGGTTTTGATCGCCCTGCCGCCCCCCGATCCCGATGCTGATTTCGCCGCCGAACTGGCGGCCTGGGGCCGCGACCGGCCCGGCCGGGTGTTCCTGGCCGCCAGCCGCCGCTTCGACGATCGCGACCGCGCCCGCCTGGCTGACCTTGATGAACTGGCCGGCCAATGCGCCACGCCCTTGGTCGCCACCAACGATGTGCTGATGCATGTCCCCGAACGCCGGCCGCTGCTCGACGTGCTGACCTGTATCCGCCTGGGCACCACCATCACTGCCGCCGGCTGGGCCCTGGCCGCCCATGCCGAGCGCCATCTGAAGCCGCCCGAGGAAATGGCCCGCCTGTTCGCCCGCCACCCCGACGCCATCACCCGGACCGCCGACATCGCCCTTCTGTGCCGTTTCTCGCTGGACCAGTTGCGCTATGAATATCCCGACGAGGAGGAAGGCGACGGCCAGACCCCGCACCAGCGCTTGGCGCGCCTGGTCGCGGCGGGGGCGGCACAGCGTTATCCGACCGGCATCCCGGCCAAGGTCCAGGCCGCCCTGGCCCACGAGATGGCGCTGATCGGCCAGTTGGGCTTCGCCCCCTATTTCCTGACCGTCGAGGGCATCGTCCGCTTCGCCCGCCAGCAGGGCATCCTGTGCCAGGGCCGGGGCTCGGCGGCCAATTCGGCGGTGTGTTTCTGCCTGGGCATCACCAATGTCGATCCGGCCGTCTTCGACCTCTTGTTCGAGCGTTTCATCTCGGCCGAGCGGGGCGAGCCGCCCGACATCGATGTCGATTTCGAGCATGAACGCCGGGAAGAGGTGATCCAGCACATCTATGCCCGTCACGGCCGCGACCGCGCCGGCCTGACCGCGACGGTGATCCATTACCGCGCCCGCTCGGCGGTGCGCGAGGTCGGCCGCGCCCTGGGCCTGTCCGACGACAGTGTCGCCGCCCTGGCCAAGACCAGTTCGGGCTATTCCTCGAAACCGATCGACCCGGCCCGCGTGCGCGAGCTGGGGCTGGACCCGGACTCGCCCGCCCTGGCCCGGGTGCTGGACCTGGCCGCCCAGCTGACCGGCTTTCCCCGCCATCTGTCGCAGCATGTCGGCGGCTTCGTGGTGTCGCGCCACCGCCTGGACGAGCTGGTTCCCATCGAGAACGCCCGCATGGACGGGCGCACCGTGATCGAATGGGACAAGGACGATCTGGACACCCTGGGCATGGTCAAGGTCGATGTGCTGGCCCTTGGCATGCTGACCTGCATCCGCAAGGCCTTCGCCCTGCTGGCCGACCATTGCGGCATCGAGATCGACCTCGCCACCGTGCCGCGCGAAGACCCCGCCGTTTACGACATGCTGGGCAGGGCCGATTCCATCGGGGTGTTCCAGGTGGAAAGCCGGGCTCAGATGACCATGCTGCCGCGTCTGAAACCCCGCTGTTTCTATGATCTGGTCATCGAGGTGGCGATCGTGCGGCCCGGCCCGATCCAGGGCGACATGGTCCACCCCTATCTGCGCCGCCGTCAGGGCTTGGAAAAGGTCGAGTACCCCTCGCCCGAGCTGGAACGGGTGCTGGGCAAGACCCTGGGGGTGCCTTTGTTCCAGGAACAGGTGATGCAGATCGCCATCGTCGCCGCCGGCTTCACCCCGGCCGAGGCCGACCAATTGCGCCGCTCGATGGCCGCCTTCTGTCGCACCGGCCAGGTCGGGCGCTTCCGTGACAAGCTGATCACCGGCATGCGGGAACGCGGCTATACCGACGAATTCGCCGAGCGGGTGTTTCGCCAGATCGAGGGCTTCGCCGAATACGGCTTCCCGGAATCCCACGCCGCCAGCTTCGCCCATCTGGTCTATGTCTCGGCCTGGCTGAAATGCCATCACCCGGCGGCGTTCGCCTGCGCCCTGCTCAACAGCCAGCCGATGGGGTTCTACGCCCCGGCCCAGATCGTGCGCGACGCCCAGGATCACGGCATCGAGGTCCGCTCGGTCGATGTCTCGGCCAGCGACTGGGACAATCGCCTGGAAGAACGGAAGGGCGGTGGCCTGGCCCTGCGGCTGGGCCTTCGCCAGATCGACGGATTGCCCCAGGCCGGCGGCCGGCGCCTGGCGGCAAGGCGGCCCTATGGCTCGTTTGCCGATCTGGTCGCCCGCACCGGCCTGACCCGGCCCGAACTGGAACGCCTGGCCCGCGCCGACGCCTTCGGCTCGCTGAAGCTGTCGCGCCGCGACGCCCTGTGGCAGGCCAAGGCCCTGACCGCGCCGCCGCCGCCGCTGCTGGCGGCACTGGCGGCGGCACCGTCCCGTGAGCCGGCGGTCAGCCTGCCGACCATGGGATTGGGCGAAGAGGTGGTGCACGATTACGCCAGCCTGCGCCTGTCGCTGAAGGCGCATCCGTTGGCCCTGCTGCGCCCCAACCTGGATAGTGCCGGCGTCAGGCCGGCGGCCGATCTGGCCCGGCGTCAGGGTGGGCGCATCGCCGTGGCCGGCCTGGTGCTGGTGCGCCAGCGCCCCGGCACCGCCAGCGGCGTGATCTTCCTGACGCTGGAAGATGAAAGCGGCATCGCCAACATCGTGGTGTGGCCGACAATGTTCGAGGCGGCGCGCAAGGCGGTGCTGACCGGGCGATTGCTGCGCATCGACGGCACCATCCAGCGCGAAGGCCCGGTGGTCCACGTCGTCGCCAAGACCATCCTGGACATGACCGGGGCGCTGGGCCTGCTGGTGCCGCGCTCGCGCGACTTCTGTTAGGCTAAACTTGCGAAAATCGCCAAAAAACGGCATAATGACGACCTGGAGAGAAACTCCGATTGTCAGCAGAAGGCTTGGCAACGTGACCCACCGCATCCATCCACTGGAACGCCTCCATCACCGCTTGCGCCTTTTGGGCCAGGTGCTGGCGATCTTGTGCTGTGCGTGGATCGGCGTGGTCGGCCAGGCCATGCTGTCGGAACTAAGCCCCAACGCGCTGGAACATCACCGCTCGCCGGCGGTCAAGGAACGCCTGGCCAGTTGCGAGGGCGAGTTCTCGCAGCGCTTCGCCTGCGCCGACACCATCTTGCTATCGGGCGAACGCAACGGCGCCAGCGCCGTCTTTGCCCGCCTGGGCCTGACCCTGATGCTACCCTCGATCGCCTGGCTGATGTGGCGCCGGGTCATGGACAAGGCCGAGACCCTGGTCCATCACTGACCCCGTTGTCCGTGAAAAAGTCCCTCGGCTTCGCCTCGGTGTACTTTTCCCCGATTTTTGTTGGGTGAACCCGTGCTCAAGCAAGCTTTCCGCGCGGGTTCCGGTCGTTTCCCCGCGCTGCGGCGAGCCCTGCTCGCCTTATAGCGGACGCCAAACAAGAAAAGGCACCCCGATCGAAGCGAAGGACTTCTTTACGAGCGCATCGCCCGCACCGCCTCGATCAGGCCGGCGGTCGAGCTGTCGTGGGCGCCGGGCGTCGGGCCGTTCTTCAGCTCGGGCAGGATGGTCTTGGCCAGTTGCTTGCCCAGTTCCACCCCCCATTGGTCGAAGGAATTGATCGCCCACACCACGCCCTGGACGAACACCTTGTGTTCGTAAAGGGCGATCAGCATGCCCAGCGTGCGCGGGTCCAGCCGCTTGTAGAGAAGCGTGTTGCTGGGCCGGTTGCCGGAAAACACCCGGTGCGCCGCCTGCTCGTCCGACAATGTGGGATCGGCCGCCTTCACTTCCGCCAGGGTGCGGCCCTTCATCAGCGCTTCCGGCTGGGCCAACACGTTGGACAGCAGTAGGTCATGGTGCTCGCCCAGCGGGTTGTGGCTATTGGCGGCGACCAGGAAGTCGCAGGGGATCAGCTTGGTGCCCTGGTGGATCAGTTGATAGAAGGCGTGCTGGCCGTTGGTGCCCGGCTCGCCGAACAGGATCGGGCCGGTCTGCCAGGTGACCGGCGTCCCGTCCAGCGCCACCCCCTTGCCGTTGCTTTCCATGTCCAGCTGCTGCAGATAGGCGGCCAGCCGGTGCAGATACTGGTCATAGGGCAGCACGGCATAGGCGGCGGCGCCCAGGAAGTTGTTGTACCACACCCCCAGCATGGCCAGGATCACCGGCATATTGACGTCCAAGGGCGCGGTCAGGAAATGCTGGTCCATGCGGGCGGCCCCTTCCAGCAATTCCTCGAACCGCTCGAAGCCGATGGCCACCGCGATCGACAAGCCGATGGCCGACCACAGCGAATAGCGCCCGCCGACCCAGTCCCAGAACTCGAACATGTTGGCCGGGTCGATGCCGAAGGCGGTCACCGCCGCCTCGTTGGTCGATAGCGCCACGAAATGCCGGGGCACCGCCGACGCCCCCAGATGACCGATCAGCCAGTCCCGCGCACTGGTGGCATTGGCGATGGTTTCCTGGGTGGTGAAGGTCTTGGACGCCACGATGAACAAGGTGGTTTCCGGGTCGCACAGCTTCAGCGTCTCGGCCATGTGGGTGCCGTCGACGTTCGAGACGAAGCGCACCGCCAGGCCGGGCTGGTGATAAGGCTTCAGCGCCTCGGTCACCATCACCGGGCCAAGGTCCGAGCCGCCGATGCCGATATTGACCACGCTGGTCATCGGCTTGCCGGTCGCACCCGTCCAGGCGCCCGAGCGCACGGCGACGGAAAAATCCTTCATCTTGGCCAGCACCGCCCGCACCGGCCCCATGACGTCGGCGCCATCGACGCGGATGGCCGAATGGTCGCGGTGGCGCAAGGCGACATGCAGCACGGCGCGCCGTTCGGTGGCGTTGATCTTCTCGCCGGCAAACATCGCGGCGCGGGCATGTTCGACGCCGGACTGGCGGGCCAGGTCCATCAGCAACGTCATGGTCTGATGGCTGACGCGATTCTTGGAATAATCCAGCAGCAAATCGTCAAGCCGGGCGGAGAAGCCAGCGAAGCGCCCGGGATCGCGGGCGAACATCTCGCGCATGGTTTCCGGCGCCATCGCCTGGGCATGGGCCTCGAGCGCCCGCCAGGCGGCCCGTTCGGTCGGATGCGTCATCGCTGTTCCCCCTGCTTCGTTTGCGACGAAGACCATTCTTCGGGGGATTCTAGCGCAGCCCTATTCCAGTGTCTCGACCTGCTTGAGGATATCTTGGCGATCCTGGCTGCCCTCGGGCAGCAGGGCGGCGGCCTTTCGCCACAAATCCTTGGCCTTGGCCTTGTCGCCGGCTTGCGCGGCGGCGATGCCCAGGAAGTAAAGGGCGTCGACATTGGTGGGATCGATGGCCGCGACCTGGCGCATCAGGCCAACCAACTCGGCCGGCAGGGCCGAGCCTTGCGGCACCTGATCCAGCAGCAGGGCGGCGAATTCCATCCGCACCTGGCTATCGCCGGGCAGCAGCTTGACCGCCTTGCGATAGGCCTCGGCGGCATCGTCGGCCTGGCCCATCACCCGAAGCGAGCGACCCAGCATGTTCCAGCCCTTGCCGTCGGACGGGTTCTTTTCCAGCTTGGCGGTCAGTTGGGCGACCATGCCGCGGATCATCTCGGTCTGGTCCTGGGCCTGGCGCACCTGGGCGGCGCGGCCCGCGAACGGGCGATCGGGCAAATCGGGCGAGCCCAGCGTCACATAGAAGCCCGCCCCGATCATCGGCACCGCCAGCGCCAGGCCGATGATCAGCCCCAGCGGCCGACCGGCCTTGGTCACCGACTTGCCGCGCTGCTCGGCGGCACCCAGGATGCGGCGGCTGATCTCGGTCCTGGCCGCCTCGGCCTGGTCGGGCTTCAAGGTGCCGCGTTCCAGCTCGCGCTCGATCTCGGCCAACTGGTCCTTATAGACGGTCAGGTCGTATTCGGCCCGATCCGGCCCGGCCGCCTTGGGCCGCAGCAGCGGCACCAGCAAGATAGCCAGGGTGGCCAGAACCAACGCAGCGAAAACCAGCCAGATCATTTGCCGTCCTTCAACAGGGCTTCCAGGCGACGCTTCTCGGCATCGGACAGGGGGGCCGATCCGGCCGGCGCCTGGCCCTTGGCGCGACGGCGAAAGAACGCCCAGGCCGCCACCAACGATACCGCCAACAGGCCGAACGGCCCCAGCCACAGCACCAGGGTCGCCCCCTTGAAGGGCGGGTTCAGCAGAACGTAATCGCCATAGCGGTCGACCACGAACTTCTTGACCTGCTCGTCGCTGGCGCCCTTGCCGATCTGCTCGCGCACGATAATGCGCAGATCCTTGGCCAGGTCGGCGTTGGAATCCTCGATGGATTCGCTTTGGCAGACCAGGCAGCGCAATTCCTTGCCCAGGGTGTGGGCACGCTTTTCCAGCGCCGGGTCCTTCAACATCTCGGACGGGTCGGCGGCGAGCGCCGGGGCGGCCAGCCACAAGACCGACAAAAGCACGGCCAGACGGATCATTTGTTCAGCTCCCGGATGATCGGCAGCAAGGTCTTGTCCCACACCCGCATGTCGACCGGGCCGATATGCTTGTAGCGGATGATGCCGTTCTTATCGACGACGAAGGTCTCGGGGGCGCCGGTGACGCCGAAATCGATGGCGGTGCGCCCGGGCGCCGGGTCCGAGCCCACCCGGGCATAGGGATCGCCGTGCTTCTTCAGCCACTTGGCGCCCTCGACCGGATCGTCGCGCCAGTCGATGCCGTGGATCGGCACCACCCCCAGCTCCTTGATCTTTTGCAGATAGGGATGTTCCTGGATGCAGGCGATGCACCACGAGCCGTAGATGTTGACCAGCGACACCCTTCCCTTCAGATCGGCGCTGGCCAGCCCGGTATCGGCACCGCGCCCGGGCAGCGGCGGCAGGTTCATCTCGGGCACCGGGCGGTCGATCAGCATCGACGGCAGCTCACGCGGATTGAGCGTCAGCCCCTTCAGGAAGAACAGGGCCAGCCCGGCGAACACCAGCACCGGCAGCAGATAAAGAACACGGCGCATCGATCCCCCCTAGGCCTTGGCCGCTTGCACGGCGGCGCGCGCCCGGGTCGGCGCGCCGATCCGGTGACGACGGTCGGACAGCGACATCAGGCCGCCCAGCACCATGACCAGGCAGCCGGCCCACATCCACGGCACCAGCGGGTTGAAGTAAAGCCGGGTCACCCAGCCGCCTTCGGGAACCGCATCACCGATCACCGCATAGACGTCGCCCAGGATGGTCGAGACGATGGCCGCCTCGGTGGTCGGGCGCGGCGGTTGGCGATAGACCCGCTTTTCCGGCTGCAGGATGGCGAAGTCCTGTCCATCCTTGGTCACCTTGAAGGTGCCCTGGGTCGCCAGGTAATTGGCGCCGTTGATATCCTCGACCTGGGTCAGGGTGAAGGCATAGCCGGCGACGGTGATGGTCTCGCCCAGCTTCTGGGTCTGCACCGATTCCAGCTTCCACGCCGACGAGGCGGTCATGCCGATGATCAGCAGGGCCAGACCGGAATGGGTGATGGTCATGCCCCAACTGGACCGCGGCAGCTTGCCCATGCGCTCCAGCGATTCGGCCAAGGGGGCGCGGAACAGGCGGATGCGTTCGGCCCACTCGACGATGGTGCCGCCCAGCAGCCACACCGCCAGGGCCATGCCGCCGGCCGCCCACCACGGCCCGGCCGAGCCGCCCTGCCACAGCCAGGTGGCCAAGGCCACCGCCAGCGCCGCGACGGCGGCCACCGACAGGCGCGACAGCACGCCGGCCAGATCGCCGCGCTTCCACGACAGCAAGGGCCCCGCGGCCATGGCCAGCACCATCGGCACCATCAAGGGCAGGAACACCGAATTGAAGAAGGGCGGCCCCACCGAGACCTTGCCCAAATCCAAGGCGTCGGCGAACAGCGGATACAGCGTGCCCAGCAGCACGGTACCGGCGCCGGTGGCCATCAGCACGTTGTTCAGCAGCAGCGCGCCCTCGCGGCTGACCGGGGCGAACAGGCCGCCGGTCTTCAAGGAAGGTGCGCGCACCGCATAAAGAGTGAACGAGCCGCCGACGGCGAAGATCAGCAGGCCCAGGATGAACACGCCGCGCGCCGGGTCGGTGGCGAAGGCATGAACCGAGGTGATGACGCCCGAGCGGACCAGGAAGGTGCCCAGCAGCGACAGGCCGAAGGCGACGATGGCCAAAAGGATGGTCCAGCTTTTCAAGGAATCGCGCTTTTCCACCACGACGGCCGAATGCAGCAAAGCGGTGCCGGCCAGCCACGGCATGAACGAGGCGTTTTCCACCGGGTCCCAGTACCACCAGCCGCCCCAGCCCAATTCGTAATAGGCCCACCACGAGCCCAAGGCGATGCCCAGCGTCAGGAATATCCAGGCGGCCAGGGTCCAGGGGCGGACCCACCGGGCCCAGGCGGCATCGACCTTGCCCTCGATCAGGGCGGCGATGGCGAACGAGAATGCCATCGAGAAGCCGACATAACCCAGATAAAGAAACGGCGGATGGAAGGCCAGGCCCGGATCCTGCAGCAGGGGATTGAGCCCCGATCCGTTCATCGGCGGCGGGTCCAGCCGCTCGAACGGATTAGACGTCAGCAAGATGAACAGCAAGAAGCCCACGGTGATCATCGCCTGCACCGCCAGCGCGCGCGCCTTCAGGCCGGGCGGCAGGTTGGCGCCGAACAGGGTCACCGCCAGGCCGAACAGGGCCAGGATGGTGATCCACAGCAACAGCGAACCCTCGTGGTTGCCCCACACGCCGGTCACCTTATAAAGCATAGGCTTGTCGGTGTGGCTGTTCTGGGCGACGTTCAGGACCGAGAAGTCCGAAGTCATATAGGCATGGGTCAGGGCGGCGAAGGCGATGCCGACCAGCAGCATCTGCGCCACCGAGGCGGGACCTGCCAGCCCCATCCAGGTGGCGTTGCCGCGGCTGGCGCCCACCAGCGGGATCACCGCCTGGATCAGCGCGACGGCCAGGGCCAGGATCAGAGCGAAATGGCCGATCTCGGCGATCATGGCTTGTCCACCTTCTTTTCGTCCTGCCAATGGCCGGACTTCTTCAAGGAATCGGCGACTTCCTTCGGCATGTAATTCTCGTCGTGCTTGGCCAGCACCTCGGCGGCCTGGAACACGCCATCCTTGCCCAGCTTGCCCTCGGTCACCACGCCTTGGCCCTCGCGGAACAAATCGGGCAGCAGGCCGGCATAGACCACCGGCACCACATGGGCGCCGTCGGTGACGCGGAATTTGACGCTGGCGCCGTCCTTGACCACCGAGCCTTGTTCCACCAAACCGCCCAGGCGGATGCGGCGGCCCTCGGTCGGCACCTTGGCCTCGACGATTTCCGACGGGCTGAAGAAGAACACGATGTCCTGGCGCAGCGCCGACAGGACCAGCGCCGCGGCGGTGCCCACCGCCAGCAGGCCGAGGACGACGAAATACAGGCGACGACGCTTACGGGTCATGTCTCGGGAACCTCGGTCACGGATGCGGCTTGCTGGGCGCGGCGGCGCCGGCCCGGTCGCAGGCTTTGCATTTGCTCGAGCTCGCGCTCGGCAGTCTTGACGCCGCGAGCCGAGGTCACCAGCACGGCCACCATCAGCACGAAGGCCAGGCCATAGGACGGCCAGACATAGCCGGCATAGCCCCCCATGGCGAAAAAGGACGACAGGCTTTCCATGGTCACGCTTGCTCCACCTGGCCGGCGGCATGAATCTGGGCCATGCGCAGGGTCCGCACCTTGGCCGCGGCGATCTCGGCCCGGGTCCTCAAGATCAGCACCAGCACCCAATAGGCCTTGAAACCCACCGCCATCAGGATCAACGGCACCATCATGGTGGAATCGATGGACGGCCCGCCCATCTTCACCACGCTGGCCGGCTGGTGCAGGGTGTTCCACCAATCCACCGACCACTTGATGATGGGGACGTTGACGACGCCGACAAGGGCCAGGATGGCGGCAGCCTTCTGGCCGCGCTCGGGATCGTCGAAGGCGTCGGCCAGGGCCATATAGCCGAGATAAAGGAACAGCAGGATCAGCATGCTGGTGAGGCGCGCATCCCACACCCACCAGGTGCCCCACATCGGCTTGCCCCACAGGGCGCCGGTGACCAGGCAGATGAAGGTGAAGGCGGCGCCGACCGGAGCCGAGGCCCGGGCCATCAGATCGGCCAGCGGATGCTTCCAGATCAAGGCCATGGCCGAAAACACCGCCATGGCGGTATAGCAGAACAGCCCCATCCACGCCGAGGGCACATGGATATACATGATGCGCACCGTCTCGCCCTGCTGGTAATCGGCCGGCGAGGCGAAAAGGGCGAAGTAAAGCCCGCCAGCCAGGCAGGCCACGGCGATGGCGGCGGCCCAGGGCTGGATCAGGGCGGACAGGCGAAGAAAACGGGCGGGGTTGGCGAAGCGATGCATGGTCCATTCTCTTAACGCCGATGCGCATTGGAATCCATATTAAGAATCCGTAAGGCACGGGCGACAGGGCGAAGGATTCCACGAGCCGGCCAGAATGGGTTTGACGAAGGTCAGGCGCGCGACTGGATCGATCGATCGGGACGGCCGCCGGCCAGCCATCGTGCCGCCAGACGAGGATCGGCCAGAAGGGCGGCGACGGCCGCGGTCAGTTCCAGGGAAACCGCCGCCCATTTCAATCGACCGGAGGCCTTGAGTACCCCCGAAAGCGCCGATCCGAAGATGAATTCGGGCAGCGACAGATAGACCGGCCGCAACAGCCCGCTTTCCAGCTTCGCCCGCATTCCCGCCGGGTCTTCCAGCGAAGCGATGCAGAACTCTACATCCACCGAATAAAGCCCGCGGCAGCGGAGCGGCCGAACCGGATAGATCCGACAATTGCCGTCCACCCCCAGAAAGACGCACGGCACCCGCGCCGCGACCCGCTGGGCCGGATTCATCTTGGCGGTCGTAAGGCTGCCGTCGCGAATGGCGGCAGCCATCTGTTCCTTCTGGTCGGCGGGAAGGTCCTTCACATAGCAGGCGACCCGAATCGCCTCGACCGGCGTGACCCCGACCTGCTGGTGGCAACACCAGCCACAGCCCGCCTTACAGGCTGGCGGCGGAGCCGAACGGATGTAATCCAGGCAGGTCCGCCGAACCTGCCAACTTTGCTCGGCCAGGGCGAACACCCGATCCAGGGCAGCGCAAGCGGCTTCGACGGAGGGCTTCGGCCCCAAAGCCGCCAACTCGGCAGCACAGGCATGGGACAGGAAATCGTCGGTCGGCGTAAACATGGCCAGATACCCGCGCTGCCTGAAGGACCCCCAAAAGAACAAAAGCCCCGCGACAGGCGGGGCTTCGATCTTGGGAAATGGCGCGCCCGGAAGGACTCGAACCTCCAGCCCCCAGATTCGTAGTCTGGTGCTCTATCCAATTGAGCTACGGGCGCTTCGCACTTCCCTCCGAACCGTTGCCGGCTGGAGAGGCGCGGACCATACACAAAGCCCCAGGGGGATGCAAGCCCCCTTTTGCATCACCAAATATGGGGCGAAAAACTGCACATAACCCAAGTCTGTGGTACGAATACGGCTTGTAGGGGCGTTGCTGTTTGCGTAAAATCCGCGACGATTGCGGGGGGCAAGTCTTTTCCCTATTTCAAACACTTGTCTGTGGACCCGTCGGGTTTATCCGAACTGGCGACTAAAAGGTAAGCAGTCCAAATGGCCCTGAAGACGACCCATGCCGCTGCCTTGTGCGCGGTTCTCCTTGCCGGCGGATGTTCGTTCGCCGAGGATACTCTGTTCCCGACGAGCGCTCCGGCCCCGCAGGCCGAGGTGGGCGCCCCGCCGATGCTGGGATCCTCGAGCTTCGAAGCACCGGGCGTCACCAATGGCGTCGCCACCGGCACCTTCGTCGGACACAAGGTCACCGGACTGCGGAGCGACCTGACCCAGCTGCAAGGCATGCTGAGCCGGCATAACCAGTCGCTGCAGGCCATCCGCACCGACACCGTCCAGGACTCGCAGCGCTTCCACGGCACCATCGCCGCCATCAACGCGCGCCTGCAGGTCGGCACCACCCCGGGCAACCCGATCCTGAACCAGCAATGGAACGCCTCGCAGGGCGAGCTGGACCGCATCAACGAAGACGTCCTGAAGATGACCCGCCTGGCCAATGAGGTCACCAACTCGTCGGCCCTGGCCGCCTATCTGCTGGAATCGGTGCGGGCCGCCCGCCAGCTGTCCGGCGCCGTCGACGAAGACCATCGCCAGCTGCGCATCCTGGAAGACGAGACCAACCGCACCGTCGTTCTGGTCGAGCGTCTGCTGACCGAACTGTCGGACGACATCAACCGCCAGCAGGCCTATGTCGCCAACGAGCGCCAGAACCTCAACATGCTGGCGGTGGCCATCAAGAACGGCCAGCTTTACAGCTCGGCTCTGTCGGGTCGCGGCCCGTCCGCCATGGCTCCGATGTCCTATGACGCCCCGATGGCCGCGCCCCGTGCCGCTGTCGGCTCGGATGCGCCGCTGGTCACCATCCGCTTCGACCGGCCCAACGTGTCGTATGAAAGCGCCCTTTACACCGCGGTCAAGAGCGCCATGGATCGCCGCCCCGGCGCGTCCTTCGATGTCGTCGCGGTGTCGCCGGCCGGCTCGACCCCGGGCGGTGCCGCCCTCGGCCAGAGCTCGGCCCGACGCAACGCCGAGCAGGTGGTTCGCTCGCTGACCCAGATGGGTCTGCCGGCCAGCCGCATCCGCGTGTCGCAAAGCGCCAGCGCCTCGACCCAGACCGGCGAGGTCCAGGTTTTCGTCCGCTAAGACGTTTCGCTTACAAAAAACCCCGGAAGCGCCGCTTCCGGGGTTTTTTCATTGAGGCGCGTCACGCTTCCAGCAGATGAAGCAGCTGGCCGCCCGGCCCGAAACAGGCCGCCGTCAGCGGGCCGCCGAAGCCGCAGCCGGCATCCAGGGTGGCGGAAAAGGCCCCGACGCGGACGCCGCCGCGACGGCGGTCGGATCCGCGCACCACCAAACGATAGGAACCGTAAGGCGCTTCCATCATCTCGAAGGCGGTCGAGCCCCACCAGAAGGCATCCATCTGGGCCGACAGCGGACGCGAGGGATCAATGCCGGCATGGACGAACAGCAGGCCGTTATCGTCAGTGTAGGCGGCGTGGCGCAGCACGCTCATCAGCGTGGTGTGGCCGTCATGGGTCCGCATGTTCTGACGCAACTGGCCGGTCCAGCGGGTCAAGGCCAGAACGCCCTCGCGGGCGTTGGCGAAGCCTTCCTCGACCGAACCGCCATAGCAGGCGAGCGTCGGCTCCAACCCATGCTCGATCATCCATTTCAGGACGTCTTGCGGCGCCGGCGCGAACTGCAATTGCAGCAGCTTCTGCCACATCTCCTCCTGGGCGCCGCGCAGATAGACGATGTCATCGACCTCGACGCCGGGACGGGCCAGGAAGGCGCGGCGGAACAGCAGCAATTCATCGATGGTGTCGCGCACGGCCGGGCCATAGCCCAGATAATCGCCGAGATAGACGATCTGATCGCCGGCGGCCATGTCGTCGGCCAGGCGGCGATGCAGGGATTGCAGCCGCTGCAACTCGCCGTGAATGGCGGCAACCGCCCACACCCGGCCGGAACCGCGCAAGCTGGCGAAGACATTGTTATCGGACAAAGGCCCTGCCCCACAAAAGCAAACCGGCGGCAGGGGCACCCCAGCCGCCGGTCCATCGTACAGCGACGGAAGAATCCGTCAATCGTGTCGGCACATTAGGCCGCTTGCAACAGCTGCTCCAGCTTGGCGGCGGCGGCTTCCGGCTCGATCCGCTCGACGGCGGCCAGTTCCGAGGCCAGACGCTCGAGCGCGGCTTCATAGATCTGGCGTTCGCTATAGGACTGATCGGGCTGATTGGCGTTGCGGTAAAGGTCGCGGACCACTTCGGCGATGGAAACGGGATCGCCGGAATTGATCTTGGCCTCGTATTCCTGGGCGCGACGGCTCCACATGGTGCGCTTGACCTTGGCGCGGCCCTTCAGAGTGGTCAGGGCGGTGTCCATGATGGTCCGCGACGACAGCTTGCGCAGGCCCGACTTGGTGGCCTTGGCCACCGGCACCCGCAGCGTCATGCGGTCGCGATCGAAGGTGATGACGAACAGTTGGAGTTTCAGGCCCCCGATCTCCTGGTTCTCGATGGCCACCACCTGACCCACTCCATGGGTCGGGTACACCACGTAGTCACCTTCGGCGAAAGACATGCTCGACATCTGTTCAATTCCTCGGAATGTCCACCCGCGAAACGCAGGCCCCCTTGCCCGAATCCTTGCCGATGACGGCAGGGACTCCGGCCTCGGCCAAAGGGCGGGCGGAAGGTTTAGACTTCAGTTGTTACCGTTTAAGGGGCGGCAGGCCGCCCGTAGGCTCGCACCATCAAAAAAAAAGCCCGTGTTCGCCGAGCTTCGCGTTCCACCGAGCCTGATGCGGCGGACTGGCTCTTATAGCACGATGGGACGATCGAATGACAGTGAAAAAGCCCGGCCACCTTGCGGTGAGCCGGGCCATTTCTGCATTGCTGCCAACCAAGATTGGCAGGCGTGACGGCGAACCGATCAGGACTGGCCGGGCTTGTCCGACAGCATCGAGGCCTTGCCGGGCTTGCCATTCCAATCCTGGGCGTCGGCGGGGGCGTCGCCCTTCTTGGTGATGTTGGGCCAGATGCTCGCGAACTTGCGATTGGTCTCGGTCCAGTCGGCGGTCTTGGGGTCGCTGTCCGGGAAGATCGCCTCGGCCGGGCATTCCGGCTCGCAGACGCCGCAATCGATGCATTCGTCCGGGTTGATCACCAGGAAGTTCTCGCCCTCATAGAAGCAATCCACCGGGCACACTTCGACGCAATCCTGGAACTTGCACTTGATGCAGTTCTCGGTCACCACATAGGCCATAACACCACTCCCTTGAACCTGATAGCTGGCACATAGCACAGCCCGGCCCGAGGCTCAACCCCGGCCGGGCTGAGGTCTTTACAGCGAGTTTCGCAGCTTGACCGCCTGGCGGCGGCGCCTGGCGATCAGGTTGAGCGCCTCGACCAGAACCGAGAAGCCCATCGAGAAGTACAAGTAACCCTTGGGAATATGGTAGCCCAGGCCGTCGGCGATCAGCGCCGTGCCGACCAGCAGCAGGAAGGACAAGGCCAGCATCTTGACGGTGGGGTGCTTCGACACGAAGCCGGCCAGCGGGCCGGCGGCGAACAGCATCACCACCATGGCGATGACGACCGCGGCGACCATCACCTCCAGTTCATCGACCATGCCGACGGCGGTGATGACCGAATCCAGCGAGAACACGATGTCCAGGATGCCGATCTGGATGATGGTGGTGACGAAGCCGGCGGCGACCACCTTGCCGGCTCCGGCCTCGCCCTCGTCCTCGCCTTCCAGCGAGCCGTGGATTTCGTGGGTGGCCTTGGCCAGCAGGAACAATCCGCCGCCGATCAGGATGATGTCGCGCCACGACACCGCCCGCTCCCAGATCGAGAAGACCGGCTCGGTCAGGCCGATGATCCACGACAGCGAGCCCAGCAGGGCCAGCCTGGTCAACAGGGCGAAGGCCAGGCCGGCGCGGCGGGCGGTAGGGCGCTGCGCTTCGGGCAGGCGGTCGGACAGAATGGTCAGAAAGACCAGATTGTCGATGCCCAATACGATTTCCAGCGCGGCAAGCGTCGCCAGACTGATCCAGATTTGCGGATCGGCAAGCCATTCCATGTCGGTGATGTCCCCGGGGTGAAAGCAGTGGGCCGCAGTGTAAGTGAATTTGCCGAGGATTAAAGGGGAAGCTCGACAAAAACCTCGTCGGCATAAAGGCCTTGCGCCTCGGCGGCCGGCCCGCGACGCCCCCCCAGGGCGACGACTTGCACCTGGCGGAAACGGCGTCCGGCCGGGAAACACACCACATCGCCGACCCTGACCGCTTGGGCGACCTTGCCGACGGCTCGGCCGCCCACGGTCACCAACCCGTCCTCGATCGCCTTCTGGGCCAGGCCGCGGGTCTTGAAGAAGCGGGCGAACCACAGCCACTTGTCGAGACGCAGTCCGTCCGCCACCCTTTTACCCGCACTTGGAATAGCCGCACGAGGTGCAGGTGTCGCAGCCTTCCGACCGGATCAGGGCCGGTTGATTGCATTTCGGGCAGTGGCGCAGGCGGCTGCTGTCCAGATTGACCACCTTGCGGTCGTCGCGGGCCTCGGGCGGCTCGCGGGCGGCCTTGGGA
Source organism: Magnetospirillum moscoviense (assembly GCF_001650635.1). Taxonomy (GTDB): domain Bacteria; phylum Pseudomonadota; class Alphaproteobacteria; order Rhodospirillales; family Magnetospirillaceae; genus Magnetospirillum; species Magnetospirillum moscoviense. The sequence continues at coordinate 50,537 of NZ_LWQU01000141.1, read as the reverse complement.
TCGGCGATGAAGCCGATATCGATCATGTGGCGCTCGATCACCTCGCCGATCGCCGCCAGCAGCGACGGCACATAGCGACCGCCGACCCATTGGCCGCCGCGCGGGTCGAACACCGCCTTCAGTTCCTCGACCACGAAGGCGACGTCGCCGCCCCGGCGGAACACCGCCGAGATCATCCGGGTCAGCGCCACCGTCCAGGCGTAATGCTCCATGTTCTTCGAGTTGATGAACACCTCGAACGGGCGGCGCCGGCTGTCTTGGATGACATCGTTGATGGTGATGTACATGGCGTGCTCGCTTTCCGGCCAGCGGACCTTGTAGGTCTTGCCGGGCAGATCCTCGGGCCGATCCAGCGGGCGGGTCAGATGGATCACCGCGCCGGCCTCCAGATGGTCCTCGGGCCGTGGGGTGGGCTTTTCCAGCGGCAATTGCGGCTCGTCGACCGGGGCCTGGGTCCGGCTGTCGGTCTTGACCTCGAGCACCGCGCCGGTGATGTCGTTGGGGCGATAGGTGGTGCAGCCCTTGCAGCCCAGTTCATAGGCCTGTTCATAGACGTCGCGGAACGCCTCGAAGCCGATGCTTTCCGGCACGTTGATGGTCTTCGAGATCGAGCTGTCGATGTATTTCTGCACCGCCGCCTGCATCACCACATGCTCGGACGGCGTCAGGCGCTGGGCATCGACGAAGGCCGAGGGCAACGGCGCGCCGTCGCCCTTCATGCGGCGGAACAGGCGATAGGCGTAGTCGCTGACCTCTTCCTCGCGGCGCGAGCCGTCGGGCTGCAGCACCGAGCGTGTATAGGTGAACGAGAACACCGGCTCGAGCCCCGACGACACATTGTCGGCGAACAGCGAAATGGTGCCGGTCGGCGCGATCGAGGTCAAAAGCGCGTTGCGGATGCCCTTTTCGGCGATGGCGGCCCGCACGTCGTCGTCCAGTTCCTTGACCGTCTCGCCGGCCAGATAGGCATCGCGGTCGTACAGCGGGAAGGCGCCTTTCTCGGCGGCCAGGTCGGCCGAGGCGAGATAGGCCTCGCGGCGGATGGCGGCCATCCATTGCTCGGTCAGGCGGATCGCCTCGCGGCCGCCATAACGGGCCCCGCACATGATCAGCGCATCGGCCAGCCCGGTGATGCCTAGGCCGATGCGGCGCTTGGACCGCGCCTCGGTCCGGTGGGCTTCCAGCGGGAAGCCCGAGACTTCGATGACATTGTCCATCATGCGCACGGCGACGCGGACGATGTCCTTCAGCCGCGCCATGTTCAGCCGGGCGCCGTCCTCGAACGGCTTGTCCACCAGCCGGGCCAGGTTGACCGACCCCAGCAGGCAGACGCCATAGGCCGGCAAAGGCTGTTCGCCGCACGGGTTGGTGGCGTGGATGGTCTCGCAATAATGAAGGTTGTTCATGCGGTTGATGCGGTCGATGAAGATCACGCCCGGCTCGGCATAGGCATAGGTCGCCCGCATGATCTTGTCCCACAGCGCACGCGCCGGCATCGAGCGATAGACCGTGCCGTTGAAGGTCAGCTCCCACGATTGGTCGGTCTTGACCGCGTCCATGAAGGCGTCGGTGACCAGCACCGACAGGTTGAACATGCGCAGCCGGCCGGGTTCCTGCTTGGCGTCGATGAAGGCTTCGATGTCCGGGTGGTCGCAGCGCATGGTCGCCATCATGGCGCCGCGGCGCGACCCGGCGCTCATAATGGTGCGGCACATGGCGTCCCACACATCCATGAACGACAACGGCCCCGAGGCGTCGGCGCCGACCCCCTTGACCGGCGCGCCCTTGGGCCGAAGCGGCGAGAAATCATAGCCGATGCCGCCGCCCTGCTGCATGGTCAGCGCGGCTTCCTTCAGATGCTCGAAGATGCCGCTCATGTCGTCGGGGATGTCGCCCATGACGAAGCAATTGAACAAGGTGACGCGGCGGTCCGAGCCGGCGCCCGACAGGATGCGGCCGGCCGGCAGGAACTGGAAGTCGCTCATGGAATCGTAGAAGCGCTCTTCCCACAAGGCGGGATCGGCCTCGGGCTCGGCCAGGGCGCGGGCGACGCGGCGCCAGCTTTCCTCGATGGTTTTGTCCACAGGACGCTGGTCAGCGCCCTTCAGTCGGTACTTCATGTCCCAGATCTGCTGGGAAATGGAAGCCACCTGCGTCATCGCCCCGTCCTCCACGCCGCCACGCTTCGGCGGCGACGCCTCCGAAGTCCTGTCGCTCTGATTGGAAACCGGGTTCGACCCCCGTTTCGACGCCAGTCTAGGCTTGGCGGAATGGCGTCGTCAAGAACCGTGTTCTTTTTTTGTTTCCACAGGACAAGCGCTTGATTCGGCAGGCCGGAACCGGCTTATCCACGCTTATCCACAGGCGACCTCGGGGGGAGACCCGAGCCATCTTCCACACACTTATCCACAGGCGGCAATCGCCGGCCCGCTGGATCGCGGCCAGGAAGAGGACACCAACTTTTGGAATTGTGAGGTGATTGCGATGTCCGCATTCCGATGAGAACGTCGGAAGCACCACAACAGGGTCTATGCGGAGATGCCGACCGCTTCGGCCACCAAACGGCCGGTGGCCCCTTCGATGCGGGCCTGCAGTTCGACCATGAAGGCCTTACGGTCCATGCCCGCCGGGATCGGCTCTAGGAACTCGATGATCGCGCGGCCCGGCTTCTTGGCAAACGAACCGCGTCCCCAGAAGCAGCCGGTGTTCAGCGCCACCGGCACGCAAGCCTGGCCCAGGGCGCCATACAGCATGGCGATGCCGGTATGATAATCGGGGGCGGCGCCGACATCCATGCGGTGCCCCTCGGGGAAGATCAACACCGGACGGCCGGCGGCGGCGGCGGCCTCGGCGCCCTTGACCATTTCCTTCAGCGCCTTGGTGCCGGCTGCGCGGTCGATGGCGATCGCCCCGGTCTTGCCCAGATACCAGCCGAAGATCGGAATCTTCAGCAATTCCTTCTTCAAGATCACCGCCGGGCTGCCGAGCATCAGGAAGAAGGCGAAGGTCTCGAGCGTCGATTGATGCTTCGAGGCGACCAGCGCCGCCCCCTGGGGGACCGTGCCGCGCACTTCCCAGCTCAGGCCGCAGGTCACCTTCAGCAAGATGAACACGCCGCGGATCCAGAACGAGGCCGCCGCCGAGACCGCCCGCTCGCCGGCCAGCAGCAGGGGCAGGTACAAGGTCCCCAGGATCAGGGTCCAGGTCTGAAGCAGCACGAAGAACAGGGCGGAACGGAACGCGGTCACGGCAGGGCCTTCCTTGGCAGGAACCAGTGGCGGACGATGGCGGCGCCATATTTGGCATATTCGGTGGCCAACAGCAAAGCCGTCCCCGGCCAGCGCCACCATTCGCGGCTCTTGACGCTGTCGGGGAAGACCGGATGCGGCACGATCATCGCGTCGGGCAGGGCGCGGCGGAATTCCAACAGGGCGCGCGGCATATGGTAGGCGCCGGTCACCAGCCGCACCGACGAAACCTGCCGACCGGCGGCCCAGCCGGCGGTCTCGATGGCGTTGCCGACGGTGTCCTCGGCGGCGTGGCCCAGCACCACCTGATCGGACCGGGCATGCTGCCCCGGGCCGGCATGGCGCAGAATGTCGGCCAGATCGACGCCGCGCGGTACGCCCGAGACGAACAATTGGCCGGCCATGTCGGATTGCAGCAGCGCCAGGCCGGTATTGACCCGCTCGCGCCCGCCGGTCAGCACCACGATGGCGTCGGTCCGGGTGGTTTCGTCCTCGACGCTCTCGGGCACCGCCACGGCGACGAACCACAGGAAGCCGGCCGCCCAGGCGCACGCAAGGGTCAGCAGCAGGGCGACGACCCGGATCATGGCATCCGGGACAGCACGCCGTGAACGGTCAGGCGCGCCGTATACATGGCCAGGATCGCCGCCAGCACCGGCAACAGGCCGACCACCACCCAGCCGGACAAGGGCACAGACAGCGACGGCAGGAATCCGCCCTCGACCCGTTTGGCGGCCCAGCCGATGGCGGTCAGGGTCGGCACCGCCATGGCCAGGCCGATCATGCCGCCCGAAAAGCCCAGCGAGAAGGCGCGGTCGGCGAACTGACGGGCGATATAATCGTCGTGGGCGCCGATCAGGTGCAGCACCTCGATCACGCTGCGATGCACGCTCATGCCGGTCTTGGTGGCATAGACCACGGTGGCCGAGGTGACGAAGCCGATCAGCACCAGGATGGCGATGGCCACCCATTCGGTGGTCCGCGACAGGTTGATCAGCCGCGACAGCCACACCCGATGATCGTCGATGGTCGCTCCCGGCACCGACTTGCCCAGCCGGTCGGCCAGCCCGCCCAGGTCCAGACGCACCGCCGTATCGATCGACACGTCGATCAGGCGCGGCAGCGGCAGGTCCTTGACCAACTCGGCCGAGCCCAGCCACGGCTCCAACAGCGCCAGGGTCTGGCGCTTGTCGAGCGGCCGGACGGCGGTCACGCCCGGGGTGCGCCGCATCAGGTCGGCGGCCTGGCGCACCCGGTCGTCGGTCAGCAATTCGCCGGCTTCGCCGGGGACCGGCTGGACCTGCACGGTCAGGGTGCCCGACACGTCGTGGTCCCAGCGTTCGACCAGGCCGGCCAGCACCAGCACGCAGGCCACGGCGATCGACGACAGATAGACCATCAGCGCCACCAGCCAGGGCAGGAAGCGGCTGTTGGGGTCGCCCTTGAGCGGCAGGTCCGAGCGGCGCGACAGCAGGCTCATGCTTCGTCCTCGGGTTCGACCACGGTGCCGCGTTCGATATGCAGGCGCGAATGCTGCGAGAAGCGGTCGACCAGAAACTGGTTGTGGGTGGCGATCACCACCGTCGTCCCCAGCTTGTTCAGTTCCTCGAACAGGTGCAACAGGCGCATGGCGATGTGGTCGTCGACATTGCCGGTCGGCTCGTCGGCCAGCAGCAGGTCGGGGCGGCCGATCACCGCCCGGGCGATGGCGACGCGCTGCTTCTGGCCGCCCGACAGGGTCGGCGGCTTCGAATGCATCTGATCGGCCAGCCCGACCCAGGACAGCAATTCGGGGACGTGCTTTTGCACCTCGGATTCCTTGACGCCGCGCACCCGCAACGGAAGCGCCACATTGTCCAGCGTCGAGAGATGGTCGAGCAGGCGGAAATCCTGGAACACCACGCCGATCCGGCGCCTGAGCGCCGGCAATTCATAACGCCGGGTCAGGGCGATGTCCTTGTCAAACAAGGTGACGCGGCCACGGCTGGGACGCAGCCCCAGATACATCAGGCGCAGCAGCGACGACTTGCCGGCGCCCGACGCGCCGGTCAAAAAGTGGAACGATCCGGCCGGCAAGGCGAAATCGACGTCCTGCAGCACTTCCGGCCCCAGGCCGTAGCGCAGTCCGACGCCTTCGAACCGGATGATATGTTGCCCCCGTGGACGGTGCCGCACAGTCTGCCTCTCCCGACGAAGCCGGAGGATGCCATGGCGCGCGCGGCTTCGTCCAGGGCGCTTGTGTCGATTTGGCCTTGCGCCTATAAGGGAGAACGTCCTGGGGGAACGTTGACGACATGCAGATCTCTTGCCCGGCCTGCACCACTTCTTTCTCGGTACCCGACAAGGCCCTGCAGCCGAAGGGTCGAACGCTGAAGTGTGCCAAGTGCGGCCATAAGTGGTTCCAAGACCCGCCGGCCGCCGCCGCCGCGGCGCCGCGCCCAAGCTTCGGCCTGGATGCCGACGCTTTCCCGCCGCCGCCCAAGCCGGTGGTCGCGCCGGATTTTTCGTTCAACCCGGTGCGCGAACCCGACCCCGATCTGGAATTCGATACCCCGGCCCGCGTCACCTCGGCCTCGAAGGCGACGGCCGACCTTGATGTCGACCTTGACGAACCGCCGATCCCCGATTTCGGCAACCGGGCCAGCGGGCCGGCAGAAAAGCCGATGGATTTCGACCTCGACCCGGACTCGGCGCCGCGCGATGTCCCCGAGATGTTCGCCAACAAGACCGAAAAGAAGGGCACCGGCGGCCTGTGGCTGCTGCTGTTGCTGCTGCTGCTGAGCGGCGTCGGCGGCGCCGGCTATTACTTCCAGGACATGGTCGTCGATTACGTCCCGCAGGCGCACGAGCTTCTTTCCCAGGCCGGCCTGCGCCACGAGAAGCTGGGCGTCGGGCTGGAACTGCGCAATGCCGGAACGCCGGAACGCTTCGTCCATAACGACACCGAAGTCCTGATCGTGCGCGGCATCGTCGCCAACATCTCGGACCGCACCCGCCCGGTGCCGACCCTGAAGCTGGTGCTGCTGGACAAGGACAAGAAAGCGGTGCAGGAAAAGACCAACCCGCCGCCGGTCAACTCGCTGGATTCAGGGGCCACCGCCGGCTTCCGCATCATCCTGGAACGCCCCGACCCCAACGCGGTCGAGGTCAACGTCCTGTTCGTCGAAACCCCGGGCCAGGCGGCCAAGTAGGCGGCCCTTGGCATTAGGAAATCCGGTAACCATTTCCATGCTATCATCAGTCCCGATGATGCATTGAGACCCGCCGGAGCGTTTGATGCAAACCCCAGCCGTCGCTTCCCGTACCGAGCTTGCCGAAGCACGCGACACCCGCATGGCCGGGCATATCCGCGAGGCTTCGGATGTCACCGGCGTTCCCTTCGAATATCTGCTGGCCCAGGCCAACCAGGAAAGCCGCCTGAACCCGGATGCCCGCTCGGCCCGCTCGTCGGCCATGGGGCTTTACCAGTTCACCGCCGGCACCTGGCTGGACATGATCAAGAACCACGGCGCCGAGCACGGGCTGGGCAAATATGCCGACGCCATCACCAAGAACTCCGACGGCCGCTGGACCGTCGCCGACAAGGCGATGAAGAAAGAGATTCTGGACCTGCGCCGCGACCCCAAGGTGTCGTCGCTGATGGCCGGCGAATACGCCAAGGAAAATGAAGCCTTCCTGGAACGCAAACTGGGCCGCGAAGTGTCGGCCCAGGACCTGTACCTGGCCCATTTCCTGGGAGCCGGCGGGGCGTTGCGGGTGCTGAAGGGCATGCAGGAAACCCCCAAGGCCGAGGCCGCCGAGCACCTGCCCGAAGCCGCCGACGCCAACCCCGAGATGTTCACCCATGCCGAGAGCGGCCAGTCGAAGTCGCTGGCCCAGCTTTACAAGACGGTGTTGTCGCGCTTCCAGCACTCCATGAACGACGTTAACGCGGTCGCCAAACGCGAACGCCCGCAGATCGATCTGGCCGCCCTGAAGCCGCCGGGGCGCCAGCCCGAGGCGGCGCCCGAACCGGCCGAGCCGTTGATCGAGGCCTTCACCGCCCCGCCGCCGGTCCATACCGCCAGCGCCGACACCAACCGGATGTTCCCGGTGGCGCTGCCGCCGCCGGTGTCGGGAACCAAGACCGACGGGCCGATGCTGCGCATCTTGCTGGACAATCAGGGCCGGAAGGCCTGAACGGCGATCGGTTATGGGAGCGGACTGGCGCCGATCACCATTTCGTGACCGGCCACCAGGATGGCCCACAGGGCCGGCCCGGCCAGCAGGCGCCAAACCCCCATTTCCGTGATCATCGCCCACCGTGGCCTGCCGGTCAGTGCGGCCAGCCGAGCCCATTCGGACCATCCCAACCCAGCCCGACGTTTGGCATCCAGGATGCGGGGACCGACCAGCGCCAAGCCCAGCAGCGGCAAGAACACCATCAAGGCGCCGACATCGCCGTTGGGCACGATATGCGCGGCCGCCCACAGGGCCAGCCCCCACAGGACCGGATGGCGGGTCAGCCGCAGCAGGCCGGGCCGGGCCGGATCGAACCCCTTGCCGCCCGGGCCGATGGAAAAGGGATTGGCGCTGACCATGCCGCCGGCCAGCAGCACGCAGCCGGGAAGCATGGCGACCGGCGGTACCCACCGCATCCAGGCAGCCTGCTCCCACAGCAGAACCACCGGCGCGGCGCGGTAGGCGGCGACGATCCAGGCCAGCAAGGCCAGCGACAGAACCGAATAGGCCAGGATGAAGCCCAGCTTGCCGCCCAGGCGGGCCTCGGCGCGGCGGCGAAAACCCGGGCGATTGGTCAGGCTGTGCGAAAACAGGAACAGGGCTATGGCCAGCCCCAGTTCCGCTAGTTCCACGGATGCGCCTCGGGGATGTCCAGCCGGTGCAGGCGGGCCGCCGCGGTCAGGGTGTTGCGCAGCAGGCAGGCGATGGTCATCGGCCCGACGCCGCCCGGGACCGGGGTGATGGCGCCGGCCACCTGGACCGCGCCGGCGAAATCGACGTCGCCGACCAGCCGGGTCTTGCCGCCTTCGGCCGCCACGCGGTTGATGCCGACATCGATCACCGTGGCACCCGGCTTGATCCAGTCGCCCTTGATCATTTCCGGCTTGCCGACGGCGGCGATGACGATGTCGGCGGCCCGGACCTCGCCCGGCAGGTCGCGAGTCTGGGAATGGGCCACGGTGACCGTGCAGTTCTCGCGGATCAACAAATGGGCCATCGGCTTGCCGACGATGTTCGAGCGGCCGACCACGATGGCCTTCATGCCGGCCAGCGAGCCCAGATGGTCGCGCAGCATCATCATCGAGCCCAACGGTGTGCAGGGGATCAGCCCGACGCCGCCGGCCGCCAGCTTGCCGACATTCCACGGATGGAAGCCGTCGACATCCTTGTCCGGACGGATGGCTTCGATGACCTTCTGGGAATCGATGTGACGCGGCAGCGGCAACTGAACCAGGATGCCATGGACCATCGGATCGTCGTTCAGACCCTCGATCAGGGTCAGCAGGTGCCTTTCGGGGGTGTCGGCCGGCAAGATGTGCTCGAACGATGTCATGCCGCATTCGGCGGCGCGTTTGTTCTTGTTGCGGACATACACCTGGCTGGCCGGGTCCTCGCCCACCAGCACCACCGCCAGGCCGGGGGTGATCCGATGGCCGTCGCGAATTTCGTGGACGCGCGCGGTGATTTCGTCGCGCAATCCGGCCGAGAACGCGTTGCCGTCGATGAGCTTGGCCTGGGTCATGATCGTTTCGCCATCCATTGGTCAAGGCGGTCGGCCAGTTCGGCCGCGTCGCCGGAGATGAAAACCACTTTGCGCCGGTCGGTGGCGCCCTGGACGATCTCCATCGTCGATTTGGGCACCTTCCATTCCTTCGACAACATCTTCAGCAGGGCCTGGTTGGCCTTGCCGTCCTCGGGCACCGCGGTCACCGTGGCCTTCAGCGCCTGGTTGCCGCAGGCGTCGGCGACCACCTGCTCGACGCGATCGCGTGAGGCCTTGGGCGTCAGGCGGATGGCGACGCGAACACCGCCCGCCACCACCGTGACCGGCCCGCCGGTCGCGTCAACCTTCGTGACCGGCCCGCCGGTCACAGGCCGCGAACCGCCATGATCAGCTTCTGCACCACCATCTGCAGGAACAGCAAGATCAGCCACAGCGCCACCGGCGACAGATCGACGGCGCCGAAATCGGGAATCCAGCGGCGGATCGGCCGCAGCGCCGGCTCGGTCAGCCGGTTCAGCACGTCGCCGATGGTGCGCACCGCGTGGTTGTAGGTGTTGATCACCCCGAAGGCCAGCAGCCAACTAAAGATCACCGTCGCCAGGACGATGTACCAATAGAGTTCCAGGGCGAAATAGATGACCGTCAGCAACGGCTCCAGGATGATGCTCATGGAACGGGGCTTCCCCTCAAAGGTGGCGCGACCGATGGAAACCTAGCCGCACAAGGCTCGCGGCGCAAGAGGCGCCGGCCCGATCAGCCGCCCGAACCATCGCTTGACAGCCCCAGGGCCTTCCCATATTTTCGGCGCCCTTGATGGGGCCGTAGCTCAGATGGGAGAGCGCCGCAATCGCACTGCGGAGGTCAGGGGTTCGATTCCCCTCGGCTCCACCAATTTTCAGACCCGCCGAATCCGCTGATTTGTTAACTGGACTTGCCCAGAAAGAGGCGAGAGCGTTTTTCCGTTTATGCGCCTTCGGCCTCGAAGCGGAATGGGCTTTTGTATCCCAGGGCGGAATATCGCCTGACGGGATTATAGAAGCCGTCGATGTACCGGCCAATGGCTTAGGCAAGTTGGTTTTTGTAGATACAGAAACCTTGACGGCCGAGGTTTTTGTATCTACGATCGATCCTTGATCACCTGGGATGAAGCCAAGCGAGCCGTCACCCTTGCCGAGCGCGGCCTGGACTTCGCCGATGCGGCGAAGGTGTTCGCCCATCGGAATTTCACCTTCGCCGACGAGCGGTTCGCTTACGGCGAGGCCCGTTTCATCACGGCGGGATATCTGGACGATCGCTTCGTCGTCATCGTCTGGACGTGGCGGGAGGGGGCGAAGCGCATCATTTCCATGAGGTATGGCCATGCCAAAGAAGAACGACAGTACCAAGACGCCCTGGGTTGACCCCGACGATGCCCCCGAGCTGACCCAGGAATGGTTCGCCAAGGCCGATTTGTACGAAGGCGACAGGCTGATCCGGAAGGGCGGCCGCCCCAAGGCGGAGGCGCCGAAGAAGCCGGTGAGCATCCGCCTCGACCCTGACCTGCTGGAATATTTCCGCGCCTCGGGGCCGGGCTGGCAGACCCGGGTCAACGACCTTTTGCGCCAGGCCGCCGGACTGCCCAAGGCGGGGTGAACTGCCGCGTTCATGCCGCCGCCCTTTCCAGCAGCCGGCCGTCTTGCATCACCCAGCGATCGGCGCGGGGTTCGTAGATGTCGGTGATGCGCCGAAAACCGTCGGTGTCGCGCTTGGTTTCTGAATCTAGGCCACCAAACAAAAGCACCCGCGATTTCGCGGGTTTTTTTGTGCCCGGACGCCGGCCACACTCTCGCCACATTCGACGCATCAAATAACTCCCATCGGAAATTTCGATCCATGCGAGGCCCCGCATGCGTACCCCCAGTGCCGAACAAGGCACCCGCTGATGCGGATGTCCCTTCGCTTCATCCTTCCCTTGCTTCTGGTTTTGGGCGCCATCGCCTGGTCCGGCGCCCCGCTGGTCGGCAGCCTGATCGAACGATGGTTTCGCGCCGACGTCGAGATGCGCTCGGAGCTGGTGTTCAACTCGATCCGCGACACCGTCGTCGAATTGGCCACCGCGCCCGGCGATCGCAAGGCGCAGCGCCGGATCGACGAATTGTTCAAGACCATTGCCCAGGACGAGCGATTGCTGGCGGTCGGACTGTGCTCGCCCGACGGGAAGCTGACCAACCAGTCGCCGGCCTGGCCGAAAAGGCTGGCCTGCCCGAAGGTGACGCCGGCTCCGCATGCCTTCGTCGTCGAGGCGATCGAGACCGGCCCGATCCTGGTCGCCACCTTCTCGCTGGCCGCCAATGACAGCCTCTCGCCGCGATTGGTGATCCTGCACGATTTGAAGTTCATCGAACGGCGCAGTTCCAGCGCCGAGGGCTATCTGGCCGCCGCCTTGGGCTTGCTGGCCCTGAGCGCCGCGACAGTGACAGTCCTGGTCGCGCGCATCACGCTGCAGGGCTGGGTCAGGGCGGTCAAGCAGGGATTGACGCCACCGGCGGCCGACGGGGCAAACGACCAACCTGTGCCGCCCGAGGTCGCCCCCCTGATCAGCAATATCCGCAAGATCTTGCGCGACATGGATGCTCCGCGCGGCCTGGGCGAGGCGATCAAGGTCGATTGGGGGCCGGAAAGCTTGCGCACCTTGCTGCGCAGCGAACTTCCCAACGCCGAAATCCTGGTGGTGTCCAATCGCGAACCCTACATCCACAACGACGATGACGGCCAGATCGCCCTGCAACGCCCGGCCAGCGGCCTGGTCACTGCGCTGGAACCGATCATGCGGGCGTGCGGCGGCACCTGGGTCGCCCATGGCAGCGGATCGGCCGACCGCCTGACCGTCGATGAGAACGATCACATCCAGGTGCCGCCGGAAGCACCGACCTATACCTTGCGACGAATCTGGCTCAGCGAGGAAGAGCAGGACGGCTATTATTTCGGACTGGCCAACGAAGGCCTGTGGCCGCTGTGCCATATCGCCTTCGTCCGCCCGGTGTTCCGCTCGTCGGACTGGGAGCATTACGTCGCGGTCAACCGGAAATTCGCCGACGCGGTGGTGGCGGAATGCAAGACCACCAACCCGACCGTCCTGATCCAGGACTATCATTTCGCCCTGCTGCCCGCGATGATCCGCGAGAAACTGCCCGACGCGACCATCATCACCTTTTGGCACATTCCGTGGCCCAACCCCGAGGTCTTCAGCATCTGCCCGTGGAAAGAGGAACTGCTATCGGGCCTGCTGGGCAGTTCGATCCTGGGATTTCACACCCAGTTCCATTGCCTGAACTTCCTGGAATCCGTCGATCGCTTCCTGGAATGCCACATCGACCGCGAGCGCAGCAACGTCCGGGCCGGCAACGCGACCACCCTGGTCCGCCCCTATCCGATCTCCATCGAATGGCCGCCGCTCGCCCTGGCAGGCCAGCCGCCGGTCCCCGAGTGCCGCAAGCGGATTCTCGAGCGCTACGGACTGAAACCCTCGGTCCGCTTGGCGGTCGGCGTCGAGAGATTCGACTACACCAAGGGCATCGCCGACCGGTTCCGCGCGGTCGGCAGCCTGCTGGAGCGCCACCCGGAATGGATCGAACGATTCACCCTGGTCCAGGTCGCCGCCCCGACCCGCAGCAGATTGGAGGCCTATCGCGACACCCAGGTCGAAGCGCAAAATCAGGCCGATGCCATCAACAACCGATTTGGCACCGACAACTGGAAACCCATCATTCTGGTTCCCACCCACCACGAACCGGACGAGGTCTTCACCTTGTTTCGCGCCGCCGACATCTGCCTGGTGTCCAGTCTGCACGACGGCATGAATCTGGTCGCCAAGGAATTCGTCGCGGCACGCGACGACGAAGACGGCGTCTTGATCCTGTCGACCTTCGCCGGCGCCTCACGCGAACTGCACGAGGCCCTGATCGTCAATCCCTATGACATTCAAGCCATGGGTGAGGCACTTGCCGATGGGCTGTCGATGCCCGCCGAGCAGCGCCGCGACCGCATGCGCCTGATGCGCGAGATCGTCGGCGAGCACAATATCTATTTCTGGGCCGGGCGCATGCTGCTGGACGCCTCGCGCATCCGCAAACGGAGCAATCTGGAACGCCAGATCGCCATCGCCACCACCCCCGGCAAGCCGCGCCAGCCATGACCGAGCCGATCCCGGTCATCGACGGCGCTTCCTGGGCCTTGTTTCTGGACATCGACGGCACCTTGCTGGATTTGGCGCCGGCACCGGAGCTGGTCAGCGTGCCGGCGGGCCTTGCGGCATTGCTGACGCGGTTGTCGGATCGCTTCGGCGGCGCGCTGGCGCTGGTCAGCGGCCGCACCCTGGACAGCATCGATCGATTGTTCCCCGGCGGATTCGATGCCGTCGGCTGCCACGGAGTCCAATGGCGCCTGGCCGGTCACCAATCGAACGATGGACGCCCCGTCCCCGTCCCCGTCACCACCCGGTTGACGACCCTGGTCGCCCAACGCCCCGGTCTGGCCCTGGAACATAAGGGCGTGGCTTTGGCCGTTCACTACCGCGGCGCCCCAGAATTGGCCGACGAGCTGCGCGCGACGGCGGCAGCCGCGATCATCGGGGCAAGCCCGCCCCTGCGGCTGCAGGACGGCAAGGCGGTGGTCGAGATCGTGCCTGCCGGCTTCACCAAAGGCCGCGCCATCAAGGATTTCATGAGACGACACCCCTATCTGGGCCGTCGCCCGATTTTCGTCGGAGACGATTCCACCGATGAAAGCGGCTTCGCGGCCGTCAACGATCTGGGCGGCGTGTCGATCCATGTCGGCGACAGCGCCGACACGCTGGCAGGATTCCGGGTTTCGTCGCCCACGGCGCTGCGGCGCTGGCTCGCGACCCAGGACAAGGAGGGTCAAGTATGAGCAACCTGGAACTGGGCGTCATCGGAAACTGCAACATCGCCGCCCTGATCGACGCCCATGCGACCTTGGTGTGGGGATGCTTCCCGCGCATGGACGGCGACGCGGTGTTCCACGGCTTGCTGAACACCGATTCCCAAGGAAGACCGCCGCCGGACCGGGCCGGGGAATTCTCGATCCAACTGGTCGACCAGCTCCATGGTGAGCAGGCCTATGTTCCCAACACCGCGATCCTGCGGACCACGCTTTACGACCATCACGGCGGCATCGTCGAGATCACCGATTTCGCGCCTCGCTTCGCCCTTTACGAGCGGATCTACCGCCCGCCGATGATCGTGCGCCGCATCCAGCCGGTAAAGGGGCGCCCGCGCATCCTGATCCGCCTGTCGCCCCGCTTCGAGAACGGCGCGCTGGTCCCGGAAATCACCCGTGGCAGCAATCATATCCGCTACGTGTCGCCGGCCCAGACCTTGCGGCTGACCACCAACGCGCCGGTATCCTATGTCCTCGAGGGGCGCTCGTTCGTCCTTGAACGCCCCATCGACCTTCTGCTGGGCGGCGACGAAAGCCTGCAGGCCGGCATCGAGGCGACGGCGCGCGACCTGTTCGAACACACCCAGGACCATTGGCGCAGCTGGGTGCGGGCCTTGTCGATCCCGTTCGAATGGCAAGACGCGGTGATCCGCGCAGCCATCACCCTCAAGCTGTGCAATTTCGAGGAAACCGGGGCGATCGTCGCCGCCTTGACCACATCGATCCCCGAAGCCCAGAACACCGAGCGCAATTGGGATTATCGGTTCTGCTGGCTGCGCGACGCCTATTTCGTCATTCACGCCCTGAACCGGCTGGGCGTCACCCGTACCATGGAGGATTACCTCCGCTTCATCACCGACATCGTCGAGGACGCCACCGAGGGGGAACTGCGCCCGGTCTACGGCATCACCCGTGACACGGCGATCGACGAGGTGGCGTTGGATCACCTTTCGGGCTATCGCGGGCACCGGCCCGTCCGGGTCGGCAATCAGGCCCATATCCAAGTTCAGAACGACGTCTACGGCAGCGTGGTGCTGGCATCGACCCACGCCTTCTTCGATCGCCGCCTGACCCATCCGGCGGGCGAGGCCTTGTTCGAGCAACTGGAACGCCTGGGCAATCGAGCCATCGCGGTGTTCGACAAGCCCGATGCCGGCCCGTGGGAATTGCGCAGCATCGAATCGGTCCATACCTTCTCGGCCGTGATGTGCTGGGCGGCCTGCGATCGTCTGGCCAAGATCGCCCGTCATATCGGCCTGGCCGACCGCTCGGCCTTTTGGCGGCGCGAGGCCAATCGCCTCCACGCTATCATCTGCGAGCGCGCGTGGAACGAAGCGATGGGGTGCTTCGTCTCGAGCTTCGACGGCCAGGACCTCGACGCCACGTTGCTGCTGCTGCACGAGGTGGACTTCCTCGACGCCTCGGACCCGCGGTTCGCCGCCACCGTCACCCAGGTCGGCCGCCACCTGCGGACCGGCGACTTCCTGTTCCGCTATGTCGCCAAGGACGATTTCGGCACGCCCAAGACCGCCTTCATCATCTGCATCTTCTGGTACATCGACGCGCTGGCGGCGATCGGGCGCCAAGACGAGGCCCGCACCCTGTTCGAGACCGTGCTGGAACGGCGCAACAACCTGGGTCTGTTGCCCGAGGACATCGACCCGGCAACGGGCGAGCTGTGGGGAAACTTCCCCCAGACCTATTCCATGGTCGGCCTGATCAATTCGGCCATGCGACTGTCCCGTCACTGGGAGGACGCCTTCTAACCCCCCTTTTCGCTAGGGGTGGCTAACCAACCGAAGCCGCGCTACAATCGTGCCGAACCAAGTTGATGGAACCGCATTCATGTCCAAGCCCACCAAGAATGATCGCCGTTTTGACGACCGTCATGTCGGGACCGGCCTTGTCACCCGCTTCGAGGGGCATGAATTCGAGGTGCTCGACATCTCCATCGGCGGCATGAAGGTCCCCGTGCCGGCCGGCACCCGCGTGTGGAAAGGACTGGAAGTCGATTTCGAACTGGATTCGACCAATTGGCCCGACATGCGCTCCGCTAAGGGCAAGGCCGAAATCCGCGCAGTGGTCGGCGATTGGATGGCGCTGCAATTCGTCCGCCCGTCCTATGACCTGATGAAGATGGTCAGTCGTCACGTCGCGACGCTGATCTGGGGCTCGGACAAGCCCTACGGGTACTAAAGCTGCAAGCGGCTTATATCTTTGGCCTAAGCCTGCCAGGCCGACCCGGCGGATTTCCGCGCTTTTAGCACGGTCGCCTTCCCCCTCCGCACATATACAAATCGTTCACATTCGCCGTCACACGGCGACACATCGAGTCGCAACTCGCGGGTGGAAGCTGGTGCGCACATGCGCACAATAGCACCATGTCTAGTGTTCAATTTTGGGGGTTCCCGATGTCCATCGCCCTGGCCGAAATCCGCTCCGCACAGGCCCCGACTCTCCGTTATCGCGTCAGCGATCCGTTCGTGGCCGACGTTATCGCCGCCGTGGCCGCCGAATTCGGACTGTCCGAGCGGGAGATGATGGTTCATTCGCGCGATCACCGCCTGTGGAAGCCGCGAATGGCCGCCATGTACTATTGCCGCCTGCTGACCTCGTGCTCGCTGCCCGAACTGGGCCGTGTGTTCGGCGGCCGCAGCCACACCACGGTTTTGCGCGCCTTCCGCCGCTGCCGCGAGATGATCGACGCCGACGAAAGCTGGGCCGGCCGTATGGATCGCCTGCTGGTCAAGTTGGTTGAAAAGATCGTCGCGCCGCGCCTGTAAGGTTACTTGCCGTTTGACCTTGGGGCGGCGCGATGCTTCCCTAGAGGTGCTCGGATGTGGCTAGAGGGTTTGGGATGGCTCGCATTGCGATTGTCGAGGATGAGACCTCGCTGCGGGCGGATGTGGTTGAGTACCTGTCCGCCTGCGGGCACGAAGCATTAGGCTGCGGGGACGGCCGGGAATTGGACGCCGTCCTTGCCGACAAGCCGGTCGACATCGTCATTCTTGACGTCAATTTGCCTGGCGAGGATGGCTTTTCCATCGCCAAGCGTCTGCGCGACCATTCCGATGTCGGCATCATCATGCTGACGGCGCGCAATGTCGGCATCGACCGCGTGGTCGGCCTGGAAATCGGCGCCGACGTCTATCTGGTCAAGCCGGTCGAACTGCGGGAGCTGGAAGCCCAGATCCGCACGCTGTCCCGTCGCCTCAAACTGTTCCCGCCCTGCGCGCCCACGGTGTCGCGCACCGCTTCCCCGTCCCTATCGGGCTGGGCCTACGACGCGGTCGGCTGGACCGTGCTGGCGCCCGACGGACAATCGGTCAAGCTGACCGCCAATGAACGGGTCTTCGTGTCGCTGCTGGTCGAACAGCCGGGCGAGCCGGTGTCGCGCGACGACATCTTCAAGGCGCTGGGCAAGCGCCAATGGGACCCCAGCGACCGCTCGGTCGATTCGATGGTGCGGCGCCTGCGCGCCAAGGCCCAGGATGCTCTGGGCTGCGAATTGCCGATCGAGGCGGTGCACGGCACCGGCTACGCCTTCGCGGCGCCGATCGCGGTGATCTAGCCCCATGGCCCGCGCCGCCCGGCTGATCTTTAGTCAAAAGGGCGACAAGGGCGGAGCGCGCGCCGGGGTCACACCCTGGCCGATCCTGGTGGTCGATGACGATTCCCAGGTCCACGACATGACCCGGGTCCTGCTGCGCGACTATTCCTACGAAGGCCGCGACTTCGAGGTGCTGTCGGCCTTTTCGGCCGCCGAGGCGGCCGAACTGCTGGGCCGGCGCGCGGATATCCCGGTGGTGCTGCTGGACGTGGTGATGGAAACCGGCGATGCCGGCCTGCAATTGGTCCGTCGCATCAGGGGCGATATCGGCAACCGCGACATCCGCATCATCCTGCGCACCGGCCAGCCGGGCGAGGCCCCCGAGCGCGACGTCGTCCTGGCCTATGACATCAACGATTACAAAAGCAAATCCGAGCTGACCGCGCAGAAGCTGTTCACCTCGATCGTCGGCGGCGTTCGCGCTTGGCGCGACATCGTCACCATCGGCCGGCTTAACCGCGAGCTGGTCGAATTGAACGCCCAACTCGAGACCAAGGTTCAAGAGCGCACCGCCGAGTTGGAGGCCCGCACCGCCGAACTGGGCCGCGCGCGCGATCGCGCCGAAATGGCCCTCGAGCGCGAGACCGAGGCGCGCGGCCAATTGCGCCAGTTCCTCGGCATGGTCAGCCACGAGTTCCGCACGCCGCTGGCGATCATCGATTCGGCGGCGCAAATGCTGACCATGCGGGCGGAACGCGCCGATACCGGGATGCTGCCACGCCTCAAGACCATCCGCGAGGCCGTCGGCCGGCTGATCGACCTGATCACCACCTGCCTGGCCGACGAACAATTGGAAAGCGGCCGGATCGTCATGCAGGAACAGGCGTTCGAATTGGCGCCGATCCTGCTGGCCGCTGTCGATCATCACCGCGCCGCCTCGCCCGGCCGCCTCATCGAACTGGAAGCCGAGATGGCCGCCCCGGTCTGGGGCGATCCCGGGCTGATCGCGTTGGTGATCAACAACCTGCTCGCCAACGCGCTGAAATACTCGACCGAAGGCGCGGTCCGGATCAGCGCGACACCGGAACATAGCGGCGCGTCGGTGTCGGTTCAGGACAGCGGCATCGGCATCCCGGCCGACGACGTGCCGAAGATCTTCGACCGCTTCTTCCGCGCCTCGAACACCCAGACCATGCCGGGGTCGGGCATCGGCCTGCACATGGTCCGCCAGATCATGGACCTGCACGGCGGCAGCCTTTCGGTCGATAGCAGCCTGGGCGAGGGCAGCACCTTCACCATCTGGCTGCGGATGCCGCCGCGCGGGAAAGGTGCAGGCGGCAGCCGTGGCAAGGATGACATCGGCGTCGATCCACGCTAGGCTGTGGGGCGGGGTTAGATCGTGACCAAGGGGGTCGGGGTGTCGGCGATGCTGGCGAGAGACTATCGCGAATTCAAATCGATCCTTGATACCCGGGGAGTGATCTTCTCGTTCTCGGGCTATCTGTCCGAGGGGATTCTTTATTCCCTGGGCGACGCGCTGCGCCACAAGATGGCGCTGGAGGACACCGACCTGACCACCGTCAAGAAGGTGTTCTCGGTGTTCATCGAGCAGGCGCAGAACATCATCCGCTATTCCGCCGAGAAGGTTCAGGGCAACCTCGGCAAGGCCATCGAGTTGTCGTCGGGCATGGTCACCATCGGCACCGACGGCGACAAATTCTTCATCGTCTGCGCCAACACCATGTTGAACGAGGATGTCCCGAAGCTGAAGGCGCGCCTCGAGCAACTGGCCGGCATGGATAAGGACGCCATCAAGGCCTATTACAAGGAACAACTGCGTGAGCCGCCGGAGGAAAACAGCCGGGGCGCCACCATCGGCCTGATCGAGATCGCCAGGCGTGCCAGCGAACCGATCCAGTTCGATTTCGACCCGGTCGGCGACAAGCAGCAATTCTTCTGCCTCAAAGTGTCCATCTGAGGAAAACCATGGATCATCTCAAGATTGCGGCGACCGATCGCTCGCCGGATGTCGATTTCGACTTCGAGGCAGGTGTGTTCTCGCTGAAGGGCGAATCCTATCCCGAGGATGCCTCGACCGTGTTCGGCCCGATCTTCGCCGCCCTCGACCGGTTCTTTTCCAGCGCCGACATCCGTGAACTGCGCTTCGATTTCGACCTGATCTACTTCAACAGTTCCAGCGCCAAGGCGTTGATGAACATGTTCCAGATGATGGAAAACGCGGCGGGTCGCGGCACCAAGGTGGTGGTCAACTGGCACTATGCCGCCGACGACGAGACCATGAAGGAATTCGGCGAGGACTTCTCGGAAGACCTGGAAAACGTCACCTTCAACCTGGTGCCCTCGTCCTCGGCCGCTTGATGAGCAGCGGCGATTCCGAATCCGGCGGTGGCTTCAACCTTTTCGATGCCGAAGAGCGGGTGCTGGCCGCCGCCGCCCGGCTGCAACGGCGCCTGACCAACGCCGACCCCGACACCCGCCAGGGAGTCGAGGCGCTGACCGAGGCCTATTCCCGTTCGGTGCGCGAACAACGCCGCCTGGTCAAGGTCAGCGACCGCCTGCAGAACCAGTTGGCCAACCTGAACCAGGAACTGGGCAAGCGCCGCGCCGAGGCGGAAGAGGCGCTGGCCCAGTTGAAGGAAACCCAGGAAACCCTGGTCCAGGCCGAAAAGCTGGCGTCGCTGGGTGCCTTGGTCGGCGGCGTCGCCCACGAGATCAACACGCCGGTCGGCATCGCGCTGTCCTGCGCCTCGCACCTCGCGGATTCCACCAAACGCCTGGCCGCCCTGTTCGAGGCCGACGACATTGGAGTCGAGGATTTCCAGGCCTATCTGGCCACCGCCACCGACACCGCCCGCCTGATTCAGGCCAATTGCGAGCGGGCGGCGGCATTGATCGGCAGCTTCAAGCAGGTGGCGGTCGATCGCACCAGCTCGGAACGGCGCAATTTCGAACTGGCCGGCTATATCGCCGAGACCCTGTCGAGCCTGAGCCCGAAACTGCGCCAGAACGGCCACAAGGTGGTGATCGACTGCCCCGCCGGGATCGAGATGGACGGCTATCCCGGCGCGCTCAGCCAGGTTCTGACCAACCTGGTCCTGAATTCCGCCACCCACGGCTATGACCTTGGTCAGTCCGGCACGCTGCGCATCGCGGTGGAACAACCGGCGCCCGACCAGATTCGCCTGGTCTATTCCGACGACGGCAAGGGCATCCCGGAAGAATACCGAAACCGGGTGTTCGACCCGTTCTTCACCACCCGGCGCGGCCAGGGCGGCACCGGCCTGGGTCTGCACATTCTCTATAATCTGGTCACCGGCCCGATGCAGGGCACCGTCGCGATGGAAAGCGAATCGGGCGGCGGCACGCGCTTCGTCCTGACCTTCCCCCGGCTGATCGCCGACAAAAGCTAATCTTCATCCTTGCGGGGGCGGAAGATTCCCGGCGGCAGCTTGGTCTTCATGTCGCACAAAGCCTTCTCGACCTGGGACTGCTTCAGGTTCTCGACCTTGGACAGATCGGCCTCGCACAGGTCGGCGCTGATCAGGGTGACGCCGCCGAAATCGGCGCCTTCCAGCTTCGATCCCGCCAACCTGGCTCCGGACAGGTCGGCGCCGCGCAGGTTGGCGCCTTCCAGGTTGGCGAGGCGCAGATCGGCATGGCGCAGTTGGGCGACGCCCAGCTCGGCCCGGGCCAGATTGGCCGCGCCCATCACCGCATAACGGAAGTCGGCGCCGTCCAGGCGGCTTTCCACCAGATGGGCGTCGGACAGATCGACCTCGCGGAAGGTGGCATTGGCCAGAATCGCCCCAGACAGGTCGGCTCCGGCCAGATCCATGCCCTGGAAGGTGGCGCGCTTGCCCTCGCCCCCCTTCGACGTCAGCCACAAACCATGCTCGGCGACGATGGCATCGACGTTCAGGGCGGCGACATCCTTGCCGGTGCGGGTTTCGTGGCCGGCTTCCTCAAGCAATTCCTTCCACTTGGCCTTGGCGTCCTCGGCCCGCTTCTTGGCCGCCTGATCGCGGGCATCCTGGCGCAAGTCGATGGCCTGGTCGCGCTTGGCCGGCGCCGGGCCGTCATCCTCGATCAGCTTGCCGCCCGACGCCTTGGGGGCGACCACGGCGAAATCGTCGAAATCCAGCTTGCCGCCAGACTTGACCGACGCAGCCGGCCGGTCATCGACCAGCAGGCCACCACCGCCCGCCCCCTTGGCGGCCGGCAGGTCGGCGCCGCCATAGGTCCCGCCGCCGGGTCGCACCGGAGCAGAGGAACCGCCGCCCATCGACCCGCCCCCGATCGAGCCTGTCCCATGGCCGCCGGTCATCGTGCCACCGGGGGCCTTGCCCGAGACCACCGGGCTTTGCCCCAGCTTTGCCGTCAGCGCCGCCAGTTCGCGCTTCAAGGCGTCGCCATCGGCCGGAGCCGCGGCGGCTGTCGCGGGCGTCGGCGCGGCGGCCTCGACCTTGACCGGGGTCGGCGGCACTTTCTCCAGCACGATGGGGGCGCGGGGTTTGATTTCGGCCGGAGCCGGCAGGCGCTTCGGCGTCTTCAGGGTCTGCGACACCCGGTGCGCCAGTTCATGGCCCGAAACCCGTTTGGGCACCGCGCCTTCGATGCCGGCCTTGAGCGCCGGGTGCATCAACGCTTTGTCATCGGACCGCGCCACCACCAGCACCGGAATTTCCGCGTCGGCGCCGCGCACCCGCTCCAGGCAGGCGAAGCCGGCCGTGGGGTCGGTTTCCAGGTCGATCAGGGCGATGTCGGGCGATTGGCCCATGAAGGTCTGGGCATCGGCGGCGACGCTGGTGGACAAGACATCGCGGACATTGAGCTTGCGAAAGGTCTGGCGCACCAGGAATCGAAAGGCATCGTCGGCGCTGAACAGCAGCAGCCGCACGGATTTCCAGTCGATGTCGCCCGAATGCAGGGTCGGTGGATGGCGCATGCGCCGCAGCATAAGCAGCCATGCACATAAGAGCAATCTTTCCCGACTTAAGCACAGATCGAGCGGTTGCGCCTCGGCCGATCGCCCCTCATGTTAGGAGACGATGAGACGACGCGACCCCTCGAATTACTGGCGCAACCCGCAAACCGGGTCCCGCAACGACTGGCAGACCCTGCGCACGCTGGCCCCCTATCTGTGGCCGGCCGAGCAGCCGATGCTGCGGCTTCGGGTGGTGATCGCCGTGATCTTCCTGGCCTTGGCCAAGCTGATCACCGTCGGCGTGCCCTTGATCTACAAGCAAGCCATCGACGCGCTCGGCCAACCGATGATCGCCGTGCCGCTGGGGCTGCTGGTGGCTTACGGCGCGGCGCGCACCCTGGCCGGCCTGTTCGCCGAAGCGCGCGACATCGCCTTCGCCCGCGTCGGCCAGGCGGCGATCCGCGCGGTCGGCCTGAAGGTGTTCCGCCACCTGCACCGACTGGCGCTGCGCTTCCATCTCGACCGCCAGACCGGCGGCGTGTCGCGCGCCATCGAGCGCGGCACCAAGGGCATCGAGTTCCTGCTGAATTTCATGCTGTTCAACATCCTGCCGACGCTTCTGGAAATCGGCCTGGTGACCATCGTGCTGTGGCAGATGTACGACGCCCGCTTCGCGCTGGTCACCTTCGGCACCATCGCCCTTTACATCACCTACACCCTGACCGTCACCGAATGGCGCACCAAGTTCCGCCGCGCTATGAACGAGACCGATTCCGAGGCCAGCACCAAGGCCATCGATTCGCTGTTGAACTTCGAGACGGTCAAATATTTCTGCAACGAGGCGCACGAGGCCGAACGCTACGACCGCGCCCTGGGCCGCTACGAGGCGGCGGCGGTCAAAAGCAAGGTCACCCTGGCCCTTTTGAACATGGGCCAGGGCGCCATCATCGCCCTGGGGCTGACCGTGGTGATGATCATGGCGGCCCAGGGGGTGGCCGACGGCAGCATGACCATGGGCGACTTCGTGCTGGTCAATGCCTATCTGGTCCAGCTGTACCTGCCCCTGAACTTCCTGGGCTTCGTCTATCGCGAGATCAAGCAGTCGCTGACCGACATGGAGGCGATGTTCCGCCTGCTGGAACAGAACGCCGAGATCAGGGACGAGGACGGCGCCGCCGATCTGAAGGTGAATGGCGGCGAGGTCCGGTTCCAGGCGGTGTCGTTCGGCTATGACCCCGAGCGGCGCATCCTCGACAATGTCGATTTCACCGTGCCGGCCGGGCGCACCGTGGCCATCGTCGGCCCGTCGGGAGCCGGCAAAAGCACCATTTCCCGTCTGCTGTTCCGCTTCTACGATGTGACGGGGGGCTGGATCACCATCGACGGCCAGGACATCCGCCAGGTGACGCAATCCTCGTTGCGCGCCGCCATCGGCATCGTGCCGCAGGACACCGTGCTGTTCAACGACACCATCCGCTACAACATCGCCTATGGCAAACCGGGCGCCACCCAGGATGAAATCGAGGCTGCCGCCCGCCTGGCCCGCATCCATGATTTCGTCGTCACCCTGCCAGCCGGCTATGACACCCGGGTCGGCGAGCGCGGCCTGAAATTGTCGGGCGGCGAGAAGCAGCGCGTCGCCATCGCGCGGACCATCTTGAAGCGCCCGGCGATCTTGCTGTTCGACGAGGCGACCAGTGCGCTGGACACCCACACCGAAAAGGAAATCCAGGCCTCCTTGCGCGAGGTGTCGAAGGACCGCACCACCCTGGTCATCGCCCACCGGCTATCAACGGTGGTCGATTCCGACGAAATCATCGTGCTGGACAAGGGCCGCATCGTCGAACGGGGCCGCCACCCCGACCTGCTGGCGGCCGACGGCGCCTACGCCGCCATGTGGCGCAAGCAGCAAGAGGCGGCCGCGTTGCGCGACCGCCTGGAAACAGAACTGGTGGAATAATTCCCCGTTAGGCGGTTTTGATGCCGGCGCAGACGCGGTGGATGAAGCCGTCGATGTCGTCATTCATCGACACCGTGCGCCCGGCCATCTCGCCCGCCGCCATCAGCACCTGATCGGCCGCCTCGGTGGCGGTGCCGGCGACTTCCGACACTTCGGAAATGGTCACCGCGACGGTCTGGACGCCGGCCGCCACGGTGCGGATGGCCCGGCTGATCTCGGCGATCGCCGCCGATTGCTGTTCGGTGGCGGTGGCGATACCGGTGGAATTGTCGTTGATTTCGCGAATGCGTCCGGCGATGCCCCGCACCGCATCGACCGCCGCCGCGGTGGCCTCGCGCATGCCGTTGATCTGCGTCGAGATCTCGTCGGTGGCCCTGGCGGTCTGGTTGGCCAGATGCTTGACCTCGTTGGCGACAACCGCGAAGCCCTTGCCGGCCTCGCCCGCGCGGGCGGCTTCAATCGTGGCGTTCAGGGCCAGCAGGTTGGTCTGACTGGCGATCTGGGTGATCAAGTTGACGACGTCACCGATCTTGCGGGTGGCATCCAGCAGGCCCTGGATCACCGTGTCGGCCTGACCAGCGACCCGCACGGTTTCCCGGGCCATGTCGGCCGATGTCTGGATGCGGGCGGCGACCTCGCGGATGCCCGACGACACCTGCTCGGCTGCCGAGGCCACCGATTCGACGCTAGCCGAGGCATCCTCGGCGGCACGCGCCACCGTCGCCGACTGGCTGCTGGTCTGGCTGGCGATGTGGCTCATCTGCTGTGCCGTCGCCTCCAGTTCGGTGGCGGTGGCGGCCACCGCCTGGCTCATCTTCTTGATCGAAGCTCCCACCGCGTTGGCCTCGGTGGCGAAATCCTTCGACTTGTCTTCCATGCTGGTCAAAGCCGAATTGATCAGACGGGCATGGCCGGCGAACTCGCCCACCAGGCCTTCCAGCAGGATGTGCCGGAAATAGCGGCCCTGGGCGGTCATGGCCATGGCGGCGTCGGCCTCCTTGGTGAAGGCCTCGGTCAGGTCCAGCAGGCGGTTGACGGCATGGTCCAATTCACCCAGCACGCCGGCCTCGCGGATGCCGATGACCCGCACGTCCAGCCGGCCGACAGCGGCCTGTTCCAACACCATGGCGGTGCGGTGAACCGACTGGCGGGTCTTCAGGACCGACATCAGGGCGAAACCGGCCGCCAGGGTGGTGATGGCCCCCAAGGCCGCGGACAGTTGGTCGCCGTGCGACAGTTCCAGGATGACCACCATCAGTCCGGCCAGGGCGGCCAAGGCGGCCGCCTGCCAGGCCTTAGAGAGCGAAGACGAATTCATCGTAAGGCACTCCCAGTCCTTCGAGCTTGGATAGCATCGCTGAAAACGAAGCCTGAAGACCGGCCTTGCGGTCGGAATGGCCGTTTTCAATGGCGCGCAATTCGGCATAAAGCGCCGCGGCCTTGGCCACCGCCTCGGGGCGCGGGGTGCGGCGGTTGGAATGGAAACTGACGATCTTGCCGGCGGCATCGAAGGTCGGCGTTACGTGGGCCAGCACCCAGTAATGGTCGCCGTTCTTGGACCGGTTGACCACATAGGCGAAAATCTCGGCCCCGGTGTTGATGGTGTCCCACAGCAGCTTGAAGACGCACCGGGGCATCTCGGGATGACGGATGATGCTGTGCGGCTTGCCCAGGATCTCGGCTTCGGTGAAGCCGGCCATGCGCAGGAACACTTCGTTCGCATAGATGATGCGGCCGGTGGTGTCGGTCTTGCTGACGATGATTTCGTCGGGTCTGAAAGTCTTCTCGACGCCGGTCAGATGCACGTTTGCCATGTCCCCCCCCCCCAAACGGAACGGCTAGCGCTGGGCCTAGCCGTGGTCTTACCACGACAGCCAAACTAATGACCGTAAAGAATTAAAACAAGATTAATTCGCGTTCACATTCATACCCAGGGAACAAGGTTCAACCTGTGCTTTATAAGCCACCAGCGCAGATAGGGAAGCGAAGTATAATATGAGAACTTTACATGATTTCTAAAATCATGCTGCGCGTATTGATCGCATGATCCGCAGCGATAGGCGGCTCTTGCCAGCAAGACCGCAATCGGTCATGACACTGGCCATGAATTATCGCCACGCCTACCACGCCGGAAACTTCGCCGACGTCCACAAGCACGCCACCCTGGGGTTGATGATCGAACATCTGACCCGCAAGGAGGCGGCCTTCGCCTATCTCGACACCCATGCCGGCCTGGGCCTTTACGACCTGACCTCGGTCCAGGCGGAGAAGACCGGCGAATGGCAGGCCGGCATCGCCCGGGTGATGGCGGCCCCGAACCCACCCCCCAGCGCGGCCCCGCTGCTGCGGGTGGTGCGCACCCTCAATCCCGACGGGGCCTTGCGGTTCTATCCCGGGTCGCCCGCCGTGGTGGCCGCGCTGTCGCGCCCGCACGACCGGCTGGCCCTGTGCGAGTTGCACCCCGAGGATGCGGCCGATCTGCGCCGACGCTTCGCCGCCGATGCGCGCGTCGGCGTTCATCACCGCGACGGCTATGACGGCATCAAGGCGCTGGTGCCCCCGCCCGAGCGGCGCGGCCTGGTGCTGGTCGACCCGCCGTTCGAGAAGCCGGGCGAGTTCGAGCGCATGCGCGGGGGCCTGGCCCAGGGGCTGAAGCGCTGGTCCACCGGCATCTACGCCCTGTGGTACCCCATCAAGGACCGCGAGCCGGTCGCCCGCTTCCATGCCGATCTTTCGATGATGGGTCTGAAAAGCGCCTTCGCCGCCGAGCTGATGATCAAGCCGGGCGACAACCCGCAGACCTTGAACGGCTGCGGTCTGGTGGTGGTCAACCCGCCGTGGCAATTGGATACGGCGATGGCCGAGCTGTTGCCGTGGCTGGCCGAAGCGCTGGCGCCCGGGATCGGCAGCTGGCGGGTGGAACCGCTTACGTTGCGGTGACGTTGACGCATTCGACCCGCCAGCCCTCGGGCGTCAGGTCCAGACGGGTCAGCGACAGCGGCTGAACGGCGAAGCGCAACGCGATGTCGGGCGGCAGCGACAAAGCGGCGGCCAGGGCGGCGCGCACGGTGCCGGCATGCACCACCGCCAGCACGTCGCGACCGGCCAGCGGCCCCGACAGCCGGACCAGGGCGGCGCCGACACGGTCGCACAAGGCGGCGAAGCTCTCGCCGCCCGGCGGAACCGCGAAGGCCGGCTCGGCCCAGAAGGCCTCGAGGTCGGCATCCTTGGCTGCTTCCAGCTCCATCCAGCTGCGCCCTTGCCAGCGGCCGAAATTCTGTTCCATCAAATCGGGCTCGACCAGCGGCGGCGGCACCACCAGACCGGACGCCTCCAAGGCGCCGGTGGTCTGGCGGCAGCGCATCAGGCCGCTTTCCACCAAGGTCGCCTGCGGCGGCACCCGGGCGGCCAATTGCCGGAAATCATCCTCATCCGAGGTGTCGCAGGCGACGTCCAGCTGACCGTGGATGCGCCCGTGCGGACACGGCACCGGCGCATGGCGGACCAGCCACCAGCGGGTGGTGGCGTTGCTCATGGCCCCGCCCCCGCCCAGATTCCCGCTGCCGCCAGCAGAATGGCGATTTCGGCCAATTGCTGATGGGCGCCCAGGATGTCGCCGGTATAGCCGCCGAAAGCGCGCCGGGCCAGAACGGTGGCGGCCGCCACCGCCAGGCCAGCGGCGGCCACGGCGGCCACGGCGCCGCCGCCCAGCCCGATGAAGGCGAAGATCAGCCCCACCACGCCCGCGACAGCGGCGATGGTGATGTCGGGACAGCCGGCCCCGGCCCCCAGCCCGTCGGCGCGAGCCGGTGGCAACACCTGCATCACCGCCGGCACCAACGCCCGCGACAACGCCCCGGCCGCCACCAGCGCCCCCAACCCGGCCAGCGCGTCGGGCGCCTCGGCCAGGGCGGTGGCGCGTAACCCCACCGAAAAGATCAAGGCCAGCACCCCGAAGGCGCCCGACCGGGAATCGCGCATGACCTCTAGCCGGCGGTCGCGATCACCCCTGGCCCCCAGCCCGTCGGCGGCATCGGCCAGTCCGTCTTCGTGCAGCGCCCCGGTCAGCAGCACCAGCGCCAGCACCGCCAGCAGCGCCGCCGGCAAGGCCGGCAGCCAGGAATCGGCCAGCAGCAGCACCAGCCCACCCAGCCCGCCGATCACGGCGCCGACCACGGGAAACACCCGCATCGACCGCGCCAGCCCACCGGCCGGAACGATCCTGCAATCGGGCAGCGGCAGCCGGGTCAGGAACGAGGCGGCCAAGTGAAGGTCGGCGCCCAGCGTGCGGGCAGAAGAAATGGGTGGTTCAGTCATCGGGCATAGTGACGTTGAAGGATGGATGGTTTATAGAGCAGATCACCGCGCCGCCGCAATATGTTGGGGAGAGTTTTCTTGAATACCTCCATTTCTAGTGTTGCCGATGTCGCGACCCTGCTGAACTCACTGCCCGGTCCCGACGCTGACGCGCGGGCTGCCTGGAGCGCGCGCGAGCCCCAGCTGACCAAGCCGGCCGGCTCGCTGGGCCGGCTGGAGGAAATCTCGGGCTGGCTGTCTGCCTGGCAGGGGCGCCATCCGCCGCGCCTGGACCGGGTCCGCGCCCGGGTGTTCGCCGGCAACCACGGAATCGCCGCGCTGGGGGTCTCGGCCTTTCCGCCGGAAGTGACGGTGCAGATGGTCGCCAATTTCCGCCATGGCGGCGCCGCCATCAATCAATTGTGCAAGACCTTCGGCATCGAGCTGGACGTCATCGCCCTGGAGCTTGACCGCCCCACCGCCGACTTCACCCAGGGCCCGGCGATGGACGAGGCCGAGTTCGCACGCGCCTTCAATACCGGCATGGACTCGGTGCCCGACGACACCGACCTGTTATGCATCGGCGAGATGGGCATCGGCAACACCACCCCGGCCGCCGCCATCCCCGGCGCCCTGTATGGCGGCGAGGCCAGGTTCTGGACCGGGCGCGGCACCGGAATCGAAGGCGCCGGCCTGACCCGCAAGACCGAGGTGGTCGCCGCCGGCATCGAACGCCATCGGCACGAAGCGCCGCTCGCCATCCTGCGCTGCCTGGGCGGACGCGAACTGGCGGCGATGGCCGGCGCCGTTCTGGCTGCCCGCCTGAAGCGGGTACCGGTGCTGCTGGACGGCTATGTCTGCACCGCCGCCGTGGCGCCGCTGGAAGCCCACACCCCCGGGGCGCTGGACCATTGCCTGGTCGCCCATGCCTCGGCCGAGCCCGGCCACCGGCGCGTCCTGGAAAAGCTGGGCAAGGCGCCGCTGCTGGATCTGGGCATGCGCCTGGGCGAGGCGTCGGGCGCCGCCCTGGCGGTCGGCACCGTGCGCGCCGCCCTGGCCTGCCATGTCGGCATGGCCACCTTCGCCGAGGCCGGCGTGGCGGCAGGCGGCTAATCCTGGATTCGAAGGACATGGAGGACTATACTTAGGTCTGGCGCACCGTCGTCCGCCAGACCTGAGGAGCCTCCCCCTGCCCCATCAGAGCATTCCCAAGACCGGGAACCGGTTCATCGACAGCGACCATGCTAGGCTGGCCTCGATCATCCGTCGCGCCGCCCTGCTGGCGCGCGAGGAAGGTATCCACCCGGATTTCCTGCCGACATTGCATGAGTTCCGCCGGCTGTTGACCCTGCACTTCGACGTCGAGGAGGTCATCGTCGGCGGAGCCGGCTTCGCCGCCGCCCCGGCCCATCGCGCGCGTCACCGCCAGATCCTGACCGACATCGACGCCATGATCGATCACTTCGCCGTCGATCGCTCGCCCGCACTGCGTCACGAGGCGGTCGATAGCATGGAGCAGGTGCTGTTCGAGCACGAGATCGTCGAGGACACCCAATATTGGGAATTCCTGCACGACCATCGCGGCGAAGACATGGCGTCACCGCTGTTGGAATGGAAATCGGTTTACGCCATCGGTGTCGATTGGATCGACGACCAGCATCGCGCGCTCATGGCCGATCTGGCCAAGGTGATCGTCTGCGCCCACGATGCCGACACTCGAGACCAGGCCGGGGCCATGCTGGACGACTTCGTCGAACACACGCGGGGCCATTTCGCCGAGGAAGAGAAGGAACTTCTCCGCCGGGGCAGCTCGGTCACCGAGCACCGCCGGCATCATCAAAGCATGCTGGACCGCCTGACCGAGATGGCGGCCGCCAGCAAGGCCAATCCCGGCGCGCTGGCGGCGGAATACCTGACCTTCTGGCTGCTGGATCACATTTGCGGCCTCGACCGCACCGACTTCGCCGCGTCGTAAGGAGTTAACGCGGAGCGTGATTCGGCTAAATCACGCTCCGCTCAGCGGCCATTGCGGCCGCGGCCAAGCCGCCGGAAGGCGGCGCCCGGCGAGGGGCAAGAATGTGACTAACGCGCGCGGTCGAGGGCGCCCAGTACCTCGGCTTCCGACAACAGCTCGGGCAGGGCGATGCCGGCGGTGGCCTTGGGGCCATAAACGGCATTGAACGGAATGCCGTAGCGTCCGAACGAGGCGAGATAACGGGCGATAGCCTGATCCGGCTTGGTCCAGTCGGCGCGCATGGCGACGATGGTGCCGCCGGCCAGACGGGCGGCCACCTCGCCGCGATCCAGCACCGCCGCCTTGTTGACTTTGCAGGTGATGCACCAATCGGCGGTGACATCGACGAACACCACGCGGCCGGCGGCGACATGGGCCGCGATCGCCGTCTCGTCGAAGCTTTCCCAGCGGACGGCCGGCCCGGCTCCGGACTCGCGGGTCGGGGCCAGCCAGCCGGTCTGGGTGGCGAGGATGCCCCCCAGCCACAGCGCGGTCGCCGCCAGCGCCACCCCCATCGCCTTCTTGACCGTCACCATCCACCGCCCCGGCCGGGGCAGCCGGCGAGCCGCTTCCGGCCAGGCGGCAACCAGCAGGTAGGGCGCGGCCATGCCGGTGCCCAGCATGGCGAAGATGACCATGATCTCGGCCGGGCCGCGCGCCAGGGCGAAGCCGATGGCGGTGCCCAGGAACGGCGCCGAGCAGGGCGTCGCCAGCAAAGTGGCGAAGGCGCCAGACAGGAAGTGACCGGCCAGGGTGTGGTGGGGTTGACCACCGGCGCCGACATTCATCAGGACCGACGGCAGCCGAATGTCGAACCACCCCCACAGATTGGCGGCGAAGGCCAGCAGCAGGGCGACCATCACCGCCAGGAAGACCGGTTGCTGGAACTGGATGCCCCAGCCGACCGAGGCACCGGCCAGTTTCAAGGCCACCGCCGCCCCGGCCAATCCCAGGAACGACACCACGATACCGGCGGCCGAGGCCAGGAAGGCGGCGCGGATATGGGTACGCTCGGCGCCACCATGGCCGATGGCGCCCAGAACCTTGATGGACAGAACCGGCAACACGCAGGGCATCAGGTTAAGGATCAGGCCACCCAGCAAGGCGATCCCCAGCATGGCGACCAGCGACGCATTGTCCGGAAGACCCGCCTCGGCGGCGCCAATGACCCTTTCCGCTTCCATCGAGCGCAGGCCATCGACCACGGTCACGGTGACGCCGGCGCCGACCAGCGGGCCGGTGGCGCTGCCCGGAGCCGCCACCAATTCGATCACCGCCACGGCCCCGCCTTGTTCCAGCCGGACCTTGGGGGCGCCGAACGCCCCCAGTTCGGCCGGCTCGACGAACAGGTCCGGGCTTTGGAACCCCGGATTGGCCCGCGCGGTGACGAACAAGGTGTCGCCCAGCGCCGTCACCTTGTCGATGCCGATGCCGTGACGGGCACCGTCACCCGGCACCAGCGCCGCGAAGCGCGACAGGTCATGGATGGCAGCCGAGGGCTGGCCGGTCCCGGCCGGCAGGTCCAAGCTGACCTGGGCATTCATCGGCACGCAGATCTTCTCGCAGGCCAGATACTCGATGGCGGCGCGAAGGCGGGCCGGCTGGCCCGGCCGGGCCAGCGTCATCGCCACCGGCAGCACCACCTCGCCGGCATAGCCGAAATTCTGCAGCCCGGCCAATTCGAACCGCTTGGGGGCCGGCCACGACAGCACGGGACCTTCGGCATTGTCGGTTCCGCTCCAGTCGATCTTCGGCGGATAGCCGGCATCGCCCGGGGTGCGCCAATACATCTTCCAGCCGGGCTGCAATTGGAACTGCAGCCCCAGGCGCAGCTGCGCGTCCGAGCCGGTGGCGGTGGTGGCGGCGATCAGCCTGACCCGGCCGGTCTCGTTGACCGACCAGTCCGATGCCCCCGGCTCGGCGGCCAGCGCCCCCGACAGCCCGACCAGGCCCGCCACCATGACCGCCAACATTCTCAAGACCATGACCAAGCGTATCCCGCCTTTTAAGGATAATCGGCGACACGACACCAGAGCCGGACCCCACCTGTCAACTTAACTGCTGGTCATCCGGGGTTGCGTTCTTGGGTTTTGGGGCCTATCTCTGAACCATGGTTATGCAAAAGACCCAGGGTTATCTGGCAGGCCAGTTGTTGATCGCCATGCCGCAAATGCAGGACCCGCGCTTCGCGCGGTCGGTGGTCTATCTGTGCGCCCACAGCGCCGAAGGGGCGATGGGACTGGTGGTCAACCGCCTGCTGGACGGCATCAGCTTCCCGGAATTGCTGGAGCAATTGGGCATCGAGGCGACGGGGCGCTGCGACCAGATCCGCGTCCATCTGGGCGGCCCGGTCGAGGGCGGGCGCGGCTTCGTGCTGCATTCCACCGACTACATGCACGAAAGCTCGATGATCGTCGAAGGCGGCGTGGCGCTGTCGGCCACCGTCGATGTGCTGCGTGCCATCGCGTTGGGCGGCGGGCCGCGCAACAGCCTGCTGGCGTTGGGCTATGCCGGCTGGGGCGCCGGCCAGCTGGACGCCGAAATCCGCGAGAATGTCTGGTTGAACGCGCCGGCCGACGACCGGCTGCTGTTCGGCAAAGACCTGGACGCCAAGTGGGAAAGCGCCATCCACAAGCTGGGCATCGATTTCGCCGCCCTGTCCGTCGATGCCGGGCATGCTTGATGCGCGAGGCGGGTTATGCGCGAGGCGCTGCCCGTGCCGGGCGGCTCAATCGCCGCTCGGGCTTTTTGGCACAGCGCCAAGGTCTGGCACCCCGCCAAGCCCGGCGGCGTTTGAGCCGGCCCGGCTACGGGCATGCCACAGGCATAACAATAACACCTTCTAGCTTGCATCCGACCCGCCCCTTGCGGTAAAGCTGCCCCGGATGGAGGTTTTCATGTCGGTTCACGGATTTTTCCTGGACATGATCGACGCCCCGGCTGACGCCTGGGCGCGGGGCTTCGTCGTCACCACCAAAACCGGCACCAAGACCACCGCCTGACGGCGGGCCGGTTCGTTGCAGTCAAAACGAAAAGGCCCGCGGAAGTATCCCGCGGGCTTTTCGCTTGATGCGATAAGTGTCCTGCCCCCGAAATTTGCGTCACGAATTTAGGGGATCGGCAGGCCACTAATTTGTTGAATTGTGTGGCGATTCTGAAATTCGCAAAATGCTGCGAATTTCAGAATCGCCACACTGGCCGGGGAGCTTCAAGGGCTCCTGAAGAACGGAGAGAACAACATGGGTTACAAGGTTGCTGTGATCGGTGCCACCGGCAATGTGGGCCGCGAAATGCTGCAGACGCTGGTGGAACGCAAGTTCCCGGTGTCCGAGGTCGTCGCCCTGGCGTCGTCGCGCTCGGTCGGCCGCGAAGTGTCGTTCGGTGACGACAAGGTGCTGAAGGTCCAGGACCTGGCCACGTTCAACTTCAAGGGCTGGGACATCGCCCTGTCCTCGCCGGGCGCCAAGGTTTCGGCCGAGCACAGCCCGCGCGCGGCGGCCGCCGGCTGCGTGGTGGTCGATAACACCTCGCATTTCCGCATGGATCCCGACGTGCCGCTGGTGGTGCCCGAGGTCAATCCGGAAGCCATCGCCCAGTACACCAAGAAGGGCATCATCGCCAATCCGAACTGCTCGACCATCCAGATGGTCGTCGCCTTGAAGCCCCTGCATGCGCTGGGCACCATCAAGCGCGTCGTCGTCTCGACCTACCAGTCGGTGTCGGGCGCCGGCAAGGACGGCATGGACGAATTGTTCGAGCAAACCCGCGCCGTCTATGTCGGCGATCCCAAGGAACCCAGGAAGTTCCCCAAGCCGATCGCCTTCAACCTGATTCCGCAGATCGACGTCTTCATGGAAGACGGCTCGACCAAGGAAGAATGGAAGATGACCGTCGAGACCAAGAAGATTCTCGACCCCAACATCGAGGTGCACGCCACCTGCGTCCGCGTGCCGGTGTTCGTCGGCCATTCCGAATGCGTCAACGTCCAGTTCGACAAGCCGGTCAGCGTCGAAGCCGCCCGCAAGGCCCTGTCGGCGGCGCCGGGCGTGATCGTCGTCGATACCCACGAGCCGGGCGGCTATGTCACCCCGGTCGAGTGCGTCGGCGAGGACGCGGTCTATATCAGCCGCATCCGCAAGGACCCGACCATCGCCAACGGCCTGTCCTTCTGGTGCGTGTCGGACAACCTGCGCAAGGGCGCGGCGCTGAACGCCGTGCAGATCGCCGAGGTCCTGGCCCGCGATTACCTGAAGAAGTAATCCGCCGTTCCGGCGCGAATGAAGAAGGCGGAGGCCACTCAAGGCCCTCCGCCTTTTTTCGTGGTCTATCCGCGACGCAAAGACTGCTTGGCGTCGCGCGCCCGCAGGTTGGAATCCTTGCGGGCCTGGGCCTCGGCCTCCTCGCACGCCCGGTAATCCTGACGGTTTTCGGCCTTGGCGATGCAGCGGTCGGCCTGCTCGAGGATCTTGATCCGCTCGCGGTGCGACTGGCTTTCGATTCGCTTCAATTCGCGGGCGCGGGTGGCGGCTTCGGCGAAGGCGTCGGCCGGATAGGCCAGAAAGGCAAGGCCGGCGGCCAGGATCAGGAACAAGACGGGGATGGGCATGGTGGGCCTCCGAGGTTCGGTCTGGCCCCATGTCACCATCCCATTGTGGCGAAAATCAGCCCAAGGGCCGCCGTGGCGCAATCCGGATGCGCGACCGCCCCCGACCGGCTATCATCGCCCCGGAAATCGACGGAGCCGATCAGGTTGCGAATATTACCGACATTGCGTCAATTGCGTTATCTGGTGGCCCTGGCCGAGCATCGCCATTTCGGCCATGCCGCCGAAGCCTGCCTGGCGACCCAATCGACCTTGTCGGCCGGCCTGCAGGAGCTGGAAAACCTGCTGGGCGCCACCTTGGTCGAACGCACCAAGCGCAAGGTGATGCTGACTCCCCTGGGCGAAGAGATCGTCGCCCGCGCCCGCATCGTCCTCAAGGGCGCCGAGGACATCGCCGAACTGGCCGCCGCCTCGGGCCAGATCCTCAGCGGGGCGCTGCGCCTGGGCGTCATTCCGACCATCGGCCCCTATCTGCTGCCCAGGGTCTTGCCGGCCCTGCGCCAGGCCTTTCCCGCCTTGAAACTGTATCTGCGCGAGGAGCAAAGCGCCCGGCTGGTCGCCCGCGTCGGTGCCGGCGATCTCGACATCGCCCTGCTGGCGCTGCCCTATCCGGCGCCCGAGCTTGAAAGCCGGGTCATCGGCACCGATTCCTTCGTGCTGGCCTGCCCGCCCGACCATCCGCTGGCGGCCAATTCCAGCGTCGACTCCGCCCAATTGGCCGAACACGATTTGCTGCTGATGGAAGAAGGCCATTGCCTGCGCGACCATGCGCTGGCCGCCTGCCACCTGCCCGGCCCGTCGCGCGGCGACGGCATCTTGGCCACCAGCCTGACCACCCTGGTCCAGATGGTCGCCAACGGGCTGGGCATCACCTTGTTGCCGGCGATGGCGGTGTCGTCGGGCATTCTGGCCGGCACTGGGCTGGTGACGCGGCCGCTGGTCGATGCCGGCAGCCGGTCCATCGGGTTGATGTGGCGGCCCAGTTCGCCGCGCAAGGCGGAATTTGCCAAACTGGCCGAATTTCTGATGGCGCAGGACCAAATCGCCGGGTACCAATGAACCGCAAACGGGGGAGAGCATCGATGCGACCTGCGGTCTTGATCGCCGCCATCACCTTGGCCTTGGCCGCCTGCGCCGAGGTCACGCCGCTGCGCAATCCCGACGGTTCGCTTGATTATTACATCGATTGCGAGAATTCGCTGCGCCTGGAAAGCTGCCGTGCGGCGATGGCCCGCACCTGCCCGACCGGATACGATTTGCGCCCGGCCGCACCTCCGTCCAAGCCCGACCCCAAGCGCCCCGATTTGCCGGTGCCGACCCGCAATGACGGGTTGTTCCGCTGCCGCTGACTTAGCCGCCGAAGCCGGCACGCACCAGCAATTGGTGGAAGTCGCGCAGCGCCTTTTGCGCCCTGGCCGGATCGGGAATCCCCTCGACGAAGTGGGCGTCGAAATCCTTCTGACGCAGCAGGCCCAGGATGCGCGTGCGGGCGCGCGTCATCGCCTTGCCCTCGGGCAGGACGCCGGCGGCACAGAACTGCACCAGACGCACCGCGCGGTCCCTGAGCGGGCTTTCGTGGTGGTCCAGCTTCTCGACGATCTGCTCGTCGATCAAATAGCGCTCGAGGATCGAATCGATCCGCTCGGTGACCTGAGCCTTCAATTC
Source organism: Magnetospirillum moscoviense (assembly GCF_001650635.1). GTDB lineage: Bacteria > Pseudomonadota > Alphaproteobacteria > Rhodospirillales > Magnetospirillaceae > Magnetospirillum > Magnetospirillum moscoviense. Next base: position 13,593 of record NZ_LWQU01000141.1, on the reverse strand, counting down.
GGCGGGAAAACATGACGCGGCCATCGCCTTGTGGGCCATGGTCGCGCGGATCATCCGCTCTTTCGGGGTCAGGTTGCGCTGGCACAATTGGCCGATGTTGGTGGTGTCCATGATGCGGTCGAACATCGCCGCGATGTCGTCGGCGGCGCCCTGGGCGAATTCGCTGGCCGCCAGATCACACAGATAGACCACGCCGAACGCCTTGTCGGGCATGGCGCCAAAGGTGGCGGCGATGGCCGCGCGCTTGCCGGCGGCGCCGCCCTCCACCACCATGCGGGTCTGGCGCGAGGTCAACGCATCGGCGGTTTCCGGGCCGAACAACAGACCCGTCGGCGTCAGCACCCGCTGGACCAGATTGCCGAACGCTTCCAGCTCTTTCGACGAATCGCTGCGGTTCAGCGGATTGGCCGACTTGATCTGGCGGTGCGCGCGATCGATCAGGCACAGACGGCTGGTCGGCAGCTTTTTTTCCTTGAACAACCGGTTCAGCATCTCGGCCGATTCGCCGGCATCGCTGGTCTCGACCGGTAGGTTACCGTCGGCCAGGTCGAACATCCGCCCGATCGCCGAGGCCAGGTTGGGCTGCCAGCCCAGAATTTCCTGCACCACGTTGGCGCCCAGCACGTCGGCGATCACACCGTCCAGCAGTTCGACCGCGTGGGGATCGCTGTCCTCGACCGCCAGCCGACACAGCCGGTCCAGCTTGCCGATCCAACTGCGCAGATTGACCAGTTCGCGCGACAGCACCACCATCGCCAGATAGTCGGCATCGACCTCGCCATTGGCCATGCCCGACACGGCGCGGTACATGTCCGAGAACGAGCCGGTCAGCTTGGGAAGCGTCATGGCATCGGCCTTGCGGGCCTTGGCCGAAACGGCATCGACGGACTTGAAGATGTCCTCGCGCCGGCTTTTGGAATCGCCCTCGCCGTCCTTGGTCTGCAGGAAGGCCACGCGGTCCACCGCCGACGGCAGCAAGGTGTCCTTGTCCTGCAGCCGCTTCAATTCCTTGAAGTTGTACATCAGCTCGGTGGGGGTGACGAAGGTCTTCTCCATGTAGGTACGGAACAGACGGTTCATCACGTTGCGGGCATCGTCGCCGAAATAATCGTCGGGAACCTCGCACTTGGTGGGCGGCAGGCTATCGACCTGGGCGATGCGGACCGGCCCGTCATCCTTGACCGTGCGGGTCTCGCAGAACACTTCCTTCTCGACGACGGTGCCGTCGGCGCGCATCCAGTTGCGGATGACCTTGGCGCCCTCGCATTTCTTGTCGTTCAGATATTTCTTCGCCGCGGCAACGGCAGTCTTCTCGTCCTCGAGAAAGCTTTGCGCCCCCCAACGGCCGTCCTTCATCACCTGAACTTCGTAACTGGCCCGTTCCGCCGCCATCATCCCGCTCCCGCCACCTGCGCACATTCTCCGCACAGGCCTTCGCTCCTTAGAAATACAAACTCACGTCCATCGATTCCATGTCTTTCTGACGGGATCATGCATATTTCGATCGCTGAGCCATCCACTTGGCAATAGTGAAACGCCCAAAAATCAGCGAGAATTATCGGATAAAGGGTGGGCTTTGCAAGGCGAGGCGCGAAAATGTCCGGCAGCATTAGATTTACTTGGCTTCGCCCCGGCGGTTGGACGCGGATCGGGACGGTTGCGGCCATCGCCATCTTATTCGCCACACCGATGTTGTGGGCGATGGGAACTTTCGGCGCCGACGAGGATTCGGTCCGCCGCGCCATAGTCTTCGCCGCCGCGGGGATCTGGTTCTTCTTTCTGATCGGCTGGGGGGCCGGTTGGGCCATGCGCGGCTTCATCGTCCGCCAAAGGGACGATGACGAAGGCGACGATTCCCCCCCGCGCCGCCCGCCAGCCGCCGCCCCCCATCCGGCTCCGCATCGCCCGGCCGGGCATTAGGCGCAAGGCGGCCCGTGCCGGGCCCGCTCACACGCCGCGCGGGCTTGGGGCGCGAGGCGCGGCCCGTCCCGGGCCCGCTCAAACGCCGCGCGGGCTTGGGGCGCGAGGCGCGGCCTTAGGCCGCCAGGATCGCGAAGGTCGCCAGTTCGATCCCGCGTTCGGCCAGATGGGTGCGGATGTCGGGGTTGGACAGCATCTCCGTCTCGCGTTCGCGCCCGTCGGTGAAGCTGCTGAGCGCGCGTAAGACGTCGTCGCACAGGCCGGGGTGGCACATCGCCTCGGCCACCTGGCCGGACCGCAAGGCCAGCGCCAAGGCATCGCCGGCCGACCGGCCGCGCCCCAGATAGTTGGTCACCAATCCCTCGGGATGGCCAATGCCGGCCCAGTCCCCGGCCAGGGCGGTCACCGCCCGCTGGGCCGATTTCTCGCCGTCGCCCAAAACCTGGGCCTGGCTGGCGAATCCCAGCGGATTGCGCACCGGCACCCTTAGTTCGTCCGCCAGCGTCAGCATCGCCTGCAAGGCCAGCGGATGAGCGTAGGACAGATGATGATGGCTGTCGAGATGGGTGGGCGAGCGCCCGGCCGCCTCGACGAACAGGTCGATCTGCGCCCGCCACTCGTCCCTCAACTGGTCGGGCCGCACCGCCTGCCAGCGCGCCTCGGTCCAATCGGTCAGCTTGGCGAAGCTGGCATCGGGGCGCACCAACGACGCGACCTTGGCCGCTGGCCGTACCGGGGCGCCGGCGCTGACCACCAGATGGACCCCCAGCCCCAGATCGGGGCATTCGACGCCGGCTCGGGCGACTTCGCCCATGGCCAGCGGGAAATTCATCATCGCGGTGGTCGAGGTCACCACGCCCGATCGATGGGCGCGGCGAATTCCTTCGGACACCCCGGCGGTCAGGCCATAATCGTCGGCGTTGACGATCAGATGGCGCACGCCGGTCATAACAGAGTCTGCGCCAGGCGGTAGGTGACGAAAGCGGCGCCATAGGCCAGCGCGGTCAACAGGACGAACATCAAGGCCGGCCAGGCCCGGGAATTCAACTCGCGCCGGACCACGCTCAGCGTCGACAGGCATTGAGGCGCGAAGACGTACCACGCCAGCAGCGACAGGGCGGTCGGCAGGCCCCAGCTTTGGCCCAGCACCCCGGCCAGCGAGGACTGCAGCGCGTCGCCCGATTCCGACAGGGCGTAGATGGTGCCCAGAACGCCGACCGCCACCTCGCGGGCGGCCATGCCCGGCACCAGGGCCAGGGCGATCTGCCAGTTGAAGCCGATCGGCGCCACCAGCGGTTCCAGCGCATAGCCCAGGGCTCCGGCGATGGAGTAACGGATCGCCGGCTCGGTGGCGCCGTCGGGCGGCGCCGGGAAGTTGCCCAGGAACCACACCACCACCATCAGGGCGAAGATGGTAGTGCCGGCCCGGGTCAGGAACGCCTTGGCCCGATCGAACAACCCCAAGGCCACGTTGCGCACCCGGGGCAGGCGATAGGCCGGCAGCTCCATCAAAAGCGGCTCGCGCGCGCCCTTCAGCCAGAAACTCTTCATCACCAGCGCGACCAGCAGGCCGGACAGGATGCCGCTGGCGTAAAGGGCGAACATCACCAGCCCGGGCAGGCCGATCCAGCCGCCCACCAAGGTCCGGTCGGGCACGAAGGCGGCGATGATCAGGGTATAGACCGGCAGCCGGGCCGAGCAGGTCATCAGCGGCGCGATCATGATGGTGGCGATGCGGTCGGCGCGGTTCTCGATGGTGCGGGCCGCCATGATGCCGGGCACCGCGCAGGCGAAGCTGGACAGCAGCGGGATGAAGGCGCGCCCATGCAGCCCCACCCCACCCATCAGCCGATCCAGCAAGAAGGCGGCCCGGGCCATGTAGCCCGAATCCTCAAGCACCTGGATGAACAGGAACAGCACCAGGATTTGCGGCAGGAAAATCACCACGCTGCCGACGCCCGCGATGATGCCGTCATTGACCAGGCTTTTGGCCAGGCCGTCGGGCAGCGCCTGATCCAGCCAGCCGGTCAGCGCCCCCAGGGCCAGGTCGATGGCCTCCATCGGTGCCGCCGCCCAGGCGAACACCGCCTGGAACATCAAGAACAGCACCGTCAGCAAAATCAGCAGGCCGGTCAGCGGATGCAGCAGCACCCGGTCGATTGTCCGCGTCCTGGAATGGCCGCGGCCGGGGGTCAGGATGCACAGCGACAAGATGCGCAGGACCTCGCGGTGATAGTCGCGCAAATCGTGCGAGCTGGGTTCGTGCCAGTGGCAGACCGCCCCCGACGGCGCCATCCCCTCGGCGTTCGCGACCAGGATGTCGCGGTCGATCTGGTCCAGCAGGGCCTGGACGCCGCCGGCCTGCACGGCGATTGTGGGAACCACCGGCACCCCCAGTTCGGCCGAAAGGCGGGCGGAATCGACGCCAAGGCCCATCTTCTCGGCCTCGTCCATCATGTTGAGCGCCAGGATCAGCGGATGGCCCAGGCGCTTGAGTTCCAGCACCAGCCGCAGGTTCTGGCGCAGATTGGTGGCATCGGCGACGAAGACGATGGCGTCGGGCAGGTCCTCGCCCTCGAAGCGCCCCAGCACCACGTCGCGGGTCACTTCCTCGTCCGGCGAGCGGGCCCTGAGCGAATAGGTGCCGGGCAGGTCGATCACCTTGACGCGGGTGCCGGCCGGGCTGACGAACAGCCCTTCCTTGCGCTCGACGGTGACGCCGGCATAGTTGGCGACCTTCTGGCGGCTGCCGGTCAAGGCGTTGAACAGCGCGGTCTTGCCGCAATTGGGATTGCCGACCAGGGCCAGACGCGGCTCTGCCCGACGCCTGGACATCAGACAGCCACCTTGGGCAGCCGGACCAGCACCGCCGCAGCCTCGGCCCGGCGCAGCGCCACGGTGTGGTCATCGACCCTGACGGCGATCGGATCGCGTCCGGGGAAGCCTTCGTGCAGGACTTCAAGGTGGGCGCCTTCGACCAGCCCCATCTCGATCAGGCGCCGTTCAAGCTCGCCGGCCTGCAAGGTCGAGACGACGCCCAGCTCGTCCAGACCGACCACCTCGGCCTTCTGGCCCTTGCCCAGTCGCCCCAACGAAACAGTCAGCCCCTCAACCATCGCCGCCCAACCCTGAGAACGCATTGGATTTGCTAATATTGCAGCGCACAGGCCGGCCGGGCAAGGGTTTTGCGGCGCCCCCTTTTCGAATCCTCCCGGCGCAGCCATATCAATGGGAAGGATAAGGGAGATTCGATGCCCCGCGACACAGACGATCATGGCCCGCGCCGGCCGCCGCGCCGCAACGTCCTGGGTGGAATCCTGGAACCGTGCTCGGTCAAGCCGATGACCGGCTTCTTCCGCAACGGCTGTTGCGACACCGCGCCCGAGGATGTCGGCAGCCACACCGTCTGCATCGTCGCCACCCCGGCTTTCCTGCGTTTTTCCGCCGCGCACGGCAACGACCTGTCGACCCCGATGCCGCAATACGGCTTCCCCGGCCTGGCCGAGGGCGACCGCTGGTGTCTGTGCGCCCCGCGCTGGCAAGAGGCGCTGATGGCCGGCCAGGCGCCGCGGGTGGTGCTGCGCGCCACCCATGAAGGCGCCCTGGCATGGTGCGATCTGGGCGACCTGAAGCGACTGGCCATCGACCTGGGGTGACGGGCGCGGCCCCGCCCGCTATCATCCGGCTATGCGCACGCTTCTGCTGCTTTCGGTCATCTTCACCTGGTTGTGTGCCGGCTCGGCCCGGGCGGGCGACGACATCGACCTGGCCAACGTTCCGGTGGCGCCCGGAATGGACCAGCCGCCGCCGGTCGGCCGCGCCCAGATCATCGGGCTGGACCGCTTATCGTCGCCGCATTCCTGGTTCGGCGGCTGGTCGGGCATGGCCTGGGACGGCGACGATTTGGTGCTGGTCTCGGATCTTGGCCATTGGGCCCGGCTGCGCCCGGTCCTGGCCGCCAGCGGACGCCCGACCGCCGTGGACCTGGTCGCCCATGGCCCGCTGGGCGATGTCGGCACCGACAAGAAATGGGCCGATGCCGAGGAGATCCTGCGCACCGATCACGGCTGGGCGGTGGCCTTCGAACGTCGCCACCGCGTATGGATCTATCCCGACCGACTGGACGGCCCGCACGTCGCGCTTTCGACCCCTGTCGCCATGGCCGATTTGTCCGCCAATGGCGGCATCGAGGCGATGACCATCCTGGCCGACGGGCGTTGGCTGCTGATCGCCGAAGGGGACCAGGATCGCCCCGATTCCCCGGCTTGGGTCGGCCGCCCCGGCGAATGGCGCCCGTTGCGCTTTCGCCACCACGGGCTGTTCCGCCCGACCGGAGCCGTGACCTTGCCGGGCGGTGACGTCGTGGTGGTCGAGCGGCGCTTCACCATGATCGGCGGGCCGGCCCTGCGGCTGGTCGGGATCAAGGCGTCCGCGATCGGCGAGGACGAAACCATCGGCGGCGAGGAACTGGCGCTGATCCTGGCGCCGCTGGCGGTGGACAATTTCGAATCCATCGCCGTCCGCCGCCGCCCCGATGGTCGTCTGGTCGCCCTGATCCTGGCCGACGACAATTTCAATCCGCTGCAATCGACGCTGCTGCTGACCGTGCTGTTGCCAGAGTGACGCGATGCCGCGCGGGCTTCCGATCGGGCGGTGAGCGGGTTATCCTGCCTGCGACCGGCGAGGGGGCGAGATGACACAGGTGCAACCACACGCGCAAGCCATGCCCCGGATCGATCAGCCCCATCCCGACGTCGAATTGGGCTTTCCGCGCCAGGCCGTGCATTACGCGGTGGTGCTGCCCGATGCCGGGATCGGCCCCCGCACCGGTTTGGTCTTCTACATTTTCGGCTTCGGCAGTTCCTACGACGATTCCTATGCCCGTCGCCTGTTGCCCTATCTGGCCAACGACCATGATTGCGTCGCCGTCGCGGTGGATTATCAGGGCGCCAAGGCACAAAGCACGCTGGACGCCGATTTCGCCCCCGATTTCTTCGTCAACCTGCAGCGGATTTACCAGATCAGCGTCAGCGCCACCCCGGAATTGACCCAGGACGTCTACGCCTTCATGGGGGAATTGTGCCAAATCCTGGCCCAGGCCGGAATCACCCGGCTGGACCCGTCCTGCCGCCTGATCAAACGCGGCGACCGATACGTCAATTTCGGAATCCTGCCGGCCCTGGACCTTCTTCAGGTCGCGGCCAGGACCATCGCCGAATACGGCATCGACCGGCGCAGGATCTTCGCCATCGGCACCTCCTATGGCGGTTACCTGGCCTTACTGCTGACCAAGCTGGCCCCCAACACCTTTCGCTTCGTGGTCGATAATTGCGGCTTTTCCGGCATCGACAACGTGATCTATGGCGCCACCACCTGGCCGGGGCCGGTTCGCGTGCTGATCGTCTCACCCCAGGCCTTCAGCATGAACCCCGAATCACCGTCCTATCTTGGCCCGGCCCGTCAGGCGATCCGCAACCTGGCCACGCCCGAGCATTATCAGCTGCCCAGCGCCACCTTCGCCTATTCCTATCACGGCGAAATCGACGACATCGCCAGCCCCGAGGCCAAGCAGGCCTTGTCCGAATTGCTGCGGCAAAAGGGCCGCCACCATGCCCTGCGGCTGATCGGCCCCGACGATCTGGACGGGCGGGTGTTCAAGGTTCCGGGTCACGGCCTGCAGGCTTCGATGCGCGGGCTGTTCCAGCTCAGCATGGAGCGCTGGCTGGCCGATGCCCGGCCCGCCGAGCCCGTGACCGATTTCGATCTGGGCACCACCAACGTATTGGCCTGCGCCGATCGCGACTATGTCTTCGAATTTGGCGCGGACGGCGCCCGCCTGACCATCTGCTAGCCGAGGGAAATGGTGCCGGTTACAGGATTCGAACCCGTGACCCCCTGATTACAAAGCAACTTCCCCTGAACTTTTGCGGGATGCAACAACAGCCTGAAACCCAGGATACATGCGGCTCAACACTAGACTTTTAGCCACTTTCAACGAGAGATATTGACTTTTTAGTCCCAAGGCAATAGGTGTTTTGGCGGGTTTCCTGGGGTGCGATGTCGGTTTTCGCGTGTCCCAAGATTGTCCCAAGCCGGATGCAACACCCTGCAACATCGAGCCTCACCATGCCGAAGGACAACAAGGTCAACTTCACCCAACGATACATTGATGCCCTCAAGCCTCCTGCGGAGGGGGAGACCTTGATCATGGACTCCAAGGTTCCAGGACTGGGGATCAGGGTCCGCTATACCGGCAAGGTGGTCTACGTCCTGCGATACCAGCTTGGCGGGCTGCACAAGAAGATGACCATCGGCGACGCCAAGTTGATCAAGCTGGAGAGTGCCAGGGACAGGGCGCTCGAACTCCTTGGCGACGTCCAGGCGGAAAATGACCCCATAGCCCAACGAAACGATTGGCGGAACAACCCGCCGGTCAGGCAGTTGGGGGCGGAAACGATTGAACACCTCAAGTCCCTCGACAGGTCCGCCACCTATATCGAGGACAGCCAGCGGCTCCTTGATCGCTACATCCTTCCCGCCATCGGGGATATGCGGGTTCGGGACGTGGGGGCCAGGGACATTGAAAAGATCATCCATCAACTGAAGGGCAAGACCCGCACCGGCAACCTTGTCCGCTCCTTCCTGTCCCGCATGTTCAAGCTGGCCCGCAAGTGGACCTACCGCATGGATGATCCGACCTATGGGGTGGAGAAGTTCGAGGAACAGGCGCGAGAGCGGTTCTACTCCCTGGCGGAACTGGACAAGATCAGGACGGTTCTGGGACAGAAGCTGACCGAGACCCGCTTTCGGCAGAGCGCGGGGGCAACTCTGCTGCTGCTGTACACCGGGGCGCGGCCAAGGGAGTTGTTCAAGTCCACCTGGGAGATGTTCGACCTTGAAGCTGGGGTCTGGACGAAGCCCAGCCACCACACCAAGCAGAAGAAGGTTCATTCCCACAAGCTGGCCCAAGAGGCCATTGACCTGTTGAAGTCGATCCGCTCGGCGGCAGAGGCCGATGCCAAGGGCAAGGCAGAGAAGATCGGCCAGCCCGTAGAGGTCTCCCCGTTCGTCTTCCCCAGCGACAGCAAGGGTGGACATCTGACCACCATCAAGAAGTTCTGGGCAGAGGTCTGCAAACTGGCCGAACTGACGGACGCCCATCTGTATGACCTGAGAAAGACCTTTGCCACCCTGCTGTTGTCCCGAGGGGTAGACATCAAGACGGTGATGAAGCTGACCGGCCACACCCAGGCCAGCACTCTGTTGAGGCACTATGCAATGGTGGTCGGCGGGGCAGAGGAGAAGGCCCTTGAAGGGCTGTTCGGCTGAACCCTATGAGGATTGCCGGGGTCGCGCCGTCCAGCCCTTGGGATAGGGCCGGTCATCGTACCGGCCTTGCTTGCCCCGGTCGCACTTGAAGGAATGGATCGCCTCGATCCGGTGATCCACCAACAACTCGACCGCCTGTTCCAGGGCTTCGCCGATGTGGCGCAGAACCCGGCCACGGCTGCGGGGGTAGACGTGCATCTCCTCGACCACCGTCTTGCTGCGTAGCCCGGACCAATTGGGATCGGGGACATCCCGCTCCCATCGCTTGTGGCTGCCAGAGACCATGCGGTGAACCACCTTGGCGGCTTGGACACGGCGATACTCGGCCTTGGTGATCGCCTCGGGATCATCTCGAAGGGCCATCTCCACGGCAAGCCATACGGCCACCACCAGGATCGGCTCGACCTCATGCTTCCTGAGACGTGCCCAGGCCGCGTTGGCCCGATCCTGCGGAGACAGCCCCCGCAACCGGAAGGCTTCCACATGGGGGCCTGCACCGTCGTAAAGACCCTGGACACGCTGGATGGCGTTCTTGGCCCATGGGTCTTCGGCATTGCCCAACAGCCAAGCCAAGGCTGCCTGTCGGTAGGGATTGAGATGCTTGGCGGTATAGCTGCCCTTGTAGACGCTGCCGTGGCGCTGGTGATGATCGGCATGGGATCGACAGAACCGCATGTCCAGACCATCCGATGTCCCGGCTCTGGCGGGATTGCGACAGCCCATGACCCGGCAATAGCCATACATATGGTCCGGCAGTTCAGCCCTGGCCTTGACCTCATCCTTGCGCTTCTGGCGCTGGCTCCACTCGGTCACCCTTCAGGTCCGGGTTCTCATCCTCGATGGCCTTCATGGCCTCGTTGATGGCCTTGCCGATGTTGTCGCCTTCGGTCAGGGACTGGAGCGCAGAGAACCGGGCCTCGGGCCGCAGGAAGATGACGCCCTCGGCCTCGTAATCCGCCTTGCCGATCTTGCGACGACCGCCACTGCCCACCGGCCCCAGCTTGGCTTCGGCCAAGGCGAACTTCTTCTCGGCATAGCGCAGGAAGACCAGCCCCAGCACCGGCACCGAGAACTGGGCGGGCTTGAGGCCGGTATTGGCCCAAAGCTGATCGGCTGCCGCCCACAGACGCTTCTCCACATCCCCGTTGACCAAGTCACATCCCCCCTGAACTTCAAGACAAGAACCCTACACGGATTAGATGACCTATGCCACCGCCTGAACAGCCCCAAGGTCGAGCCTTTGCAACAGGTTCCGCACCGACGACTTGTGCCAACGACCACCTCGGGGCGTCAACATCCCTCGCTGGTTCAAGGCATCGGCCACCGCCCCCAGGCTGACAATGCCTTCCTGGTGCAACGCCTCGACCACCGGGGCCAAGTTGGCCGCGTGTTGGCTGGCCTTGTCCTTGATGGCCTCGACGCTGGCGGTGTTGCCCTTGCCCGCTCGACGCAAGGCGGCTGCCCCGTTGGGATTGCCCAGAGCCTTGCCCCGCGCCTTGGCTGCGGCCAGGGCCTCGCGGGTCCGCTTGGAGGTGGCTTCGCGTTCCTGCTGCGCCACCAGGGCCATGATGCCCACGGTCAGGTCGTTCGCCTCGGGCATATCGGCAGCGATGAACGCCACCCCGCTGTCTCTCAGGGTCAGCAGGAAGGCCGCGTTGCGCGACAGTCGGTCGAGCTTGGCGATGACCAGGGTTGCCCCGGTAACCTTTGCGAGGTGCAGGGCCTTGGCCAACTGGGGCCGCTGGTTGCTCTTGCCGCTCTCGACCTCAGTGAACGAGCCGATCAGGGAGCCGCCCCTCGACGCGGCATAGTCCTCGATGGCCTTGGCCTGGGCTTCAAGGCCCAAGCCGCTGGTTCCCTGCTTGGCGGTGGAGACCCGGTGATAGGCGACGATCTTCATGGCATCCTCTGATGTACAAAATGGCGTAACGCTCGTTAGACCATTTTGTACCGCACCCAAGCTTCACCGTCCAGAGGCAAGAACGTCTTGGAGCGGACGCCAGATGGGAAAGCCCCGCGTTGCTCCAACAATGACATGCGCCCTGTTTGAAGGAACCGTTCCTGCCACCATTAAGCAGCCCAAGGTCGTCGCCCTTGGGTCTGGCTGGAGGTCAAGCCCCAATGCCGGAAGCCGAACAACAACCGGGGTTCGGTGCAGCCCATCCCTTCGACCTCGGGAACAATGGCAAGCGGTTTCGGCCCAGGTCATTGCGCCCCGCCATGAAGAGGTGAAGAACACAGAGGACGTGAGGAAGTCGCTCGGAACATGCCGCTCCTTCCAGACAGGGGCCTTCCCTGGGATGAGGCCCTCTCTGGCTATACCAGCAAGGCGACCATAGATGGTGCCGTGATAGACATAGGCATCGTCACGGACCCTGCGCCTCAGTTCGGCGGCCAGGGCATTGGGCCTCTGTCTGTTTCCCAGGGCCTGCTCCATTTCGGGGACTGTGGCCACCTCCCTGAAGTAAGTCGCCACAGACTGGAGAAGATCGCAGATTTCAGCCGGGGCATCGCCCCCTTCAATCACCTGCTGGATGAAGGTCAGATGGTCTTGGCGCTCGTTCCCGTCCCAACCCGGCCCTCCAAGCGCGTCAATGCACTCGATCAGCAGTTCATCAAGGTCCACTTGATTTGCTCCGAAACCATTGCATCAAGAGGGGGGGGCATGGGGGTAGTTCACAATCTGCCATGTGATGATACCCGCTCCCATTTTTTGGCGAAACATCCGGGTTGCTATGGCCGGGACAGGAAAGCCACTTGGGACAACTTGGGACAAAAGCCAAGAGCGACTACGCTCTGCACCACCACTATATAGGTAGAGAGACCAGAGCCACGGAAAGGTGCTGAAAGGCTGGGCTTCCGGGTAGACAAAAATCTAATGCGCCCCGGCTCTGAATGTCCCAAGAGTGTCCCAGGCAAGAAAAAGGGGCTAGACTACGAAGCCTAACCCCTTGAAATACTTGGTGCCGGTTGCAAGGTTCGAACTCGCGACCCCCTGATTACAAATCAGGTGCTCTACCAGCTGAGCTAAACCGGCATCGGGGGCAACCTAAGACGAAGGCCGCCGCTTCGCAAGTGCTAGCGGAACAGTTCGTACAGGGCCACGGCGGCCGCGTTCGACACGTTCAGGCTTTCCATCTCGCCGGTCATCGGCAGCCGCACCAACAAGTCGCAATGCTCGCGCGTCAGCCGACGCAGACCGTCGCCCTCGGCCCCCAGGACCAGGGCGACGCGGCCCGACAGCTTGGCTCCGGCCAGGGTGTCCTTGGCCTCGCCGGCCAGACCGGCGACCCAAAAGCCGTGCGCCTTCAGGGCTTCCAGGGCGCGGACCAGATTGGTGACCCGGACCAGCGGCATCCGTTCCAGCGCGCCCGAGGCCGATTTGGCCAGGGTGCCGGTCTCGTCGGGGGCGTGGCGGTCGGGCGCGATCACCGCCAGGGCGCCGAACGCCGCCGCCGAACGCAAGATGGCGCCGACATTGTGCGGGTCGGTGACCTGATCCAGCAGAACCACCACCGCGCGCTCCTGCATCTGACCCTGGCGGGCGATGTCCTCCAGCCCGATCTCGGGCAGCGGATCGACCAGGGCGGCAATGCCCTGGTGCACCGCGCCGGGCGGCAGATGGCGGTCCAGCTCGGCCCGCTCGACCACCTCGCCCTGCCGGTTGGGAAGGCTTTTGGCCATCTCGGCACTCATCAGCAGGCGGCGCAGCTTGCGGGCCGGGTTGTCCAGCGCCGCCGACACCGCGTGAACTCCGTAAAGCCAGGTGCCGCCGCCGGACGGGCGCTCGGGCCTGCGGCCACGATCGCGGTCGTGCGTCGGCTTCGCGCCGGCCTTGGGCCGGTCGGGATGATTGCGGGCGGGCGGACGGGGTCGGGAATCGCGTTGAGTCATAAGGGAATGTCTTAGACCTCTCTTTTCGAGTTGACAAGCCGACGAAAATTCCCATAGTTCCGGTCTCCCGTCGCCGGGCTTTCGGGTCCGATGGCGGCGTGGAGGGGTGGCCGAGCGGTCAATGGCAGCAGACTGTAAATCTGCCGGGGTAACCCTACGTTGGTTCAAATCCAACCCCCTCCACCATTCCTTTCAGGGGCCGCGCGGGCGTGGGCGCAAGCGGGTGTAGCTCAATGGTAGAGCAGAAGCCTTCCAAGCTTACGACGAGGGTTCGATTCCCTTCACCCGCTCCAAGCGCTGTCCTACGGGTTTGATTTGTTCGACGACCAATGCGGCCCTTTCCGGCGCCGCCGAACCGACGGGTTGAGAAGAGATGGCCAAGGCTAAATTCGAGCGTAACAAGCCGCACTGCAACATCGGCACCATCGGTCACGTCGACCATGGCAAGAC
>NZ_LWQU01000140.1 GCF_001650635.1 Magnetospirillum moscoviense | reverse complement strand
GCCTTAGCGCCCGCATCCGCGGGCTTGGCCGCCGCCGCAATGGCGGCAGAATACCGGCCAACGAGTCACATCAAAGGTTGGCCGGTACTACCGCCGGGCTTCCAGGCTTTCGATATAGGCGGTGACGTCGTCGACCTCGTGGCGCTTGAGCTTGAAGCCCTTCATCGGCTTGGCGTGCGGCTTGGTCAGGGCGGCACGGATGTCGGCGGCGCGGCGGTCCTTGGCGATGGACCCGAAGCTGGGGCCGGCATTGCCGCCGGCACCCGATGGCGACACCACGTGGCAGGCCGCGCACCAGCGCGCCGCCAGCTCGCCGCCGGCATCGGCCGAGGCGGAATTCGCCCATGCCGGCGCCGCCATCACCACCAATCCTAACGCCACCGTCAGCGCTACGCGCATCCGTTCGTCTCCCACCGATCAAGCAACAGGGTCTGGATGGCCGGCACAATGCCCGCTTCGCTGCATTGCGGCAAGCATGTTTCACGGCCGATTCCGGAATAGGAGTCCTGCGCGGAGCGCGGCAGAAGTCAGGGCTGGGGGATGATCAGCTCCAGGGTGGTCGCCGCCAGGCTGATCTCGGCCGGCAGGCGGGCGACGATGTCGCCGTCGCCCTGCAAGGGTGCCCCGCGCGGGCCCAGGATGACCATCGAACGGGCGGTGACGTGCTCGACCTCGGGCAGGTCGGCCAGGCGGTTCATCGGAAGCGCCAGACCATAGCGCATCAACCCGGCCATGCCCGATTTCGGCAGGATGCAGATGTCCAGCTGCGGCTTGTCCAGGCTGGCCCCAGGGGCGGCGACGAACGGGCCGCCGTAATAGCGGCCCTTGCAGGCCACCGCCATGCGGCCCTGATAGGTGCGCCCGTTGGCGCGGACCTGGATTTCCGGGAAATCGTAGCCGAACGCCTGTTTCACGCTTTCCACCACATAGGCCAGCTTGCCGGTGCGCCGCTTGAGCGCCGGATTGATGCCGGCCACCACCTGGGCATCCAGCCCGGCCCCGGCCATCAGCAGGAAATGGCGGCCATTGGCCACCGCCGGATGGACGATCTGGGACGGGCCGAAGGCGATGGTCCGGGCGATGGCCTCGCAATCCTTGGGGTCCAGGCCGATTTCCAGCGCCAGCACGTTGGCGGTGCCCAGCGGGACCACCGCCAGCGACGGCGGCTTGGCCGCCGCCATCAGTCCGTTGACAACCTCGTTGACGGTGCCGTCGCCACCGGCGGCGGCGACCACGTCGAAATCGTCACGGTCGCACTGGCGGGCGAAGTTTTCGGCGTCGCCGCGCCGGCCGGTGTCGCGGCAGGTGACGGTGCACCCCAGTTCCTCCAGCCGTTCGACCACATCCTCAAACCGACGGCCGTGGCGGCGCCCGGCGGTGGGATTGTGGATCACCAGCACGCGGCGGGGGATGGACGGGGCGATGGCGGCGGCATCCGGTTGGATCATGGTCTGAGCGAGCATGAGGAAAGGTGATACAAAAGACGGTGATATCGTTCCAATGAAACAATTGTGACGGATTCTTTTCCGGTCAGTGAAATTTGGAAATGACGGCAAATTAACGATACCATGCCAACACTATTTCGACGTATCAGGGCGTCATGTCTGTTGACGCCGCACCATCTCGGCGCTTTCGCGCCATCTGGATTTCCGACATTCACCTTGGTACTCGTGGGTGCAAGGCCGAATACCTTCTTGAGTTCCTCAAGCAGACCGAATCCGACATTCTTTATCTGGTCGGCGACATCGTCGATGGCTGGCGGCTGTCGAAATCGTGGTATTGGCCGCAGGCCCACAACGACGTGGTGCAGAAGCTGCTGCGCAAGGCGCGCAAGGGGACCCGGGTGATTTTCGTCCCCGGCAACCACGACGAATTCGCCCGCCATTACCTGGATCATTCCTTCGGCGGCATCGAGGTGGCCGAACAAGCCATCCATTATACCACCGACGGCCGCCGCCTTCTGGTGCTGCACGGCGATGCCTTCGACGGGGTGGTGACCTACGCCAAGTGGCTGGCCCGGCTGGGCGACGGCGCCTATACCCTGGCGCTGGCCTTGAACCATTGGGTCAATCTGGCCAGGCGCCGATTGGGCCTGCCCTATTGGTCGCTGTCGGCCTATCTGAAGCACAAGGTCAAGAACGCCGTCCAGTTCATGGCCGATTACGAGCGCACCGTCGCCGACGAGGCGCGCCGCCAAGGCGTCGATGGCGTGGTGTGCGGCCACATCCACCATGCCGAGCTGCACGAGATCGACGGCATCCTTTACGCCAATGACGGCGATTGGGTGGAAAGCTGCACCGCGCTGGTCGAACACCTGGACGGCCGCCTGGAGATCCTGCGCTGGCAAGAAGACCTGAACGCCACCCCCGCCCAGGCCGAGCTTCCGTCCGAGGAGGAAACATGCGCATCGTCGTCGTCTCTGACGCCTGGTTTCCTCAGGTCAATGGGGTGGTTCGCACGCTCGACACCTTAAAGGCCGAGCTGGAACGGACCGGCCATCAGGTGGTGATGGTCACCCCCGACCTGTTCCGCTCGGTGGCATGCCCGACCTATCCGGAAATCCGCCTGGCCCTGGCGCCATCGGCCAAGCTGGCCCGGCTGATCGAGGCGGCCCAACCCTGCGCCATCCACATCGCCACCGAAGGCCCGCTGGGCTGGGCGGCGCGCCGCTTCTGCCGCCGTCGCCACCTGCCCTTCACCAGCGCCTATCACACCAAGTTCCCCGAATATGTCCGCGCCCGCTTCGGGGTGCCGCTGGGCCTGTCCTATCGGGTGATGCGGCGCTTCCACGATGCCTCGGCCCGGGTGATGGTCGCCACCCGAAGCATCGAGAACGAACTGACCGCGCGCGGCTTCAGTCGCATCGGCCGGTGGTCGCGCGGCGTCGATACCGATCTGTTCCGGCCCCGGCCAGAATGCCGGGGCGAGCACGGCCCGCTGGCCGGCCTGGCCCGGCCGATCTTCCTGTCGGTCGGCCGCGTCGCGGTGGAAAAGAACATCGAGGCGTTCCTGGCCCTAGACCTGCCGGGTTCGAAGGTGGTGGTGGGCGACGGCCCGCTGGCCGACGAACTGAAACACCGCCACCCCGAGGCCCATTTCGTCGGCGCCCGCTTCGGCGAGGATCTGGCCCGCCACTACGCCGCCGCCGACGTCTTCGTGTTCCCATCGATGACCGACACTTTCGGCCTGGTGCTGCTGGAGGCCCTGGCCTCGGGCCTGCCGGTGGCGGCCTATCCGGTGCCGGGGCCGCTGGATGTGCTGACCGGGTCCGACGCCGGCATCCTGGACACCGACCTGGGCAAGGCGGCGCGCGCCGCCCTGGCCATATCGCCCGAGGACTGCCGCGCCCACGCCATGGGATTTTCCTGGGCGGCGGCGACACAGCAGTTCCTGGCCAATCTTCAGCCGTTCGACCCGGTCTGCTCGCCCGATCCGGCCCCCCATTTGACCAGCATGGCCTGAAGCTCGGCCGGGCGGAACGGCTTGCCCAGATAATCGTCCATGCCGGCGGCCAGGCAGCGTTCCTCGTCGCCGGCCAGGACGTGGGCGGTCATGGCGATGATGGGAAGGCTGTCCCCGCCATCCGGCAGGGCGCGGATCCGGGCGGTGGCCTCCAGCCCGTCCATTTCCGGCATCTGGATGTCCATCAGCACCAGATCGAACCGGCCGGCCTCGACCGCCGCCACCGCCTGACGCCCGTCGGAAACGGCGGTGACATGGTGCCCCATCCGTTCCAGTTGGGCGATCGCCACCGTGCGGTTGACCGGGTTGTCCTCGGCCAGCAGCACGCTCAGCGGCCGGCATCTGGCGGGCTGGGTCGCCGCGACCTCGTCCTGGTCATCGATCACCGGCAGGAACGGCAGGGTGAACCAGAAGCGCGAGCCGCGCCCGGGCTCGCTCTCGACCCCGATCTCGCCGCCCAGCGCCTCGACCAGCCGCTTCGAGATGGCCAGGCCCAGGCCGGTGCCGCCGAAGCGCCGCGACACCGAGGAATCGGCCTGGCTGAAGGACTGGAACAGCCGGCCGATCGCCTGGGGCTCGATGCCGATGCCGGTGTCGCGAACGTCGAAGCGCAGCACCGGGCCGCCATCTTGTCGGCCGACGGCGAACACCGAGATGGCGACGCCGCCCCGCTCGGTGAACTTGACCGCGTTGCCGACCAGATTGAGCAGGATCTGGCGCAGCCGGGCGCCGTCGCCCAGCAGGCGGCCGGGAATGTCGGGCGCCGTGTCCAGGCTGATCTCGATCCCCTTTTCGCGGGCGCGGGGGTTCAGCAGGGCGGTGACCGCCTCCAGGGTCTCGCGCAGCGAGAAGGGCGCCATCGCCATGGCGGTCTGGCCGGCCTCCATGCGCGAGAAGTCCAAGATGTCGTTCAAGATGGTCAGCAGCGCCTCGCCCGACTGCAAGATGGTCTGGGCGCAATCCTTCTGGTCGGCGGCCAGCGGAGTGTCGAGCAGCAGGCTGGCCATGCCCAGGATGCCGTTCATCGGCGTCCTGATCTCGTGGCTGATCACCGCCAGGAACTCGGACTTGGCACGGCTGGCCGCCTCGGCCGCCTCCTTGGCGCGGTTCAGCTGGGCCTCCGCCGCGTAATGGTCGCTGACATCGGTGATCGAGCCGACGATGCCGACCACCTGACCGTCGGCATTGCGATAGGCCGCCTTCTGGATCAAGGCGTGGATGTCGCGCCCACCGCCGGCCTTCAGCGGCATTTCGAACTGGCACACCCGCTCGCGCCCCTCGATCAGCGCCTGGTCGGTGCTGGCGACCCTTCGGTGCAGCTCGGGATTGGGATTGATCCGTTTCAATTCGGCGCCGATCACCTGATGGCGGGGCAGCCCGACCAGGTCCAGGAAGGCCCGGTTGCAGCCCAGATGGCGGCCCTGGACATCCTTGTAGAAGATGCCGTTGGGAATGGTGTCGATCACCGTCTGATGCAGCGCCAGTTGGTCCTGAAGCGCGCGCTCGGCCGCCTTGCGGGCGGTGATGTCGTTCAAGGCCACCAATACCGCCGCCTCGTCCATGTCGACCAGGGCCAGGGACACCAGGGCCCAGAACGGCTGGCCGGTGACGGTGCGCAGGCGGACCTCGAATTCATCGACGAAGCCGCGCTCGGCCAGGCGGTCGCGCAGGCGGATCAGGTCGCGGCGCGAGGCGGCGCGGGCCGGAAGCGGCCGGCCGGTCAATTGCTCGACCGTGGTGCCGAGAAGACGAGCCGCTCGGCGGTTGGCGAACAGCACGCTTCCGTCCTCGCGCCGAAGCAGGGCCAGGGGATAGGGCGCCGAGGTCAGCAGCGTCGACAGGCGGTGTTCCGACAAGGCCAATTGCCCGCGCGATTCGCGCTGCTCGATGCGCCGCCGCGTCAGGGTGAAGGCGGCCGTCGCCGCCAGTAAGGCCAGCAGCACGCCCAGCGTGCGCAATTGCACCTGTACCGGCGAGGCGTGCTGGTCCCAGCCGCCGACCGGAACGGCGGCCATTTGCCAGGTGCCCCCCGGCAGGATGATGTCGGTCAGCACCGGATCACGGTCGAACAGACGGGAATCGCCGTGAAACACCTCGCCCGCCGCCCCCAGTCCGTCGCGGCCGCGGATGGCGATATCCAGCCCGCTCTCCCGATCGGTGACCCCGGTCTCGTCCAACAGGCCGGGCAGCATGATCGGAATGGCGATCAGGCCCCAGGGCCGCCCGCTGCCGGCCGGGCCGTCGGGCGGGCTTTCGAACACCGGCATGCGACCGATCACCGCCACGCCGCCCTGGATCAGGGTGACCGGCCCGGCCAGCACCGGCTCGCGCTGGGCGAACATCCGCTCGATCGCCGGCCATTGCTGCGGCAATGATCGATAATCGACCCCGACCGTCCGGCTGTTGCCGGCCTGCGGATAGACGTAGGTGATGGTGGTGCCGCGCGCCAGGGTGACGTTTCTGATGTGGCGTTTCTGGCGCATCATCTCGCGGGCGATGGCGGAAAATTCGTCTTGGCCGATCTCCAACCGGGTGGCGATCACCGCCGCCAGGCCCCGGGTCAGCAGCAAGGTTCCGCCCAGCTCGCCCTCGAGCCGGGCCCGCACGGTGGCCAGGCGCCCCAAGGCGAGCGCGCGGATTTCCTGATGGTGACGGGCCGATTCCAGGGTATCGACCAGGCTGACCAGCGCCAGCACCAGCGCCGCCACCATTCCCGCCGCCAACCAAGACCGATTGCGTGTCATCCGCGCGGCCCCCTCTCTGGTTGGTGCCGAACTAGACGAAGAACATATCCCATTCGCCCAGAGCCGTCACCGCCAGACCAGCGAATCCACCGCGCCGCAGGCCGGGCAGGCGATTGCCCACGAATCGGCCGGTTTGGCGCAGACCTGGCAGGTCCAGGCCGGCTCGGCCCCGGCACCCGCCGCCTTCACCAGCCAGTCGCGGGCGGCGGTTTCGTCGCCCTTTTCCTCGCGCTCCAGCCGGGCCAGCAGGATGTAAAGCCCGGCGCTGGGCCGCAACTCCACGGCCTTTTCCAGATGGGTGCGGGCCTGACCCCACAATTTGGCGGCCAGGGCGACCTCGGCCAGGGCGGCATGGCCGCAGGCGCTGTCAGGGTTCAGGCGCACCAGCTTCTCGACCCGTTTGACGCGATCGAGCGGGCTTTCCATCGGCGCCAGGGTCAGGGCCGCCTCGATCAGTTCGGGGTGGGCCAAGGCTTCCCATGTCGCCGCCAGCACCGATTCCGCCTTGCGGGTCTTGCCGGCGCGATGCAGGGCGGCGGCGGCCTTGACCGCCGCCGGCACCAGGATCGGATCGGCGCGGTGCGCGGCCTGGGCGAAGTCCAGGGCGGCGGCGGCATTGCCGTCGCGTTCGGCCTGATCGGCGCGCGCCAGGGCCACCAGGGCCTGACGGTGCAACAGATCGGCGCCCGACAGCAGCTTGCGGCGCTTGGCCTCGGCCAGGGTGGCGTCGGCCTCGATCCATTGGCCGGCGCCGGCCTGCAGGTCGAACAAGGTGGCGGCCAGCCCGTCGGTGGTACCGCCCAGCGACCAGGCCCGCGCGGCCAGTTCCAGCGCCTTGGCCTTGTCGCCCTGCTTGATCGCGATTTCGGTCAGGCCCTTGAGACCCAGCACGGCGGTTTCCGGGCGTTCGGCCAGCCGCTGGTAATGGCGTTCGGCATCGGCGCCGCTGTGCACCTGCGCCGACAACAAGGCGGTCAGCGAGCTGTCGGCCAGCAGGCGGTCGGCCCGCGTGGCCAATTTGCGGGCCTGGCGCGAATCGCCGGCGGCCAGGGCGGCCATGCCGTCGGACAGCGCCCGATAGCCGGCCTGGGTGCGCTTGGCCCGGCGGCCGGCCAAAAAGCGTCCCGGCCCGCCCACCAAAGCGCCGGCCAGGCGCAGCAGCAGGTTGACGGCGATCATCAGGGCCAGCATGGCCAGCACCAGCACCGGGACGGTGGTATCGACCCGCCAGCCTTCCCAGCGAAGGGTCACCGAACCGGGCCGGTCGGCCAGCCATACCGTGGCGGCGACCAAGAGCCCGGCCAGCACGGCGAAGGTCAGCAGGCGGCGGATCATGGCTTGGCCCCGATGGCGGCCACCACATGGGCGGTCATCTCGGACACCGCGTGGTCGGCGGCCAGCCGGTCGCTTGCGTCGGCCAGCCAGGGGGCGGCAATTGTGGCGGCGCCACCGGTCAGGCGCGACAATTCGGCCAGGGCGGCAGCCAGGTCGCCCTCGCCCAGCCGCGCGGTGGCGCGCGCCACCAGGGCCGGACTGTCCTCGCCCACCGCATCGCCATCCTCGCGGCGCACGATGACCAGGGTGGCCAGCCGGTCCAGGGTCTGGCGCCACCAGCTCATCTCGGCCGGAAGGATGTCGGCGCGGACGATGGCCGGGGCCAAAGCGTGGAACCGCGACACCAGCACGGCGCGGGTCGGCAGGCCGGCGACGGCGCGGGCCTTCAGGATCTCGACGCCGCGCAGGATGTCCTGGTCGGTGCCGGCCAGGGCCTTGACCGCGCGCAGTTCCGAATCATAGGGAAGCGAGGCGGCCAGCGCCTCGCGCAATTGCCCGACCGCCAGCAGCAGCGCCACCGCCGAGCTCCGCTTCGATTCCAGCTCGGCCAGGCGGGATTCGGCCTTCTCCAGCCGGTCGGTCATGCGCAAGACGGCGGCCGCGTCGGCGCTGGTGCGCTTCAGCTCGGCCACGTGCGCCGCCAGCTCCTGCATCTCGGCGGCCAGACGGGCCGGGATCTGCGCCTGCAGCGCCTTGATCTGGCCTTCGGCCTGGTCCAGGCGCGCATCGGCGGCGGGACGGGCTTCCAACTGGGCCAGGCGCCCCTGCAGGGCGGCCAACTCGGCCCGCACCGAATCGGCGGCCTGCGCCACCGGAGCCGGAACCGGGTTCTGCGCCACCGGGGCCGGATTGGCCGGAGCCGGATTGGTCGGCGGCGCCAGGGTCGCGGTGGGAACCACCATCTCCAGCACCGACTTCCACGATTCATAGGTCAGCGCCGCCGCCCCGATCAGGGCGGCCAGGATCACCGCCAGGACCAGCGCCCAGGCCGACGAGCCCTTGGCGGGCGCCGCATTTTCCGGTTCCGGGCTGGCCGGGTCGCCGGATGCGGGCGTGGCTGGCTTGGGCACGTCGGTCTCGGTCATGGAAGGTCCCCGGTCGGTCGTGGGCTGAAGCGCCGCCAACAGGGCGGCTTGGGTGGGAGCGGCGGCCACATGGACCCCCGCCCACGGCAGGGCGGCCAATTCCCGCGCCACCGCCTGGCTAAGGGCATAGGCGGCGATGCGCCCGGTGGTATCGGACAGACCGGCCGCCGCCACCAAGGTAGCAAAGGTCGCCGCCGTGCGGGGAGAGAAAAACAAGGCGACGTCGATAGTGCCATCTTTCAGGGATTGCGCCAGCTCGTCGGAGATGCGCTCGGCGGTTTCGGCGCGGTACAGCACCACCCGGCGGACGGTGAAGCCGGCCTGGCCCAGCCGGCCCGACAGATCGCCCGCGGTGACCGAGCCGGCGGCATGCAAAAGCGCGCCGTCTTCCGGCCGGCAGCGTTCGGCCACCAGGGCGGCCAGGCTGTCGACGTCGCCGCCGGCGCTGGCCACATTGCGGTAGCCCAAATCCCGCGCCGCCCGCGCCGAGGCGTCGCCCACCGCCCATACCGGCAGGTCGCGATCGGCCAGCGCGCGGGCCAAGGCGCGGATGCCGTTGGCCGAGGTGGCGAGGATGCCCTGCAGCCCGTCGGTATCGATGTGGGCGTCCTCGACCGCGCGGATCTCCAGCAGCGGCTCGACCTGGACGGCGAAACCCAGCTCGGTCAGCGCCTGGGCGATTCCATGGCTGTCTTCCCGCGGGCGAGTCACTAACGCGCGTTTTGGCCGTGCCGCACCCGTGCCGGGTGGCTCAGACGCCGCTCGGGCTGGGGTCACGTCCGCCGTGACCATGCCCTAGACCTTGATGGCGTCGAAGAAGCCCGGCCCGGCCCGGCCGATCAGTTCTTCCGCCGCGTCGGTGCCCATGGCCGCCGCGTCGGCGGCCGGTCCGCTCCGTTCGGTGGCGTGCACGATCTTGCCGTCCAGGCTGACGATCAGGCCGCGGAACCGCAAGGTTTCGCCCTCCAGCTCGGCCAGGGCGGCGATGGGGGTGCGGCACGAGCCGTCCAGCCGGGTCAGGAAGGCCCGCTCGGCGGTGATGCGGGTCATGGTCGGGGGGTGGTTCAGCGCCGACAGGAAGCGCAGCGAATCCTGGTCGTCGGCCAGGCAGGTGATGCCGATCGCCCCTTGCGCCACCGCCGGCAGCATGTCGTCGGGTGAGATGGCGCCACTGGCATGGTGGGCCAGCCCCAGCCGGTTCAGGCCGGCCATGGCCAACAGGGTGGCATCGACCACCTTTTCTTCCAGCTTGCGCAGACGGGTCTGGACGTTGCCGCGAAAGTTCACCACCTTGAGGTCGGGGCGGCGGTGCAGGATCTGGGCGCCACGCCTGAGCGACGACGAGCCGATCACCGCGCCGGCCGGCAGGTCGGCCAGGCTTTTGGCGGTTAGGCTGATGAAGGCGTCGCGGACATCTTCGCGTGGGAGCACGCAGGGCAGGACGATGCCGTCGGGCAGAACGGTGGGCACGTCCTTCATCGAATGGACGGCCAACTGGATGCGGCCCTCCAGCATCGATTCGTCCAGTTCCTTGGTGAACAGGCCCTTGCCGCCGATCTCGGCCAGCGGACGGTTCTGCACCATGTCGCCGGTGGTGTTGATCACGGCGATGGCGACGGCGCCGTCGGGGGCGAGTTCGGGCCAGGCAGCCGCCAGGCGGTGCTTGGTTTCGTGGGTCTGGGCCAGCGCCAGAGGCGAGCCGCGGGTGCCGATGGTGAGGATGGGTTTGTCGGTCATGGTCCGGTTGTTGTAGGTAATGACGAGGATTCTGGAAAGGGATTTCACGCGTGCTGGTGCTGGGCATCGAGACAAGTTGCGACGAGACGGCGGCCGCCATCGTGGCCGACGATCGGACCATTCTGGCCGATGTCGTGCTGTCGCAACTTGACGATCATCGTCCCTACGGAGGAATCGTTCCAGAAATCGCCGCCCGCTCGCATCTGGACCATGTCGACCGTCTGATCGGCCAGGCCATGGCGCGGGCCGGCCTGACCTTCGACCAGTTGGACGCCGTCGCCGCCACCGGCGGGCCGGGCCTGATCGGCGGCGTGATGGTCGGCGTGATGGCCGGCAAGGCCATCGCGCTGGCCGCGGGCAAGCCGTTCCTGGCCGTCAACCATCTGGAAGGCCACGCGCTGACCGCCCGGCTGACCCACGACGTCGCCTTCCCCTATCTGCTGCTGCTGGCGTCGGGCGGGCATTGCCAATTGCTGGCGGTGCTGGGCGTCGGCCACTATCGCCGGCTGGGCACCACCATCGACGACGCCGCCGGCGAGGCCTTCGACAAGGTCGCCAAGATGGTGGGCCTGGGCTATCCCGGCGGGCCGCAGGTGCAGGAATGGGCGGCCAAGGGTGACGGCGACCGCTTCCATCTGCCGCGCCCGATGAAGGGCAAGCCCGGCTGCGATTTCAGCTTTTCCGGCATCAAGAACGCCGTGCGCCTGCTGGTCGAAAGCCTGGAAAAGCCCTTGTTCGACCAGGACAAGGCCGATGTCTGCGCCGGCTTCCAGAAGGCGGCGGCCGAAAGCATCGCCGACCGCACCCGGCGCGCCATCGAGCTGATGCAGGCGCAATGGCCCCAGACCAGCCATCTGGTGGTGGCCGGCGGCGTCGCCGCCAACAAGGCCCTGCGCGCCAGCCTGGAACAACTGGCCGGCCGCGCCGGCATGACCTTCCTGGCGCCGCCCTTGAACCTTTGTACCGACAACGCGGCGATGATCGCCTGGGCCGGGCTGGAACGGTTCCGCCTGGGCCAGAGCGACCGCCTGGATTTCGCCCCCCGCCCACGCTGGCCGCTGGACCCCACCGCCCCCAAGGCCAAGGGCGCCGGCATCAAAGCCTGAACCCGGAGACCGACACGATGGACAATTTCACCTATCACAACCCGGTCAAGCTGATCTTCGGCAAGGGCCAGATCGCGCAAGTGGGCCGCGACATCCCCAAGGGAGCCCGCGTGCTGTTCGCCTTCGGCGGCGGCTCGATCAAGGCCAACGGCATCCATGCCCAGGTGGTGGACGCCCTGGGCCAGGCCGGCCTGACCTTCGTCGAATTTTCCGGCATCGAGCCCAATCCCCGCTACGAGACGCTGATGAAGGCGGTCGAACTGGCCCGGGCCGAGAAGCTGGATTTCATCCTGGCCGTCGGCGGCGGCTCGGTGGTGGATGGCTGCAAGTTCATCGCCGCCGCCATCCCCTTCGAGGGCGATTGCTGGGACATCGTCGCCAAGCGCGCCCGGCTGAAATCGGCGGTGCCCTTGGGCGTGGTGCTGACGCTCCCGGCGACGGGGTCGGAAATGAACGCCTTCTCGGTGGTCAGCCGCGAGGAAACCGGCGAGAAGCTGGGCTTCGGCTCGCCCGCCGTCATGCCGCGCTTCTCGGTGCTGGACCCGGAATCCACCTATTCCCTGCCGCCCCGCCAATTGGGCAACGGCATCGTCGATGCCTTCGTCCATGTGCTGGAACAGTACCTGACACAGCCGGCCGACGCGCCCTTGCAGGACCGCCTGGCCGAAGCGGTGCTGGCCACCCTGGTCGAGATCGCCCCCAAGGTGATGGCCACGCCGCCCGATTATCAGGCCCGCGCCAATCTGATGTGGTGCGCCACCATGGCCTTGAACGGACTGATCGGCCAGGGCGTGCCGCAGGATTGGTCGACCCACATGATCGGCCATGAACTGACCGCCCTTTACGGCATCGACCATGCCCGCTCGCTGGCTGCGGTGTGGCCGGGCGTGGTGGCCGTGCGCCGTGAAGCCAAGCGGGCCAAGCTGCTGCAATTCGCCGCCCGGGTCTGGGGCCTGACCGAGGGGTCCGAGGATCAGCGCATCGACCAGGCGGTGGCCAAGACCCGCGCCTTCTTCGAATCCGTCGGCGTGCCGGCCGGCACCATTGCCGCCGGCATTCCGGCCGAAGCGGCGCAGTTGGTCTCGGCCCGCTTAAGCGAACGGGGCGGCCTGCCGCTGGGCGAGGACGGGGCCATCGGCGCCGCCGAGGTGCGTGCCATCCTGGAGGCGGCGGCGTGAGCTCGACCCTGGTCCTGGGCGGTGCCCGCTCGGGCAAAAGCGTCTATGCGGAAGGGTTGCTGGCGGGTGGTCCAGCGCTGTACGTCGCCACCGGCCAGGCCTTCGACGACGAGATGGCCGAACGTATCCGCGACCACCGCGACCGGCGCGGGCCGGACTGGACCACCATCGAGGAACCGCTGGAACTGGCGGCATGCCTGGACCGCCATTTGTCGCCCGAGCGCCCGATCCTGGTCGATTGCCTGACCCTGTGGATCAGCAACCTGATGCATGCCGGCCTGGATGTCGGGCACCAGACCGACCGCCTGGCCGAATTGCTGCGCGACCCGGCCGGGCCGGTGGTGCTGGTCAGTTCCGAGGTCGGGCTGGGCCTGGTGCCCGACAACAAGATGGCCCGCGAATTCCGCGACCATCAGGGCCGGGTCAACCAGAAACTCGCCTCGGTCTGCCGCCGCGTGGTATTCGTCGCCGCCGGCCTGCCGCTGATCATGAAGGATACGCTTTGATGTCCAAGGTTCCTGCCACCGTCATCACCGGTTTCCTGGGGGCCGGCAAGACCACCCTGGTCCGCCACCTGATGGAAAACAACCAGGGCAAGCGCATCGCCCTGATCGTCAACGAGTTCGGCGACAAGGGCGTCGATGGCGAGTTGCTGGCCTCGTGCGGCATCACCGGCTGCGCCGAGGACGCGATCATCGAACTGGCCAATGGCTGCCTGTGCTGCACCGTCGCCGACGAGTTCCTGCCGACCATCCAGTCCCTGCTGGAGCGGGCCAACCCGCCCGACCACATCCTGATCGAGACCTCGGGCCTGGCTTTGCCCAAGCCGCTGGTCAAGGCCTTCCACTGGCCGGAAATCCGTTCGAAGGTGACGGTCGACGGGGTGATCGCCGTGGTCGATGCGGCCGCCGTCGCCGATGGCCGCTTCGCCGACAGCCCCGAGGCCATGGCCCAGCCCGACCACGACAATCCGCTGGAAGAGGTGTTCGAGGACCAGCTGGCCTGCGCCGATCTGGTGCTGTTGAACAAGACCGACCTGCTGCATCCCGACACCGTCGCCCAGGTCCATCAGCAGGTGGCGCAGGATCTGCGCGCCGGCATCAAGGTGGTGCGCACCAGCAAAAGCGCCATCGACCCCCGGGTGGTGCTGGGCTTAAGCGCTGCCGCCGAGGACGATCTGGCGGCGCGCCCCAGCCATCACGATGCCGAGGACGGCCACGACCACGACGATTTCACCAGCTTCGCCATCGCGCTTGCCTCGATCGCCGACATCGAGGCGCTGGAGGAACGCATCCTGGACGCCATCGCCACCCACGACATCCTGCGCCTGAAGGGCTTCCTGGCGGTCGAGGGCAAGCCCGCGCGCGCCGTGATCCAGGCGGTCGGCACCCGGCTGGAGCGCTGGTTCGACCGGCCGTGGAAAAGTGATGAGGTCCGCACCGGCCATCTGGTGGTGATCGGCCGCACCGGGCTGGACCGCGCCGCCATCGAAAGGGCGATCGGAGGCTAGGCCTTTGCATCTTCTTGCCGCCCAACCCGGCAGCGTTTCCGACGGGGCCGAGGCCATCGACCTTGGCCAGGACCCGGCCGACATCGTCTTCCTGTCGGCCGCCGATTCCGAGCTGGCGGCCCTGGCCGCCGCCCACGCCGCCCTGGGGGCGCCGGTCAGCCTGCGCCTGGCCAACCTGATGCGCCTGGCCCACCACATGTCGGTCGATCTTTATGTCGATCAGGTGGTGGCCCATGCCAAGCTGGTGGTGGTGCGCCTTCTGGGCGGGCGGGCCTATTGGCCCTATGGCATCGAGCAGATCGCCCGGACCTGCCGCAAGCAGGGCATCGGCTTCGCCATCCTTCCCGGCGACGACCGCCCCGATTCCGACCTGCTGGCCGAAACCAACCTGGGCCCGGAAGACGTGCAGCGTCTGTGGCGCTGGCTGATCTTCGCCGGGCCCGACAATGCCCGGTCCTTCATCGGCTTTTGCGCGGAATTGACCGGCCAGCCCACCCCCTGGCTGGAACCCCGGCCGCTGCCGCCGGCCGGCCCCTATGACCCACAGCCGCGCGACCCCACCCGGCCGCTGGCCCTGGTGGTGTTCTACCGCGCCCTGGTGCTGGCCGGCGACACCGCCCCCATCGATTCCCTGCTGTCCGCCTTGCGCGGGCGCGGATTGGATGCCTGCGCGCTTTATGTCTCGTCGTTGAAAGAGGCCGCCTCGGCGGCGCTGGTCGAGCAGGCCATCGAGGCCGACCCGCCCGCCATCATCGTCAACGCCACCGGCTTCGCCGTCGCCACCCCCGGCCGGCCCGAGGATTCGCCGCTGGGCCGCGCCGATTGCCCGGTGCTGCAGGTGGTGCTGGCCGGCGTCTCGGAAGCGGCCTGGCGCGACGGCACCCATGGGCTGGGACCCAAGGACATCGCCATGAACGTGGCCCTGCCCGAGGTCGATGGCCGCGTGCTGGCCGGCGCCATCTCGTTCAAGGGGGCCAGCCGCGACCACGCCACCCAATGCGACCTGGCCCGCCACCAGCCGGTGGCCGACCGCGTCGATTTCGCCGCCGACCTGGCCGCCGCCTGGGCCAGATTGCGCCGCAAGGAACCGGGCCAGCGCCGGGTGATGGTGGTGCTGGCCAATTACCCCAACCGCGACGGCAGGCTGGGCAACGGCGTCGGCCTCGATACCCCGGCCGGCACGGTGCGGGTGCTGCAGGCGATGCAGGCCGCCGGCTATGATGTCGGTCACATTCCGGCCGACGGCGACGCGCTTCTGGCCCTGCTGCAACAAGGCCCGACCAACGATTGGCGCCAGTTGGACCAGCGCGAGGAACGCGAATCCCTGTCGCTGGCCGATTATCACCTGTTCTTCGGCTCGCTGCCCGACAAAGTGCGCCAGGCGGTGCTGGACCGTTGGGGCCCGCCCGAGGGCGATCCGTTCTTTCGCCCGGGCGAGCTGACTTGCGGCCGCTTCCTGCTGCCGGTGCTGCGGCTGGGCCATGTCGCCATCGGCGTCCAGCCGGCGCGCGGCTACAATATCGACCCGGCGGCGTCGGCCCACGACCCGGCGCTGGTGCCGCCCCATTCCTATCTGGCCTTCCACGCCTGGATGCGCTGGCAATTCCGTGCCGACGCCATCATCCATATGGGCAAGCACGGCAATCTGGAATGGCTGCCGGGCAAGGCTTTGGCCCTGTCGGCCGATTGCTTCCCCCAGGCCTGCCTGGGCGCGCTGCCCAACCTTTACCCCTTCATCGTCAACGATCCCGGCGAGGGCACCCAGGCCAAGCGGCGGACCGGCGCGGTGATCATCGACCATCTGACGCCGCCTTTGACCCGGGCGGAAAGCTATGGCCCCTTACGCGAGCTGGAACGGCTGGTCGATGAATATTACGACGCCGCCGGCCTGGACCCGCGCCGGCTGGTGCCCTTGAAGAAAGAGATCCTGGCGCTGACCGCCACCATCGGCCTGGATGCCGATCTGGGCATCACCTTCGCCGACGATGCCGACCAGGCCCTGGCCAAGCTGGATTCCCATCTGTGCGAGCTGAAGGAATTGCAGATCCGCGACGGCCTGCACATCTTCGGCCAAAGCCCGACCGGCCTGCAGCGTCAGACCTTGCTGGTGGCGCTGGCCCGGGTGCCGCGCGGATCGGGTGACGGCAATTCCTCGCTGCTGCGCGCCCTGGCCGACGACCTGGGCCTGGGCTTCGATCCGCTGGATTGCGACCTGGGCGCGGCATGGCCCGGCCCCCACCCGGCTGTTTTGGCCGGCCCCGATCCGTGGCGGACCATGGGCGACTCTGTCGAGCGGCTGGAAGCCCTGGCCCTGGCCCTGGTGGCGGAAGAGCGCGCCTGCGAGCCCACCTGGACGCGCACCATTCAGGTGCTGAAGACGATCCACCACCACCTGGCCCCTGCCGTCGATGCCTGTGGCCAGGCCGAACTGGACGGCCTGCTGGCCGGGCTGGACGGCCGCTTCGTCGGCCCCGGCCCGTCGGGGGCGCCGACCCGGGGCCGGCCCGACGTGCTGCCGACCGGGCGGAATTTCTTCTCGGTCGATACCCGCATGGTGCCGACGCCGGCGGCCTGGGCCCTGGGCTGGAAATCGGCGCAATTGCTGGTGGAACGCCACCTGCAGGACCATGGCGAGTGGCCGCGCACCATGGCCCTGACCGCCTGGGGCACCAGCAACATGCGCACCGGCGGCGACGATATCGCCCAAGGCCTGGCCCTGATGGGGGTCAGGCCGACCTGGGATGTCGGCTCGAACCGGGTGTCGGGCTTCGAGGTGATGCCGGCCGGCCTGCTGGACCGCCCGCGGGTCGATGTCACCCTGCGCGTCTCGGGCTTCTTCCGCGACGCCTTCCCCGATCTGATCAATCTGTTCGATCAGGCGGTGCGCGCGGTCGCCAAGCTGATTGAGCCCGCCGACACCAACCCCCTGGCCGCCCGGGTGCGCGAGGAACAGGCCCGGCTGGGCGAGGGCCTGGCGGCGGCGCGGGTGTTCGGCTCGAAGCCCGGCGCCTATGGGGCTGGATTGCAGGCCCTGATCGACGAGGGCGGCTGGAACGAGCAGGCCGACCTGGCCGCCGCCTATGTCGCCTGGGGCGGCTGGGTCTATGGCGGCGGCAAGGAAGGTGAAGCCGCGCACGATCTGTTCACCACCCGGCTGTCCCAGGTCCAGGCGGTGGTGCAAAACCAGGACAACCGCGAGCACGATTTGCTGGATTCCGACGATTACTATCAGTTCGAGGGCGGCATGAGCGCGGCGGTGGCCCAAGCCTCGGGCGCCCAGCCGGCGATCTATCACCCCGACCATTCCCGCCCCGAAAGCCCGCGCATCAAGACCCTGGAAGAGGAAATCGCCCGGGTGGTCCGCGCGCGTGCCGCCAATCCCAAATGGATCGAAGGCGTGATGCGCCACGGCTATAAGGGCGCCTTCGAGATGAGCGCCACGGTCGATTACCTGTTCGCCTTCGCCGCCACCACCCATGCGGTCAAAAGCCACCATTTCGACCTGCTGGCCGACGCCTATCTGGCCGACGATCGCGTGCGCGACTTCATGGAGCAACACAACCCGGCCGCCCTGGCCGAGATGAAGGCCCGCTTCACCGAGGCCATCCGGCGCGGCCTGTGGACGCCCCGGCGCAATTCCATCCATGCCCTGTTGTGACATTTCACAAAACTGTCACGGCTTTCGCGCTATACCTTCCCCGCCCCTTTCCAACCGGACCCCACCATGTCGGATCAGATCGTCGAGACCAAGATGAACGCGGCCAGCGTTCGCGTTCATTACGGCGCCAAGGAAGCGCTGAAGGGCATCGATCTCGACATTCCAGCCAACCGGGTCACCGCCCTGATCGGGCCGTCGGGCTGCGGCAAGTCGACCTTCCTGCGCTGCTTGAACCGCATGAACGACACCATCGTCGGCGCCAAGGTCAGCGGCACCATCACCCTGGACGACGAGCCGCTTTACGGCGACGGCGCCATCGATCCGGTGCTGCTGCGCATGCGGGTCGGCATGGTGTTCCAAAAGCCCAACCCCTTCCCCAAAACGATCTATGACAACGTCGCCTTCGGCCCGCGCATCCATGGGCTGGTGCCCGACAAGGACAGTCTGGATGCCATGGTCGCCGACGCCCTGACCAAGGCCGGCCTGTGGGTCGAGGTCAAGGACCGCCTGGGCGACATGGCCACCGGCCTGTCGGGCGGCCAGCAGCAGCGATTGTGCATCGCGCGCGCCATCGCGGTCCGGCCCGAGGTGATCTTGATGGACGAGCCCTGCTCGGCGCTGGACCCCATCGCCACCGCCAAGGTCGAGGAACTGATCGACGAACTGGCCGAAAGCTACACCATCGTCATCGTCACCCATTCGATGCAGCAGGCGGCCCGGGTGTCGCACCTGACCGCCTTCTTCCACCTGGGCAGCCTGATCGAGGTCGGGCCGACCGAGCGGATCTTCACCGCGCCCGAGCAGCAATTGACGCAAGGCTACATCACCGGCCGATTCGGCTGATCATAGGAGCAAGCATGCCGACCGTGGGCGAACATCACATCGTCAAATCCTATGACGAGCAATTGAAGCGACTGCACGACGCCATTTCCCGCATGGGCGGCCTGGCCGAACGCCAGTTGGAGCTGTCGATGAAGGCGGTCGAGACCCGCGACGACACACTGGCCGGCGAGGTGGTCGCCTCGGACGCCGCCATCGACGCCGACGAGCATTTCGTCAACGAGCAGACGGTGCGGCTGCTGGCGCTGCGCGCCCCCGTCGCCGACGATCTGCGCACGGTGATCGCCTCGTTGAAGATCGCCGCCGACCTGGAACGCATCGCCGATCACGCCGCCAACAACGCCAAGCGGACGCTGGTGCTGAACCAGACCGCGCCGCTGGCGCCGGTGCGCACGCTTTTGCGCATGGGCCGGCTGGTGCAGGAATTGCTGGCCCAGGTGCTGGCCGCCTATCTGCAGCACGACGCGGCCCAGGCCCTGGCGGTGCGCGCCCGCGACCAGGAGGTGGACGCGCTTTATTCCAGCCTGTTCCGCGAAATCCTGACCTACATGATGGAAGACCCGCGCACCATCACCGCCTGCTCGCACCTGATGTTCATGGCCAAGAACATCGAGCGCATCGGCGACCACGCCACCAACATCGCCGAGATGAGCTATTTCCTGATCACCGGCCAGTCGCTGGCCGACCAGCGCCCCAAGGGCGACCGTTCCAACACCGAAGGCCTGGCGCCATAGGGCGTGGCGCGGGCCGTGCCGGCCCCGCTCAATCGCCGCGCAGGCTTGTTTCCGCAGGCTCAAAAAAAGCGAAGGTCTGGCGCCATAGGGCGTGGCGCGGGCCGTGCCGGCCCCGCTCAATCACCGCGCAGGCTTGTTTCCGCAGGCTCAAAAAAAGCGGCCGGGGAATCGCCTTCCCCGGCCGTCTTCTTGGCGAATTCGCCTTACTTCTTCTTCTTCTCGGCGCGCTTGATGGCGTCCTTGATGATCTCGCCGGCCTTTTCGGCATCACCCCAGCCGATCACCTTGACCCACTTGCCCTCTTCCAGGTCCTTGTAGTGGGCGAAGAAGTGCTCGATCTGCTTGATCAGCACGTCGGGCAGGTCCTTGTAGGACTGCACTTCGTCGTAGAACGGGTGCAGCTTGGCGTGCGGCACCGCCAGGATCTTCTCGTCCTGGCCGGATTCGTCTTCCATCAGCAGCACGCCGATCGGGCGCGAGCGCAGAACCGAGCCGACCGCCACGCCATGCTTGCCCACCACCATCACGTCGACCGGATCGCCGTCGTCGGACAGGGTGTGCGGCACGAAGCCGTAATTGGTCGGGTAGTACATGGCGGTGTGCAGGAAGCGGTCGACGAACATCGCGCCGGATTCCTTGCAGATCTCGTACTTGACCGGGTCGCCGCGCAGCGGGATTTCGACCACGACGTTGATGTCGGTCGGGGGATTCTTGCCGATCGGGATCTTCTTGAGGTCCATGGTTGCTGTCCTTGTTCCCTTGTGTGTTCTTTTGCGATGCGGTCAGCTTCGGAACCGCTCTAAAAACTTTGCGGCATCCTCATACGCCATTCCGAGCGCGCGTGCCACCGCTGGATGGGTGATTTTTCCATTATGGACGTTCAAACCGGCGGCCAGATGGGGATTTTCCGCCAGGGCCGGGCCCCAACCCCGGTCGGCCAGGTCCAGGATGAAGGGCAGCGTAGCATGGCCCAGGGCGATCGCCGAGGTGCGCGCCACCGCGCCCGGCATGTTGGTGACGCAGTAATGCACCACCCCTTCGGCGACATAGGTGGGCTCGGCGTGGCTGGTCGGGCGCGAGGTGGCGAAGCAGCCGCCCTGGTCGATGGCGACATCGACCACCACCGAACCGGGCCGCATGGCGGCCACCAGTTCGCGCGACACCAGCCGCGGCGCGGCCGCACCGGGGATCAGCACCGCACCCACCGCCAGATCGGCCGAGGCGACCGCCTGCTCGATGGCATCCAGCGTCGCATAGGCGGTCTCGACCCGGCCGGCGAACATTTCGTCCAACTGGGCCAGCCGGGCGGCCGAGCGGTCGATGATGGTGACCCTGGCCCCCAGCCCG
The DNA here is from genome assembly GCF_001650635.1 of Magnetospirillum moscoviense. Taxonomy (GTDB): domain Bacteria; phylum Pseudomonadota; class Alphaproteobacteria; order Rhodospirillales; family Magnetospirillaceae; genus Magnetospirillum; species Magnetospirillum moscoviense. The sequence goes on along the minus strand of NZ_LWQU01000140.1, from coordinate 15,120 downwards.
ACCGCCATGCGCGCGGCATTGGTCCCGACCACGCCGCCGCCCAGGATGGCCACCCGGCCGGGCGGCACGCCGGGCACGCCGCCCAGCAGCACGCCTGCGCCGCCTTGTTCCTTTTCCAGGCAATGGGCGCCGACCTGGATCGACATCCGGCCGGCCACCTCGCTCATCGGGGCCAGCAATGGCAGCCCGCCCCGGGCGTCGGTGACGGTTTCATAGGCGATGGCGGTGACGCCCCGTTCAACCAGGGCATTGGCCTGGGCCGGATCGGGGGCCAGATGCAGGTAGGTGAACAGCACCTGGCCGTCGCGCAGCAGGGCGAATTCCGATGCCTGCGGCTCCTTGACCTTGACCACCAGATCGGCGGTGGCGAAGACGTCCTGGGCGTCGGCCCCCAGGCTGGCCCCGGCGGCCAGGTAATCGGCGTCCGAGCAGCCGATGCCGGCGCCGGCGCCTTTTTGCACCATCACCCGATGGCCGTGCCGGGTCAGCTCGCGCACGGCCGCCGGAATCATGGCCACGCGGTATTCGTGGGTCTTGATTTCCTTGGGAACGCCAATCTTCACGGCACTCTCCTATGGGTCGGGCGGCAGCAACCTGCGGCGCAACGCCACCAGCAAGATCAGGCCAGGCAAAGCCACCAGGGTCGAGACCAGGAAGAAATCGACCCAGCCCAGGCTTTCCGCCAGTTGGCCGGCACTCGAGGCGACCAGGGTCCGCCCCACCGCCGCCAACGAACTCAGCAACGCATATTGCGTCCCTGTGAATCTAAGGCTGCACAGGCCGGATATGTAGGCCACGAAAGCCGCCGACCCTAATCCTCCCGATAGATTCTCAACGGCGATGGTCAAGGTCAACGCATAGACGTCGGCGCCGACGGATGCCTGCCATGCGAACATCAGGTTGGACAGCATCTGCAACAGGCCGCAGCCCAGCAGGCTTTTCCACAGGCCGTAGCGCGCCACCACCACGCCGCCCAGGAAGGTCCCCAGGATGGTGGCGCCGAAGCCGAACAGCTTCGACACCGTCGCCACCTGGGCCTTGGTGAAGCCGATCATGATGTAGAAGGGATTGGCCATCACCCCGGCGAAGGCGTCGCCCAGCTTGTACAGCAGCACGAAGGCCAGCACCGCCAGGATGAAGCGTCCGCTGCGCCGGGCCATGTCGGCGAACGGCTCGATCACCGCCTGGCGCAGCCGGCCGGCGATGGTGGCGGCCAGGACCAGGGGCGGAGCGTTCGGTTCGGGATTGGCCAGCACGGTGACCATGCCGACCCCCACCAGGCCGGCCATGGCGACATAGGTCACCGCCCACGAGCCGCTGAACTGGGCCAGCAGCAAGGCGCCGGCCCCCGACACCAGCATGGCGACGCGATAGCCGAACTGCACGGCGGCGGCACCGGCGCCATATTGCGGCTTATCAAGGATTTCGACCCGGTAGGCATCGATGACGATGTCCTGGCTGGCCGAGCAGAAAGCCACCAGCAGGGCCAGCAGCGCCACCCGCTCGGTCTGAAGGGCCGGGTCGGTGGCACCCAGCGCCAGCAACGCGCCGATCAGGGCGGCCTGGGTCGCCAGCATCCACGCACGCCTGCGCCCGAACGCGCCGGTTAGGCCGGGCAGGCGCATCTGATCGACCAGCGGCGCCCACACGAACTTGAAGGTATAGGGCGTGCCGACCAGGGCGAACAGGCCGATGGTCTTCAGCGACACCCCGGCCTCGGTCAGCCACACCGCTAGGGTCGATCCGGTCAAGGCCAGCGGCAGGCCGCTGGAAAAACCCAGCAGCAGGATGGTGACGATGCGGCGGTCGCCATAGACGGCGAAGGCGTCGCGCCAGCTTGGCTTTTTTTCGGTGACATCCCCGGTCATGGGCGACACTTTAGTTCGTGATGCAGAAAATCTGCATCACTATTTGCCCTCGCCGGGCGCAAGCACCGCTTGCTTGGCCGCCGCCGCAATGGCGGCTGGCGCAATGCACATTTTGCGCATCGCGCCATGGGGCAAATGGTTAAGAGCCGCCTGCCAGAGGATGCGATGAAGCCCGCCCAGATCGACGAATTCTACGCCCGCCTGGCCGCCGCCCATCCCAGCCCGAAAAGCGAGCTGGACTATGTCAACGCCTATACCTTGCTGGTGGCGGTGGTGCTGTCGGCCCAGGCCACCGATGTCGGCGTCAACAAGGCGACCGGCCCGCTATTCGCCAAGGTGACCACGCCCCAGGCCATGCTGGAGCTGGGCGAAGAGAGCTTACGCGACCACATCCGCACCATCGGCCTTTACCAGACCAAGGCCAAGAACGTGATGGCGCTGTCGCGGCTTTTGATCGAGCGCCATGGCGGCCAGGTGCCGGCCGAGCGCGACGCGCTGGAAGCCCTGCCCGGCGTCGGGCGCAAGACCGCCAACGTGGTGCTGAACGTCGCCTTCGGCCAGCCGACCATCGCCGTCGATACCCATTGCTTCCGCGTCGCCAACCGCACCGGCCTGGCACCCGGCAAGACCGTGCTGGCGGTCGAGGAAGGGCTTTTGCGGGTCACGCCGGCCCGCTTCGCCCACGACGCCCACCATTACCTGATCCTGCACGGCCGTTATGTCTGCAAGGCCAGGAAACCGGAATGCGACGGCTGCGCGGTCCCCGATCTGTGCGCGTTCGGGGGCTAGTGTCCTGCCCCAGAAATTCGCAAGTGAATTTCTGGGGCAGGACACTAATCTGTTGAATTGTGTGGTGATTCCGATGTCCGCATTTTGATGCGAACTTCGGAATCACCACACTAAGGGGCTGAATTCGGCGGGGTGATGCGGATCGAGGCGATCTGGTTGCGGTTCTTGCGCAACACCTCGAAGCGGAAGCCGTGGAAGCGGAACACCTGGCCGACATTGGGAATCTGGCGGCTTTCGTGCAGCAGCAGGCCGGCGATGGTGTTGGCGTCCTCGTCGGGCAGGCGCCATTCGAATTCGCGATTGAGATCGCGGATGGTGACGCCGCCATCGACGACGTAATCGCCGCCTTCCTGCGGGTGGACACCGGCGACGGCGACATCGTGCTCGTCGGTGATGTCGCCGACGATCTCTTCCAGGATGTCTTCCAGCGTCACCACCCCCATCAGGGCGCCGTATTCATCGACCACCAGGGCGAAATGCTCGCGCCGTTCGCGGAAGGCGCGCAATTGCTCCAGAAGCGTGGTGGAATCGGGGATGAACCACGGGGTGCCGGCCAGTTCGCCGACATCGAGCTGGGCGACATCGCCGTCCAGCGCGCGCACGGCGCGCAGGACGTCCTTGGCGTGGACCACGCCGATGATGTTGTCGGGCTCGCCCCGCCATAGCGGGATGCGGGTATAGGGGCTTTTGAGGATCAGGTCGACGATCTCGGCCGGCGGCAGGCCCGCATCGATGGTGAAGGCCTTGCGGCGGTGGGTCATCACCTCGCCGACCTCAACATCGTCGAGCTCGAGGATCGAGCGCAGCATGCGCCGTTCGTCCTGCACCGCCTCCTGGGTGGTGTGGACCTCGATGGCGCCGCGCAACTCCATCATGGCGGTCTCGATCGAGGCATCGGTGGCGTACTTGGCGCCGAACATCCGAAAAATCAGCCGGGTCACCACTTCCAGGCCGCGCACCACCGGCGACAGGATCGTGACCAGGCCGGTCACCGGGATGGCCACCATCAGCGCCACCTTGTTGGCGTTGTAGATGGCGTAGGTCTTGGGCAGCACCTCGCCGAACAACACCACGATCACCGTCATGCCGGCGGTGGCATAGGCGATGCCGGCCTCGCCGAACATGGTCACCAGCGCGCCGGTCGCCAGCGACGAGGCCAGGATATTGACCAGATTGTTGCCAACCAACAGCGCCCCGATCAGGCGATCGCGGGTGGCGATCAGATGGTTGACCCGGCGGGCGCGGCGGCTGCCGTCTTGCTCGAGTTGGTGCATATAGGGGCGCGACACCGCGGTCAGCGCGGTTTCCGACCCCGAGAAGAAGGCCGATAGCACCAGCAATCCCAGGATGATCGCCAGCGAAAGGGACATTGCTTCCATCGCCGTCAGCCCGCCACGAACTCGGCCAGCATGTCGCGCACGGCGGATGCCGGCACCTCGCGGGTCAGGAACGAGCGGCCGATGCCCTTGGCCAGCACGAAGGTCACCTTGCCGTCCTTCACCTTCTTGTCGCCGGCCATGTGGTGGACCAGCGCATCCACATCCCAGTGGCGCTGGCGCGACAGGCCGGTGGGCAGGCCGAGCCGGGCCAAATGGCGTTCCAGCCGGGCGCAATCATCAGGCGGGGCCAGATCCAGCCGGGCCGACAGCCGAAGCGCCATCACCATGCCGATGGCCACCGCCTCGCCATGCAGCAATTCCTCGGAGAAGCCGGTCTCTGCTTCCAGGGCGTGACCGAAGGTGTGGCCCAGATTCAGCAAGGCGCGCACGCCGCCTTCACGCTCGTCGGCGGCGACGATGCGGGCCTTGGCCCGGCACGATACCGCCACCGCCTGGGCGCGCGCGGCCTGGTCGCCGTCGATCAGGGCCGGGCCTTGTTCTTCCAGCCAGGCGAAGAACGGCGCGTCGTCGATGATTCCGTACTTCACCACCTCGGCATAGCCGGCCAGCATCTGGCGCCGGTCCAGGCTGTTCAGGGTGTCGATGTCGGCCAGCACCAGGCGTGGCTGGTGGAAGGAACCCACCAGATTCTTGCCCTGGCGGGTGTTGATGCCGGTCTTGCCGCCGACCGAGCTGTCCACCTGGGCCAGCAAGGTGGTGGGGATCTGCACGAAATCCAGCCCGCGCTGCAAGATGGCGGCTGCGAAGCCGGTCAGGTCGCCGATGACGCCGCCGCCCAGCGCCACCACCATGGTCGAGCGCTCGCAGCGGGCGTCCAGCATGGTTTCGGTCAGCTCTTCCAACTGGGCGAAGCATTTGGAATGCTCGCCATGGGGCACCACCACATGGCCGTGGGCGATGCCGGCCCGGTCCAGCGAGGCCAGCACGCGGTCGAGATAAAGCGGCGCCACCACGTCGTCGGTGACCACGAAGGCGCGCTTGCCGGCCATCACCGGAACCATGCGCGGGCCGGCCTGGTCGATCAGCCCGGCGCCGATCTCGATGTCATAGGAACGCTCGCCCAATTCGACGCGAATGATTTCGGCACTCATGCTTTCGGCTCCGACAGAATCGCCAGTTGGTCGATGATCTTGGCGACGGTGACTTCCGGCGGCTCGTCGGTGGTATCGACGACGATGTCCGCCTCGGCGTACAGGGGGTAGCGGGCTTCCATCAGCCGGGCCAGGATCTCGCGCGGGTCGCCGGTCTTCAACAGCGGCCGGTGGTCGCGGCCCGAGGTACGCTTGACCAGAAGGTCCAGATCGGCCCGGATCCACACCGAAATGGCCTCGTCCTTGATGCGGGCGCGGGTCTCGGGATCGACGAAGGCGCCGCCACCGGTGGCCAGCACCTTGGGCTCGCCCTCCATCAGCCGGGCGATCACCTTGCGCTCGCCGTCGCGGAAGGACGGCTCGCCGAAGCGAGCGAAATAATCGCTGATGGTGCAGCCGGCGGCGGCCTCGAACTCGGCGTCGGAATCGATGAAGGCGACCTTCAGCCGCGCCGCCAGCCGGCGACCGACGCAGGATTTGCCCGAGCCCATCAGGCCCACCAATACGATCGAGCGCCCCAACCGCTCCGCCAGTTCCTCATCCGCCGTCATCGAAGCCCGTCCACGCCCCGCCGTTGATCCCGGAAGGCGAGGCCGATACACTGCCCCGTCTTCGCAACACCGTCTTCGTAAAGCCGGCCCCGCCAGCATCCCTTATCGCCGCTTGTATCCGTCCGGGCCGGGGCCTGTCCATCAAATCACAGATCAAGGTTGGTTATAGCGCATGGGAAAGATAGCCGGAATTCTGATGCTTGTGGTGCTGGCCGTCATCGTCGGTGGTGGCATCTTCCTGGCCTCGTCGGATATTCCGGCACCGGCCGCCAAGGTTGAAAAGGTGATTCCCGATGACCGTCTGCCGCGCTGACCGCCGCTTGCGGCTGCTGGGTTGCGCCCTGGCGCTGACCCTGGTGCCGGGTCTGGCCCTGGCCCAAAGCGGCCGGCTGTCGCCCTTGTCGCAGCCCTTCGACCCCGAGACCATGGAACGGATCGATCCGCCGCTAGCCGAGCCGGTGGGCAAGATCGACGTCAACGCCCTGAAGGCGCCCAACCCCGACGGCATCGGCGTGCTGGATTCCCGCCAGGGCGGCTTGCCCGAAACCTTGTGGGCCAATACCTCGGCCCGGACGCTGCGCGCCTTGATTCCGCTGTTGCCGGCGGCGTCGGGTTCGCGGGCGCTGGCCGGCATCGAGCGCCGCCTGCTGCTGACCGCAGCGCCGCCGCCCGACGATGCCAGGGAAGGCGAGAAGCCCGGCCTGGTCGAACTCAGGGCCGAACGCCTGCTGGCCATGGGCGAGGTCGATGGCCTGTTGACCCTGCTGAAGGCGGTGCCGGCCCAGGCCTCGGGTCCGATGCTCGACCGCGTCCGGCGAGAAGCCAAGCTGCTGGGCGGCGACCTGACCGGCGCCTGCGCCGATGCCGGCCGCCAGGCCCCCGATCCGTCCGACCCGCTGCAGCCCAAGATGCTGGTCCTGTGCAACCTGACCCAGGGCCGCACCCTGGAAGGCAATTTCGGCCTGGACCTGCTGCGTGAGAAGAAGGACCCGGACGGCGCCTTCATCACCGCCGCCGAGGTGCTGGGCGGCGTGCCGGCCCCCGCGCTCGACAAGATCCGCCTGGACGAGGCGAACCCCCTGCATGTCGCCGCCTTCGCCGCCGCCAAGCTGCCCCTGCCGGCTTCGTCGCTGACCAAGGCGTCCGCGTCAGTCAACCGGGCGGTCGCCTTGACCGCCTCGAACCCGCCCGAGTTGCGGCTGATGGCCGGCGAACGGGCCGAAGCGGCCGGGGCCTTGCCCATCGATTCGCTGCGGTCCCTGTATCTGGCCCAAATCTTCGCCCCCGACGAGATGTCGGCGCCCCTGACCCGTGCCGACACCGCCGGCCCGCGAGCCCGGGCGCTGCTGTTCCGCGCCGCCACCGACCAGCCCGACCCGGTGCTGAAGGCCCAGTTCGCCGCCAAGGCGCTGGAACTGGCCGGGGCCAAGGGCGAACTGGCCGGGGCCGCCCGACTGTTCGAGCCGGTGATCTTGGCCACCCGGCCCGATTCCTTGCTGGCCGCTCAGGCCCCGTCCTTCGCCCGCGCCCTTTACGCCCTGGGCAAGCCCGAGGCGGCGGCCAAGTGGCTGGACATCGTCCAGGCCGACCCGGCGGCCGGAGCCACCATTGCCGCGCGGCTGTGGCCGCTCGCCGCCATCGCCGGCACCGAACCGGGGCGCGAGCTGTCGCTGGCCGGCCTGGCCGGCTGGCGCCAGTCCTTGACCGGGCTGGCGCCCGAACTGGCGGCGCGGCGCGTCGCGGTGGTGCTGGGCACTCTGGCCGGACTGGGCGCCAAGATTCCCGATTCCTTGTGGCTGGACACCCTGGCCCTGCCGGCGGGAGGTCCGAAATTCGGCCTGTTCGCCATGATGCAGGGCGCGGCGCTGGATGCCCGCCTGGGCGGCACCGTGCTGGCGGTGCTGGCCGCCACCGGCGATAGCGGGCTCGACAAGCTGGACCCGATCACCTTGTCCGAGGCGATCAGCGCTCTCAGCGTGGTCGGACTGGGCGAGGATGCCCGCCGCCTCGCCGTCGAGGCGATGCTGGCCAACGGCATCTGATGGGAAAGGCGGCCGACCGGTCCGGTCTGTTGGCGGCGGGGATCGCCAAGGCCAAGGCCGGCCGCCATTCCGAGGCGCTAAAAATACTGGAACGCGCGCTGAAGCTGGGGGCCGACGCCGCGCTGTTGAACGCCATCGCCATCACAAAAAAGGCCCTGGGCGACATCAAGGGCGCCCGCGCCGCCTATGATCGCGCCCTGGTCCTCGAGCCGGCCAATCCCGATCTGCTGTTCAACCTAGCCAAGCTGGACATGGATGGGCGGCGCCCGGCTGCCGCCGCCCTTTTGCTGGAACGCGCCCTGGGCTTACGCGAGTCCGCAGCGGCGTGGAAGAATCTGGGGGTGTGCCGGCTGGATCTGGGCGACGGAAAGGGCGCGGTGGCGGCCTTCACCCGCCTGGGCGAGCTGGTGCCGAACGATCCACTGGCCTGGTCCTATCTGGGGGTGGCCTGGCAGCAATTGGGCGACCTGATCCGGGCCGAGCAGGCCCATGCCCGGGCGGTCCAACTGGCGCCGGGCAGCCCCGACGTGTTGAACAATCTGGGCTCGACCCTGGTGCTGCAGCGCCGCTGGGCCGAAGCCGAGGCCCTGTTCCGTCAGGCCCTCGCCCGCCAGCCCGACTATGCCGACGCCCATTACGGCCTGGCCCAGTTGCTGCTGGGGGCCAAACGCTTCGCCGAGGGCTGGCCCGAATGGGAATGGCGCACCCGCCGCGCCCGCTTCGCCGAGCCCAAGCCGACCGCGCCTTATTGGGACGGCACGCCCTTCAAGGGGACGCTGGTGGTCCATGCCGAGATCGGCCTGGGCGATTCCTTGCTGTTCGCCCGCTTCCTGCCCCAGGCCCGCGCCCGCTGCGACCGGGTGGTGTTCGTCTGCCAGGCGCCGCTGGTCCGCCTGCTGGATTCATCCTTCTCCGGCATCGAGTTCGTTGCCACCGATGATCGCCGACGCCCCAAGGGCGACCGCTTCTGCTATGTCATGAGCCTGCCGGGTTTCTTCGTCGCCGACACCGCCGACATCAAAGGTGCGCCTTATCTGTCGGTGCCGGCCGGGGCCGGCTTTGATCTGGGGCCGGCCGAGGGCAAGAAGCGGATCGGCCTGTCCTGGTCCTCGACCCGCAAGGATGTCGATCCGCACCGCTTCGTCCCCGGCGCCGAGCTGGCCGACATCGTGCTGAAGGATCATCCGGGGGCGTCGTTCTTCATGCTGCAAAAGGGTCTGGCGGCCGAGGAAAAGGCGGCACTCGCCCCCTTCGCCATCGACCTGGAAGAAAGGCTGGGCGATTTCGCCGACACCGCCGCGATCGTCGCCCAGCTGGATCTGGTGATCAGCGTCGATACCGTCACCGTGCATGTGGCCGGCGGTCTGGGGGTGCCCTGCCTGGTGCTGCTGAACCACGGCGCCGACTGGCGGTGGTTCGAGGCCGAGGACACCACGCCGTGGTACGACAGCGCCCGCCTGATCCGCCAGCCCGACGGCTGCGGCTGGACCAAGGGATTGCAGGCGGTGCGTGCCGAGTTGGACCGCTTCCTATCATGAGCCGCCACGTCGAGGCCTTCCTGGAAATGATGGCGGTCGAGCGCGGCGCCAGCCCCCATACCCTGGATGCCTATCGCCGCGATCTCGACCGCTTCGCCGAATTCCTGAAGGGTGGCAGCGTGGTCGCGGCCACGCCCCAGAACGTCGCCGCCTTCCTGCGCGATCTGGCCGATGCCGGCATGGCGGCCAGGACCCAGGCGCGGCGGCTGTCGGCGCTGCGCCAGTTCTTCCGCTTCGCCTTCGCCGAGGGCTGGCGCCCCGACGATCCCACCAGCCGGGTCGCCATGCCCAGGCTGGGCCGGCCGCTGCCCAAGGTGCTGTCGGAAGCCGAGGTCGATCTTTTGCTGGAGGCGGCGCGCGCCGTCGCCCCGCCGCACGGGCTGATGGTCACCGCGCTTCTGGAACTTCTGTACGCCACCGGCCTGCGGGTGTCGGAACTGGTCGGCCTGCCGTTCGCCAGCCTGGCCCGCGACCCGGCGGTGCTGGTGGTGCGCGGCAAGGGCGACAAGGAACGCATGGTGCCGCTATCCGATCCGGCCCGAGCGGCGGTGGCCGCCTGGCTGCCGCTGCGGGCCGAGCTGCTGGGCCGCAAAAGCTCGCGCTGGCTGTTCCCGTCCTCGGGCCACAGCGGCCACCTGACCCGCTCGGGCTTCGCCGCTATGCTGCTTCGGGTCGGCATGAAGGCCGGCATCGATCCGCGCCGGCTGTCGCCCCACGTCCTGCGCCACGCCTTCGCCAGCCACCTTTTGGCCCACGGCGCCGATTTGCGCGTGGTCCAGGAGATGCTGGGCCATGCCGACATCGCCACCACCGAGATCTATACCCACGTCCTGGACGCACCCAAGGTCAGGCTGGTGCAGCAGCACCACCCGTTGGCCGGAAAAAGCTGACCATATCACTTGGGTCTTGCGGGAAATCATGGCCCGGTCTAGGCTAACCACACTTTATCTTCGGTGATTTCCCAAGGATTTTCCGTGCTCGACGGCCGCCGTATCCTGCTCGTCATCTCCGGCGGCATCGCCGCGTACAAATCGCTCGAGGTGATTCGTCGCCTGCGCGAACGCGGCGCCGACGTGCGCTGCCTGCTGACCCACAACGCCACCCAGTTCGTCACGCCGCTGGCGGTGCAGACCCTGTCGGGCAACAAGGTGTTCCAGGACACCTTCTCGCTGACCGACGAACACGAGATCGGCCACATCACCCTGGCGCGCGATTGCGATCTGGTGGTTGTCGCGCCGGCCACCGCCAACCTGCTGGCCAAGATGGCGCACGGTCTGGCCGACGATCTGGCCTCGACCGCGCTGTTGGTCACCGACCAGCCGATCCTGGTGGCGCCGGCGATGAATTTCCGCATGTGGGAGCATCCGGCCACCCGGGCCAACCTGGCGACCCTGAAGGGGCGCGGGATTCACACCGTCGGCCCCAATGCCGGGCCGCTGGCCGAAGGGGAATCGGGAATCGGCCGCATGGCCGAACCGGGCGAGATCGTCGCCGCCATCGAGGGATTGTTGGCCAAGGGACCGCTGGCCGGGATCAAGGCCCTGGTCACCAGCGGCCCGACCTTCGAGCCGATCGACCCGGTCCGCTTCATCGGCAACCGTTCGTCGGGCAAGCAGGGCCACGCCATCGCCACCGCCCTGGCTCGCCTGGGCGCCGACGTCACCTTGATCACCGGCCCGGTGCGGCTGGCCGATCCGTCGGGGGTGCGCACCATCCATGTCGAGACCGCGCGCGAGATGCTGGGCGCCGCGCTGGGCAACCTGCCGGCCGACGTGGCGGTGTGCGCGGCGGCCGTGGCCGACTGGACGGTGTCGAACGCCTCGAAGGAAAAGCGCAAGAAGTACCCGGGCGCGCCGCCGCCCGCCATCGAGCTGGCCGCCAACCCCGACATCCTGGCGACGCTTTCCGAGGCCGGATCGGCCCGGCCGCGCCTGGTGATCGGTTTTGCCGCCGAAACCGAGAAGGTTCTGGAGCACGCCAAGGCCAAGCTGGCCCGCAAGGGCTGCGACTGGATCGTCGCCAACGATGTCTCGCCGGCCACCGGCACCTTCGGTGGCGATTTCAACAGCGTCCATCTGATCAGCGCCTCGGGCACCGAGGACTGGCCGCGCATCGCCAAGGCCGACGTCGCCGAGCGGCTGGCCTGGCGCATCGCCGATTTCCTGAAGCCCGGGGGGGCCGAATGATCGCCATACCCATCCTGCGTCTGCCGCACGCCGACGACCTGCCGCTGCCGCGTTACGAAACCACCCATGCCGCCGGCCTGGACCTGATGGCCTGCATCCCGGCCGACATCACCCTGGCCCCGGGGCGACGCGCCGTGATTCCCACCGGCTTCGCCATCGCCCTGCCGGCCGGGTTCGAGGCGCAGGTGCGGCCGCGCTCAGGGCTCGCCGCCCGCCATGGCGTGACCGTCCTGAACGCGCCCGGCACCATCGATGCCGATTACCGGGGCGAGATCGGGGTGATCCTGGTCAATCTGGGGGACACCGCCTTCACGGTGACCCGGGCCATGCGCATCGCCCAATTGGTGGTCGCCCGCGTCGAGCAGGCCCATTGGATCGAAGCCACCGAACTGACCGAGACCGACCGGGGGGCCGGCGGCTTCGGCTCGACCGGAACCGAACGACGCGGAGAGTGACACGACCATGCTGCGACCGTCGAAGAAGATGCTGTTCGCCATCGAGGCGGTGCTGGACATCGCCTACCATGCCGGCGGCGAACCGGTGCAAAGCCGCGAGATCACGAGGCGCCAGGGCATTCCCCGGCGCTATCTGGAGCAAACCCTGCAGCAATTGGTGCGATCGGGCATCCTGATGGGGGTGCGCGGGCCGCGCGGCGGCTACCGCCTGGCCCGCGAACGACGCCGCATCTCGGTCGGCGAGATCGTGCGCGTGGTCCGCGCCATGGAAACGGCGGAAGACCCCTATCAGGACGTGCCGGCCAGCGAGTTGGGCAAAAGCGTCATCCGCCCGATGTGGACCGAACTGTCCGACGAGATCATGAACCAGCTCGACGCCATCACCGTCGATGATCTGTGCATGCGGTCGTACAAGGCGGGTATCCCATCCGAGGCACACCAAAAGTTGGACTTCATCATCTGAAGCTTGCCGCCGCCCCGCTTTCCATGAGAAAGTGTGAATAGATAGAGATTAACACTTGGGACGAGGGAATTAAGATGAGCGAGTTCCGCGGCCGGATTTACGACTCCATCATCGACACCATCGGCGCCACCCCGCTGGTGCGCCTGTCCAAGCTGGCGGCCGATTCCGGGGCCAAGGCCGACATCGTCGGCAAGTGCGAGTTCTTCAATCCCATGGCCTCGGTCAAGGACCGCATCGGCTTCGCCATGATCGAGGCGGCCGAGAAGGAAGGCCGCCTGAAGCCCGGCGCCACCCTGGTCGAGCCGACCTCGGGCAATACCGGCATCGCGCTGGCCTTCGTCTGCGCCGCCAAGGGCTATCGCCTGATCCTGACCATGCCGGAAAGCATGAGCCTGGAGCGGCGCAAGATGCTGTCGCACCTGGGCGCCGAGATCGTGCTGACCCCGGCCGCCAAGGGCATGACCGGCGCGGTCAAGGAAGCCGAGCGCCTGATCGGCGAAATCCCCGGCGCGGTGATGTGCCAGCAATTCGACAATCCGGCCAACCCCCTGGTGCACGAGGCGACCACCGCGGAAGAAATCTGGAAGGACACCGCAGGGCAGGTGGCGGCGGTGGTGGCCGGCGTCGGCACCGGCGGCACCATTTCCGGCATCGGCCATGTGCTGAAGAAGCGCAACCCGGCCATCCGCATGATCGCGGTCGAGCCCGAGGACAGCCCCGTCCTGTCGGGCGGCGCCCCCGGCCCGCACAAGATCCAGGGCATCGGCGCCGGCTTCGTGCCGAAGAACCTGGACCGCGGCGTCGTCGATGAAATCCTGCAGATCGGCAACGAGACCGCGTTTGCCACCGCCCGCAAGGCGGCCAAGCTGGAAGGGCTGCCGGTCGGCATTTCCTCGGGCGCGGCCATCGCCGCCGCCCTGGAAGTGGGCCAGCGTCCCGACATGGCCGGCAAGGTGATCGTGGTCATCCTGCCCAGCTTCGCCGAACGCTATCTGTCGACCGCCTTGTTCGAGGTCTAGGCCCCGTCGCCAACCCGTCATGGCCGGGCTTGACCCGGCCATCCATGGTTCGAAACCGCCTTCGGCAGTATGGACCCTCGGGTCAAGCCCGAGGGTGACGATCCTCAGGAATGCGTGTCCATTCATGGACTTCAGCGAAGACCAGATCCGGCGCTATGCCCGCCACATCATCCTGCCCGAGGTCGGCGGCACCGGTCAGGCCCGGCTGCTGAATGCGCGGGTGCTGGTGATCGGCGCCGGCGGCCTGGGCTCGCCGGTCGCACTATACCTGGCGGCGGCGGGCGTCGGCACCATCGGCATCGTCGATGACGACGTGGTCGATCTGTCCAACCTGCAGCGCCAGATCCTGCATCATACCGGCTCGGTCGGCCGCGCCAAGGTGGCGAGCGCCGCCGACACCCTGGGGGCCATCAACCCCGATGTCCGGGTGGTGCCGATCCGGGCCCGTCTGAACAAGGACAATATCGGCGCCATCCTGGCCGATTTCCCGGTGGTGGCCGACGGTTCGGACAATTTCGCCACCCGCTTCCTGGTCAACGATGCCTGCCGGCTGGCCGGGGCCACCCTGGTCTCGGCGGCGATCCTGCGTTTCGACGGCCAATTGTCGACCTACAAGCCGGGCGGGCCCTGCTATCGCTGCATCTATGCCGAGGCCCCGCCCGAAGGCTCGGTGCCGACCTGTTCGTCGGCCGGGGTGCTGGGCGCCATCGCCGGCACCATGGGGTCCTTGCAGGCGACCGAGGTGTTGAAGGAGATCCTGGGCATCGGCGAGTCCATGGCCGGCCGATTGCTGATCTACGACGCGCTGGCGGTGACCTTTAGGACCGTCCGGGTCAAGCGCGACCCCGGCTGCCCGTTGTGCGGCGACCACCCGACCATAACCGATTTGTCGGCCCACGGAAGCACCGACCATGCCTGCGGCTGACAAGAGCTCGCCCGACAAGTTGTCGATCGTGGTGTTTTCGGGCGCCTTCGACCGCGTTCATTACGCCCTGGTGATGGCGGCGGCCGCCGTGGCGTCGAACACGCCCGTCACCTTGTTCTTCACCATGTGGGCCGGCCGCGCGCTGGAAAAGGATGCCGGCTGGGCGCGACTACCCGTATCGGAAGGCGGTCAGACCGCCGAACAGATGGATGCCCAGTTCAAGGCGCGCCACGTCGCCACCTTCGAGGAATTGCTGGAGGCCTGCGTCGCCCTGGGCGTCACCTTCATGGTGTGCGAGATGGGCCTGAAGGCGCTGGGCATGGACCCCGACGATTTGCGCCCCGACGTCCCCGTCGCCAAGGGCGGCGTGGTGACCTTCCTGGCCGACGCCAGCAAGAATGGAGCGATGGTGTTCGTTTAGCCCGTCCTATTCACCAGGGCGCTCAGAATTGTATGCAACCGTAGTCGCCTGACGTTTGGGGCGTCTGACCACGACGGCCTTCCGGTCGTCTGGGTGATGTGATGGGCAGGCGGACGGGGTCTGGAGTTGTCGGGCGGGATTGATCGGGGCAATGACGGCCCCGTCGGTCACGGTCCGGCGGGCATCAGCGCCGAGGCGAGGTGGCGGATCAGGGCAGCCTCGGGGCAGGCTGCGGCGAAGGCGAGACGGATGCGCGAGGCGGTCTCGATGACGCGGGCGCCCAATTTCAGCAGCCGGAGCCGGATGGTGGTGAACTCCGCGTTGGCCAGGGCATGAGTCTTGGGGATGGCGTCACGGAGGGTGAGCATCAGC
>NZ_LWQU01000139.1 GCF_001650635.1 Magnetospirillum moscoviense | reverse complement strand
CGGCCACCAGCAGTTGTCGCTGTTCAACGCCCATTACGACGAGCGCTGCTTCCTGCCCATCCACATCTACGACACGGCGTCGGGGCGGCCGGTGGCGATGATCCTGCGGCCGGGCAAGACGCCGACCGGCACCGAGGTCCGCAGTCATCTGCGTCGTCTGGTCCGGCGTATCCGCCGTCACTGGCCCGCCATACAATTCTGAGCGCCCTGGTGAATAGGACGGGCTAACTGCACGATGTCGGGTCTATCGAAAGCCATCTCCGTCTCAACCACGCCTTACGAAACATAGCCTCGGAAACATACCACCACTCCGGTCCTATTGGTTATCGGTATCCCGCAAGGTCTTGACCATGCTCAACCCAAACACCTCCGATGCACCGGCGAGATAAAGCCTGGACGCGACGAACTGCATCGGCACTCCAGACTGATATTTGTCGTCGATCAGAACAATTGAAGACCCCTCGGGAAGGTTTGGCTCGAAAATCAGCCCAGCCAGCTCCAAAGCATCCCACTTCTGGTCCAGGAGAGCGTCTTTGAGCGCCCCCTTATCTCGAGAAAACTTAAATCTGTCGGTCACGTTCTCTCGCCCAGAAAGGGCTGATGCGGACTCCGGTTGATTGATTCGTGATTTGAGGGATTCCCGGCGGGGTTGGAAGAATCTAGAATCGGAAGCCATGATTCGGCAGAGGAGGCTGAGCATGGCGGTTACGGTTGCGGATCATCTGAGTGTGTCGGAGTTGGAGGCTTGCTATCGGTCTTCGAGCGAGACTGTGGCGAAGAGCCACTATCATGCAATCTGGCTTTTGGCGAAGGGGCGCGGCATCCGCGAGGTGGCGGAGGTTCTCGGGTTCGCGCCCCGCTGGGTTGAACTTTTGGTGGCGCGCTACAACGTCGATGGCCCTGGGTCTCTTGGTGACCTGCGACGCGGCAACGGCCGTCCGGCGCGGATTCTGACCGACGAGGTATTGATGGCGCTGGCGGATCGGCTGCGCGAGCCACCCGATGACGGCAGCTTATGGACGGGTCCCAAGGTGGCGTCGTGGATCGCGGCCCGGCTTGGCCTGACCAAGGTCCATCCGCAACGGGGCTGGGATGCCTTGAAGAGGATCGAATGGTCGATCCAGGTTCCCCGTCCGCGCCATCCGCGGGCGGCCGGTGCCGACGAGCACGAGACGCTCAAAAAAACATCGACGCGGCGATCAATGAAGCGCGTGACCGCCACCCCGGCAAGCCGGTCGAGGTCTGGGCCACAGACGAGCACCGCCTCGGGCTGAAGCCGGTCCATCGTCGGGCCTGGGCGCCGGTGGGGGAGCGTCCCATCGCCCTTGGCCATCACCGTTTCGAATGGCTTCACCTCATCGCCTTCGTCGAACCGACCGGCGGCGAAACCGTGTGGTACCTCGTCAATGCCGTAAACAAGCCTCTGTTCGAAGCCGTTCTCGACACCTTCGCCAAGGACGTCGGCGCCGGCCACGACCGCGTCATCGTCCTGGTACTCGACAACGCCGGATGGCATGGCCCCGCCGGCCTGGCCGTCCCGGATGGCATCATCCTGGTCTTTTTGCCGCCCTACAGCCCGGAACTCCAGCCCGCCGAATGCCTGTGGCCCCTGGTCGATGAACCCGTCGCCAACAGGCATTTTCAAACCCAGGCCGAACTCGACACGGTGATCGCAGAAAGGTGCTTGGCCTTGGGCAGGGAAACCATTCGCGCCCACACAGACTTCCATCGGTGGCCGCAGCCCTTCAGGCCGAACTGATTAACCGGATTCCGTATCAGACGCCGGGCGGGCTTTGGGCGCGAAGCGCGGCCCGTAGCCGGGCTCGCTCAGACGCCGCGCGGGCTTTATGCGCGAAGCGCAGCCAGCTCAGCGCGGCTGTACGATCCGGCTGGAATCGCGGCCGCGCACCGGCGTGCGCGGCACACGGGCACCGCGATTGAAGGCCGCCTTGGTGACCATGACCACCTTCAGGCCCCAGCCGGTCAGCGCCGCCAGCAAGCCGCCGGCCATGGCCGCCGGGGCCGAGCCGAAGGCGCCGACCAGCAGCAGCACCATCGACACCCAGCGGATCGCCTGCAGCACCCGGACCTCGGGACGGACGAACCATTCCAGCGTGCCCTCGGGCGCCTTATCGCGCTTCAGGGCCAGGCGATAGGCCTCACGCGCGGCCTCGCGGGCCATGGCCATGGCCAGGGCCGCCGACACCATCATCGGCGCCGGCTCGCCCAGCACCAGGAACAGGCCGGTGCCCTCGGCCGCCGCCGTCATCATGATTAGCGGCACGGTGCGGATGTGCGACCAGGCCGGAATCGCCTTGGCGGCCCGCAGGATGCGGGCCTGGCAATAGATGAAGCCCACAGAGAAGAACACCGCCACCGCCAAAAGCGCGGGATGGCCGAACCACCAGAAGCCGGCGCCGGCCGCCATCAGCGGCGCCGCCAGGATGCCTTCACGGGTCATCCACGAGGTCTGGGGATGGAAGAACACATGCAGCGCCCGCCACGGCTTGCCGATTTCCAGCCACACCATCGACAGCCCCAGCCCGATAAAGGCCAGGCCGGCCAGCAGCGGCAGGGTGACGTCCAGGCCCAGCAGCCAGCCCAGGCCCGAGGCGACCACCAGGCCGGTGCCGGTGCCGCCGCCGATGAAGTTGGCCGCGGCGCGCAGGTCCCAGGAATTCTGCAGCCTGGCGGTGATCATCTGCTTCATGGTGCCCCCTTGTCCCAAAGATAATAGAAGCCGGGGCCGGTGCCCTCTTCCTCGTGTTGGCGGAAATATTTGTTGTTCTTGATCAGCTGCGACACGTCGCTGTTGGGATCGTGCAGATCGCCGAAGCGCAGCGCGCCCGAGATGCAGCCCTGGACGCAGGCGGGTGTCGCCTCCATGTCGCGGCCGGGCACCAGGCCCTTGGCCAGGCCTGCATCGATGCGGTCGATGCAGAAGGTGCATTTCGACACCACGCCGTCGAATTCGGCCGGATTGCTGCGGGCCTGGTCGGCGGCGTTGGCCTCGCCGTAGGAATAGGCCAGATCCTCGACCTTGAAGCGGGCGTCGTAGGGGCAGGCCATGATGCAGTACGAACAGCCGATACACAGGTCGTAATCGATGGTGACCAGTCCGTCGGCCCGTTTGCCGGTGGCGGTCGAGGGGCATACCTCCATGCAGGGCGGCTTGTCGCAGTGATTGCACCCCGTCGGCAGGAAGACGCGGCTGACGTCGGGATATTCGCCGGCCTCGATGTCCAGCACGCGGCGCCATTGCACGCCTACGGGCGTGCCGTTGTTTTCCTTGCAGGCGGCGGTGCAGGTCTGGCAGCCGACGCACCGGCGCAGGTCGGCGACCATCACATAGCGGGTCATCGAATTTCTCCCCGTTCGGCCGGCAGGCGCGCGTCACCATCGGCGGCTAGCCGCCAGGCGTGGGAATAGACAGTGTGGCGGCCCTGGCGGGCGAAGCCGACCAGCGTGACGTTCAGGTCGTGCGCGGTGCGGATGGCCAGGGCGGTGGGGGCCGACACCGCCACCAGCATGCCGCACCCCGAGGCGGCGGCCTTTTGCACCATCTCATAGCTGGCGCGGCTGGTGACCAGCATGGCGCCCTGGCCGGCATCCAGCCCAGCCTGGGCCAAGGCGCCGATCAGTTTGTCCAGGGCGTTGTGGCGGCCGACATCCTCGCGCACATGGTGCAATTGGCCCAAGGCATCGATCCAGCCGGCGGCATGGGCCGCCCCGGTCATGCCCTGCAGGGATTGGCGGGCGGCCAGCCGGTTCAGCGCCACCGCTAGCCGGTCGGGCTGGAAGCAGGTGTCGGCGGCGACCGGTTGGATGTCACGGAACACCTGATCCAGGCTGTCGGTGCCGCACAGGCCGCAGCCGGTGCGCCCGGCCAGCGAGCGGCGGCGTTCCTTCAGCCGGGCGAAGCAGCGCCCGGTGATGTCCAGGCGGATGCGGATGCCCCGCTCCAGGGTGTCGATGGCGATGTCGGTGATATCGCGGCGGTGATCGACCAGCCCCTCGGTCAGCGAGAAGCCGATGGCGAAATCCTCGAGATCGGCCGGGCTGGCCAGCATCACCGCGTGGGACAGGCCGTTATAGTCCAGGCTGACCGGCACCTCTTCGGCCACCCAATCCTGGCAGGCTTCCAGGCGACCGTCGGCCCAGCGCTCGACATCGGTCGAGGCCAGCGTCGGGGCCGGCTGCTCGGGTCCGTGGGCGGGGGGCTGGCTGGGGCGCTCGATGCGGGTCTTGATCATCGGGCGTCCTCCGCCAGCGGGCCATCGACCTTGGTCACCGAGACGCGGACCAGATCGGCGCCCGATCCGGTGGCGTCGGTCAGTTCCATCGACAGCGGGATCACCTTGTTCAGCGACGGGAAGTTCAGGTCCTTGGCGTACGGGGTCTTCCAGTGGGCGTACTGGCCCTGGACGACGATGGTGTCTGGGCGGCAGCCCTGGACCAGGGCGGCCTTGCCACGGGTGAAGGAAATCGGCGAGCGCACCTCGACCCAGTCGCCGGCCTTGATGCCCAGCTTCTTGGCGGCTCCGGCATTCATCACCACCGAGCCGTGGCCGCGCAGGTTCTGCGCCACCTCGTTCATCAAGGGGATGCCGGCATTATTGCCGGTGGTATAAGGCATCGACTTGGTGGTGACCGCCCAGAACGGGTAATCGTCGGGATGGCCGCCCAGGTCGCGGGTCGATTTCAGCCAATGGTGCGGCACGTCGTGCCAGGTCGGCAGCGCCTGGTATTCCTTGAGCTGGGTGTCCCACCAGTGGATGTCGTGTTCGTGCAGGCGCCGGCCCAGCTCGATGCCGGCCTTCAGCAGCCGTTCCTGATAGGGCATCTCGAAGCGCAAGCCCTGGTCTTCCATGGTCGGCAGCAGGTACCAGTCCTTCTTCTCGAAGGGCACCACGAACAGGCCGTTGGTCTTCAGCCAGGCCAGATCCTTGACGTCGGCGCCGTCGGTCAGCTCGTGGGTCGCGGCCTTACACACCGCGTCCCAGATGGTCTCGACGTCGTGCACCTGATCGATGGCCAGGGAATAGTCGTAATGCTCGCGCTTCAGGGGCACCAGGGCGGCGCCCCGGTTGATGGCGGTGTTATAGGCCTCGAGCAGGCCGGCGCGGCGGCAGATCTCGGTGGTGATCCAGGTGAAGTCACGGGCCTCGCCCTGGGGTTCGACCGCCGGCTGGCGGATGATGATGCCGGCATGTTCCCAATGCTGCTCGACGAACTTGGTGCCGCCGACGCGGATGATCTGGGTGCTTTCCAGATCGGTGGCGTCGGGCAGCAAGATATCGGCCATGTGGTTGGTTTCGTCCATGGTATAGGCGAAGGCCACCACGAACGGCATCTTGGCCATGTTCTCGATGATCTGGTCGGTGTCCCAGAACGAGATGGCCGGATTGGTGCGGAAGGCGAACCACAGATCGGGAGGGTTGGGCTTGGCCCATTCCTTCGGCGCGTCCTTCAGGAACATCCAGGCCAGGTGGGTCGGCCCCAAGGCCTGGGCCCACGAGGAATCGCCGACGATGGGGATCAGCGGCTTGTGGGCGTTTCTGCCGGTCGGCTTGTCGGCCCATTTGCCCTTGCCGGTGGCGTTCAGCTTGTTGGCCATGAAACCGTCCTCGCCGGGCTTGACCGAGGCCAGGCGATTCTCGTGCGGGCGGTTCAGCCGCACCGTGGTGCCCAGCGTTCCACCGGGCACTTCCAGGGCGCCGACCAGGCAGGCCAGCATGGTGCGCGCCCAGCAGCATTCAAAGGCGCCCCAGCCGTTATTGACGGTCTTGCCCAGCGTGATCGCCACCGGGCGGAACGGCAGGGTGCGCCCGCCCACCACGATGGTCTCGCCGATGCAGGCATTGTCCAGGAACTCGGTCGCGACGTGGCGGATGGTGCCGGCCGGCACGTCGCACACCTCGGCAGCCCATTCCGGGGTATAGGGGCGCATGGTGTCGCCCATCACCTGGAAGGCCGAGCGGGCGGCGACATGGTCGTAAGCGATGCGTTCGTCGTCGGGACCGTGGGCGGCGACGTTGCGCACCTCGAAGGTGCCATCCAGCGCCGGGCGGATGCCGGGGCTGTCGTGGGGGACGGCACGTTCGGAAACCTCGTCCCACACCAGCGGCTTGCCGCTGTCGGGATCGCGCAGATACCAGCCGTCGGGGCCGACCAGATAGGGTGACGCCGTGCGGTCCTTCAGGAAGGCCAGGTCCAACTGGTCGCGCCTGGCCTCGTGCAGCAGGACGTGGACCATCGCCAGCATGAAGGCGGCGTCGGTCTTGGGGCGGATCGGCACCCATTCGGCCGAGCAGGCCCCGGTCGGCGACAGATGCGGCTCGATCTGGATGCGCTTGATGCCGCGGATGCGGGCGTCGGCATGGCGGCGCACCGCGCACGGGCCGCCCGATACCTCGACATTGGTGCCGAACGACAAGATCAGCCGGGTCTGCACGGTGTCGGCGCAGACGGTGAAGGCGCGATGCCAGAATTCGCCGTACAGATGTTCGGAATGGACGCATTTGACGCCCTGGCCCGAGCCGAAGCTGAAATCGATGGCGCCCCAGGCGGCCAGGAAGGCCGGAAAGGTGCCCATGTAGCTGGCCGGGGTGCCGCCATGGCCGAAGGTGGCGGCGACGCGCGGCATGGAATTCTCGTCCAGCTTGCCGGTGGCCTCGATGTCCTTAAGCTTGGCCGCCACCGCGTCCAGCGCCTCGTCCCACGAGATGGCGACGAAGCCCGGGTCCTCGTGGCGGCCCTTCTTGGGGTTGGTCCGCTTCATCGGGGTCAGGACGCGGTCGGGGTTATAGGTCTTCTGCACCAGGCCATAGGCCTTGACGCAGGGGCGCCCGTGCGCCGGGTGGATGCCGATGGCGTCGTGGTTGGGGGCGATGGCGGTGGCGATTCCATCCTTGACCCGGACGGTCATCAGATCGGGGCCCGAGACGCAATTATAGCAATAGGAGGGAACCGAGGTGACCGCTTCCGGCACGGCTTTCTGCTTCAAGCTCATCCGATGACTCCCGCCGCAATGCGGCATGGGGTTTCGCACTTCTTGTTGCTGCTGACCCAAGAGACGAGTCGAAAACGTATCGGGAAGTCGAGATTTATGGCCGGTGCGGCGTAACCGCCACGAAATACGGCGTTTCGTCCTCCCCGGACGCATTATCACAGGCGTCATGTTCGCGCCATTGACTGAAATATAATACAGAATGACGTCTTTGGTCAATCATTCTGTATCGCAATGACGAATCCGCCGGGAATTTGAGGGATTGCGCCGGGCGAAACGGTGGGTAGGATGTGCGCCGACCCGCATCCATCCGGCCTATTGATGACCCAGGATCAAGCCGCCATCGTCGCCCGATTGCTCGACCGCCTGAAGCCGAAGGCGAAGTCGCTGATCGTCACCGTCTATGGCGACGCCATCGCCCATCACGGCGGCAATGCCTGGCTGGGCAGCGTCATCGCCTTGGTCGAGCCCTTGGGCTTGAACGAGCGCATCGTGCGGACCTCGGTGTTTCGGCTGTCGAAGGAAGAATGGCTGGTGTCCAGCCAGCTGGGCCGGCGGTCCTATTATCGCCTGACCGAAAGCGGGCGGCGCCGGTTCGAGGCCGCGCACGAGCGCGTTTACCGCCCATCGACCCGGCCGTGGGACGGCCGCTGGACCCTGGTGATCACCTCGGGCGCGGTGCCGCCCGGCGAGGACCGCGAGGCGCTGCGCCGTGACCTGGGCTGGCTGGGCTTCGGCCAACTGGCGCCCGGAATCAAGATCCACCCCGATCCCGACGAGACGGCGTTGCGTCTGTTGCTGGCGGATTCGCCGGCGGCCCGCAACGCGGTGGTGATGCGGGCGGAAACCTTGGCCTTGACCGCGTCGGAAGGCCTGGGCGACATCATCCGCTCGTGCTGGGACCTGGACCGCCTGGGCGCCGACTACACCGAGTTCCTGGAAACCTTCCGGCCGGTGTGGCAGGCGCTGAAGGACGATCCCGACCTGGATCCGCAGACCTGCTTCGTGGTGCGCACGCTGCTGATGCACGGCTATCGCCGCGCCTTGCTGCGCGATCCGATGCTGCCCGACGAATTGTTGGGGGCCGACTGGCCCGGCACCGCCGCCCGCCAGCTGTGCCGCAATCTTTACCGTCTGGTTCAGGCCCCGGCCGAACAGCACCTGATGGCGGTGCTGGAAACCGCCGAAGGTCCGGTTCCCGAGGCCCATCCCAGCTATTACGCCCGTTTCGGCGGCCTGTAGGGGGCGGGGCCATGAATGCGCCCATCGCCGCCATCCGCCAGGGACCGGGGGCGGCGGCGCTGTTGGCGTCGTTCGCCCATGAATTGGCGGGGCGCGGCGTGGCGGTCCGGGGCCTGATCCAGAAGCCGGGCGGCCGGTTGATCGATCTGGCCAGCGGTCAAAGCTTTCCCATCTTGCAGAATCTGGGCACGGGCTCGAAATCCTGCCGGGTCGATCCCAGGGGTGTGGCCGAGGCGTCCGAGACCTTGCGCGCCGCCATTGCCCAAGGCGCCGATCTGGTGGTGGTCAACCGCTTCGGCAAGCTGGAGGCGCACGGCCAAGGCCTGGCCGCCGAAATGCTGGCGGTGATGGCGGCGGGTATACCCCTGTTGACCCTGCTGGACCTGGCCAACCTGGCCCGCTGGCTGGATTTCACCGGCGGTCTGGGCACGGTGCTGGCCCCCGAGCGGGCCTCGGTCCAGGCGTGGTGGGCCGGCCTGGGCGACTGATCACCGATCCTTGGCGTGGTATTCGCGGTTGGGGATCATGTCCAGGCCGTGGGCCAGGCGGTTGGTGTAGTTGAAGAAGCCGACCACGTCGCAGATATCGAAGATGTCGTCGTCGGAAAATCCCACCGTCCGCAAGCCATCGCGGTCGGGCTCGCCCACCTCGCGCGGGGTCTCGGTCAGTTTCCAGGCGAAATCCAGCATGGCGCGGGTGCGGGCATCCAGTTCGGCGACGCGGTAATTCATCACCATCATCTCGCCCAGTTCGGGGTCGCCCGACAAAGCGCGCACCGCCTGGCCGTGCGCCACCAGGCAGTAATAGCAGCGGTTGGCCGACGACACGATTACGGCGATCATCTCGCGGTCCAGCTTGCTAAGGCCCGATTCGCCCAGCATCAGCTCGTTATAGAAACGCGAGAAGGTGCCAAGCTTGGCCGGCCGACCGGTGAAGGCGGTCAGCACGTTGGGAACCAGGCCCAGCTTTTCCTCGCACTTGGCGAAGTATTTTTGGGTGTCGGCATCATAGGCGGCCGGGTCGGGCAGGGCGACGCGGACGATATGGTCGGGTTGGGGCATGTCAGCGTCCTTTGTCGTCGGGGGTGTCGGCCAGGCACATCATGGTAGCGAGAACCGTGGCGACATGGCCGCGCTTGCCGCCCTGGATTCCATAGACGTCGGCCTTGACCACCGACAGGGTGCGGCCGGGCTTGACCACCTCGGCCACCGCCTCCAGCCGCTCGCCGGCAGCCGGGTTCAGAAGGTTGATCTTCAGCTCGGTGGTCAGCACGCTGGCCCCCTTGGGCATCAGCGAGAAGGCTGCGTATCCGGCGGCGGTATCGGCCAGGGCCATGGTGGTGCCGGCATGCAGGTAGCCGTGCTGCTGGCACAGATCGGGCCGATGGGCCAGCGACAAGGTGCACTGGCCGGGCTGCAGGCGGTCGATTCCGGCGCCCATGGTGGACATCAGGGCCTGGCGGGCGAAGCTGTCCTCGCAGCGCGCCCGCCAGTCCGGGTCCTTAGGGCTAAAGCCGGCCATCTGTCAGTTGCCCATCAGCACCGGCAGGGTCATGTGCTTGAGCACATAACGCGTCCCCGAGCCGCGCAGCCGCGACAGGCCGTACTGGCCGTGCGCGCCCATCACCATCAGGTCGGCGCCCAGGTCGCAGGCCCGAGACAGCAGCATGTCCATCTTGCCGATATTTTCGTCGGGCAGATGCTCGCCCTCGGCATTGATGCCGTTGGCCTTCAGGTGATCGACGATGTCGGTCGCCGGCATGGCCGACAGGGCGTCCATGGCGGCATCGGCGGATTTTGGCCGCATCGACAGCACCGTCACCGACTTGGCCGCCTGCAGCAGGGTCAGGGAATCGTGGATGGCGCGGGTGGCCTCGCGGCCGGCGTTCCATGCCACCACGCAGCGTTCGGCGACGCTGGCGACGGCGCCGGCATAGGGGATCACCAGCACCGGGCGGCCGCCATGCAGGATGACCTGTTCCGCCAGATCGTCGCCGACATTGCTGGACGAGGAATTGTACTGGCCCATCACCACCAGGTCGAAATAGCGGGCGCAGAACACCGTCTCGCCCTCGACCATGCCGGCCTCGCCGTGCGGCAATTGCCACCAGCGGGTTTCCACGCCGGCGCCGTCGGTCAATTGGGCGAACAGCTTGGCCCCGGTCTCTTGCGCCAGGCGCAGATGGTCGCTGGCCTGGCGGGCCATGGCGCTGGTCCGCTGCGGGTCGTTGCGGGCGAACAGGGCGGTCAGGCGGGCGCCGTGACGCTTGGCCAGGCCGCGCGCGACCTCGATCAGGATGCGGTCGCGCTCGCCGCCGTCCAGATGAACCAGAATGTCCTTCATCGCTTGCCCCTCTCTTAATTCGCCAACAGCGCGCGGGAAATCACCAGGCGCTGGATGTCGCTGGTCCCTTCATAGATCTGGCAGACCCGCACGTCGCGATAAATCCGCTCGACCGGGAAGTCGGCCAGGTAACCATAGCCGCCCATGGTCTGGATGGCGGCCGAGCACACGGCCTCGGCCGTCTCGCTGGCCAGCAGCTTGGCCATGCAGGCTTCCTTCAGGCAAGGAATGCCGGCATCGCGCAGGGTTGCCACATGCAGCACCATCTGTTCGGCCGCCTCGACCCGCATGGCCATGTCGGCCAGGCGGAAGGCCACCGCTTGATGCTCGCAGATCGGCTTGCCGAACTGGCGCCGTTCCTTGGAATATGAAACCGCGTGATCCAGGGCGGCACGGGCCATGCCGACGCTTTGGGCGGCGATGCCCAGGCGTCCGCCTTCCAGGTTGGCCAGGGCGATCTTCAAGCCCTCGCCTTCCTGGCCCAACAGGCAATCGGCCGGGATGCGCATGTCGTCGAAGGTGATGGCGCAGGTGTCCGACGAATGCTGGCCCAGCTTTTCCTCGATCCGCGCCACGTTCCAGCCGGGCGTGTCGGTCGGCACCACGAAGGCCGACAGGCCCTTCTTGCCGGCGCTGGGGTCGGTGACGGCGAAGACGATCGCCACCTTCGCGTTCTTGCCCGAGGTGATGAATTGCTTGGCGCCGTTCAGCACGTAATGGGCATTGCCGTCCTTGACGGCGCGGGTCTTGATGGAAGCGGCGTCCGAGCCGGCTTCCGGCTCGGTCAGGCAGAAGCAGCCGATGGCCTCGCCCCTGGCCATGGGCCGCAGGAACCGGTCCTTCTGTTCATCGGTGCCGTAATCCAGGATCGGCTTGCAGCAGACCGAATTGTGCACGCTCATGATGGTCGAGATGGGGCCGTCGCCGGCCGCCACTTCCATGATGGCGGCGGCATAGGAGACGTAATCGGTGCCGGCGCCGTCCCATTCGGGCGGCACCACCATGCCCAGGAAGCCCAATTTGCCCAACTCGGCCAATTCCTCGGCCGGGAAGCGATGCTCGCGGTCGCGGGCCGCGGCGCCGGGGGCCAGTCGCTCGCTTGCGAAGGCGCGCGCCGTCTCGCGGATCAGCGCCTGTTCCTCGGTCAGGATCATGCAACCAGCTCCAGGCCGATGGCGGTGGCCTCGCCGCCGCCGATGCACAAACTGGCGATGCCGCGCTTTTGGCCGGCAGTCTTCAGGGCGGCCAGCAAGGTCACAATGACGCGGGCGCCCGAGGCCCCGATGGGATGGCCCAGAGCGCAGGCGCCGCCATTGACGTTGACCTTGTCGTGGGGCAGGTCCAGGTCGCGCATGGCGGCCATGGTCACCACCGCGAAGGCCTCGTTGATCTCGTAAAGATCGACCGAGCCAGCCGACCAGGACAGCTTGTCCAGCAGGCGTTGGATGGCGAAGACCGGGGCGGTGGTGAACAGATTGGGGGCGTGGGCGAAGGTGGCGTGCCCGCACACCATGGCCAGCGGAGTGGCGCCCAGCTTCTCGGCCTGGCTCATGCGCATCATCACCAGGGCGGCGGCGCCGTCGGAAATCGACGAGGAATTGGCCGCAGTCACCGTGCCGCCGTCCCGGAAGGCCGGCTTCAAGGTGGGGATCTTGTCGGGCCGGGCCGACTTGGGCTGCTCGTCCTCGGCGATGATGGTGTCGCCCTTGCGGGACTTGATGGCGACGGGGGCGATCTCTGCCGCAAAGCGGCCTTCCGTCATCGCCGCCAGCGCACGGTTCAGCGAGGCGATGGCGAAGGCGTCCTGGGCCTCGCGGGTGAATTGATAGGATTGGGCGCATTCCTCGGCGAAGGTGCCCATCAGCCGGCCCTTGTCATAGGCGTCTTCCAGCCCGTCCAGGAACATGTGGTCCAGCACCTTGCCGTGGCCCATGCGATAGCCGCCGCGCGCCTTGTCCAGCAGATAGGGCGCGTTGGACATGCTTTCCTGACCGCCGGCCACCACGCAGGCGGCCGAGCCGGCCACCAGCAGATCGTGAGCGAACATCGCCGCCTTCATGCCCGACCCGCACATCTTGTTGATGGTGGTGGCTCCGGCGGCGTCGGGGATGCCGGCACCGCGCGAGGCTTGGCGCGCCGGAGCCTGGCCCTGGCCGGCCGGCAGGACGCAGCCCATGATCACCTCGTCGACCGCGTCGGGCTGAACGCCGGCCCGTTCCAGCGCCGCCTTGATGGCGGTTGCTCCCAGCTGGCTGGCGGTCAGGCCGGCCAGCTCGCCCTGGAAGCCGCCCATGGGGGTGCGGGCGTAGCCAGCGATGACGATGGGATCATGGGTCATGGCGTGAGGTCCTTTAACGCGGAAACCAGTTGAGTGTAGAATGGGACGAATAGCGGTGGAACACGACCATGCCGGGCATTCCTTCCCTCGACGACATTGTTCGAGTCCTCAAGGATCACGAGACGGACTTCAGGGCCTGCGGCGTGACGCGGTTGACCGTCTTCGGGTCGGTCGCGCGTGGCGATGCCACCGAGGACAGCGACATCGACCTGGTGATTGATTACGATTCCGACAGCCGTTTTTCCCTGCTGACCTTGGCCGACGTGCAGATGAACGCCACGTCCTGGCTGGGCCGTAAGGTTGATGTTGTCAGTCGGCGGGCCTTGAAGAGCCGCTTTGCGGCTTTCGTGGAACGAGACGGCGTCGATGTATTCCCGGCCTAGGATCGAGGCCTGGCTGGGCCGTTGCGACGACATTCTGGATGTCGTTGAGCGGGTCGGGGCGTATCTGGCGAAAACCGAGCATGAGACTTTCCTGGCCGACGATTGGTCGGTCGGGGCGCTGTGCTTCCAGATCATCATCATCGCCGAGGCCAGCAAGGCCCTGGCCCCCGGCCTCGAGGAGCGCCGTCCCGAGGTTCCCTGGCGTCGGATTTGGGCGATGCGCAATATCCTGGCGCACGAATACGGCAGCATCGACCCACACCTGGTGTGGGTCGTCGCGACGGCCGAACTGGATGTCGTGCGTGCTGCCATGATTGCCGAGCGCGAGTGGCTCGTCTCCCTTTAAGCCATGTTGATGATGATGGTCTTCTTGTGGGTGAAGTGTTCCAGCATGGATTCCAGCGACGCCTCGCGCCCCAGGCCCGAGGTCTTGACCCCGCCATAGGACAGGTTGGGCTGGACCACCAGGTTCTGGTTCACCTGGACGAAGCCGGCTTCCAGGCGCCGGGTGGCGTCCATGGCGGTCTTCAGGTCGCGGGTCCAGATGGTGGCGGCCAGGCCGTATTCGCTGTCGTTGGCCTGTTCGATGACGCTGTCGAAGTCCTTCCACTTGATGACGCAGCAGACCGGCCCGAAGATTTCTTCCCGGGCGATGCGGTCATTGTTGGTCACCCCGGTGAAGATGCGCGGCTGGACGAACAGGCCCTTGGCCAGCTTGGGATCGGTCGGCATGGAAGAACAGGCCAGCTCGGTCGCACCCGCCGTCTCGCGGCCCAAAGCGATATAGGACTGGACCCGGTCGAACTGGCCGCCGGAAATGATGGTGCCGATATCGGTCTTCTCGTCCAGCGGGTCGCCCATCACCATGGCATCGACCTTGGCCTTCAGGGCGGCGACGAAGGCATCGTGGATGTCTTCATGGACGAAGATGCGCGACGCGGCGGTGCAGCTTTGGCCCTGGCGGGTGAAGCGCATGCCGGCGATGGCCCCTGCCAGCGCCTTGTCGGTATCGGCGTCGGCGCAGACGATCATCGGGCTCTTGCCGCCCAGTTCCAGGGTCACCGGGATCAGCTTCTCGGCCGCCGCCTTATAGACGATGCGGCCGGTCTCGACCGAGCCGGTGAAGCTGACCTTCTTGACGTCGGGGTGCGCCACCAAGGGGGCGCCGCATTCCGGGCCGAAGCCGGACAGGATGTTGAACACGCCGGCCGGCAGCACCGAATTCATGATCTGGGTCACACGCAGCACGGTCAGCGGCGATTCCTCGGCCGACTTGACCACCACCGAATTGCCGGCGACCAGGGCGGCCGCCGCCTTCATGGCCATCAGCAGCAGTGGCACGTTCCACGGGATGATGGCGGCGACCACGCCGACCGGCTCGCGCACGGTCATGGTCATCATGTCGGGATGGAAGGGCACGGTCTCGCCCTTCAGTTCGCTGCCCAGACCGCCGAAGAAGGTGAACATGTCGGCCAGCACCCCGGCCTCGACCCGGCTTTCGGTCCTGAGCGCCTTGCCGGTCTCGAGCGCGATCAGGCGGCCCAGCTCCTCGACATGGTTGACCAGCACCCGGCCGCATTCGGCCACCAGCTTGCCGCGCTGGCGGGCCGGCAGCTTGGCCCAGCCCTTCTGCGCCGCCTTGGCGGCGGCGACGGCGGCGTTGACGTCGGCTTCGTCGCCGAAGGGGGCGGTGCCGATCTCGGCCCCGGTGGCCGGGTTGTTGACCGGGAAGGTCTTGCCCGAACGGCCGGCCTGGAAGGCGCCGTCATAGAAATGCTTGCCCGACAGCGCGCGAGCCAGGGCGAAGGGATCGAGATTGGGGGTCAGGTCGAGGGTCATTGTGGATTCCTTTTAGGCTCGCTTGTCTTCGATGACCTTGCCGTCATTGGGCAGGGCGCCGGGCGGATGGAACTGCACCCGGCCCTTCAATTTGCACACCGACTGGATGGTGTCGGCGATGGCCTGGCCGTCACCCGCGCCGTCGGCTTCGACATGCAGGGTCATGACGTCGGCATCGGCTTCCTTTTCCACCACCAGCCGGGCGCGGATGATGCCGGGATGGCGCCCCACCACGTCGGCGACCTGGCGGGGGTGGACGAACATGCCCTTAATCTTGGTGGTCTGGTCGGCCCGGCCCATCCAGCCCTTCAGGCGGATGTTGGTGCGCCCGCACGGGCTTTGGCCGGCCAGCACCGCCGACAGATCGCCGGTGGCGAAGCGGATGACCGGGTAATCGGGATTGAAGCTGGTGACCAGCACCTCGCCGACCTCGCCGGCCGGGACCGGATCGCCGGTACCGGGGCGCACGATCTCGACGATGACGCCCTCATCGACCACCAATCCCGCCATCGCCTTGGTCTCATAGGCGATCAGGCCCAGATCGGCGGAGGCATAGGCCTGCAGCACATCGACGCCCAGATCCTTCAAGGAGCCGCGCAAGGGCGGCAGCAAGGCCTCGCCCGAGACGCAGGCCTTGGTCAGGCTGGAATGGTCCCAGCCCATTTCATCGGCCTTTTCCAGGATGGTCTTCAGGAAGGACGGCGTGCCGGAATAGCCGGCCGGCTTCAGGTCGGCGACGGCGCGGGCCTGCAGCTCGGTATTGCCGACACCGGCCGGGAAGACCGGGCAGCCCAGCGCGTGGGCGGCGGTCTCGAACATCACGCCGCCGGGGGTGAAATGGTAGGAAAAGCAATTGTGCAACAGCTCGCCCTTGCGGAACCCCGCGGCATAGAGCGCACGCGCGATGCGCCACCAATCCTTGCCCTTGCCCTCGGGGTCGTAGATCGGCCCGGGCGAGGCGAACACCCGGTACAGCTCGCCGGCAGGCGTGGCGGTCAGGCCGCCGAACGGGGGCTGGGTATTCTGGTGGTCGGTCAGGTCCGACTTCCGGGTCACCGGCAGCTTGGCCAGTTGGGCGCGCCCGGTCACCGCATCGGCATCGATGTCGGCCAGCAGGCGGGCGAAGAAGGGGGCGCGGGCCTTGGCATGCGCGATCTGGGCCGGCAGGCGGCCGAACAGATCGGCTTCGCGCTGGTCGGCCGAGCGGGTTTCCAACTGGTCGTAGAAATCGCTCATCACAGCCACCGCTTCCGACGCTTGTAGGATTTCAGGTTCTTGAAGGATTTCCGTTCCTTGTCGCCGCCCAGATAGAATTCCTTGACGTCCTCGTTGTTGACCAACTCGTCCTTGGTGCCGTCCAGCACGATCTTGCCCGATTCCATGATGTAGCCGTAATCGGCCACCTTCAGCGCCATGCGGGCATTCTGCTCGACCAGCAAGATGGTGATGCCCAGATCCTTGTTCAGCTGTTCGATGATGCCGAACACCTCTTTGACCAGCAGCGGCGACAGGCCCATCGACGGCTCATCCAGCAAGATCATCTTGGGGCGCGCCATCAGGGCGCGGCCGATGGCCAGCATCTGCTGCTCGCCGCCCGACAGATAGCCGGCCAGGCCGGTACGTTCCTTCAGGCGGGGGAAATAGGAATAGACCAGATCGATGTCGTCCCTGATGGCTGCCGCCCCGTCCTTGCGGGTGAAGGCGCCCAGGCGCAGGTTTTCGCCGACCGTCATGTCCTCGATGATGCGCCTTCCTTCCATCACCTGGAAGATGCCGCGCCGCACGATCTCTTCGGGCGCGCGGTTGGCGATGTTCTCGCCCATGAAGCTGACGGCGCCGCGGGTGACTTCGCCGTCCTCGGTGGCCAGCAGGCCGGAAATCGCCTTCAAGGTGGTCGACTTGCCGGCGCCGTTCGGCCCCAGCAGGGTGACGATCTTGCCCTTGGGCACGTCCAGGCTGACGCCCCGAAGCACCAGGATCACGTCGTCATAGACGACCTCGATGTTGTTGACCGTCAGCAGCGATTCTTCCGGCGCCAGTTTCAAAGCGGCTTCACCCATGGTGCGACCATCCTGATCAAGAAAGGAGGGGCGGCCCCCGACAGAGGCCGCCCGGTGACAAACCCGATTACCAGCCCAGCCACTCGGTGCGGCGCGGGATATTGGCGGTGAAGATCTTCTTCATGCCGATATCGGTGCCCTTGACCGAGGCCTGGTAGACCATGACCGAGGTGGTGCCGCGATGATCGTCTTCCTTCCAGGTCGACGGCAGGCAGACACCGTCCAGACCGGCCGGCACCCAATCCTTCTTGGTGTACATGGCCTTCTTGATGTTGGGGCCGGTGACGCCGCCGGGCATGGCCGACGCGGCATCCATCGCTTCCTTCATGTAGAAGGCCGAGCAGACGGCGCGGATGTAGTGGCCCGGGCGGGGCTCGGTGCCCGACGGATCGCTCATCTTCGAGATTTCGCGCACCAGGTTCATGCCGGCATTATTGTCGGCCCAGGTGGCGGCGCCGACCACCCACACCATGCCGTTGGCGGCCTCGCCGGCGGCCTTCAGCGAGGCTTCGTCCATGCCCCAGACGTTACCCATGTATTGGGGCTTGGCGCCGACCGTTTCGCAGCTCTTCAGCAGCGCGATGGTCGAGCCCGAAGTGTTGGCCAGATAGGCGTAGTTGGCCCCCGATTCCTTCAAGGACAGGCACTGGGCCTTGAAATCGCCGGGCTTCAGCGAGTACTGGATCGGGTTCAGGATTTCCAGGCCCTTTTCCTTGGCATAGGCGCCGCAGGCATCCTTGGGCGCGTTCGGATAGGGGTGGTTGTCGCCCATATGGACGAACTTGGCCTTGGCCGTGCCGCCCTTCTTCTTCCAATCGTCGGCGGCCCATTCGACCAGGGCGCGGCAACCGTCGGAATAGCTGGGACCGTAGAAGAAATTGTAGGGCGAGGCCTTGGCCGAGGTCTTGCCCTGGGGGTCGGTCAGATGGCCGGAATAAGAGGCCGAGAAATAGGGAATGGTGTCCTTGGCCACGAACGAGACCAGGGCCTCGGTGTCGCCGGTGCCCCAGCCCTGGATCGCCACCACCTTCTGGTCCAACAGCTTCTTGTAGTGGGCCATGGCGCGCGGCACTTCATAGGCGTAATCGGTGGTCTCGAACGCCAGGGTGCGGCCGCCGACGCCGCCCTTGGAATTGATGTACTTCATGGCGTCGGCGATGCCCTGGGCATAGGGCTTGCCCACCGAACCGGTGGCGCCGGTCAAGTCGGCGATATGGCCGACCGGAATCGGATCGGCGGCATGGGCCATGGTGGACGCCAGCAGGATGGCGGCGCTGGCCAGCAAGGACTTCTTCATGGTGTCTCCTCCCAGTGTTGAACTTTTCATATGGGGCGATGGACCGTTGGCGGCCCTTGTTGTTGTCAGTACGAGAACGGGTAAAGCTTCCAATAGGACTTGATCAGCTTCCAGCGATGGACCAAGCCATCGGGCTCGAAGATCAGGAACAAGATGATGGCCAGGCCGATCGAGGCCTGCTTGGCATAGGCCAGGCCCGAGGTCACCCAGGCGACGTCGCCGGCGATGCCGCGAAGCGCGCCGAAGCCGATTTCCAGCACTTCCGGCAGCAGCACCATGAAGGCGGTGCCCATCAAGGTGCCCATCACGCTGCCCATGCCGCCGATGATGATCATGCCAAGGAACTGGATCGACAGCAGGATGGTGAAGCCCTCGGCCGAGACGAAGCCCAGATAGTGGCCGTAAAGGGCGCCGCCAAGGCCGGCATAGAAGGACGAGATGCCGAACGACAAGATGCGGTACTTGGTGAGGTTGATGCCCATCACCTCGGCCGACAGATAATGGTCGCGCACGGCGACGAAGGCGCGGCCGTCGCGCGAACGCAACAGGTTCGACGCCAACAGCACCATGGTCACCAGCCAGAACAGCACCAGATAGAAATAGCTGCGGTCGCCGGTCAGATCGAAGCCGAACAGGCTGGCGGTGCCGGCCATGGCGCCGGCCGAGCCGCCCGAGAACCAGTCGGCGCGGGCGAAGAAATCTTCCAGGATGAATTGCGAGGCGAAGGTGGCGATGGCCAGGTAAAGCCCCTTCAGGCGCCCGGCCGGAATGCCGAACAACAGGCCCAACAGGGTGGTCATGACGGCGGCCAGCGGCATCGCCAGCAGCACCGGAATGCCGAACTTGTTGTGCAGCCAGGCGCTGGCAAACGCCCCGAAGCCGAAGAAGCCGGCATGGCCCAGGCTGATCTGGCCGGTGCTGCCGACCAGGATGTTGAGGCCCAGCGCCGCGATCGACAGATAGCCGATCTGGATCAGCAAGGTCAGGTGATAATTGCTGATACCCAACTGCGGCAGCGTCAGCAGCACCAGCACGCCGACGACGCAGAAGGCACGGGTGACCGGCGTGTCGAAAAGCGTGGTGTCCTTGGCGTACGACGTCTTGTACTGGCCGCAGGGGATAAGGCTGGTGGAAATCATCGGCCTAGACCCTTTCGATGTTCTTGGTGCCGAACAGGCCGTACGGCTTGATCATCAAGATGACGATCAGCACGTAGAACGGCGCGACGGAATAAAGGTTGCCCAGTTGCAGCCACTGGCCGTCGACATATTCGGCCATGTTTTCCAAGACGCCGATGATCAGGCCGCCGACGATGGCGCCGATCACCGAATCAAGGCCGCCGACGATCACCGCCGGGAACACCTTGATGCCGAAGAAGGAAAGCGCGCCCGACACGCCGTTGACGATGCCGACCACCACGCCGGCCAGGGCCGAGACCATGGCGGAAATGGCCCAGGCCATGGCGAACACCGCCTTGACCGAGATGCCCAGGCTTTGCGCCACCTGCTGGTTGAAGGCGGTGGCCCGCATGGCCAGACCCATGCGCGAATATTTGAAGAACCAGGCGAAGCCGGCCATGATCAGCAGCGACACCACCAGGCTCATCAGATAGGCCGGCTGGACCTGCAGGCCGAACACGTCCACCGACTTGACCGGGAAGATTTCCGGGAAGGGTTGGACGTCGGCGCCGAAGATCCACTTGGTCACCGCCTGGAAGAAGATCGACAGCCCGATGGTGACCATGATCACCGAGATGATCGGCTCGCCGATCAGGGGGCGCAGCACCACCATCTGCAAGATCACCCCGAAGGCCATCATGAAGGCGAAGGTCAGCGGGAAGGCCAGCCAGAAGGGCAAGGCCGCCTCGACCACCATCCACCAGCAGGCCCAGGCGCCGATCAGCAGGAACTCGCCCTGGGCGAAATTGACCACCTGGGTCGATTTGTAGATCAGCACGAAGCACATGGCGACGACGCCGTACAGCGTGCCGACGATCAGCCCGTTGATGAGCAGTTGCACCAGAAGGTTGCTGGTCATGGGGGCGTCTCCTATTGGGCGGCTTGGGCGACGGTGGGATCGGGCAACAAGGTGACCACCGCCAGCTCGGTCTTGACCCGGGTGGTGGTGCCGTCCTGGAAGGTGATGATCGCATCCACCGGCACCATCTCGCGGCCGCCATACATGGCGTCGATGATGTCGCCGTACTTGTCGTTGATGACGCCGCGCCGCACCTTGCGGGTGCGGGTCAGCTCGCCGTCATCGGCGTCGAGTTCCTTATAGAGCAGCAGGAATTTGCGGATGCGCTGCGGCTCGGGCAGGGTGGCGTTGACCTTCTCGACCTCGGCCCGCAGCAGCTCATAGACCTGCGGCTGGGCCGACAGGCTGG
Organism: Magnetospirillum moscoviense; assembly: GCF_001650635.1. Lineage (GTDB taxonomy): Bacteria > Pseudomonadota > Alphaproteobacteria > Rhodospirillales > Magnetospirillaceae > Magnetospirillum > Magnetospirillum moscoviense. The sequence continues at coordinate 16,455 of NZ_LWQU01000139.1, read as the reverse complement.
TATAGCTGGTGAAGGCGATGCCCTTCTGCTCGGCCCATTTCGACACGATCGAGTAGCGGATGCACAAAAGCGCCGCCAGAGTGGGCTTGTCGGCGCCCAGCGTCACCGCCTCGGCGATGAAGGGCGAGAATTTCAGCTTGTTCTCGATGAATTGCGGCGAGAAGCGCACGCCGTTCGAGGTGGTGGCCAGATCCTTGATGCGGTCGATCACCACCAGATGGCCGTTCTCTTTCTTGACGAAGCCGGCGTCGCCGGTCTTCAGCCAGCCGTCTTCCATGTCGGCCACCGAGGCCTCGGGGTTCTTGTAATAGCCGGCGAACATGCCGTCGGTCTTGGCGACGATCTCGCCCACCCCGTTGGCGTCGGCATTGTCGATGCGGTATTCGGCGTCGTCGAACGGAATGCCGACCGAATCGAAATCGATGTCGTCACCGCGATGGACGGTATAGGCGCCGGCCAGCTCGGTCTGGCCATAGATCTGCCTGAGCGGCACCCCCATGGCCAGGAAGAAGCGGAAGGTGTCCGGCCCCAGGGCGGCACCGCCGGTGGCGGCCGACTTCAGATAGGAAAATCCGATGCGGTCCTTCAGGGCCTTGAACAGGATCAGGTCGGCCAGCCACGACCGCTTGCCCTGGTCCAGCGCCTGCATGCCCAGCTTCATGCCCAGATCGAACATGAAGCGTTTGAAGCGGGTCGAATCCATCATGCGCGAGCGCACTTCCGCCGCGATGGCTTCCCAGGTGCGCGGCGCCAGCAGCACGAAATGCGGGCCGATTTCCCGCATATCGGCCATCATCGTCTCGGGTTCCTCGACGAAATTGACGATGTTGCGGCAGATCAGCGGCTGACCGACGGCATAGATCTGTTCCATGATCCACGGCATCGGCAGCATCGAGACGTAATTGTCGCCGGCCATCTTGGGGTCGGCGCGCAGGTACGCCTTGCAATGGCGCAGGAACGGGCCGGGCTCCAGCATCGCCAGCTTGGGGTTGGAGGTGGTGCCCGAGGTGGTGACCAGGACGGCGACGTCGGTGCCCTTGCCTTCGGCAACCATGCGTTCGAACCGGCCGGGTTCGCTGGCTTCAAGGGCGGCGCCCCGGGCGCGCAGGTCGGTGGCGGAAATCAGTTTGGGATCGCTGTATTTCCTCATGCCGCGCGGATCGAAATAGACGATGTGCTTCAGCGACGGCACCTGATCGGCGATTTCCAGCAGCTTGTCGACCTGCTCCTCGTCCTCGGCCAGCACCACGGCGGCCTGGGTGTAGGTCAGCAGATAGGCCACCTCGGCATTCATCGAATCCTGATAGACGCCCATGGACAGCGCGCCGACCGAATGGGCGGCCAGCTCGCCCCACAGCCATTCCGGCCGGTTCTTGCCCAACAGCGCCACCACGTCGCCCTTTTGGACGCCGATGGCGGCCAGGCCCAAGGCCAGGCTCTTGACCCGGTCCAGGCTGTCGGCCCAGGTGAACAGGTTCCAGATGCCGAATTCCTTTTCGCGGATGGCGACGTCGGCGGGGAAGCGCCGGGCGTTTTCCACCAGCAGCTTGGGAAAGGTGTCGAAGGTATCGACGTCGTTCCAGCTCTCGCTCATATCCAACCCCTAGGCCGCGTCTTCGTCGTCATCGACGCCCAGATAGGCGACCTTGACTCGTTCGTTGTTCATCACCTCGTCGGGCAGGCCGTCGGCGATCTTGCGGCCGAATTCCAGCACGATGACCCGGTTCGAGATGTCCATCACCACGCCCATGTCGTGTTCGATCATCACCACCGTCATGCCCCATTCCTCGTTGAGGTCGACGATGTAGCGGGCCATGTCCTCTTTTTCCTCGAGGTTCATGCCGGCCATCGGCTCGTCCAGCAGGATGATCTTGGGCTCGACCGCCATGGCGCGCGCCAGTTCGACCCGCTTGCGCAAGCCATAGGGCAGGGTGCCGGCGTGCGCTTTCCGGATATGGGTGATTTCCAGGAAGTCGATGATGTCCTCGACCTTGCGCCTGTGGGCCAGTTCCTCTTTCTGGGCGCCCCCCCAGTACAGTGCCCCGCTCAGGAAGTTGTTCTTCAACAGGTGATGGCGGCCGACCATGATGTTTTCCAGCACGGTCATGTGGCCGAACAGGGCCAGGTTCTGGAAGGTGCGGCCGATGCCAAGGGTGGCGCGGTGATTGGGGCTTAAGCCCGTGACGTCGCGGCCTTCCAGGAACACCCGGCCGGCGGTCGGGGTGTAGCGGCCCGAGATGCAGTTCAGCATCGAGGTCTTGCCGGCGCCGTTGGGGCCGATGATCGAGAACAATTCGCCCTTGTTGACGTGGAAGCTGACCTCGGTCAGGGCGCGCACGCCGCCGAAGCCCAAGCTGACGTCGCGGACTTCCAGCACCGGGGAGGTGGCGGCGTTCATCACTTGTCACCCTTCAGCATGCGGATGATGCCGGAGAAATCGACCCCGGCCGAGCCGGCGGCGGCGAACAGGGTGTAAAGCTGGGCCGCTTCGGCCCCCAGCGGCACGGCGGCGCCGGCCTTCGAGGCCGCTTCCACCGCCAGCTTCAGATCCTTCAACATCATGGCGGCGGTGAAGCCGGCCTTGTAGTCGCGGTTGGCCGGAGAGGTCGGCACCGGGCCGGGCACCGGGCAATACGAGGTCATCGACCAGCACTGGCCCGAGGATTTCGAGGCGATGTCGAACAATTTCTGGGCGTCCAGACCCAGCTTCTCGGCCAGCGCGAAGGCCTCGCAGGTGCCGATCATCGAAATGCCCAGCAGCATGTTGTTGCAGATCTTGGCGGCCTGGCCGTTGCCCGGCCCGCCGGCATGGACGATGTTCTTGCCCATGGCTTCCAGGATCGGCAAAGCCTTGGCAAACGAAGCGTCGGAACCGCCGACCATGAAGGTCAAGGTGCCGGCCTCGGCCCCGCCGACGCCGCCCGAGACCGGCGCATCGACCATCAGATGGCCGGAGGCTTCGGCGGCGGCGGCCACCTCGCGGGCGCTGGCCACGTCGATGGTCGAGCTGTCGATGAACAGGCAACCCTTGGGCGCCGCGGCCAGCAGGCCAGCCTCGCCCAGCATCACCGCCTTCACATGCTCGCCGGCCGGCAGCATGGTGACGACGATCTCGGCGTCCCGGGCCACCTCGGCGGCGCTGGCGCAAGCGGTGGCGCCACCGGCGGCGGCGGCCTCGCGGGCGGCCGGGACCACGTCGAAGGCGGCGACCTGATGGCCGGCCTTCAGCAGGTTCTTCATCATCGGGGCGCCCATGTTGCCCAGGCCGATGAAACCGATCTTCGCCATAAGTCTTCTCCCCTTGCTGGTCAGGCCTTGGTCAAGGCCCGGCCGACGATGACGCGCATGATTTCGTTGGTGCCCTCGAGAATGCGGTGGACGCGCAGGTCGCGTAAGAACCGCTCGATGGGATATTCCTTGATGTAGCCGTAGCCGCCGAACAACTGCAGCGCCCGATCCACCACCGAAAAACCGGTGTCGGTGGCCAGGCGCTTGGCCATGGCGCATTGCACCGTGGCGTCGGGCGAGCCGGCATCCAGCAGGCTGGCGGCGCGGTGCAGCAACAGCCGCGCCGCTTCCAACTCGGTGGCCATGTCGGCCAGTTGGAACTGGGTGTTCTGGAAGCTGGCGATGGTCTGGCCGAACTGGCTGCGTTGGCCGGTATAATCGATGGCCAGTTCCAGGCAGCGTCGGGCGCCGCCCAAGGAACAGGCGCCGATATTCAGGCGTCCGCCATCCAGGCCCTTCATGGCGATCTTGAAGCCGTCGCCTTCGGCGCCGATCAGGTTGGCGGCCGGCACCTTGCAATCCTCGAAGATCAGGGCGGCGGTCGGCTGGGACTTCCAGCCCAGCTTCTTTTCCTGCTTGCCGAACGACAGGCCGGGCGTGCCCTTTTCCACCACCAGGCAGGAAATGCCCTTGGGGCCGGGGCCATTGGTGCGGGCCATCACCACATAGACGTCCGACACGCCGCCACTCGAGATGAAGGCCTTCGATCCGTTCAGCACATAATGGTCGCCATCCTTCTCGGCCCGGGTGCGCAAGCTTGCTGCATCGGACCCCGCGCCCGGCTCGGTCAGGCAATAGCTGGCGAAGGTGCGCATCTTGGTCAGATCGGGCAGCCAGCGGCGGCGTTGGTCGTCCGAGCCGAAGCGGTCGATCATCCACGCCGCCATGTTGTGGATCGAGATATAGGCGGCGGTCGAGGGGCAGGCGGCGGCCAGTTCCTCGAAGATCAGCGCCGCGTCCAGCCGGCCCAGGGCCGAGCCGCCGACATCGTCGCCGACATAGATGCCGGCAAAACCCAACTCGGCGGCGGCGCGCAGGGTGTCGGCCGGGAAAATCTCGTGCTCGTCCCAATGGGCGGCATGGGGCGCCATCTCGCCTTCGGCGAAATCACGCGCCGCCTGACGAAACGCTTCCTGATCCTCGGTCAGACCGAACTGCATGGTTCCTCGTCATGGTGCAATGCACAAAACGAACACACGTTTCTTTTTTGGGGAAGCGCCGTCGGCGGTTTTTCCGGACGTTTCAGCCATTTCCCCATCCCAGGCTCTCGCGGCCCGGTTGATTGGTCGTTCAGGGGTAGCATATCGCATTCCACCCGTCCAGCGTCTGTATACGAAATTCGGTATTTTTGTGTCCGAAGAATGGCTATAGTGCCGGTCACGATGGTGTCACGAAATGGGCATGCAGTGGCGGGGGCGAAACAGGTGAGCAAGAAGCGACAGGCGGCGACGCGGGCCGACGAAATCCGCCAGGCCATCGAGTCCGACATCTTCTCGGGCGAGCTGCGCCCCGGCACCAAACTGGACGAGGAAAGCCTGGCGGCGCGCTTCAATCTGTCGCGCACGCCGGTCCGCGAAGCCATCTTGCAGCTGGTCTATTCCGGCCTGGTGGTCAAGAAGCCGCGCCAGGGCGCGGTGGTCGCGCCGCTGGACCTGCACCGCATGGTCCAGATGTTCGAGGTGATGAGCGAAGTCGAGGGTTTGTGCGCCCGCTACGCCGCCCGGCGGATGTCTGGGTCCGAGCGCGAGGCCCTGCAGGGCCTGCACGACACCTCGCGCGAGATGTGCCAGGCCCGCCGCCTGGACGAGTATTACGCCGTCAACCATTCCTTCCACGAAGCCATCTATTCCGGCAGCCACAACGAGGTGCTGAACGAGATGGCCCATTCGCTGTTCGCCCGCCTGGCCCCCTATCGCCGCTATCAGCTGAACCACCCGGCCCGGGTCGATGAATCCTTCCGCGAACATGGCGAGGTCCTGGATGCCATCCTGGCCGCCGACCCCGACCGGGCCCATGCCGCCATGCGCAAGCATGTCACCATCCAGGCCGATATCTTCTCGGAATTCGTCTCGATCATGCGGTAGCTTGTATCCAAATAGACCAATTCTTGGATACAAAGGGCTGGTGGTCCGGACATCGCTGTGTTATCGCTGACGCGACCTGCTTTCACGTCCAAGGATGACCTGCGATGGGGGCCAACCTCTACGAGCTGTTTCACAGCCGCTTCCCCGCCGACCGCACCCTGCCGTTCATCGAGGTCCCGGACGGGCCGATCTGGTCCTACGGCCAACTCGAGGCGCTGTCGGCGCGTTACGCCCATGCCCTGGTCGCCGCCGGCACCGAGCCGGGCGACCGCGTCGCCGTCCAGGTCGACAAGTCGCCGGAAGCGATCTTCTTGTACCTGGCCTGCCTGCGGGCCGGTGCGGTGCTGTTGCCGCTGAATACCGCCTATCAGTCGGACGAGCTGGCCTATTTCCTGAAGGACGCCGCCCCTCGCGTGGTGGTGTGCCAGCCGGCCCGCCTGCCCGAACTGCAAAGGCTGGTGGGCGAGGCCGGCATCGAGGCCACGGTGCTGACCCTGGGCGCCGACGGTACCGGCAGCCTGACCGAGGCCGCCTCGGACCAGCCGGGCAGCTTCGCCACCTGCGCCCGCGCGGGCGACGACATCGCCGCCATCCTTTATTCGTCCGGCACCACCGGGCGGCCCAAGGGCGCGATGATGAGCCACACCAATCTGGGGGCCAACGCCACCACCTTGCATAAGCTTTGGGGCTTCCTGCCGGGCGACGTGCTGCTGCACGCGCTGCCGATCTTTCACACCCACGGATTGTTCGTCGCCACCAATTGCGTGCTGCTGAACGGCACCAAGATGATCTTCTGCCCCAAGTTCGATGCCGATCAGGTGCTGGATCTGCTGCCCCGGGCCACGGTGTTCATGGGGGTGCCGACCTTCTATACCCGCCTGGTCGCCAGCCCGCGCCTGACCCCCGATCTGTGCCGGAACATGCGGTTGTTCATCTCGGGCTCGGCGCCGCTGCTGGTCGAGACCTTCACCGCCTTCAAGGAAAAGGCGGGTCACACCATCCTGGAACGCTACGGCATGACCGAGGGCGGCATGTTCACCTCGAACCCGCTGGTGGGCGAGCGTAAGCCCGGCACCGTCGGACCGGCCCTGCCCGACATGGACATCCGCGTCGCCGACGAACAAGGCGGAATATTGCCCCAGGGCGAGGTCGGCATCATCGAGGTCAAGGGCCCCAACGTCTTCCAGGGCTATTGGAACATGCCCGAGAAGACCAAGGCGGAATTCACCCCCGACGGCTTCTTCAAGACCGGCGATGTCGGCTTCATCGATGCCGATGGTTATGTCTCGATCGTCGGGCGCGCCAAGGATCTGATCATCTCGGGCGGCTACAACGTCTATCCGAAGGAAGTCGAGGACGCCATCGACCGCATGGCCGGCGTGGTGGAATCGGCGGTGGTCGGCATGCCGCACCCCGATTTCGGCGAGGCCGGCCTGGCCATCATCGTCGGCGCCAAGGATTGCGCCCTGACGCCCGAGGCGGTGATCAAGGACCTGAAAGGCCGGTTGGCCAATTACAAGGTGCCCAAGCAGGTGGTGTTCGTGCCCGATTTGCCGCGCAACGCCATGGGCAAGGTGCAAAAGAACGTGCTGCGCGAGTCGTATAAGGATCAGTGGGCCGCCCAGCAGGAGAAAGCGTCGTGAGCAGCGCTCGCTTCCCCGTCATGCCCGCGCAGGCGGGCATCCAGGGGGCACCTCCGATCATTTCCCGTGCGATTCTGGATCCCCGCCTGCGCGGGGATGACGACCGAGAGGAGACGACGGGTGAACAATGAAATCCATTTTGAACGCCTGGGCCGCCTGGGCCGCATCGTGCTGGACCGGCCCAAGGCGCTGAACGCCCTGACCTTGGATCAGGTCCATGCCATCCATCCCCGATTGGCCGAATGGGCCGCCGATTCCATGGTCGGGGCCATCGTCATCGAAGGAGCCGGCGACAAGGCTTTCTGTGCCGGCGGCGACATCCGCGCCCTGCACGATGCCTGCAAGGCCGAGGATCACCCCTTCGTCGAGGCCTTCTATCGCGACGAATACCGCCTGAACCGCCGCATCAAGAGCCTTCCCAAGCCTTATGTCGCCTTGATCGACGGCATCGTCATGGGCGGCGGCGTCGGGGTGTCGGTGCATGGCGCGGCCCGGGTGGCGACCGAACGGACCTTGTTCGCCATGCCGGAAACCGGCATCGGCTTCTTCCCCGATGTCGGCGGCTCGTACTTCCTGCCCCGCCTGCCGGGTGCCATCGGCATGTATCTGGGCCTGACCGGGGCGCGCCTGAAGGCGGCCGACACCCTTTGGGCCGGCATCGCCACCCATTACGTGCCTTCGGCCCGGCTGGATGAATTGCGGGCAGCCCTGGCCGAAGGCGGCGAGGTGGCGGCGGTGCTGGCCGGCTTCCACCAAGATTCCGGCCCGGCGCCCTTGGCCGACAAGCAAGACATCATCGACACCTGCTTCGCCGCCGACAGCCTGGAGGCCATCCTGGCCCGCCTGGACGCCCATCGTGATCCGTGGGCGGCCGAGACCTTGGCCTTGATCCGGTCGAAATCGCCGACCGCCCTGGCGGTGGCGTTCGAGCAGATCAAGCGGGGCGCTGCCCTGGATTTCGACGGCTGCATGAAGATGGAATTCCGCCTGGCCCTGCATGTGGCCCTGGCCCCCGACTTCGCCGAGGGCATCCGCGCCCTGCTGGTCGATCGCGACAACAAGCCGGCCTGGGGACCGCCGCCCGCGGACCTGGCCGCCTGGTTCGACACTCCCGCCGCCTGCGGCGACCTGACCTTCGATTGACCGGGAGAAGCAGATGAATCCGACAAGCCTTGCCGCCATCGTCACCGGCGGCGGTTCCGGCCTGGGGGCCGCCACCGCCCACGCCCTGGCCGCCAAGGGCGCCAAGGTCGCGGTGCTGGACGTCAACATGGACACCGCCAAGGCCACCGCCGAGCAGATCGGCGGCATCGCCATTTCATGCGACGTCACCGACCCGGCCTCGGTCGAGGCGGCCATCGCCCAGGCCCGCGCCGCCCACGGCGTGGCCCGCATCTGCGTCAATTGCGCCGGTGTGGCGACGCCCGGCAAGGTGGTCGGCCGCAAGGGGCCGCTGGCCCTGGAGAATTTCGCCCGCGTGGTGCAGATCAACCTGATCGGCACCTTCAACGTCATGCGGCTGGCGGCTGCCGACATGCTGACGCTGGACCCGCTGGAAAACGGCGAGCGCGGCGTGGTGGTCAACACCGCCTCGATCGCCGCCTTCGACGGCCAGATCGGCCAATGCGCCTATGCGGCGTCGAAGGGGGGCGTCGCCTCGCTGTCCTTGCCGGCGGCGCGCGAGTTCGCCCCCGCCGGCATCCGCGTGGTGGCGGTGGCGCCGGGTTATTTCGGCACGCCGATGGTGCTGGGCATGCCGACCGAAATCATCGAGGGCCTGGTCGCCTCGACCCTGTTCCCGCACCGCCTGGGCGATCCGGCCGAATATGCCAAGATGGTGATGGCCATCGTCGACAACGCCATGCTGAACGGCACCACCATCCGCCTGGACGGCGCGGTCCGGATGCCGCCGGGTTAAGCCCGGTTCTTCAGCACCGCGAAGGGGGAATCGGGGCGGGCGCGCTGGCGGCTGCGGGGTTTCGGCCGCGCGCCTGCCACCCACAAATCGGCTTCCTGCCGATAGCCCAAGGCCTGCAGCACCGCCGCCGCCTCGTCAGCCTTCAGCCCCAGGGGCGCGGTCAACTCGCCGGTCAGGCGGATCGGCTCGCTGCCCTTGGCGCGCAATTGGGCGGTGAAGCGTTCCAGCAGATCGACCCGGATGGCCACCGGCCCAAGCACCGCATAACCGATGGCGCCGTAGAAGTCCGGCGGGGCCGCAATCGGCACCGACACCCGGCCGCCGGGAAGGGCGGGAAGGGGCAAACCGGTTGAGGCCGCCCACAGCCTGGCCCGCAAACCCTGCAACGGACCTTTCAGCAGGGCCGGCATGAAGGCCCAATCATGGCCCAGCCGGATGCCCAGCCGGGCCAAGGCCTGACGGTCCGACTCGGTCAGCGCCCGGACCATGTCGCGGGCGCTGACCAGGGGCGCACTGCCCAAGCCTTCCGCCAGATGGTGGACCAGCCCGCGCGCATGCCCCGACAGCGGCGCCGCCTGGGCGGCCAGCAGCGGCCTGAAGGCCAGGGCCAGGCTGGCCGTCAACCAGGCTGACAGGCGCTTCTTCAGGCGCTCGCGCATGGCCGGCTCGAGCAGGTCCGAGACCAGCGGCTCGACCTGCGGCCTTAACATTTCCGGGCCGGCGATCATCCGCGCCACCGGTTGGCCGCGCCACAGCAAGGTCGCGTCCTCGGCCATCTGGAAGGCCTCGTCGCCGTCGCGGCACAGTTCCTCGAGCCGGTTGCGGATCTCGGACTTCAGCGCGCGCGCCGCCGAGGCCAGCACCGCCTTGGCCGCCAGCGTGCCCTCGGTCTGGTCGGGGACGAAGCGAAAGCCGGCCAGGTGGCCGACATGCTGGCCTTCCACCAGCACCTCGCCCGAGCGGGCCACCGCCGACAGCAGATCGCCCTCGGCCTGCATGGCGCGCACCAGCACCGCGGTCCGGCGATCGACGAAGCGCTGGGTCAGGCAATGGTGCAAGGCGTCGGATAATCGGTCCTCGATGGCCCGGGTCTGCTCTTGCCAATGGACCGGGTCGTGCACCCAGCCGGGGCGGTGGGCGACATAGGTCCAGGTGCGGATGGCGGCGATGCGGGCGACGATGGTGTCCAACTCGCCGTCGGTGCGGTCCAGCCGCGCCACCTGGCCGGCCAGCCAGTCGGTGGGAATCTTGCGGCCCGGCCCGATCAGGTGGCGAAACAACTGGGCCAGCAGCCGGCTGTGATTCTCGGTCATCACCTTGCGGAAGTCGGGGACCTGGCAGACATCCCACAGCAGCTTGACCCGCTCGGGGTGATTGACCTTGGCCATCAGCTCGGAATCATGGGCCAGTTGCGCCAGGGCCAGATGGTCATCGGCCTCACGCGCGCGGATCAGGCCGGGGCCGGGCGGGGCCTTGTCCAGCGAGGCCAGCAGCGCCGCCACCGAGGCGAAGCGCAAATCGGAATTGCGCCACGACAATGCGCGAAGCGCCGGGAAGCGGTGGGCCTCGACCGCCTGGGCCAGTTCGTCGGGCAGGGCGGCGATGTCGGCGGTGGTGCCGAAGGTGCCGTCATTCATGTGCCGCCCGGCGCGGCCGGCGATCTGGGCGATCTCGGCCGGTTCCAGGTCGCGGGGGCTGCGGCCGTCGAACTTGCGCAACTGGGCGAAGGCGACATGGTCGACATCCATGTTCAGCCCCATGCCGATGGCGTCGGTGGCGATGATGAAATCCACTTCACCGGCCTGGTACATGCCGACCTGGGCGTTGCGGGTGCGGGGGCTGAGCGCGCCCAGCACCACGGCGGCGCCGCCCTTCTGGCGGCGGACATACTCGGCGGTGGCATAGACCTCGGCGGCCGAGAAGGCCACCACCGCCGACCGGGGCGGCAATCGGTTCAGCTTGGTATGGCCGGCATGGGTCAGGCAGGACAGGCGCGGCCTGGTCTGGAACTCGATCCCCGGCACCAGCTTGCGGATCAGCGGCTTGATGGTCTCGGCGCCCAGGAACAATGTTTCCTCCGAGCCGCGGGCATGCAACAGCCGGTCGGTGAAGATGTGGCCGCGATCCGCGTCGGCGCACAATTGGATCTCGTCGATGGCCAGGAAGGCGACGGGGCGGTCCAGCGGCATCGATTCGACGGTGCAGACGAACCAGCGCGGCCGGGGCGGAATGATTTTTTCCTCGCCGGTGATCAAGGCGACGCTGGCGGCCCCCTTGGCCTTGGCGATGCGGTCGTAATTCTCGCGCGCCAGCAATCTCAGCGGAAAGCCGATCATGCCGCTGGCGTGACCCAGCATGCGGTCCAGGGCGAAATGGGTCTTGCCGGTGTTGGTGGGGCCCAGGACGGCCAGCACCCGGCCCGAAGGAATGGTCATTGCCCGCCCAGGGTGGCAAGGATTCCCGCCCTTTGGCAAGAGCCGGCTTGCTTTGCTTGATTTGCCCGTATAACGCGCCATATTGGGTGCATCTGATGACAACCCGAACCCCAGAGGATTGCTATGGCCTTCGGTTCCGATCGCAAATATATGACCCCCGCGCAAGCAGAGGCCGCCGAGATCGATGTCGGCCTGCGCAAGTACATGCTGGGGGTTTACAATTACATGGCCTCGGGCGTGGCCCTGACCGGCATCATCGCCCTGCTGGTCGCGTCCAGCCCCGCTGCCTTGCAGATGATTTTCGGCACCCCCTTGAAGTGGGTGGTGCTGCTGGCCCCGGTCGGGCTGGTGTTTTTCCTGGCGTTCCGCATCCACGCCATGCAGGCCTCGACCGCCAAGGTGGTGTTCTGGGTCTACGCCGCGTTGATGGGGCTGTCGCTGGCGTCAATCTTCGTCGCCTATACCGGCACCTCGATCGCGCGCACCTTCTTCGTCTCGGCCGCCGCCTTCGCCGGCCTGTCGCTTTGGGGCTATACCACCAAGAAGGACCTGTCCGGCTTCGGCACATTCCTGATCATGGGACTGTTCGGCCTGATCATCGCCTCGCTGGTCAACATCTTCCTGCAAAGCTCGATGATGGAGTTCGTCATCTCGGCCGCCGGTGTGCTGATCTTCGCGGGCCTGACCGCCTATGACACTCAGAAGATCAAGGAAATGTACTGGGAAGGCGACGGTCACGAGATCGCCGCCAAGAAGTCGGTGATGGGCGCGCTGACGCTTTATATGGACTTCATCAACCTGTTCTTGTTCCTGCTCCGCTTCATGGGCGTGACCCGCGGCGAGGAATAACCAGACCATCGTCAAGGCTAGGGCTGGGCCGCGGGGGGTAACCTTCGCGGCCCAAACCTTTTTCGGCCCTGACCCTTTGTTGGATGTCTCGCATGCGCCTTTTCGCCGCGTTCCTTGTCATCACGCCCTTGTTGGCGGGGTGTGCCGAAGCGCCGCCGCCGCCGCCCGATCGCCCGTCGGCCCAGATCACCTATCCGACCCGCTGCGACGCGCTGCGCTTTGCCCAGGACGGGCAAGACATCGCCGAGACCGTCGGCATGATCCGCCTGGCCCGCGCGCCGTTCACCGTCACCTATCACGGCCCCGACAGCCAGCCCGCCATCGCCCTGTTCCTGACCGACGATGTCAATCTGGGGTTGACGCGGCTGGGGCGCGACGCGCTGTGGGGCAGTGCCGGCGATTTCATGGCCCATGCGCCCGATGACGTGCCGATGGGCCGCACGCCGCGGCTTTACCGGGGCGAGGCCGGGCTGGCCGCCTTTGCCCGTCCGATCGGCGATGAATATCCGGCCCTGCTGCGCCGGCTGGCCGCCGAGACTCCCGCCCACGACACCGCCATCGCCGCGCCCCGGGCCGGCGGCGGCTTCGACCCGGTTCCCGGCGGGCACGCCGCCACGGTCAAAAGCATCAGCGGCCGCGCCCTGGCCAGCTTTCCGCCGATGATTCTGCATCTGGCCCTGTTCACCACCCGCCAGCGGGTGGGGCCGCCCGGCCGCACTCAGGACCTGCTGTTGATGAATTGGGGCACCTGCCGGCTGTCGTTTGGTTAAGGGGGGGGCGGCGGGTTCTTTTGACTTCCGCCCGCGCTCTCCCATATAACCCGGCAAGACTTGGCCCAACCGACGGGACGAACCGATGATTCTCTATACGCTGCGCTGCTCGAAGGACCACCATTTCGAACAATGGTTCGACAATTCCGGCGATTACGATGCCAAGAAGCAGGACGGCGCGCTGGTCTGCCCGGAATGCGGCGACACCCATGTCGGCAAGGCGATCATGGCGCCTAACGTCGCCAAGACGGCTGCTGCTGCTGCGCCGATGGCCGCCTGCCCGTCCAACCCGATGGGTGGCGGCTGCGGCGGCTGCGCCTTCGCCGGCCAGCACTGATTTGGCCTATACGGTCAAGGAACTGTTCTACACCCTGCAGGGCGAGGGCGGCCAGGCGGGCCGCGCCGCAATTTTCATCCGCCTGGCCGGCTGCAATCTGTGGTCGGGGCGCGAGGAAGACCGCGACGCGGCCGCCTGCCGATTCTGCGACACCGATTTCGTCGGCGGCGAGCGTTATGGCGACGCCGTCGCCTTGGCGCGAGCGGCGGCGGATTTGTGGCCGGGCGGCGGTTTTCCGCTGGCGGTGGTCACCGGCGGCGAGCCCGGCCTGCAACTGGACGATGCCCTGGTTCGCGCCTTGCACGATCACGGCTTCGAGGTGGCGGTCGAGACCAACGGCACCATCGCCTTGCCGGCGGGTCTGGACTGGGTCTGCGTCAGCCCCAAGGCCGGCACCGAATTGAAGGTCGCAGCCGGCGAGGAGATCAAGCTGGTGTGGCCGCAAGACGGCATCGACCCCGACGCCCTGCTGCGCCTGCCGTTTCGCCATTTCTTCCTGCAGCCCCGGGACGGCGTCGCCGGCTCGGTGCAGGAATGCGTATCCTATTGCTTGACGCATCCGGGCTGGCGGCTCAGCCTGCAGACCCATAAGTTGCTGGGAATTCCCTGACCATGAATGCGCCCTACCGCATCACCCGCCGCATCGAGATCGATGCCGGCCACCGCATCATGACCCATGGCTCGAAGTGCCGGCACCTGCACGGCCATCGCTATGCCATCGAGGCGGTATGCGAGGCGGCCGACCTGCATCATGGCGGCGAGCAGACCGACATGGTGCTGGATTTCGGCTTCCTGAAGGACGAGATGCTGACGGCCATCGACGGCCCGTGCGATCACGGTTTCATCGCCGCCCTGGCCGACCGCGAGCTGCTGACCATGTTCTGCCCGATGGGGCGCGATGTCGATGGCTGGCTGGCGGGCCTGGACGCCCAGGTGCGTGCCCACGGCGAGGCCACCACCACCGACACCCGCCTAGGGACCAAGCTGACGGTGGTGCCGTTCCAGCCGACCGCCGAATGCCTGGCGCGCCACTGGTTCACCCGGCTGGCCGAGCCGGTCGGGCGCCGTTCCGACGGCCAGGCCCGGCTGGTTTCGGTCAAGGTGTGGGAAACGCCCAACTGCACCGCCGAATTCAGCGGTTGATCACCTACGGGACTTCCAAATCCCTGGCTATATGATATATGTCCTTCGTATTTGATCGAAGGATGCCATGATCATCACCCCCTCGCGGCAACGCCGTAGCCGCACGGCGTGGATCTTGAACTCGGCGCTGGTGCGCATCCGGCGCCATGCCGATTGCCAATCCATCTGCCGGATGGCGGTGGCCCATTACGACGCGATCAGCGGGCTGGTCTCGGCCGTGGCCCATGCCGGCGAGGGTGATTCCTTGCTGGATACCTACCAGCAGCCGCTGGCGGCGATGCCGGGTCTGGTGCTGCTGGCCGCCGGGCCGGGCGAACGGATCGTCCACGACATTCCCCGCTTCGGCATCGACAGGGCGCCCCACCATTCGGCCTTGCGCCTGGCGGGGTTTCGCAGCAGCCTGACCATGTCGATCCCCGGAGCGGTCTTCGGGGCGGACGAGGTGGCGGGCTTCCTGTTCGTCAATTCCAAGGCCGAAGGCGCCTTCACCGAGGCCGCGCTTCAGCGTCTGTCTCCCCTGCTGGGCGAACTGACCGGACATTTGGGCCGCGAATTGACGCGGGCCGCGCCCTGACCAAACTTTGGTCAGGGGTTCCGTCGCGGGGGCGGCGCTGCTATCTGTGCGTAACGCGGCAGTGGAGGAGTGGTGTGCTTAAATCGACGACTAAGCGCGAGGCGCGCGTGACCTGGCTGCTGGAGGCGGCCCTGGCGCAGGCGCAGCGTTTGACCGGCGACGTCACCTTGTGCCGGGTGTCGATGGCAGTCTACGATTCCGGCACGTCAATGGTCGCCGCTTTCGCCCAGGTTGGCGAGCCGCACGACATTCTGGACCGTTACCAATGGGATTTGCGCGACACCCCGCTGCTGGCGGCGGCCGCCCGTGACGGCCAGGCCCGCACCATCGGCGACCTGCGCGACTATTCCGATCCCGACGCCGATTATCTGGGGGCGTTGCGCGGCGCCGGCTACCTGTCGGCGCTGACCGTGCCGATGGTCCGCGGCCACCAAATATCGGGATTCGTGTTCTTCCATGCCCGCGCCGCGTTCTTCTTCACCCCCGACGTGGTGACTCGTCTGACCGCCTTCATCGCCGACATGCCGCGCTTCCTGATGCGCGAATTGGAACGGGATTTGTGACGCTTGACTCTTGGAAGCGCCTGAGTATAGTTGCGCCCTCTCGCGCCGGGCTCATCCCTTGGCGCGCAAGTTCATTTTTGCGTAGGACAAACCGATGTTCGCAGTCATCCAGACCGGCGGTAAGCAGTACAAGGTGGCCAAGGACGACGTGATTCGCGTCGAGAAGCTGGCTGGCGATGAGGGTGCCCAGGTGGTGCTCGACCAGGTGCTCATGGTGGGCGACAAGATCGGCGCTCCGCTGGTCGCCGGCGCCACCGTCACCGCCCAGGTCGTCGCCCAGGCGCGCGGCCCCAAGCTGATCGTCTTCAAGAAGCGCCGCCGTCAGAGCTCGCGCCGCAAGAACGGCCACCGCCAGGACATCACCATCCTGCGCATCACCGACATCACCGCCGGTTAAGCGGTAAGGCAAGGAGAAGACCCATGGCTCATAAAAAGGCTGGTGGTTCGTCCCGCAACGGCCGCGATTCCGCGGGCCAGCGACTGGGCGTCAAGAAGTTCGGCGGCGAGATCGTCGTGCCGGGCAACATCATCGTCCGTCAGCGCGGCACCAAGTTCTATCCGGGCGTCAATGTCGGCATCGGCAAGGATCACACCTTGTTCGCGACCGGCGTCGGCAAGGTGACCTTCCGCCATCGCGGCGAGCGCACCTTCATCGATATCGCTCCGCTGCCGGAAGCCGCTGAATAATCAGCCGTTTCCCGGTTATGGATTGCGCGAAGGGGAACGGTCCGCCGTTCCCCTTTTCGCGTTTGCGAGTCGGACAAGGTTAAAACAAGGCTCTATTCGCAATTCGTATTGATATCGTGTAGAATGGCGGAAACGCGGGAGGTTTTGCGCGATGGATCGGAAGG
>NZ_LWQU01000138.1 GCF_001650635.1 Magnetospirillum moscoviense | reverse complement strand
AGGGATGAAGAAGCACCCGGACAGCTTGTCCTTGCGCTGGTCGGGAGCAATCTGGTGGTGATCCATCCAGGCGGTGACCCGCGTCGCCCAGCCGATGTCTTCCGCATCGAGCCGGTCATCGGCCTTGCCGAGAAGGACATGGTAGACCAACGCGTATTTGAAGGTCCGCCACATGACCCGGCGAAAGAACGACGACGGCATGTCGGCGTGGCTCCTGTATTGCCGCTTGAACACATGGATGAAGGCCATTTCCGCATCCCGGTCTACGACGTAAACCGGATGCAGGGGCAGGGCGGCAAGCTTCGTCCAGGCCTTCCTTAACGGGTCCAGGTTGGCGTCTTCCTCCAGCCGGTAGATGGGGAACATGTCCGGCGTTCGCTCGGGGTCGGCGTCGGCGATGATGAAGCCGAATCGCTGCATGAAGCCGTCGAGCATGCTTTCGGCGGTGACGTTGTCCAGGAAGGTCTGCTCCTCCGATATGCGGCGGAGAACATGGACCAAGGCGCGGTTCTCAGGCATATCAGAATGCCGATGGGCGACCGCCACCGAGAAAATGCTCGGGTCATGCCCTCGCGACAGGCGTTCCTTTAGCGTTGCTCCCCAGTCCACACGGCCTCGGACCTCCCGGCAAATGTTGCGGACGGATTGCGTCGATTGGGGCAAGCGCCTAAACAAAGCCGGTCCAACGGATAATAGGGCGGAGACTTCCTTCGAGGCTAGGAAGCGGAGATGTCTGAGATACGACAGATCTTGCCCGCTGAGTTGGGCAAGCATGTCCACCAGTTCAGAAGGGCGACGCTCGGCGCTAAGGCGCGAAACATATAGGGAAAGCAGACCAGCGCAAGCTTGGGCAAGCCGTGGTGAAAATCCCGACCTCTCCCGCCCGCTATCCCCGCCGATCTAATCCTGCCCCAGCAACCAATTTCAACGAACACGCCGTTTCTCCCCAGGAGGCGGCGTTTTGCGATTTTGTGTCGCAGGCCGCCAGAATGAAGCCACTCGCCAAAGTTTACGCCCCGTCATAGACTGCAGTAGGGGGTGGCCTACCGTGACGTGCTCCTGACTTGGGTTGCAGTAGGGCGGAGAGATCCGAATGATCGGCCGATTGGTCCTGTTTGTTTCCAACAACATACCCCAGTCCTGGCTGGTCATCATTGCACTGTCCGCGTCGATCGCCATTGGTACTGCATCGGCTGTCCGATCGGTGGATGAGGACGGGCGGCTGTCGCGCCTGAGTTTCGAGGCGAATCGCCAGGCCATTGCCATCATGTCCCAGACCCTGAACGGTAATTTGATGGGGTCGGTGTCCGTCCTTGGCTTATTGGACGAGGAGATCAAGGCCGAAGGCTTGGGGGGCGGCACCCCCAATACTTCGTCGATCCTCGCCAAACTTGAAAGCGTGGCCAAGGCCTACGACGCCGACGGAATCTTCGTGGTCGGCCAGGACGGTTTCATCCGCTCGTCGTGGGACAGCAGCGGCAAGCCGTCAACCGGCCTGAACGTCAAATTCCGCCCCTACTACCAGATGGCCATGCAGCGCAAGGAGAATGTCTACGCGGCGGTCAGCTTGGCACGTGGCGACCGCTCGCTTTATTTCACCGCGCCGGTTCTGGCCGACAAAAATCGTGACGGCGTCTCTATCGGCGGCGTGGTGGCTCGAACCAATTTGGTCAAGATCGACGCCCTGCTGAAGGACAAGGCCGACGTCACGTTGCTGTTGTCACCGCAAGGGGTGGTGTTTGCCGGCAACCGATCCGAATGGATCGGTTTCATGCAGGAACCGCCGACGTCCGAACTGCTGACGGCCATCCGTGAACTGAAGCAGTTCGGCGCCATGTTCGACAAGCGTGAACCGCAGTCCCTGCCGTTTTCCATTGATGACGACAAAGTCCATGTGGATGGACGGCGCTATGCGGTGGCCCGGGCCCAGGTCGGGTGGAACGATCCGTTCGGCGACTGGACCCTGGTGATGATGGAGGACTTGACCCGAACCGTTTCCGGTCGCGATTCGCTGTCGATCGGTGCCGGAGCGGGAATCGTCGTCGGAATCTTGTTGCTGACGCTGGTCAATATGATGCGCAGCCGCCATGCCCAGCATCTGTCGGCCGAACAGGTCGCCGCCTTCGCCCGCGCCCAGCAGCGTAGCGCCGAACGCAAGGCGCAGTTGGCGGGAACTGCGCTTCGCCTGCAGCAGGCGTCCAGCATTCCCGATCTAGCGGCAGCCTTCTTGACAGAATCCCACCATTTGACCGGCACCTTGCAGGGATTGGTCTATGTCCTGACGAACGACCATGATGGATTGATGTGCCTGGCGGCCGGCTATGCCGTCGATACCGGCATTCCGTCCGAAATCTCCCTGGGCGAAGGTCTGCTGGGCGAGGTCGCCTTGACGCGGGTCATGCGGGTCATCCCCACGCCTCCCGACGGGATATGGACCATCGGGTCCGGGCTGGGCAACACCCGGCCGCGGGCGGTGATCCTGGCGCCGATCTTGTTGAACGAATCGCTGCTTGGCGTGGTCGAGGTCGCTCTTCTGTCCCCCCCCGACGATGAAACGACGCGGCAATTCGAGGAATTGGTCGGGATTTTGGCCCTGAACCTGGAACTGGTTCGCCGACATGAACATATCGAGGAACGCCTGCAAGTCACCTCGGCGGCGGAAGCGGCCAAGAGTGAACAACTGGCGTTCCAGCAGGTTCTGATCGACAGCATTCCCTATCCGGTGTTCTTCCTGGAAGAGGATACCCGCATCGTCGGGGCCAACAAGGCCTATGCCGACACTTTCGGTGTCCGGATCGACCAGTTGGTTGGCCGAAAGATGACCGATCTGGAATTCCTGAATCCGGCCGATCGAGCTGCCTACCAATCCGAGAACGAGGCGATCATCACTGCTGCCGGTCGCACCCAACGCGAATTGCGTATCGCCCACGCTGACGGCTCTGTGCACGATGCGCTTTATTTCCTGTCCGGCTTTCGCCGTCCCGACGGCTCGCCGGGGGGGCTGGTCGGTACCTTCGTCGATATCACCCAGATGAAGGATGCCGAGCGTGAACTGGCCCGCCTGTCCGACGCCGACCGCTTCGCCCATCTAGCCCGCGGGCGTGAGATTCGCATTCTTGAACTCAAGCGCGAGGTCAACGCTCTCGCTGACGAAATGGGGCGTTCACCGCCCTACGTCACCGAATTGGTCGAGGCGGTGGGCGACCATGAAATCGAGCCGCATCCCGATTACGAAGCCAATTTCAACGTCCCCGGCCGGTCTTTGCAACTGGCCGACCTAGTCGATCTGGACGCCTTTCAGGAACTGTTCTCGAATTTCTGCGATGTGGTCGGGGTGTCGGCCGCCATCATCGACCTGCAGGCCAACATCCTGGCCTCGTCGCGTTGGCAACCGGCCTGCACCGACTTCCATCGGGTCAACCCGGATTCCTGTGCCCGCTGTATCGAAAGCGACACCGAATTGGCGCTGAAGCTGAAGGAAGGCGAGGATTTCACCATCTATCGCTGCAAGAACGGCCTGACCGACTGCGCCTCGCCGATCATCGTCGAGGGCCAGCATCTGGCCAATGTCTTCATCGGCCAGTTCCATGTGGGGCCGCCGGACATGGACTTTTTCCGCAACCAGGCCAAGCAGTTCGGCTATGACCAAGACCAGTACCTGAAGGCGGTCGCCGCCGCGCCGGTGATGGACGAGGCTCGTCTGCCGATCATCCTGGGCTTCCTGTCCGGTTTCGCCGGGCTGATTTCGACGATGTCACTGGCCCGCCACCGTGCCGCCGCCGCGCAGCAGGCATTGACCCGCCAAGCCGTCCTGTTGCGCCAGGAACGACTGGCCGCCATGAGCCTGGCCGAGGACGCGACCCGGGTCCATCAGGCGCCGTCCCGCCACGAAGGGGAGACGCAGCGATGAAGGTCATCCTGACCGCCATCGGCCAGTGGCCGCTGATGCGCAAGATGTTGCTGGGGTTGTCCTCGATCGTCGCCGTCGCCCTGGGCATCAATCTTTATTCCCTCTACAGCATGAACCAGATCAGCCGGACATTCGACCGGTTCTACGCCAACGAAATCGCCACCCTGTCCCACCTGAAGGAGGCCCGTGTCCAGTACGCCTTCATGGGCCGGGCGCTGCGCCAGGCCATCTTGCCTCAGGCCCCGGGTGAACGCGACACCGCCTATCGCCAGTTGGCCGACGCCGAAAGCGGTCTGCGCCGCGAGATGGACGAGGCGCGCAAGCGCCTGGACCTTGAAAGCAACAAGGCGGCCCTGGCCAGGTTCGACGCCGCCCTCAACCAATACAAGTTACGGGTCGAGCTGGTGGTCGCAGCGCAGCGTCGCGGCGACCTGGCGGATTCGCTGGCGCTGCTGGCGGCACCGGAATTCCAGCAGGCCGGCCGCGCCGCCAACGACGCTCTGGCTGAAATCGCCAAGGGGACCGAAGTCGTCGCCCAAATGACCGCCACCGCCGCCAGGACCCGGTCGGAAGACGCGATGGTGTTTGCATTGGCGATCCTGGGCGGTGGCCTCATCCTGGCGCTGGGACTTGGAATCGTCATCACCTGGTCGATTCGGGGGCCATCCGAACATCTGCGTCTGGCGGTTGACAAACTGGCCGATGGCCATCTGGACGTGACGGTGCCCCACACCGACTATCCCAATGAAATCGGCGGGTTGGCGCGTTCCATCGAGGTGCTGCAGGCTCAGTCCCGCCAATTGGCCGCCCAACGCTGGGTCAAGACCAACCAGGCGGCGATCGGATCGCAATTGCAGGCGGCAACCGACATCACCGACCTGGCGCGGGGCTTTCTGGCTCGTCTGGCGCCGCTGTTGAACATTGGGCACGGCGTCTTCTACTGCCATGTCGAGGCCGAGCGGCATTTGCGGCTGGTGGGCAGCTACGCCTTTCTGGCCCGCAAGACGTTCAACCAGACCATCGCCCTGGGACAGGGACTGGTCGGCCAGTGTGCGTTGGAACGCCAGCCAATCATCATCACCGAACCGCCAGAGGACTATGTTCGCATCAGCTCCGCCCTGGGCGAGGCGGTGCCCAGGGCCATTATGGCGTTGCCGATCCTGCATAACGACCAGTTGATGGGGGTGGTCGAACTGGCGACCTTCGAACGTTTCGGGCCCGACCAGGAATCCCTGCTGGAAGGGGTCATGCCGATCCTGGCGATGACCATGGAAATCCTCGAGCGCAACGCCAAGACGCAGGAATTGTTGGCCGAAACCCGGCGCCAGGCCGAGAACATGGAAAAGCAGGCGGCCCGGCTGGAGGAGCAGTCGGTCGAGCTGGAGGCGCAGCAGACCGAGATCAAGGCCACCGAGGCGTGGTATCGCGGCATCATCGAATCGGCGCCCGACGGCATGCTGGTCACAGACGAAAGCGGGGCCATCGTCATGGTCAACCCGCAGGTCGAGGCGATGTTCGGCTATGGGCCGGGCGAGCTGGCCGGCCGGCCGATCGAGGTTTTGGTGCCTGAATCGGCCCGTGGCGGCCATGCCGCCCAGCGCGACGGTTTCATTCACAGCGATGATCGCGCCCGTGTGGCAATGCGCGACCGCGAACTGCGCGGCGTGCGCAAGGATGGGGCCGAGTTCCCGGTCGAGGTCGGGCTGTCGCGGCTGCCGGCCATCGGAGGCCGCGGCCGGTGCATTTGCGCCTCGATCCGCGACATCACCGCGCGCAAGGTGGCCGAAGACCGCATGGCCATCCTGGAAGAACGCAGCCGCCTGATCCTGGGCGCGGTCCAGGACGGCATTGTCGGGCTGGACAACGATGGAATCATCGTTTTCGCCAATCCGGCGGCGTCGGCGCTGCTGGGCTATACCCCAGACGAATACCAGGGCATGGGCATGCACGCCCTGGTTCACCACCATTATCCCGACGGGCGCGACTTTCCGCGCGACGAATGCGCGATGTACAAGACCTCGGTCGATGGCCAGCCGCGCACCGTCGATTCCGAGGTGCTGTGGAAAAAGGATGGAACCGCGCTGCCGGTGGAGTACTCGACGACACCGGTGATCAAGGACGGAGTTCTGAAGGGCACGGTGATCGTCTATCGCGACATTACCGAGCGTAAGCGCCTGCAAGAAGAGATGAAGCGCGCCAACTTCCTGTCGGACGTCGCGCTGGAACTGACTGGAAGCGGGTATTGGCAGGTCGATTACAGTGACCCGGACTATTACTATCAATCGGATCGCGCCGCCAACATCCTGGGTGAACCGCTGAAGCCCGACGGTCGCTATCACCTGATGGACGAATGGTTCTCGCGGTTGCAGGAAGCCAATGAGGAGACCGCGCGCCTGACCGCCGAGCGCTATCAAGGCGCAATCGACGGCACTTACGACCATTACGACTCGACCTACGCCTACAAGCGTCCGGTCGATGGGAAGGTGGTGTGGGTCCGTGCCGCAGGCAAACTGGTTCGCGATGACGCTTCGGGCAAAATTCTCTATATGTATGGCGCCTATCAGGACATCACCGAGCGCAAACGCGCCGAAGATGAAATCAAACATATCAATATGCTGAGCGATTCGGCGCTTGACCTGACCAAGGCCGGATACTGGCTGATCGATTATAGCGATCCTGATTACTACACAAGTTCCGAGCGGGCTGCGGCGATCTTTGGCGAGATTCCGACGCCGGGTTTCCGCTACCACCTGATGGACGAATGGTACAGCCGCATTACCGCCGCCGATCCCGCCGTGGCAGAGGCGACAGGCTTGCATTACGCCGATGCCGTCGCGGGCAAGGTGCCGCGCTACGACACCACCTATTGCTACAAGCGCCCCATGGACGGACAAATCGCCTGGATCAGGGCCATCGGCAACGTGGTCCGCGACGGCAACGGCAACCCTCTGTTCATGTATGGCGTGTCCCAGGACGTCACCGAGATCAAGCAGGCCGAGGCCGCGGTGCTGCGCGCCAAGGAGATCGCGGAAGAGGCCACCAAGGCGAAAAGCGACTTCCTCGCCAACATGAGCCACGAGATCAGGACGCCGATGAACGCCATCATCGGGATGAGCCATCTGGCGCTGCAGACCAAGCTGGACAAGAAGCAGCGCAACTACATCGAGAAGGTCCACCGTTCGGGCGAGAACCTGCTTGGGATCATCAACGACATCCTCGACTTCTCGAAGATCGAGGCCGGCAAGATGAGCATGGAGGCCATCGACTTCCACCTGGAAGACGTGATGGACAACCTGGCCGGCCTGGTCGGTCTGAAGGCCGAGGACAAGGGCCTCGAACTGCTGTTCAACATCGCCCCCAACATTCCCACCGCCCTGGTCGGCGACCCGCTGCGCCTGGGCCAGGTTCTGATCAACCTGGGCAACAACGCCGTCAAGTTCACCGACAAGGGCGAGATCATCGTCGGCGCCGAGATGGTCAACCGCGCCGACGACCGCGTCACCTTGCATTTCTGGGTCCACGATTCCGGCATCGGCATGACGCCGGAACAATGCGGGAAGATGTTCCAGAGTTTCAGTCAGGCCGATTCCTCGACCACCCGAAAATACGGCGGCACCGGCCTGGGCCTGGCGATCTCGAAGAATTTGGTCGAGATGATGAACGGCCGCATCTGGGTCGAAAGCGAGGCCGGCAAGGGCTCGACCTTCCATTTCGAGGTCCATCTGGGGGTGCAGTCCCAACCGGCGCCCCGGCGGACTTTCCGTCCCGACGAATTGAAGGGCCTCAGGGTCCTGGTGGTCGATGATAATGCCTCGGCGCGCGAGATCCTGTCGGTGATGGCCAAGGGCTTCGGGCTTGAGGTCGATGCCGCCTGGGACGGCCGCCAAGCCCTGGATATGATCGCCGCCGCCAACAAGCGCGAACTTACCTACGACCTGATCCTGATGGATTGGAAGATGCCGATCATGGACGGCGTCGAAACCGTCCAGCATCTGCAAGCCGATCCGGGCG
This sequence comes from Magnetospirillum moscoviense, assembly GCF_001650635.1. Classification (GTDB taxonomy): domain Bacteria; phylum Pseudomonadota; class Alphaproteobacteria; order Rhodospirillales; family Magnetospirillaceae; genus Magnetospirillum; species Magnetospirillum moscoviense. The sequence goes on along the minus strand of NZ_LWQU01000138.1, from coordinate 30,165 downwards.
CCAATATTCCGGCGGTGATCATGGTCACCGCCTATGGCCGCGAGGAGGCCCTGACCGACGCCCAGGAACGCGGTATCGCCTTGAAAACGGTGCTGACCAAGCCGGTCACCGCCGCCAGTCTTCTCGAGGCCGTCGGCGAGACCCTGGGCAAGGGCGTGGTGGTCGAGACCGGCACCCAGGACAAGGCAGCCGGCTACCAGGCGGCGATGAAGGCGCTGGACGGCGTCCGTGTCCTGCTGGTCGAAGACAACGAGATGAACCAGGAACTGGCGACCGAATTGCTGAGCCAGGCGGGGATGGAGGTGGTTGTCGCCGTCAACGGCCAGGAGGCCCTGGACATCCTGGCCGGCGATTCTCGCTTCGACGGTATCTTGATGGATTGCCAGATGCCGGTGATGGACGGCTATACCGCCACCCGGCTGATCCGCGCCAATCCGGCCCTGGCCCATATCCCGGTCGTCGCCATGACCGCCAACGCCATGGCCGGTGATCGCGACAAGGTCGTCGAGGCCGGCATGGTCGACCACATCGCCAAACCGCTGAACCTCGACACCATGTTTGCCACCATGGCCAAGTGGATCAAGCCGGGCCGGACAGTGGTGCCGCAATCGGTGGAAAAGCCGGTTCCGGTTCCTGCTCCTGTGGTTGGCGGCCTGCCCGACCTGCCCGGCATCGACGTCAAGGCCGGCATGGCGACCATGGCCAACAAGGAATCCTTGTTCCTGCGCATGCTGGCCAAGTTCCGTGACGGCCAGGCCGGTTTCGCCCAGGCCTTCGCCGCCGCCCGCGTCGATGCCGATCCCACCGCCGCGACGCGGGCCGCCCACACCCTCAAGGGGACTGCTGGCAATATCGGCGCCAAGGGGGTTCAGCAGGCGGCGGCGAACCTGGAACAGGCCTGCAAGGAGAATCGCCCAGCTGTCGAGATCGACGCCCTGCTGGCCGTGACCCTGGCCGAGTTGGCCCCGGTGGTTGCCGGGCTGGGCCGGGTCGGGGGGACGGCCGAGACGCCGGCCAAGCCCGCTGCCACAGCCGATACCGAGGTCAAGGCGACCCTGGGACGGTTGGCCGCTCTGCTACGCGACAGCGATTCCGAGGCCGGCGACGTGCTGAAGGCATTGATTCTGAAGATCGCGGGTACCGACCTGGCCAAGGCGTTGCGGCCGGTGGCTGCCGCCATCGAGGATTGCGACCTTGACGGCGCGCTGGAAAAACTGACGGCGGCAGGCCTGCCATGAGCTTGGCCGTCGCTGCCGTGCCTACCCCCACATCGCCGTCGCATGTCGCCGGGATCGGCGCCTCGGCGGGTGGCCTGGAGGCGATGCTGGCGATGTTCGCCCGCATGCGGCCGACCGGACGGCTGGCCTTCGTCGTCGCCCAGCACATGGCCGACAACGGCCACAGCGATCTGGTGGTGCGGCTGATCCAGCGCGAATCGGTTCTACCGGTGGTGTTGGGAGAACATGGCAGCCGCTTGGCGGCCGACCGCGTCGTGGTCATTCCCGCCGGCAAGGACGGCCATGTGAAGGGCGACATCTTAAGGCTGTGCGATCCGGCCCCGGAACATCTGTCCACGCCGTCGGTCAATGCGCTGCTCACCTCGATTGCCGACAGTTGGGGGGCTGCCTCGATCGGGATCGTCTTGTCGGGAACCGGATCGGACGGCGTTGCCGGGTGCCGTGCGATCCGTAATGCCGGCGGGCTGACGCTGGCGCAGACGCCTGCGGAAGCCAAGTTCGACGGCATGCCCGAGGCGGCCATCCGCGCCAAGATGATCGACGAGGTGCTGCCGGTCGAGACTATCGGTGACGCCTTGGCGTTGCGCTTCCCCGCAGCGGGGGCCGCAATCCTGACCGCGCCGTCTCCGTCTCCGTCTCCGTCCGGTCTGGCTGTGGGCGAGGCGACGATGGCCGATCCAGTGGTGTCGGCGGCGCAACATCATGAATTGCAGGTGTTGATCGCCAAAGTCCACGAAGCCACCGGCATAGATTTCTCCAGCTACAAGGAAGAGACCTTGCTGCGACGGCTGGACAAGCGCAAGTCCACCCTGGGCATCACCACACCCGACGCCTATCAGGCGCTGATCCGCAAGGATCCGGGGGAACTTGACACCCTGCAGCATTTGTTCCTGGTATCGGTGTCGTCGTTCTTTCGTGACTGCCAATCATTTCACGTCCTGGAACGCGCCTTGGCCGGCGCCCTGGCCGACAAGCCTGACGGCGAACCGTTTCGAATGTGGGTGCCGGGTTGCGCCTCGGGCGAGGAGCCCTATACCCTGGCAATCATCCTGGCCGAGTTGATGCGGGTCACTGGGGACCGGCGCCCGATCGCCATTACCGCCACCGACCTCAATCCGGACGCCCTGGCCACAGCCCGCGAGGGGCTTTATCGCAAGACCGCTTTCAAGGAGGTCGAGGATTCCTTGCGTGACCGCTATTTCCACCCGCGCGGCCAGCATTACGAAATCGACCCGGCCATCAAGGCCTGCGTGACCTTCGAGCGGCGCGACGTGCTGGCCGGGCCTCCTCCCTCAGGCCTGGACCTGGTCAGTTGCCGCAACCTGTTGATCTACATGAAAAGCCACTTGCAGGATGATCTGGTAAAGCTCTTTCATCAGTCCTTGCGACCCCAGGGATTGCTGTTTATCGGCCAGTCGGAATCGCTCAGTTTCGTCGGCAACTCGCTTTTCGCCCCCATCGATCATTTCCACCGACTCTTCCGTCGTCGTCGTTGAAGTCCCCGGAAAGGACGGTTTATGAAAACGCTGATTTCCTCGGTCGAACGGTTGACCCTCACCACAAAACTGGTGATCGGATTCTCGACGGGTATTGTGGCGGCCTTGGTGATCGGGCTGAACGCCCTGTCCGGGTTGTCGGCCTTGGAAGCCGAGATGGAAAGGATGTACCAGAACGACCTGCTGGGCATTTCGCACATCAAGGACGCCAACCTGAATCTCATCTATATGAGCCGGTCGATGCGCCACATGCTGATTGCTCAGGATCAGGTGGTTCGCGATTCTGCGATGGCCCAGATCAAGCGGGCGCGGGAGAAGCTGCTGGTCGATCTGACCGAGGCCCGCAAGCGCATCTATCGTCCCGAGGTGATCGACCGCTTCAATTCGTTCCAGAACGACCTGAACAAAGCACTCGAGGGTATCGAGCATGCCGTCGTATTGATCAGCCGCGAGGAAATGCGTTCGTCGGCAGCGGCCCAATACATCACTAGTCCCGAGTTCGGTGCTGCCGTCGCCAAGGCTGACCAGGCCCTGCATGATCTGGTCGAGATCAAGGAGCGGGCGGCCGATGCCTCGTTGGATCAGGCGCGGGAGGAGTCGCGCCAGGTCAAGGTTTACTCGATCATCTTGTTGCTTGCCGGAATCGTCGTTTCCGTGTTCGCCGGCATCGTCATCGGCCTCAGTATCCAGCGACCGAACAACCGCCTGAGAAATTCGGTCGAAGATCTGGCGGCCGGCAATGTCGATGTGGTCATCCCCCATACCGACTACCCCAACGAGATCGGAGTGATGGCTCGGGCCGTCGGCGTGTTGCAGACCATCTATCGCAAGGCCAACGACCAGCATTGGGTGAAGTCGCACGTCGCCGAGGTCAGCGCCGCCCTGCAGCAAGCCGAGGATTTCGGTGAACTGACGCAGGTAGCCGTGTCGAAGATGGCGCCGACTATCGGAGCCGGACATGGTGCTTTCTACGTCGCCGACCGCGACGGCCGCTACAATCTGCGGGCCAGCTATGGTTATCGCGAGCGCAAGCACCTGTCCAACGGCTACATGCCAGGCGAAGGTCTGGTCGGGCAATGCGTGCTGGAGCGCTCGACCATCATGCTGACCGCTCCCAAGGACTATATCCGCATCAATTCGGGACTGGGCGAAGGGCCGCCGGCTTGTGTCGTCGTTCTGCCGGTCATGCATGGCGACCGCGTCCTGGGCGTCCTTGAGATGGCGTCGTTCCAGCAAATCGGCGATCGCGAACGGGCGGTTCTGGACGGCCTGCTGCCAGCTTTGTCGGCCAGCATGGAAATCCTCGACCGCAACCTGCGCACCAAGGAACTGCTGGCCGCGACCCAGGAGCAGGCTGAGCGGATGGAAAAACAGGCTGCTCAACTCGAGGAGCAGCAGGTCGAGATGGAAGCCCAGCAGTCCGAACTGCTGGAAACCGAGAACTGGTTCCGTAGCATCATCGAGACCGCGCCCGACGGCATGCTGGTCGCCGACGCCAAAGGACGCATCCTGCTGACCAATCCCCCTGCGGAGACGATGTTCGGCTACGAGGCAGGGGAACTGATCGGAAACGGTTTCGATCAGTTGTTTCCGGTCCGTCTGCGCGACCCTCAGGGCGGTCTGTCCCAGCAAATCTTGATCGATCACCCCAGCCGGGTGATCGATGGCGGGGCAGACATCGTGGGGCTACGCAAGGACGGCGCCGAGTTCCCGATGGTCATCGCCTTCAGCCCGCTGCCGCCGCGCGGCAGCCGAGGCAAATGCATCAGCGTTTCAGTTCGCCCCCGAGCGGTGTCATAAAGAGATGCCGTCCGTGGGGACTCGATCAGGGGGCGAGTAAAGCGAATGCGTGTATCGACGGTCGTCAGCCTTGGCATGGGTTTGGTGGTCCTCGCCAACATCGTGCTTGTCGGGCGTGTCATCGCACCGCAACTGGACATGCAGGCGCGTGTCCAGACGGGCATGGCGGCCGAGCGGATGATGGGCCTGGGCCTCGCCGCGGCGTCGAAAATATCGGCGGAACGCGGCCCGGCGAACGGTGTGCTCGGCAGCGACGTTCCGCTGCCGCCCGAACGGGTCGAGGCGCTGAAGGTGGCCCGGGCGGCCTCCGACCAGGCGTTGAGGGATGTCGAGACGGCGGCTTCGGCCAAAGTGGTGCTGCGCCGGATCGACACCGTCACCGATTCTCTGGCCGCCGCCGGGCGCCAGTTGACCCAAGCCCGGCGCATGATCGACGATTTGGCGACCCGGCCGCGCGCCACCCGCAACGATGCCGCGGTGACGGCCGCGGTCACCGCCATGATCGATGTGTTGCCGTTGCTGTCGCCAGGCCTGAACGTCATCGAGAACAATCTGGCCCAGGCCGACCCGGCGCTGATCAATTACGTCACCATCGCCCGCCTGGCGACCGAGATGCGCGATTACGCCGGTCAGCTGGGGTCGGTGTTCACAGCCGCCTTCGTCGGCCGCCGGCCGCTGAATGCCGACGAACACGCCCGCATTGACAACCTGCTGGGTATCATCGGGGTGCTGGACATCCAGTTGCGGCTGGCCTTCGACAAGACCGGGGCGCCCGACGACCTGAAGGCGGCGCTGTCCGTGATCGATTCCGATTTCGTCGGCGGTGGCCTGCCGCTGGTCCGCAAGATTCGCGCCATCGGCCGCACCAGCGGTGAGTATGGCATGAACGCCGCCGAGTTCGCCAAGGTCTACGTGCCGCAGATGAACGTCATCTTGAACTTGCGGGTTGTTGCCCTGGAGGCGATTTCCACCCGTATCGGCAGGTTGGACCATGATAGCAGGCAGTCGCTGGCCACCAGCGTGGTGCTGGCCGTCATCGTCGGGCTCTCGATCGCGCTGTGCTTCCTGTTGATTATCCAGCGCCTGTCGCGCCCGTTGTCCCATGTTCATCGGGCGCTGGGTCAGTTGGCGGCGGGTGCGGACGAGGTCAACCTACCCGCTATCGCCCGGCACGACGAGGTCGGCGAGTTGTTCGCCGCCCTGAAACGTCTGGTCGAGGTGGTGCGTGGCCGCGCCAGCGAAAGCTATGTATCAGGCATGGTGGCCCGGATCACCGCCGACTTGCAGGCGGCCGAAGACTTCGAGCGCCTTGCCGACGCGCTGTTCTCGAATCTCGCTCCGGTGCTGGAATTGGGCGTGGCCAGCTATTTTCGGACAGACGGCGAATCCGTGGATCTGATCTATTGTGGCGGCTACGCCCGCGTCGGTGACGTGCGTTCCAGGCGCACCGTCACACGGGGTGACGGGCTGGTCGGTGAATGCGCAGCCACCCGCCAGGTCATCCGCATTGACGATCCGCCGCCCGATTACCTGCGCGCTCAAACCGGCCTGGCCCAGGCGATACCGCGCGCCATCCTGCTGCTGCCCATCGTCGGTGGCGATGATTTGCTGGGTGTGGTCGAGATGGGTTTGCTTAAGCCTCTGGCCCCGCAGGACCTGACTGTCCTGGATACAGTGCTGCCGGTCCTGGCGATGCGGATGGAAATTCTGGCGCGTTCCGAACGGACCCGCCAGTTGCTGGAAGCGACCCAGCAGCAGGCTCGGGAACTGACCGCTCAGCAAGGCCGCATTCAGTCGCTGCTGGCCGAGCAGGACGCCATCTTCGACAACGCCCCAATGGGGATCATGTATACCGCCTCGGGGGTGATCCAGCGGGCCAATCCGGCGATGGCCGAACTTCTGGCCCATTCGGTCGAGGAATTGAAGGGGTACGAGGCTGCCGGCCTGTTCACCTCGCCGGAAAGTCACCGCAGTTTTGGCGGCATGGTCGGGCCGAAGCTGGCGGCGGGCGATGGCATCCATTACGAATGGGATTTGAAGCGCGGCGACGGGCGGGTGTTCAAGGCGGCGATCTCGGCCAAGGGCGTCCATCTGGAGGGGATGGAACGCGCCTCGATCTGGATCGTCGAGGACATCACCGAGCGCAAGCGTCTGGAACGCGAGATGCAGGAAAGCGGCGAACGGCTGCGCCGTATCCTGGAAAACAGCCCAGCTGGTGTCTCGATCAATACCGAAGACGGACGGCCGGCTTTCGCCAACCGCCGCTTGGCCGAGATGCTGGGGGCATCGGTCGATCAATTGATGACCCGCAACGCCGCTGCGGCCTGGCTTGATCCTGGCGATCGCCAGGATTTCATCGAGCAATTGCGCCGCGATGGAGCGGTTCGCGATTTCCAGACCCGGTTCGTCCGCGACGACGGCCAACCGATCACCGTGTTGCTGACATCGGCTCTGACCGAATTCGCCGATGGCCGCCATCTTGTCACCTGGATATACGACATCACCGAACGTCAGAAGGCAGAAGACGCGGTTCGGGTCGCCAGTGCCGAGCAGCAGGCGATTTTGGAAGCGGCGACGGTCGGAATCGCCTTCTTGAAGAATCGGGTGATCGTGCGCGGCAACCCGCGCCTGGACAAGTTGTTCGGCTATGAACCGGGCGAACAGGTCGGCCTATCGACCCGGATATGGTTCCCCGACGACCAAAGTTACGCCGACGTCGATGAGGCCTACGAAGCCTTGGGCCGCGGCGAGGTCTACCACCGCGAACAGAATTACGTCCGCAAGGACGGCTCTCGTTTCTGGTGCCGGATCAGCGGCAGCGCCGTCGATTCTTCGGATCTGTCGCGCGGTTCAGTGTGGATGCTGGAAGACGTCACCGAGGCCCGCGCGGCGGCCGAGGCTCTGGCTCGCGCCAAGGAGGTGGCCGAGGATGCCGCCCGCACCAAGTCCGACTTCCTGGCCAACATGAGCCACGAGATCAGGACACCGATGAACGCCATCATCGGCATGGCCCATCTGGCCCTCAAGACCGAGATGACGCCGCGCCAGCGCGATTACGTCAAGAAGATCCAGCAATCGGGCCAGCACCTGTTGGGGATCATCAACGATATCCTGGATTTCTCGAAGATCGAGGCCGGCAAGCTGGAAGTCGAGGTCTCGGAAGTCCATCTCGACAAGGTGCTGGAAAACGTCGCCAACCTGATCTCGGACAAGGCCACCGCCAAGGGGCTGGAACTGCTGTTCGACATCGGTCCCGGCGTGCCGCTGGACTTGATGGGCGATTCGCTGCGCCTGGGGCAGGTGCTGATCAATTACGCCAACAACGCGGTCAAGTTCACCGACGAGGGCGAAATCGTCGTCGGCGTCCATCTGGTCGAGGATTTTGGCGCCCAGGTCTTGCTGCGCTTCGAGGTCAAGGATACCGGCATCGGCCTGACCGAGGAACAGAAAGGCCGCCTGTTCCAAAGCTTCCAGCAGGCCGACAGCTCGACCACCCGCAAATTCGGCGGTACCGGCCTGGGGCTGGCGATCTCGAAGAAACTGGCCGACCTGATGGGGGGCGAGGTCGGTGTCGATAGCGTGCCCGGCCAGGGATCGACCTTCTGGTTTACCGCCCGACTGGGCAAAGGCAAACAGCGCGCCCCGATGCTGCCCGAGGCCGATTTGCAGGGCCGGCGCATGATGGTGGTCGATGACAACGAGAACGCCCGCGCCGTGCTGGTCGATATGCTGACCTCGATGTCGTTCAACGTCGATTCGTTCGAATCCGGCCCCCCGGCGATCGAAGCCATCCGCGAAGCCATGTTGGCTGAGCCCTACGAGGTGGTGTTTCTGGACTGGCAGATGCCCGGCATGGACGGGCTTGAAGTCGCCGAGGCGATCCATTCGATCCGCTTGCCGTTCCCGCCGCACCTGATCATGGTCACCGCCTATGGCCGCGAAGAGGTGATGAAGGGCGCGCAGGCCGCCGATATCGGCGAAGTCCTGATCAAGCCGGTCAACCAGGCGGCCTTGTTCGACAGCGTCATGCGGGTGTTCGCCTCGGACGATCGCCGCGGCGAGGGCGACGACGGTCCAGCCGCAGCCGTCCAGAACCTGGAGGCCCTGAAGGGCGTCAAGGTGTTGCTGGTCGAGGATAACGACCTGAACCAGGAGGTGGCCGGCGAAATCCTGCGCGATGCCGGCTTGGTGGTCGATATCGCCGACAACGGCCAGATCGCTGTCGATATGGTCAAGGCCGGCTCGTACGACTTGATCTTGATGGACATGCAGATGCCGGTGATGGACGGCGTTACCGCCACCCGTGAAATCCGCAAACTGGGGCTGGATCGCCTGCCGATCATCGCCATGACCGCCAACGCCATGCAGGTCGATAAGGATCGTTGTTTGGAAGCGGGCATGAACGACCATATCGCCAAACCCATCGACCCCGATTCGATGTTCGCCACCTTGCTGAAATGGCGCAGCTCGGTTGTCGATCGGCCGCCGGTCCCGCAACCGCTCGACGATGGATTGGTCGCTCGCCTGCATGACCTGCTGGCCGCCGACGACCCCGAGGCCGAGGAGTTGGTCGAATCCAACATGGTCCCGCTGCGCAAGCTTTTGGGGGCCAAGACCAACCGTTTTGCCAAGCTGGTGCGCGAGTTCGACTTCGACAAGGCGCTGAAGCTGCTTCAGGGGGAAGACGGCCCGGCTGGACGCCCAGAACTGCCCGATATCGATCCCGACGTGTTTGATTTCGACCGGATGGGGGCGATCTACAAGTGGGACATGGGACGCATCCGGCCTCTGCTGGCAGCCTTCCTGGCCGACTCTGCCTCCAAGGTGGCCCGAATCGGTTCTGAAACGGACCTGGCGGCCTTGCGCGAGCTGGCTCACGGGCTGAAGGGCACCGCCAACACCGCCGGCGCGGTGCGGTTGGGCCGTCTGGCCGCCGATGTCGAGAATGTCGCCAAGGAGGGCAATGCCGAGGCGGTCGAGATGCTGGCACCGCTGCTGCCGGCGACCCTGAATGAGTTGAAGGACGCGCTGGCGTCCGTCATGGACGACAAAGGTGACGCATGAGTGACAACGAACTGCGACGAATCAAGGTGCTGCTGATCGACGACGAACCGTTCATCCGCTTGACCATTCGTCAGATCCTGATGCAGATCGGCATTCCGCCGTCGAATTTGTACGACGCCGGCGACGCCACGGCCGGTCTGGCCGAGACCTTGCGGGTGCGGCCCAGCGTCGTGCTGTGCGACATCCACATGCCGGGTGACGACGGGCTCTCCTATGTGGCCAAGGTCCGTTCCGCGCCGATCCCCGACGTGGCCGCCACCCCAGTGGTGATGTTGACCTCGGATTCGGGCGAGGAGGCGGTGATGGCCGCCAAGGGCCATAAGGTCGCCGGCTATCTGGTCAAGCCGGTGTCGATCGCCGCCGTCAAGAAATCCATCGAACGCGCATTGAAGGTGACGCTGCCATGAGTGATGACCTCCGCCAGAATGTCCTGGTCGTCGATGACACCCCGGATAACTTGAAATTGATGAGCGCCCTGCTCAAGGACCTCTATCGTGTCAAGATCGCCAATTCCGGCGCCAAGGCGCTGTCGATCGCTTCGTCCGATTCGCCGCCCGACCTGATCTTGCTGGACATCATGATGCCCGAGATGGACGGCTACGAGGTGTGCCGCCGCTTGAAGGCCGACCGCTCCACCCGCGACATTCCGGTGATCTTCCTAACCGCCAAGGCCGAGACGGAGGACGAGGAACTGGGGTTGAAGTTGGGCGCCGTCGATTACATCACCAAGCCGATCAGCCCGCCGATCGTGATGGCCCGCGTCGAGACCCAGTTGAAGCTGAAGGCCAGCGCCGACTTCCTGCGCGACAAGGCCGACTATCTGGAAGCCGAGGTGGCGCGGCGCACGCGCGAACTGACGGCCATCCAGGACGTCACCATCCTGGCCATGGCGTCCTTGGCCGAAACCCGCGATTCCGACACCGGCAACCATATCCGTCGCACCCAGTATTATGTTCGCGTCTTGGCCGAACGGCTGAAGGACCATCCGCGTTTCGCGGCAACTTTGGACGATCCGACCATCGACATGCTGTTCAAGTCGGCGCCGCTGCACGACATCGGCAAGGTCGGCATTCCCGACCGCATCTTGTTGAAGCCCGGCCGCTTCGAACCGGCCGAGTTCGAGATCATGAAGACCCACACCACCCTGGGCCGCGATGCCATCGAGCATGCCGAGAAATCGCTGGGTACCCCGGTCGAGTTTCTGTCGATGGCCAAGGAAATCGCCTATGCCCACCAGGAAAAGTGGGACGGCAGCGGCTATCCGTTGGGGCTGTCGGGCGACGACATCCCGATCTCGGCCCGCCTGATGGCGGTGGCCGACGTTTACGACGCCCTGATCAGCCGCCGCGTCTACAAGGAGGGTATGCCCCATGAAAAAGCGGTACAGATCATCGCCGACGGCTCGGGGTGCCACTTCGATCCCGATATCGTCGAGGTCTTCATGGCGATGCAGGACGAATTCAAGACCATCGCAGCCCGTTTCGCCGATTCGGACGGAGATCTGGACAGGAAACGGGACTACCTCGAAAAAGCCGGCGACTGACATCAAAATCTGAGACGAAGGTCGCGGGTACAGCTTCCGAAGCGGACTCGGTCATCGCTGTTCGCCAAAATTGGCATCCTGCCCCCGCAACCAACTTCAACGTTCATCCAGCCTTAAATAAAGCCTTGGCCGAAGGTGACGTGCCCCTGGGGGGCGGATCTTTTTCGGTAAGAGCTTCCGGATGAAAATTCCTGGGCCGGTCAAGAGTTCAAAACTGCACGCCATAGGTGGACTGCACGCCCCAGGTCTCGGTGTCGCCGATCTGACCCAGGATCGAATCGTAGGTGTGGGTGCGTTTCCAGCCAATTGCGATGCCAAGTCCCATGGCGAAGGTGTAGCCCGCCGACGCCGTCACGGTCCGGTCAAGGTTGCTGAACCCATTCAGGCCGGTGCCGTCATCGGGTTCGATGTTCCAGCGGTAGGACCGCACGGCCGAGGCCGACCAGCCCCCATTCGTCGCCTCGATCCCGAAGGTGATGTAGCGGGCGTCCTGATTCATCGACTGACCGGTACTGGAGTCGATTACGGCGCCGCCGACATGTTGGATGCGGGCGTACTCGGCAATCGGCGTCAGGGTCACGGCCTTGCTCAGCGTCAGCGGATAGCGGGCGCCCGCCACCTGCGCCATCTGGTCCTGGGTGCCATCCTGGCCATGGCGAAGGACATCGTAACCCAGATGCAGCTCCAACCCCGGCAATGCGGGAATGTCACTGGCGTCCAGGGTCAGCGCGAACGATGACGGACTCTCGGTGTTGCCGACGCCGCCGTACCAGCCGCGCATGGCTCGGTAGCGCGAGGAGTCGGTCTGGCCGTAGCGAGCCCGGGTGATATAGGCGTTGCTGAGGAACGTGTTGTCGAGAAAGAACACAGCCGCACCCGGCGCCAGAGTTCCCAGCGGTCCGGCATCAATGGCGTAGGAGCCGCCGGCGCCGATGGCTTCCCGCACCAGGTAGTCTCCGGCGAAATCGGCGCCGTAGAGCCCCGGAGCAAATTTGCCGGCCAAGCCGAAACCGGGATTGAACTTGCCCCCGTAGACGATCAGCGGCCCCTTTTCCCATTTCAGGTTGAGTTCTTCGATGAAGGCGCCTTCGTCTTGAAAGGCGCGGGATTGGCTCGCAGACCGCACCGGCTCGAAGGTTATGGTCGAACGCAGCGACAATTCGGGCGTGAAGAATGTCCCCAGTCTGCCGATTGCGACCAGGTAGGTGTCGCTCATTTGCTTGTCGGGAAGGGTCGATTGGGTGGCGATGTCGGACTGGAGGATCACGTCGATCGCTCCAACCAACGCCGGAAACGAGGTCGCGCCCGGTTCCGCCGCGACGATGGATTGCGGTACCAGAATTGCCGCAACCGACAGGCAAAGGGCTTTTCGCATAGGATTACGGCGCCGCCGCCTCCCCATCTGCCGGCGGCGGCGCCGCTTGGTTCTTGGGAGCGTGCTGGCCAACGCTGCGGCGCAAGGAGGAGTGCAAATCCTGCTGGTGCCTACCGGACGATGGTTCACTGCTGTGCGCCCCGTCCCTTGCGACCTCGGGCACTCTCGGCTGCGGTACTGCGCGATGCAAACGCTGGCGGTTGGGTTGCGAGGCCCGGCTTTGGAGCGCATCACGGAGCGACCCCTTTCCCGCCGCCTGGGTGGGCGCCGGTTCCAACAGGCCGGACGCCACCAGCACCACCGCCAACACGATCAACCTGCGCAATGTCCCTCTCGGTCCCGGTCACCCGGGGTGGTTAACCGCCCAGCATGGCTTTCAGGTAACCCATCATCTCATTGGCACCACCAAGGACAGTCTTTCCGGCCTGGGCCATAATGTTGTTCACGGTAAAACGGACAATCTCCCCGTCCATCCCCGCAACCGGAACCGGAACCGATTCAGTGGCAACGTTTTGGGTGAACGGCGCTCGCCCGTTGTCGCCAATACGGGTTTGACTCTGCTTCTGGAACTTATCGGTGTTCCCGAAGGCGAGTTGCAAATTTTGAAAGGAGTCCGCGGGCATGGCTTCTAGGTTTAGGGCGTAGACCCCTGGGGGCGATGCGACTTCGGCCTCCGCGACGCTCTTCTCCGCAAGCTGGGCCACCGCCGAGCCGTCCTGTAATGACTGCGCCAACGCGGCCCGATTGGACAGTGCGATCGTTTCGGTGGGCGTAACGCTCGTTCTCAGACGGGACAGCACCCTCGCGGCCGAGTGAGTCCCCCTGGCGTGCTGGACCGGACTCGCCCTGTGGTGGACCGTCTCCTTCGCGGCGGCCCGCCTTTCGGCGGCCAGCCCGGACGAGGCGGTGGCCGCGAAGACGACGCAAGCAGAGGCGGCAAGAAGAATTATGCGCATGGATTGCCTCCTGGACGTTCTGTCGATAACAGCGAGAAATCTCTACTTTGCCGTGCCGTCGGTCTTTGACAGCAATTCCTCGACGATACTGGGGCCGGCGATGCGGTCTTGAATCATATTGAGCGAGGCCACAAAAAATCGGCCCCGGTCATCCAGCTTGGCCACAGCCTCCTCCCAGGATCCGTTCGCCGCCCTCAGGTCATCGTCGGTCTTGGCCACGCCGACGCGCGACACATGGAGGCCGTACATGGCCAGGCTGACGGCATGGAGCTTCCGGATGTTGCCCAGGTCGATGAGTTGCTTCACCTGCGCCTGGACGGCCCCCATGGTCGCCGGATCGGCCTTGGCCATGCCCGCCTCGACCCGGCCGTTGGCGGCCAGCACCTCGGCGGCGAGCGCACCGTCCAGGGTGCACCCAGCGCTTCCGGCCTGGGCGGGGTCTGTCTGCACGGGAATAACCGGCAAGTTTCCGGCGGCATGGTTCCGCATCGCCATCAGCATGTTCAGGAGAAAATCCTCTGGGCCGACATTGGTCGGAGAATCCGTCGCCAGCGCTTCCGCCAGCTGCGTCAATTCCTCGATCACCAGCGCATCACGATAATAGGCGCTGGCGACCAGGTCGCGGGCCAGAAGCACACGCTGATCGCGCTGCGCCTCGGCCAGCCCATCCTGGCCGTCGCCGGTCTGAGCCGCCGCGATCCGCTTGGCGATCGGCAGCATCGCTCGACTATTGATCAGCCGGAAGGCTTGGAAACGCTGGCCCGCCTCGCCGACGGCCGCGGCGACGGAACAGGGCGCGGCCTCGTCCGCTCGGCAAAGGGACGTGCTGCATGTCAGCAGGGCGAGGGAGGCGACAAAAATCCGAAACCGCATGTCACGCCCCATTTGGCCTATCCCATATAGCATGAATAGATGTCATGTTGGCGAATTAGTCACAAGTAACTTCTCGACCGCCATTCATAAAAATGACGCTCTATGTTTCACGGCATGAAGGCGCTCGGATATTGCTTTGCCTGGCGCCCCAGCCGAACAATGTCTGAGGCTGATCCCGGCCGGGGTGTTAGCAAATGCAACATTAACAATGACTTATTTGCCGCTTTGCCTTCATTTCACGGTTCACTTTCTCCTGTGACTATAAGATGATAACGGCCAACTGGTGATACCAACGTCACCGGGTGGACGGGAGGAATGACGTGACCATCAACAGACGCGAGTTTTTCCGGCTAGGCGGGACCGCCGTTGCCGGAACAACCGCCAGCGCCCTGGGGTTTGGATCCCTGGAGGCGGTAGCGGCCGAAGTCAGGCCCTACAAGCTGGCGCGAACCACCGAGACCCGCAACACCTGTCCGTATTGCTCGGTCAGCTGCGGTGTCATCATCCACACCACCGGCGACGGTTCGAAGAACACCAAGGCCGAGATCGTGCATGTCGAGGGCGACCCCGACCATCCGGTCAACCGTGGCTCGCTGTGCCCCAAGGGTGCGGCGCTTCTGGACTTCATCCGCTCGGAGACCCGGGTCAAGCAGCCGATGCACCGCGCGGCGGGCGAGGCGGGCTTCAAGCCGGTCAGCTGGGACTTCGTGATGGAACGGGTCGCTCGTCTGATGAAGGACGACCGCGACGCCAACTTCAAGCAGGCCAGCGACGACGGCAAGACTCTGAATCATTGGCCGACCACCGGCTTCCTGGCCGGTTGCGCCACCACCAACGAAACCGGCTGGCTGACCTACAAGGCGGTCCGCTCGCTCGGAATTATTGCGCTCGATAATCAGGCCCGTATTTGACACGCCCCCACGGTGGCCAGTCTGGCTCCAAGTTTTGGGCGTGGTGCGATGACCAACGGGTGGAACGACATCAAGAACGCTGATGTCGTGCTGGTGATGGGCGGTAACGCCGCCGAAGCGCATACCTGCGGCTTCAAGTGGGTGACCGAGGCCAAGTCGGGCAACGGCGCCAAGTTGATCGTGGTCGATCCGCGCTTCACGCGCACGGCCGCGGTTTCCGACCTGTACGCGCCGTTGCGTCCGGGTTCCGATATCGCCTTCCTGGGCGGTATCATCCATTACCTCCTGTCCAACGAGAAGATCTTCAAGGATTACGTCCTGGCCTATACCAACGCCGCCTTCATCGTGAAGGAGGGGTTCGGTTTCGAGGACGGCCTGTTCAGCGGTTACAACGCCGAGAAGCGCGATTACGACCGTTCGAGCTGGGATTACGAATATGACGAGGCCGGGCAGGCCAAGCTGGACCCGACGCTGGAGAACCCGCGCTGCGTGTTCAACCTGCTGAAGGTGCATTATTCCCGCTATACGGCCGAGATGGTCGAGAAGACCTGCGGCACGCCCAAGGACCTGTTCTTGAAGGTGTGCGAGCTGATCGCCACCACCGCCACCGGCGCCAAGACCCTGACCAGCCTGTACGCCTTGGGCTGGACCCAGCATTCCAAGGGCTCGCAGAACATCCGCAACATCGCCATCATCCAGCTGCTGCTGGGCAATATGGGTGTTCCGGGTGGCGGCATCAACGCGCTACGCGGTCACTCGAACGTGCAGGGTATCACCGATTTCGGTCTGTTCTCGAACTCGGTGCCGGGCTATCTGGCCATGCCCAACAGCAAGGAGACCACGCTCGAGGAATATCTGAAAACCCGGGCTTTCAAGCCGATTCGGCCCGATCAGATGTCGTTCTTGCAGAATTATCGCAAGTTCTTCGTCTCGTTCCTGAAGGCGATGTACGGCAAGAACGCCACGGCGGAAAACCAGTTCGGCTTTGACTGGTTGCCCAAGGTGGACGTCAACCTCGACACGCTGCGGCAATTCGAGCTGATGTTCCAGGGCAAGATGAACGGTTTCATCTGCCAGGGCTTCAATCCGCTGATGAGCGTACCCAACCGCAAGAAGCTGATCGCCGGCCTGTCCAAGCTGAAATATCTGGTGGTGATGGACCCGCTTCATACCGAAACGGCCCATTTCTTCGAAAATCACGGCGAGATGAACGACGCCGATCCCGCGAAGATCGCCACCGAGGTATTTCTGCTGCCGACCAATTGCTTCGCGGAAGAGGAAGGCACCTTCACCAACTCGGGCCGCGTCATCCAGTGGCACTGGAAGGCGGCGGAGCCCCCGGGCCAGGCCAGGACCGACATCCAGATCATGGCGGACCTGTTCCTGCGGCTGAAAGCGTTGTACGCCAAGGAAGGCGGCAAGTTCCCGGACCCCATCATGAATGTGGACTGGAGCTACCGTAATCCGGCCAAGCCGACCGCCGACGAGCTCTTACGCGAGATCAACGGCCGGGCTTTGGCGGATCTGCCTGATCCGGCTGATGCCACCAAGCCGCCGATCAAGAAGGCCGGCGAGCTGATGGACATCTTCGCCCAGTTGAAGGACGACGGAACCACGTCTTGCGCCAACTGGATCTATTCGGGGTGCTACACCGAAAAGGGCAACATGACCGCCCGGCGCGACCCGTCCGATCCGTCGGGCAAGGGCATCCATCCCAATTGGGGTTATGCCTGGCCGGCCAACCGGCGCATCTTGTACAACCGCGCCTCGGCCGATCCGTCGGGCAAGGCATGGAATGCCAAGAAGAAGGTGATCGAGTGGAACGGCAGCCGCTGGGCGGGCATCGACGTGCCCGATTTCGGGCCGCTGATCGACCCGACCCAAAAGGCGACCGGTCCCTTCATCATGAACCCGGAAGGGGTGGGGCGGCTGTTCACCAGGGGCATGATGCGGGAAGGCCCGTTCCCCGAGCATTACGAACCGTTCGAAAGCCCGGTGGCCAACCCGTTCCACACCAAGGTTCAATCGAACCCGGTGGCCCGGGTGTTCAAGGGCGACCTGGAAGTGTTCGGCAAGTCCGAGGACTTCCCCTACGTCGCCACCACCTACCGTCTGGTCGAGCATTTCCACTATTGGACCAAGCATGCCAAGATGAATGCCGTCCTGCAGCCGGAACTGTTCGTCGAGATCGGCGAGCAATTGGCCAAGGATAAGGGCATCGCGTCCGGCGACATGGTCGAAGTGTCGTCGAACCGGGGCCGCATCAAGGCCAAGGCGGTGGTCACCAAGCGCATCAGGCCGCTGGTTTGCGATGGCAAGCCTGTCCATATCGTCGGCATTCCCATCCATTGGGGCTTCATCGGAGCCACAAAGAAGGGATTCGGCGCCAACCAACTCACTCCATACGTCGGCGATGCCAACACCGAGACGCCCGAATACAAGGCGTTCCTGGTGAACATCAAGCGTATCGGCCCGGCGGCGTAGGGAGGGACTGACAATGGCTAGTTTGCAATCCCTGGATGTCCGCAACCGCTCGGCCAGCACGGCTGTACCTCCTTCGGTCCGCAAGGACCTGGAAGTCGCCAAGCTGATCGACGTCTCGAAATGCATCGGCTGCAAGGCGTGCCAATCGGCCTGTATGGCCTGGAACGACTTGCGGCCCGATGTGGGCGTCAATTCCGGCATCTACGACAACCCCGAAAACCTGGGCCCGGCCGCGTGGACGGTGATGCGTTATACCGAACACGAGGAAGCGGGCCGCTTGGAGTGGCTGATCCGCAAGGATGGCTGCATGCATTGTACGGACCCGGGCTGCCTCAAGGCCTGCCCGTCGCCCGGCGCCATCGTGCAGTACGCCAACGGCATCGTCGACTTCGTGCAGGAAAACTGCATCGGCTGCGGCTATTGCGTGAAGGGCTGTCCCTTCAACGTGCCCCGCATCTCGAAGGCCGACAACCGCGCCTATAAGTGCACCCTTTGCTCGGACCGGGTGGCCGTCGGCCAGAGCCCGGCCTGCGCCAAGGCCTGTCCGACCGGAGCCATCGTGTTCGGGTCGAAGGAAAGCATGGTCGATCACGCCCAGGGCCGCATCAAGGACCTGCAATCGCGTGGCTACGACAAGGCCGGTCTTTATGACCCGCAGGGCGTGGGCGGCACCCACGTCATGTATGTCCTGCACCACGCCGACCGGCCGGAACTGTATTCCGGCCTGCCCAACAACCCCGAAATCAGCCCGATGGTGGCGCTGTGGAAGGGGGCGTTGAAGCCTTTGTCGATGATCGGCATGGGCATGGCGTTGCTGGCTGGTCTGTTCCACTTCGTCACCAAGGGCCCGAACGAGGTCACCGAGGCGGATGAAGAGAACGCCCGCAAGCTCAAAGGGAGGGACGCGGCATGACGACGAGCACCGAAAAGGTCGCGGTCGTCCGCGACACCTACACCCGCTACAATCCCAGCGAGCGGGCCAATCATTGGCTGGTGGTGGTCTGCGCTCTGTTGCTGATGCTGTCGGGTCTGGCCTTCTTCCATCCGGTCTTCTTCTGGCTGACCGCCCTGTTCGGCGGCGGCCAGGCGGCCCGGGCGATCCATCCGTGGATCGGGGTGGTGCTGGCCATTTCCTTTACCTTCATGGGCATCCGTTTCTTCCGCCAGAACATCTGGACCAAGGAAGACAGCGAATGGATGAGCCATGTCGGCGACGTCATCAACCACCGGGAAGACAAGGTCCCCGAGGCCGGCCGGTTCAACGCAGCGCAGAAGCTGGTCTTCTACGTCATGTTCTGGTCGGTGGTGACCCTCTTCCTGTCGGGCCTGGTCCTGTGGCAGCATTATTTCGGCGATGCCTTCCCCATCGGGCTGCAGCGCTTCGCCGGACTGGTGCATGCCGTGATGGCGGCGGCGATGATCATCACCATGATCATCCACATCTATGCCGCCATCTGGAACGCCGGTTCGGTCCGCGCCATGACGCGCGGGCCGGTGACCGGCGGCTGGCTGTGGAAGCATCATCGCCGATTCTTGCGTGAGGAGGTCGGCGGACGTAAATGAGCGACAGTCCCGAAACGTTGCAGACCGGGGGCGGAACGACCGTACCGCCCCCGGTCGTCCTTCTGCCCGATCCCGCGCTGATGTTCGACCGCAGGTCCCGGCGTCTTGCCGCCTGGGCCGACGATCATCCGATGGGCGAGTATCTGGCGTTCCTGTCCCATCTGGCCGCCGCCCAGCATCGTGCCGTCAAGGCCTTGGGCGACGTTCCGTGTCCCGCCGAAGCCATCATCGCGCGGCGTCGCGCCGCCGGCATGCCGTTGCTGCCGCGTGAGGCGTCGTATCTGACCAACGATTGGCGCCTGGCCTTGGCGGCCATCCTTGACGCCTTCGCCGCCCAGCCTTTGCCGGATGCGGCGCGATCGGTGATCGAGCAGTTGGCGGCCATGCCGGCGCCCGAGCAGGATGCGCTGGCCGCCGCCTGCCTGACCGGCCAGGCCGCGCCCGACGATCTGGCGCGGGGATTGTTCGTCTTGGCGGCGCTGCAGGTGTTCTGGGCCAAGGCCTTGCCCGGCCTTGATCCGGCGACCATCCAGCCGCTCGATCCGCCCGGCCTGTGCCCGGTCTGCGGTTCGGCTCCGGTGGCGGGCCTGACCATGGCGGCCGAGCCGCTGGAAGGGGTGCGCTATCTGGCTTGCGGCCTGTGCGGTTGCCATTGGCATTATCCGCGTGCGCAATGTTCGTCCTGCGGGTCCGACAAGGACATCGCCTATCTGGCCTTCGAGGGGCCGGCCGGCCATGTGCGCGGCGAGACCTGTTCCGATTGCCGCACCTATCTCAAGCTGTTCGACGAGGCCAAGTCGCCCGGCGCCGAGCCCTTCGCCGACGATCTGGCGACGGTCGGGCTGGATCTGCGTCTGGCCGAGGAGAACTGGCACCGTGCTGTGGCCAATCCATTCCTGCAGGCGGGGGGCGGGTGAGTCCGCTTCCCGCCGTCCACGCCGTCCTGTCCGCGCCGGATGCAGCACCGCTGCTGGACCGCTTCGGCCGCGACGATACCGTGTCGGCGGTGCGTGAGGCGCTCGATTCCTTGCGTCAGGCCGGCCACACCGCCGATGTCGGGCAGGTGGTGGTGTCGGCTGCCGCCATCCTGGATTACCGCCACCGCCCGCGGGTGCGGCCGGTCTTCAACTTGACCGGCACCGTCTTGCACACCAATCTGGGCCGGGCGCCGTTGCCCATGGAAGCGGTCGAGGCCGCCACCGCCGCCATGACCGGGGCCATTCCGCTGGAATTCGACCTCGGCCGGGCCAAGCGCGGCGACCGCGATGATCTGGTCGAGAATTGGCTGTGCCGCCTGACCGGCGCCGAGGCGGCCACCGTGGTCAACAACAATGCCGGTGCCGTGCTGTTGATGCTGCACGCCCTGGCGGCCAAGGCCGAAGTGGTGGTCAGCCGCGGCGAGTTGGTGGAAATCGGCGGCGCCTTCCGTATCCCCGAGGTAATGAGCCGGGCCCAGGCCCGCCTGCGCGAGGTCGGCACCACCAACCGCACCCACCTGCGCGACTTCGAAGCCGCCATCGGCCCCAAGACCGCCGCCCTGATGAAGGTGCACACCAGCAATTACGCGGTAATCGGCTTCACCGCCCAGCCGGCCGAGGCGGAATTGGCCAAGCTGGCGCACGATCACGGATTGCCGTTCCTGGTCGATCTGGGCGCCGGTTCGTTGATCGATCTAGAGCGCTATGGCCTGCCGCACGAGCCGACCCCGCGCGAGACCCTGGCCCAGGGCGCCGATCTGGTCAGCTTTTCCGGCGACAAGCTGCTGGGCGGTCCCCAGGCCGGTATCATCGTCGGCCGCAAGGATCTGATCGCGCGGATCAAGAAGAACCCGCTGAAGCGGGCGCTGCGCATGGACAAGATCCGGCTGGCAGCGCTGGAGGCGGTGTTGAAGCTTTACGCCGATCCCGACCGACTGGCCGAGCGGCTGCCGACGCTTCGGCTGCTGACCCGCAAGGCCGACGATATCAAGGCCCTGGGCGAACGGCTGCTGCCCGCTGTCCAGGCGGCGATGGACGGCAAGGCCCGGGTCACCCTGGAAGCCTGCCACAGCCAGATCGGCAGCGGTGCCCTGCCGGTCGATCTGTTGCCCAGCTGGGCATTGGTGATGCGGCCCGTGACCCCGATCCGCTCGGAAGGGCGCTGGCTGGAGCAAATGGCGGCCGAGTGGCGCGAGCATCCGGTCCCGGTGATCGGCCGCGTCGCCGACGGCGCCCTGTGGCTTGATTTGCGCTGTCTCGAGGACGAGACGGCCCTTCTGGCGCAGCTGGCATGATCGTCTGCACCGCCGGCCATATCGACCACGGCAAGACCGCGCTGGTGCGGGCGTTGACCGGCGTGGATGCCGACCGGCTGGCCGAGGAAAAGGCGCGCGGTATCACTATCGATCTCGGTTTCGCCTATTTGCCCATGCCCGACGGCAGCGTGATGGGCTTCGTCGATGTTCCGGGCCACGAGCGCTTCATCCACAATATGCTGGCCGGCGTCTCGGGGCTGGATTTCGCCCTGCTGGTGGTGGCCGCCGATGACGGTGCGATGCCGCAAACGGTGGAACACCTTCACATCCTCGACCTGCTTGGGCTGTCGCGCGGTCTGGTGGCGATCACCAAGGCCGATCTGGCCGACCCGCCCCGCCTGGCCGCCGTCGAGGCCGAAGTGCGGGCGCTGCTGGACGGCACCTCTTTGGCCGACATCCCCATCCTCGCCGTCTCCAGCCGAACCGGGATCGGCGTGGATCGTGTCGCCGACCACCTGTCGCAGGCTGCCGCCGCGATCGGGCGCGAGGTGAGTGGGCGGTTTCGTCTGGCCGTGGACCGTTCGTTCACCCTGTCGGGCGCCGGCGTGGTGGTGACCGGGACCGCCTTTTCCGGGCGGGTGGCGGTCGGTGACCGGTTGCTGCTGTCGCCATCGGGGCGCGAGGTCCGCATCCGCTCGCTGCATGCCCAGAACCGCAAGGCCGAAAGCGGTGAGGTCGGGCAGCGTCTGGCCTTGAATCTGGCGGCGCCGCAATTGTCCAAGGACGACATTCTGCGCGGCGAATGGGTGCTTGATCCCGCCCTGCATCTTCCGGTCAGCCGGATGGACGCGACCTTCCGCCTGCTGCCGGGCGAGCCTCGCGGCTTGGCCCACTGGACGCCGGTGCATCTGCATCTGGGCGCCGCCCATGTGCCCGCCCGCGTCGCTTTGCTGGAGGCCGACAGCCTGGCTCCCGGCGCATCGGGCCTGGTGCAGCTGGTGCTGGAACGCCCCATCGGCGCCCTGGCCGGCGACCGCTTCATCCTGCGCGATCAGTCGGCCAGACGCACCATCGGCGGCGGCCGGGTCATCGACCTGTTTCCCCCCGCGCGAGGGCGCCGCACCCCGGCCCGCCTGGCCGAGCTGCGCCTTCTGGCCGATTGCGATCCCAGAAACGGTTTGGCCGCCTTGCTGGCGCAAGATCCCGGTTGGGTGGATCTCGAGCGATACCGCATGCAATGGAACCGGCCCGATCTGTCGGTTCCCGGCCTGGTGAGCGTCGGCCGCTTTGGCTTCTCAAGCCAGTCCTGGGCCGAATTCAATCAGCGTCTGCTGGGCGTTCTTGGCGCCTATCATGAAGCCAATGCCGACCAGCCGGGACTGCAGATGCCAAGGCTGCGTTCGGCGCTCGGTCCCAAGCTGCCGGTCGATCTGGTCGCATGCCTGGTCGAGGCGGCGGTGGCCGACGGCGCCGTGGCTCAGGACGGGCCGTGGCTGCGCCTGCCCACCCATCAGGTGCGCCTGTCGTCCGCCGACGAGCTGTTGTGGGAAGAGGCGCTTCCCCTGTTGTCGGATGGCAATCGCTTTCGTCCGCCCAGGGTGCGCGATCTGGCCCAGGCACTGGGGACCCCGGAAGCCGAGATGCGGGCGCTGATGAAGCGGCTGGCCCGCATGGGCAAGGTGGTGTTGATCGCCCAGGATCATTATTTCCTGCGTCCGGTCGTGGCCGAAATGGCCCAGATCGTCGCCGAATGTGGACAGGCCGCCAAGGATGGCTGGATAATCGCGGCCGAGTTCCGTGACCGGCTCGACAATGGGCGTAAGGTTGCCATACAAATACTCGAGTACTTCGATCGCGTCGGACTGACCATCCGCAGGGACGACCAGCGCAAGGTGCGCACGGACCGTCTGACGCTGTTCGGAACGTTTGATGGAAGGGAATCGTCCCTGGTGGGGCGGACGGACTTCAAATCCGGAAACGGTCGGTCGCCGGCTGTTGGTGGGTTCGACTCCCACTCCCTTCCGCCATCATGACCCAGTTGCGCGTCATCGATAGCGGCCTTCGTGGGGCGCGGGCCAACATGGCGTTCGGGGCCGCGCTGGTTTCCGGGCGTCGGCGCGGTACTTCGCCCGATACGCTGCGATTCTTCCGCTTTCCGCCGACGGTGCTGATCGGCCGTCATCAATCCCTGACCGCCGAAGTCGATCTGTCACGGGCCGATGGGGTGGAATTGGCTCGCCGGCTGACCGGTGGCGGCGCCGTCTATATCGATCCCAGGCAAATCTGCTGGGAAGTGGTCATGGCGGCGAGAGCACCCTTGCCCGAGATGACGGCCCATGTGTGCGAAGCGGTGGCGTCCGGGCTCGAGCGTCTGGGGGTGGCGGCCCGCTTCCGGCCCGGCAACGACATCGAGGTCGCGGGGCGCAAGATTTGCGGCACCGCCGGCTATGCAGAGGACGGCATCATGCTTCTTCACGGCACCTTGCTGATCGATGCCGACATCGCCCGCATGGCCGACGTGCTGACCCCGCCCGCCGATAAGCTGGCCCGCCACGGCGCCGGAGGGGTCGCCGAGCGGGTCACCAGCCTGCGCGCCATCCTGGGTCAGGTCCCGTCCTTCGAGGCGGTGAAGGACGCGGTGACGAACGGCATGGCCTCGCTGGGCTTCACGCCCTATGCTGGCGAGATCGCTTCGCCGGAAGAACAAGACGCCGCCCAACTGCTCGCCGGACCATTGGGCGGCGAACACTTCCTGGAAACCGGAGATTTGGATGCCGACTAAGCTTGTCGTGCTGCTGGCCAATACCGATCCCGATCGGCCGATCGAGGTCGGCGCGCCATTGTTCCAGGCCGCCGTCGCCGCCTCGATGGATTGCGAGGTCGATGTTGTTCTTACCGGAGCGCCCGGTATCTTGATGAAGAAAGGGGTGGCCGAGGCTCTGGTCCT
The DNA here is from genome assembly GCF_001650635.1 of Magnetospirillum moscoviense. Classification (GTDB taxonomy): domain Bacteria; phylum Pseudomonadota; class Alphaproteobacteria; order Rhodospirillales; family Magnetospirillaceae; genus Magnetospirillum; species Magnetospirillum moscoviense. The sequence goes on along the minus strand of NZ_LWQU01000138.1, from coordinate 5,682 downwards.
GAAAGCCGATTCGGGTAAGACCGCCTATGATTTCATCAAGATGGCCAAGAAGGCCGGCGCTCGGTTCCTGCTTTGCGCCGCTACCGCCGACCTGCACGGTCTGGGGCCCGACGACCTGATCCCCGAATGCGACGGGCTGGCGGCGGTGACCGAATATGTCGCCGACCTGATGGACGACAATTGCCGGGTGCTGACCTTCTGATGGTCAATACCTTCGACTTCCCCGCCGACCGTTTCTACGATGCCGGCCGCCACATGTGGTTCAAGGAGGAAGCGCCGGGCCTGTTCCGCGTCGGCATCACCGGCCTGGGGGCCAAGACGGTCGGCGATCTGGTCGCCTTCATGCCCAAGCGGGTCGGCGGCCGGGCCGAGGCCGGGCGTTCCATCGCCACGGTAGAAAGCGGCAAGTGGGTGGGCGCGGTGCGCGTTCCCTTCTCGGGCGAAGTCGTCGAGGCCAACGAGGCCCCCATCGACCGGCCCGAACTGATCAACCAGGACCCGTTCGGCCAAGGTTGGATGGTGGCGATCCTGGCCGACGATCCCGACGCCACCCGCGCCCTGCTGGCATCGGGGCTGGCCGAATGTGGTGGACCCTGAATGGGGTTATGCGCGGAGCGCGGCCCGTGCCGGGCTCGCTCAGTCGCCGCGCGGGCTTTATGCGCGAAGCGCTGCCCGGATCTAACCCGCCACCGCGACCATGGCCGGACCGGCGGTCAGGTCACCAACGATGGCGGCATCGGCGAAGCCGTGCTCGCGGAAGATGGCCAGCACCTCGTTGACGGCGTTCAGGCTGCATGACACCAAAAGGCCGCCACTGGTTTGCGGGTCGGTCAGCAGGTTGCTTTGCCATTGCGGCAAAAGGTCGAGGCCCGAGACCTTGGTGCCGTAGCTGGTCAGGTTGCGGCCCGAGGCGCCGGTGACGATGCCGGCCTGGGCCAGTTGCCCGGCCTCGGGGATCACCGGAATCCGGCTGGCCTTCAAGCGAACGGTCAGCTTGCCGCCGCGCGCCATCTCAAAGGCATGGCCCAGCAGGCCGAAACCGGTGACGTCGGTCATCGCCCTGACGCCGTCCAGCGCCGCCAGATCGGGACCGGGGGTGTTGAGACGGGTAGTGACGTCGACCATGGTGCGATAGCCCTCGGGCGACAATTTCCCTTTCTTCAGGGCCGCCGACAGGATGCCGACGCCGATGGGCTTTCCCAGCACCAGGACGTCGCCGGCCTGGGCCTTGTCGTTGCGTTTGATGTGCTCGGTTTTGCCCAGGCCCAGCGCCACCAGCCCATAGATCGGCTCGACCGAATCGATCGAATGCCCGCCGGCCAGCGGTATGCCGGCGGCCTGGCAGACGGTCAGTCCGCCGCGCACGATGTCGCGGATGATCTGGTCAGGCAGCTTCTCGATCGGCATGGCCAAGATCGCCAGGGCCAGGATGGGGCGAGCGCCCATGGCATAGACGTCCGAGATGGCGTTGGTCGCGGCGATGCGGCCGAAATCGTAACCATCATCGACGATGGGCATGAAGAAGTCGGTGGTGGCGACGATCGCTTGGCCGCCGCCGATATCGTACACGGCAGCATCGTCCCCGTTCTCGAGGCCGACCAGCAGGCCGGGATAGGGCAGGGCGTCCTTGGGCAGCTCGGCCAGGATGCGCTCGAGCACGGCCGGGGAGATCTTGCAGCCGCAGCCGCCACCATGGGAAAAGCTGGTGAGCTTGACGGGTTCGGACATGTCCACGAGTCTCCGTTGCGGCCCACAAGGGCGAGGTCGCGCCACCAGGGGCGCCGAGATGGTCGTCGCGGGGAAGTGGCCTGGGCATATCCCGGCGATGCGCCGGAGGCGGTCTGAACCAGACACGATGGCCCCAAGGCCAGAACTTCAGGATGGGTTGCTGTTCGATTCCTGTCAAGCCGTGCGCCGACCACGTCTTCGTCTTGGAAGCCTCGGCAACCTATCCCCAGCATGAGATGCGGGCCCTGGCCGAAAAGTTGACGGTTCTCCAAAGCAAAAAAATGGCCTGCACGTCCATCGGCGTGCAGGCTTTTCAGTTCATCCGATCCGGTGGCGGTCTAATCAGCGATTTCGCCCATGGCGGCCTGCAGATAGTTGGGCAGTCCCATGGATTTGATCAGGTCCTGCTGGGTCTCCAGCCAGTCGATATAGTCCTCGACCTCTTCCAGGATCTCGCCCAACTCGTGGCGGGTGATGAAATCCTCTTTGGCTTCGGCCAGGGTGATGGCGGCGACCACCGCCTTGTGCTCGCCCTGGGCCATCCGCAGGTCGTTGGCGATGATCTCCGGCACGTCCTCGCCGATCAGCAGCTTGTCGAGGTCTTGCAGGTTCGGCAGGCCTTCCAGGAACAGAACCCGCTCGATCACCTCGTCGGCGGCCTTCATTTCCTCGATGGATTGCTTGTAGATGGCCTTGCCCAGGTCCTTCAGCCCCCAATTGCGCAGCATGCGGGCGTGCAGGAAATACTGGTGGATGGCGGTCAGCTGGATTTTCAGGATGGCGTTCAGTGCGGCGACGACCTGCTTGTCTCCCTTCATCGCCGCCTCCTTACGAACCGGACGGCGAACCGGCCGCCGACTGCAGGTAATTGGGCAGGCCCAGGCGGTCGATCAGGCCCAATTGCTGCTCGAGCCAATGGGTGTGGTCCTCTTCGGTGTCGTGCAGCAATTCCCGCAGGATCGCCCTGGTCTCGAAATCCTTCTCGGCCTCGCACAGGGCGATGGCCGCCTTCAACTCGCCGACCACCGCCAGCTCATAGGTCAGGTCGTTCTTCAGCATCTCGGGCACGTCCTGGCCGATGGTCAGCTTGGCCCGCTTGCCGACGTCGGGGGTGCCCTCCAGGAACAGGATACGCCGGATGATCTTGTCGGCATGCTCAAGCTCCTCGTCGCGCTCGTGGGCGATGCGGTCGTAAAGCTTGGTCAGGCCCCAATTATGGAACATGCGCGAATGGGCGAAATACTGGTCGGCAGCCGTCAGCTCTGCCGTCAGCAGCTTGGCCAGGGTGTCGAGAACCTTCTTGCTGCCCTTCATGGCGGCCTCCGTCAGGAATATCGAACATTCGATATGCGATTGCGAATAAGTCGCAAGACATCGACACCGGACGGCGAACGCAAGGGGGCAGGTGGGGGGGCTATTCGGTGGTCTTGCCGTCGAAATGCTCGTGCGCGGCCTGGGCCTCGGCGCAGGTCTTGTGGATGGTGCCGTCGATATGTTCCGGCGGGCCGTAGATGGTGTAGAGCCGCAACGGCTCGGTGCCGGTGCTGATGACGTTGTGGCGAGCGTTCTGCGGGACGACGATGCCGTCCTCGGCCTTGACCTTGTGGCAGAGCCCGTCGATCCAGATTTCGCCTTCGCCGGCCTCGATGCGGAAGAACTGGTCGCGGTCGTCATGGACCTCGTCGCCGATTTCGTCGCCGGGCTGGATGGTCATCACCACCAGTTGCAGGTTATGACCGGTATAGAGCACCCGCCGGAAATCGTCATTTTCCTTGGTGAGCTTCTCGATGCAGCCGACAAAGCCTTTCATCTGGACATCCTTTTCGCGAAGGGGGGCAGGCGGCTCGCCGTTCCATCCAAGGGTTTCACTTTGTCACGGCGGCGGTTACCCTGACCATAGAGCAAACGGACGACACGACCTTAGCGAGACAGGCGATGAATCGCCAGCAACGACGCAAGCAGGCGAGCCTGGGCGCCAAGGCGCCACAGATTCCCGCGGGTAACCGTTTTCACGTCGAAGCCATGGCGCACCATCAGGCTGGCCGGCTGGATCAGGCCAAGGCGGCCTATGGGGCGGCGCTGAACCGTGAGCCGAACAATCCCTTCATCCTTCACCATCTGGGGATCGTCGCCTGCCAGTTGGGTGACCTGGATGGCGGCCTGGCCTATCTGGCCCAGGCGGTGGCGGCCAAGCCCGATTTCGCCGAGGCCCAGTGCAATTACGGCCAGGCCTTGTTCGACCGGGGCCGCTTCGCCGAATCCTTGGCCGCCTTCGACAGGGCCGTGGCGGCCAAGCCGGAATTCGCCGACGGCCACGACAAGCGCGGCAAGGCGCTGCAGCGGCTGGGGCGCTTCGCCGAGGCGGCGGCCGCCCACCGCCAGGCCTGCGCCCTGGCCCCCGGTCTGGCCTCGGCCTGGAGCAATCTGGGGGCCGCCTGTCTGGAACTGGGGCTTGATGCCGAGGCCGAGGCGGCCTGCCGGCGGGCCTTGGCGATGGTTCCCACCATGGCGGTGGCTCGGATCAATCTGGGCCTGACCCTGGCCCGCACCGGCCGCGAGGCCGAGGCAGAGGCGGCCTTGCGCCAGGCGGCGGTCGATGATCCCCGGTCGGACGCGCACTACAATTTGGGCTGCATGCTCAGTGCTTCCGGCTGTCTGGACATGGCGGTCGGCGCCTTCCAGGCCCAATTGGCGACGGTGCCCCATCATGCCCTGTCGGCCAACAATCTGGGGGTGGCGCTGCGTGGACTGAACCGCGTTTCCGAGGCCGAAACGGTTCTGCGCCGCGCCCTGGCCCTGGCACCCGATTCGGCCGAGGCCCGGTTCAATCTGGCCCTGACCTTACTGGTCGGCGGGCAATTGGCGGCCGGCTGGCCCGAATACGAGGCGCGGTGGGGCTTGAAGGCCTGGGCGACCGTCGGCCTGATGCGCGCCCGCCCGCAATGGCGGGGCCAGCCCGCTGAAGGCCAGAGGATTCTGATCCATGCGGAGCAGGGCCTGGGCGACACCATCCAGTTCGTCCGCTACGTGCCGCGCGTTGCCGCCCTGGGGGCCAAGGTGGTGCTTGAGGTCCAGCCGGAACTGGTCACCTTGCTGCAAGGCCTGTTGCCCTTCGCCGAAATCATCGGGCGGGGAACGCCCTGCGACTATCATCTGCATTGTCCGTTGCTCAGCCTTCCCGGCATCTTCCAGACCAATCTGGAGACCATCCCGGCCGAGCGTCCCTATGTCAGCGCTGACCCGGCCCGGATCGAGCCATGGCGCCGCCGGCTGGCGTCGCAGCGCGGCCGGCGGGTCGGGCTGGTGTGGGCCGGCAGTGCCGACAATACCAACGACCGCAACCGCTCGCTGTCGCTGGCGGCGTTGGCGCCCTTGCTGAACCGGCCCGGCATCCGCTGGATCTCGCTGCAAAAGGGCCGGGCCGAGGCGGCGGGCGATCCCCGACTGATCGATCTGGGGCCGGACCTGACCGATTTCGCCGAGACGGCGGCATTGGTCAGCCTGTTGGATCTGGTGATCACCGTCGACACCTCGGTCGCCCATCTGGCCGGGGCGATGGGCAAGGATGTCCGCGTGATGCTGCCCTTCGCGCCGGACTGGCGCTGGCTGCTGGATCGCACCGACAGCCCGTGGTATCCGACCATGCGCCTGTTCCGCCAGCCCGCCTCTGGCGACTGGGACAGCGTGGTGGCGGCGATCGGGAACTCGCTTTAACAAGCTGCGGAGAAGCGCAGATTTAGCGTTCCATGCCCTTTTGCGTCATGCCCGTGCTTGACACGGGCATCCACGCGGCGGCGCAACAAAATCGAATGGAAACAGCGCGTTATGCGGATACGCGGTAACTGGGGCAAAAGTCCGGGCGCCCCTTGGCGCACGACTCACATTTGATTGAATCCCTGACGGGTTCATGATTCTGTTGGGCATGGCCAAGCCGGCGCTCAATGTTGAAGCATT
>NZ_LWQU01000137.1 GCF_001650635.1 Magnetospirillum moscoviense | reverse complement strand
CGACCAGAAGGCGGCGGGCGCGATGGAGCATGAGAACGGCCTGGGTGTCCTCGCTCTTGACCGGAACGAATCGCATGTGCGGCCGCGTCACCGCCTCGGCAATCGCCGCCGCGTCGGCTGCGTCGTTCTTCCGTCCCCGCTTGACGTAAGGCTTGACCTCAGATGGCGGAATCAACCGAACTTCGTGGCCCAGCTTGGACAGAACCCGGGCCCAATAATGGGACGAGGCACACGCTTCCATTCCGACAACGCAGGACGCCAACTTGGCGAAGAATCTTACGACCTCGCTCCGACGCAATTGCCGCCGAAGCGTTACCGCACCAGCCTCATCAATACCGTGAACCTGGAAGACCCGCTTCGCCAGATCCAACCCAATCGTGCTAATCTCGGTCATGGACGGTCCCCTCGAATGGTGTGTCTCGACAACCACCATCTTGGCGCATTGCGACGCCGGTGAGCAGGGGCCGTCCACCCCATCAATTCATTGGCCGGTTGGTATTACAGCAGGACCTGGGTGACGAACTTGACGCCAGGATAGGCCAGGGTGACCAGCAGATAGGCCACCAACACCACGCGGGCGGCCAGGCGGCCGCGCACGCCGCAGACCCGGTGACCCAGCAGCAGGGCGCCGATCAGGGCGAACGACACCAGCGACAACAGCGCCTTGTGGTCCAGGCGCAGCAACGATCCGGTTTCGAAATACTGGGTGGCCATGCCGGTGGCGATCCCCAGCCCCAGAATGATCTGGCCGGCCATCAACAGGCATCCGCTCAAAGATTCGCCCTCGACCACCGCCGGCAGCATGCGGGTCAACGGGCCGGGGCGCTTCTTCTTCAGGGCGCGTTCCTGCAGAAATACCGCCAGCGAGGCCATGGCCGCCAGGGTCAAAAGCCCATAGGTCAGCACCGACACCAGGATATGCAGGTCCAGCCACACCGCCGGAGCGCTGGCCACCATCGGCTGCCCGTGCCCGCTGATCACCGAGGCCAACAGGCCCAGCAGCAGCAGATAGGGCATCACCAGCGGCGCCAGGCGCCATCCCACCCGGGAAAAGGCCGCCAGGGCGGCGAACAACAGCAAGGTGGTGGCGATGCTGACCCACAGGGCGACGCCCAGGTCGGTCTGCCAGGATTGCGACAATTGCAGCCAGGCCCACGCGCCCGAGCCGGCGGCGGCGAAGATGATCGCGCCCCAGAACACGCCGTCGCGCGCCGCCACTGGGCGAAACGCCAGCAAGGCGGCGGGAAGCAGACTGACCAGGGCCAGAAGGTTGAGAAGGATCGAACCCGACATGGCGGCGACTATACCATTGTTTCCGCCCAGGAAAAGATGCTCGTCCACTTGGCAAGCACGCGCGGCCGGCATAGATTTGCCGCCGAACAGGCAGGATGGCGTGCTGATGGCGAAGGTAGTGGCGCTGGTGGTGGCGGCGGGACGAGGACACCGCATGGCAGGGGCCATCCCCAAACAATATCGCGACCTGGCCGGACGGCCGGTCTTGCGCCATACGCTGGCGGCCCTGGCCGCGGATCCGGTCATTTCCGCCGTCCGGGTGGTCATCCATCCCGACGATCGCGAGCTTTATGACCGGGCCGCCGCCGGCCTGGGGCTGCTGGAACCGACCCATGGCGGCGCCACCCGCCAGGATTCGGTGCGGTTGGGGCTGGAAAGCCTGGCCGACCTTTCCCCCGATCTGGTGCTGATCCATGACGGCGCCCGCCCCTTCGTCGATCCCGGCACCGTCGGCCGGGTCGTCGCCGCCCTGGCCACCCAACCCGGCGCCATTCCGGCACTGCCGGTGGTCGATACCTTGAAGCGCGGCCAAGACGGCCTGATCGGCGCCACCGTCGATCGTTCCGGCCTGTGGCGGGCGCAGACGCCGCAAGGCTTCCGTTTTGCCGACATCCTGGCGGCCCACCGGGCCCAGGCCGGGCGCGAACTGACCGACGATGCCGCCGTCGCCGAAGCCTGCGGCCTGAGCGTCGCCCTGGTCGAGGGGTCCGAGGACAACGTCAAGATCACCACCAATGCCGACCTGGAGCGCGCCGAGGCCCGTTTCCAAGGCATTTTCGAGACCCGCATGGCCACCGGCTTCGACGTTCACCGTTTCGCGCCGGGAACCGGGCTGTGGCTGGGGGGCGTGTTGGTCCCGCACGACCAGACGCTCGAGGGTCATTCCGACGCCGACGTGGCGTTGCACGCGCTGACCGATTCCTTGCTGGGCACCATCGGGGCCGGCGATATCGGCCACCACTTCCCACCCGGCGATCCGCGCTGGAAAGGCGCGTCGTCCGACCGTTTCCTGGCCCATGCCGCCAGTCTGGTCGAAGCCAAAGGCGGCCGCATCGTCCATGTCGATGTGACGGTGATCTGCGAACGCCCCAAGGTCGGGCCGCATCGGGCGGCCATCCGCGCCCGCATCGCCGAAATCCTGGGGATTTCCCAATCCCGGGTCAGCGTCAAGGCCACCACCACCGAGGGCCTGGGCTTCACCGGCCGGCGCGAGGGCATCGCCTGCCAGGCCGCCGCCACCGTCGCCCTGCCCGTGGGTTAAATCCGCGCCGTTTCGGCCGCCAGCCAGCCCAGAAAGGCCGGATTGCCGCCATCGATGGCGATCGCCACCACGCAGGGGCAGCTATAGGGATGAAGGGCGCGCAGACGTTCGGTCGCCTCGGGCACCAATTCGGTGCGGGTCTTCAGGATCAGCGCCACTTCCGGCTCGTCATTGACCTTGCCGTCCCACCAATAGACCGACTGGATCGGCCCCAGAAGGTTGGCGCAGGCCGCCAGCCGCTCGCCCACCAGGGCGTGGGCCAGGGTCATCGCCACATCGCGCGACGGCGCCGTGACATAGAGCAGCGAAAATCCGGTGTCCATGGCTTTAAAGATTGTCCACCGGCGCCTTTTCGGTCAACGCCATTCGATACCTGCACGAGATGAATGTTCGATAAACTAACTACGTTCGCAGGCGCCAAGGGTGGGAACCAGGAAATCGACCGCCTGATCCACCCCCGTCGGAACCGCAACCGGCTGTTTCGGCAAGCAAAACAACTTTCGCAGTAGCATTTCCAGGCTGCCGTCGATCAGGCTTTCCGCCGAAATGGACAGGGCCTGGGTGTGGGCTTGAAGCCAGTTGTCGAGGTGGGGGCATTCCGGCCAATCCGGCCGCGCGACATACAGGACCGGGGTGCCGACCATGCCGGCCTCGGTGAAGGTGCCGTAGCCCGGCTTGGTCACCACCACATCGACCGAGGCGACCAGGTCGGAAAATGTCAGGCCCGAGGCCTGCCAGGGCGCCATGTCGGGGCGATCCGGCACCTGCCCGCCCCCCAGGAACCAACGCCAGCCGGGCAGGCTGGGCCAGGCTTCCAGGGCCAGCGGATGATCGATGCCGCCGAAGGCGACCAGCCCGACTTTTTCGCCCGGTGCGGCGATCTGGTCCCGCCGGTTGCGGCCGGGCGCGGCGATCGGGCCGATATCGATGACATTGGGCAAGGTCATGGTCTGGGCTGGAATGCAGCGAAGAAATGCACGGGCCGAGCCATAGGCCGCGCGGATTTGCGCCAGTACCGGCGCCATGTCCGGGCGGTCGCCCAGATAGTGTGCCACCATGTCGGCCCAGTTCAGCGACGACAGCGCCACGGCGGGAATGCCGGCCCGGCCGGCGGCGGCCAGCGGCACGTAGGCGACATTGCTGAGCACCAGATCGGGCCTGGCGGCGGCCAGGCGCGCGGCCTCGGCATCCATCAGGCGGTCGAAATCGCGGTGCAGGGTGATATAGCCGGCGGCGCTGGATTCCAGATCGATGGCCACCGAGGACAGCATGCGAAAGCCGAAATCGGCGATGTCGGGAACCAGGGTGAAATCGCGGTAGCGGCTGTCCAGGAACGGGCGGGAAATTGTGGTCTGGATGGTGAGCTGCAGACCGGGCAGCCGCCGGCGCAGTTCAGCCACCACCGGCGCGGTCATGGCGGCATGGCCGAAACCGTGGGGCGACAGCGCCAGCCAAAGATGCGGTGCGTGGTTCATGATGGTCGGGAATAGACGGTTGGGCCGAGGCGGTCAACCGAATGAGGCTGGCTTTCGGGAGGCATCGTGATGCCTCGGTGAAAAGCCGCACCGGTAGGCCAAGAAAGGCCGCCGACCCCCTTCGAAGGAGTTTTAATCAAGCCCGCTCGTGCCAACGGCGCGGGTTTCGGCTGGCATGAAAACAGGCGATCACATGCACCGCCTGGGGCGTGATCCGGAAATACAGGGCATACGGAAATTTTTGAAGCACCGCCCGGCGAATTTCTTGCCGTATGCGGGGGAATTGATGGGGGCGCTCCGCGATCCTGGACACCAGGGCGTCAGCATCGGAAGAGAAACGCGCCCCCAAACCGGGACCGCGCGCTTCGTACCAGTCCGCTGCCTCGAAAAACTCGGTGCGAGCCGCCGGGGAGAAAACAACCGGCAGCATTACCGGTATCGGCTGGCCGCTTCCGCCCGGATCGTCTCCCAGGGCACGGAGGCGGGCAAATCGGCGTCCGCAGTCGCAAGCCGCCGGTCGAGTTCTTCCCCCTGCTCCTTGGTCGGCGGAACGTCCGCGCCATCCAGGCTTTCCCAAAGGGCTTCGATCAATTCAAGGCGCTCACTGGGTGAAAGATGGGCAAACTCGATCCGGGGCATGGTGGGGGTTCCTGAATTCGCTGTCGGGCAGAATAGCACAGCGAGGCCCCAACCGGGACTCCAATGCATCCTCAGCCATGTTCCGCCATGTGTTATCCCGCACGCTTTGGTGCACGTTCGGGATAACACGCCCCAGAAATGCTAAAGCCCTGAAATCTTGCGATTTCAGGGCTTTAGAATGGTCGGAGCGGCGGGATTCGAACCCACGACCCCCAGTCCCCCAGACTGATGCGCTACCGGGCTGCGCTACGCTCCGACCGTGACCGGGATTGGCGGGAAGACCGCGGAAAATCCCGGAAACTCTGTGATCCGGCGACGTCGCCGCCGGAAGAGGGGCGCACTATACTCAGGCCCCCTGCCCTATGCAACCCCTTCGTCAGCGTGGCTGCAGCAGCAGACGCAATTGTTCCAGCTCGTCCAGAATCTCGTAAAGTTCCTGGCGGACCGAAGGCCCGATCGCCGCACTCGGCAAAGCCGCTGCGGGCGCCACAGGGGCCGGCGGGACCATGGCCGGCAGGTCCGGGGCGGCGGCGGGCTCGTCCTCGTCAGGCAGCTCGAAATCGGCTTCCTCGCCGCCTTCCTCACCGTCCTCGAGCCCGTCGATGTCGACATCGTCACTGTCGCCTCCGTCGGGGGCGGCGGTGTCGATCAGCGGCAGTGCCAGCTCGGCCTGGGCCTTGGCGGCGGCGACCACGTCCTTGGCGCCGCCTTCGCGCAGCAGCTTCTGCACGCCCTTGATGGTATAGCCTTCGCTGTACAAGAGATCGCGGATGCGCCGCAGCAGGGCGACGTCTTCCGGGCGGTAATAGCGCCGCCCGCCGCCGCGCTTCAGCGGCTTGACCTGGGGGAACTTGCTTTCCCAGAAGCGCAGCACGTGCTGGGGCACGTCAAGGTCTTCGGCGACCTCGCTGATGGTGCGAAAAGCGGCTTCGGACTTTCCGGTCCGGCGCCCCGACGCCGACTCTGCGTCGGCGGTCATCACTTCCCGGCCTTGGCCGCGGAAACCGGCCCGTCATTGACCTTCTTCTTCAGCAATTGCGACGGCCGGAACACCAGCACCCGACGGGGCAGGATCGGCACCTCGTCGCCGGTCTTGGGGTTGCGCCCGACCCGCTGGCCCTTGGAGCGGACCGAGAAGCTGCCGAACGACGAGATCTTCACCGACTCGCCCCGGGCCAGGGCGGCCGACACCTCGTCCAGCACCGCTTCCAAGAGATCGGCGGATTCGTTTCGGGACAGGCCCACTTCCTGATAGACGGCCTCGCTCAGCTGAGCGCGGGTGATGGTCGTATCCGACATGACGCGTGATCCCGTGATCGGGTGGAGGAACTCCACTGACCCTAACCACAAGGTGGAAACGGGTCAATATCAAAGGGATGCGAGCGGACCTTGAATCGGTTCCGGAACCTAAAGGCGGACCAGCGCCGCCCCCCAGGTAAAGCCGCCGCCCATGGCTTCCAGCAGCACCAACTGACCGGGCTTCAGGCGCCCGTCATTGAAGGCCTCGGTGAAGGCCAGCGGCACCGAGGCCGCCGAGGTGTTGGCGTGGCGGTCGACGGTGATCACCATGCGATCGGTCGACAGGCCCAGCTTGCGGGCGGTGCCGTCCAGGATGCGGCGGTTGGCCTGGTGCGGCACCACCCAATCGATGTCCGCAGCGGCCAGGCCGTTGGCATCCAAGGCCTCGCCCACCACCTGGGCCAGGTTGGCGACGGCGTGGCGGAACACTTCCTTGCCTTCCATGCGCAGATGGCCGACCGTCTGGGTCGAGGACGGGCCGCCATCGACATACAGCAGATCGTGGTGCCGACCGTCGGAATGCAGATGGGTCGACAAGATGCCGCGATCCTGGTTGGTGCCCTCGGCCTGGGCCGCCCGCAAGACGATGGCGCCGGCGCCGTCGCCGAACAGGACGCAGGTGCCGCGATCGGTCCAATCCAGGATGCGCGAGAAGGTCTCGGCGCCGATGACCATGGCGGTCTTGGCCTGGCCGGCCTTGATGAAATTGTCGGCGATCGACAGGGCGTAGACGAAGCCCGAGCACACCGCCTGGACGTCGAAGGCAGCGCCGCCGGTCATGCCGATGCGGGCCTGGACCTTGGTGGCGGTGGCGGGAAAGGTGTGGTCGGGCGTGGCGGTGGCGACGATCAGCAGATCCAGCTCGGCGGCGGCGATGCCGGCGGCTTCCAGGGCGCGCTGGGCCGCGATGGTGGCCAGGTCCGAGGTGGTCTGGCCGTCGGCGGCCAGATGGCGGGCGCGGATACCGGTGCGCTCGACGATCCATTCATCCGAGGTGTCGACCATCCGGGCCATTTCGGCATTGGTGACGACGCGCTCGGGCAAATAGGACCCGCAGCCGACGATCTGCGACCGCACAATCATTTGGGACCTCAGAGGTTGCCGGCGGCAAGCCGCGTTGTTTGGGATTCCGCCGCGTGCAGATGCTCGACCTCGCGGCGGATGCGGTCGTTGTAGCCGTGCGCCACCAGATCGACGGCGGTACCGACCGCGTTGGCGAAGCCGAAGGCGTCGGTGCCGCCATGGCTTTTGACGGCGATGCCGTTGAGGCCCAGGAACATGGCGCCGTTATAGCGGCGCGGGTCGGTGCGGACCTTGACCTTGTGCAGCGCGTGGCGCGCGAACAGATAGCCGATCTTGGCCAGCAGGGAATTCTTGAAGCCTTCCTTCAGGCAGGTGGCATACAGCCGCACCGTGCCTTCGGCGGTCTTCAGCGCGATATTGCCGGTGAAACCGTCGGTCACCACCACATCGACCGTGCCGGCGCAGATGTCGTTGCCCTCGACGAAGCCGTGGAAACGGATCGGCAGGCCGCTGTCGCGAAGCGTGGCTGCGGCGGTCTTGACCGCGTCGTTGCCCTTCAAGTCTTCGGACCCGACATTCAACAGGCCGACGGTCGGCTTTTCCAGCCCCAGCACGGCGCGGGCGAACACCTCGCCCATCACCGCGAACTCCACCAGATTGTTGGCGTTGCAATCGACGTTGGCGCCCAGGTCCAGCATCACCGTTTCCCCCTTGATGGTGGGAAACAGGCCGGCGATGGCCGGGCGGTCGATGCCGGGCAGCATGCGCAGCACGAACTTCGACACCGCCATCAGCGCGCCGGTATTGCCGGCCGAAACCACGCCGGCCGCCTCGCCGCGCGCCACCGCGTCCACCGCCAGCCACATGCTGGAACGGCGACCGGTGCGCAGCACCTGGCCGGGCTTGGCGTCGTTCGACACCGCCTCGGTGGTGTGGTGAATCGTGCAGACGGCGTCCAGATCCGGATACCGTTTCAACAACGGTTCGATCCGGGCCTGGTCGCCGAACAGCATGTAGCGCACGTGCGGCAGCCGGACATGAGCCATGCGCAACCCGTCGATCACCATATCGGGGGCGTGGTCGCCGCCCATGGCGTCGATGGAAATGGTGACGGCTGCGCTCACGGTGCCGTGCTCCGCTGGCGGGGGTTACGCTTTACGCGTTGGCTTCGCCCTGAGCCACGATCTCGCGCCCGTCATAATGACCGCACGAACCGCAGACGTGATGCGGCAGCTTCACTTCGCCGCAATTCGGGCATTCGACCCCGGTGGTCTTCGGCAGCGCATGATGCGCGCGGCGCATGTTGCGGCGGGACTTGGAGGTCTTCTTCTTCGGCACAGCCATTGTCGTCTACTCTCAGCTCTGAAGCCCTTACGGGAAAGGGAGGTTTATTAGCCAAAAAGGGGGGCAAGAGCAAGGGGATGCTTGCCCCTTAGCGCTTTTTTTCATGAAACCGTGCCAATGCGGCGAACGGGTTGGGCTTGGTCTCCGGTTCCGGGGGCTCGATTTCGACGCCAACATACGCGGTTCCGGGCTTCCTGGGAAAGGGATCAATTGCCAGGGCCAGATGTTCGGCGATCGCCTCGCCCACATCGATGGCGCCATCGACGATCGGCTCGGGCGGGTCCTCGTCATCGATGGACAGGTCGATCTCGCCCCCATCCTCTTCGGTGCCGCCGCCGAAGGTCATCGAGAAGCGGGTATCGATCTCGGCCTCGATAGGTTCGAGGGTCACCACGCAGGTCTGCACCAGCCGCGCCGTGATGGTGGCGGCAAGCCGCACCATGGTCCCGCCGGCGATGGCCTTCAAGGTGACCTGGGCGTCCAGGGCGGAAATCTCCACCAGATCGAAACGATCGGCCAGGGCCGCCCGCTCGGCCGGGCTGGCGGTCACCTTCATCTCGGTGCCCTTGGCCGAAATCTGGTCGATGCGCACCAGGCGCGACATCTCGGGCGGCGGCAGATCGATCATGACCGCACCTGGCCGGGCGGAAGGAACGAAACCGTGCCGGCCAGCAGGGCGTCGTCGCCCTGGGCCTCTAATGCGGCTTCCTGCGCATGCATATAGGCCATCATCGCCGCCACCTGCTCCTGAGCGGGCGAGACCTTCTGATAGAGGTTGCGGCCCAGCGCGGCGGCCAGGGCCGCCTGGCCCTCGTCGCGGGCCTTGTCATAGGCCGCCAGCCGGCCATAGAAGGCCTCGGCCATGCGGCGCACCCGCTTGCCGACGCCGGTGTCGGTGACGCCCAGCTCGCGCAGGTTCTGGTCCATGTCGGCGAACATCAGGTCGAAGGTGGCCTGCGACACCTGGCGGGCCTCGAGGGAGTCGATCCGGCCCAGCCGGCGCACCAGCAGATAGGCATTCAGGATCAACAGGTCGAACCGGCCCTCCAGCGTGTCGGCCACCCCCAGATCGGTGTAGAAGACCGGCTGACGGCTTTGGGTGACCAGCGCGCGGTAAAGCGCGATTGCGGCCTTCTCGCGACGACGGCGGTCCGAGAAACGGCGAATGGTGGCAAGCGGCATGGGGAACGATGGATCCGATCATGTGCGGGGTCGTTGACAATCGAGGCCCCGGGCGTGCAATGTTCGTCACCAAAATGGCGGCGAAGCGCGCCCGCTGTCAATGCTTCGGCCAAGGTCGACCATGAAGAATCCGATCAGCACCCTTGTTATCGTCGCGAGCCTTTCGGTGGTGGCGGCGTCTTGCACCAAGACCGTCGATAATCGCGGTCACCTGCCCCAGGCCGAGGAATTGGCCGCCATCAAGCCGGGCAAGTCCACCCGCGAGGATGTGCAGGCCCTGTTGGGCTCGCCGTCGGCCACCCTCAATTACGGCGATGAAAGCTGGCAGTACGTTTCCGCCAAGTCGGAGACGGTGGCCTTCTTCAAGCCGAAATTCGTCGAGCGTCAGGCCATCAGCATCACCTTCGACCGCGCAGGATTGGTCAAAAGCGTGACCACCCGCAACATGGAAGACGGCCAGGTGGTCGAGGTGGTCGACCGCGAGACCCCGACCGCCGGCAAGGAATTGTCGATCCTGGAACAGGTGGTCGGCAATGTCGGCCGCTTCTCGAAGGATTCGGCGGCGAAGTAGAGCGTCGGGCCTTTGATAGGGGCAGTTCCCCCCATCCGTCATGGCCAGGCTTGGATCACCTTCGGGCATGCTGCGGCGTGAAATTTTGTTGAACCACAGAGACACAGAGGCACAGAGGTGTCCGACCCGTGGCGACAGGGTTGCCCCACGAAAATCCCCTCTGTGCCTCTGTGCCTGTGGTGAATTGAATTTTCCTCACCCACCGGCACGGACTTCACGCCCCGGACTCCGCCCAGGTCACCTCCGGTGCTGTCGGGTTAAATTCCCGCACGACCATCCAAGACAACAAAAAACCCCGGTCGTTTCCGACCGGGGTTTCTTGTTTCAAAACCTGATGATCAACCAGCCACCATCGCCAGCAACAAGATGGCGACGATGTTGATGATCTTGATCATCGGGTTGACGGCCGGGCCGGCGGTGTCCTTGTAGGGATCGCCGACAGTGTCGCCGGTCACCGCCGCCTTGTGGGCGTCGGAACCCTTGCCACCATGATGGCCGTCTTCGATGTACTTCTTGGCATTGTCCCAGGCACCACCGCCCGAGGTCATCGAGATGGCCACGAACAGGCCGGTCACGATGGTACCCAGCAGCATGGCACCCATGGCGGTGAACGCGGCCCGCTGATCGGCGGCCAAGAGGATCACGAAGTACAGCGCCACCGGCGACAGGACCGGCAGCATCGACGGGATGATCATCTCCTTGATCGCCGCCTTGGTCAGCATGTCGACGGCACGACCGTAGTCGGGCTTGGCGGTGCCTTCCATGATGCCGGGGATTTCCTTGAACTGGCGGCGGACTTCCACCACCACCGAACCGGCGGCACGACCGACCGCCTGCATGCCCATGGCACCGAACAGATAGGGCAGCAGACCGCCGAGGAACAGGCCGATCACCACATAGGGATCCTCAAGGCTGAACGTGATGTTCAGGTCGGGGAAGTAGTGCTTCAGGTCCTCGGTGTAGGCCGCGAACAGCACCAGCGCGGCCAGACCGGCCGAACCGATGGCATAGCCCTTGGTGACCGCCTTGGTGGTGTTGCCGACGGCGTCCAGCGCGTCGGTGATCTTGCGGACCTCCTTCGGCAGTTCGGCCATTTCGGCGATGCCACCGGCATTGTCGGTGACCGGGCCATAGGCGTCCAGCGCCACGATCATGCCGGCCAGGGCCAGCATGGTGGTCGCCGCCACCGAGATGCCGAACAGGCCGGCGATCTTGTAGGCGACGATGATGGCGATCGAGATCACGATCACCGGCAGGGCGCAGGCTTCCATGGAAACCGCCAGACCCTGGATCACATTGGTGCCGTGACCGGTGGTCGAGGCCTGAGCCACCGAGCGGACCGGGCGATAATCGGTACCGGTATAGTACTCGGTGATCCACACCAACAGGCCGGTGACGACCAGGCCGATCAGGGCGCACATGAACAGGCCCATGCCGGTGATGGTCTTGCCGGCAGCGTCGAAGGTGGCGTCGAAGCCGCCCAAGGTGGTGCTGATGACGCCGGCGATCAGGACCGCCGACAGCAGTCCGGTGACGATCAGACCCTTGTACAGGGCCTTCATGATGTTGTTGCTGGCATCCAGCTTGACGAAGAAGGTGCCGACGATCGAGGCGAAGATGCAGACGCCGCAAATGACCAGCGGCAGCATCATCATCGATTCCTGGGCGGCACCGGTGAAGAAGATCGAGCCCAGCAGCATGGTGCCGACGACGGTCACCGCATAGGTCTCGAACAGGTCGGCGGCCATGCCGGCGCAGTCGCCGACATTGTCGCCGACGTTGTCGGCGATCACGGCCGGGTTGCGGGGATCATCCTCGGGGATGCCGGCTTCGACCTTACCCACCAGATCGGCACCGACGTCGGCGCCCTTGGTGAAGATGCCACCGCCCAGACGGGCGAAGATCGAGATCAGCGAGGCGCCGAACGACAGGGCCACCAGGGCTTCCAGCAGCTTGCGCGGGTCGATGCCCGTGGTCTTCAGGAAGGCGTAATAGCCGGCGACGCCGATCAGACCCAGGCCGACCACCAACAGACCGGTGATGGCGCCCGACTTGAAGGCGACGTCCAGGGCCTGCTGCATGCCACCCGAGCGCGCCGCCTCGGCGGTGCGGACGTTGGCACGAACCGACACGTTCATGCCGACATAGCCGGCGACGCCGGACAGCACCGAGCCGATGACGAAGCCGACCGCCTGGTACATGCCCAGACGGGCGGCCAGGATGACGGCGACGCCAACGCCGACGATGGCGATGGTGGTGTACTGACGATTGAGATAGGCGGCAGCGCCTTCCTGGATGGCACCAGCGATTTGCTGCATGCGTTCAGTGCCGGCGGACGTCGCCATGACGGACTTGATGGCATAGGCTCCGTAGAGCAGCGCCAGCACGCCGCACGCGATGACGAAGAGACTTAGCATGTTGTTTCGATCCCCTGAGCAGCTTTATTGACTTTCGCGCCCTGGATGCAACCGGCGTAACGTGTCGGATCAAGCATGGAGGACAACGCAAGCGGCTGAAAAGCTGCCAGAAGACCGGACCTTATGCAATCGATTGCTACCGATTTGAAAGGTTCTTCGCAATTATAAGAATTTACTAATTCAATGACAATTGCGACCCGGCGTCATTTTACCGTCGATTGCTCGATCAAGACATCCTTGACCATGCCGGCACCAAGCACCTTGTCAGCCTGATATTGCAGACGGCGCTGGATGGCGGCGTGATCCAATTGCGGCTGATTGCGCAAATGGCCGGGAAGAAACGACATCATTTCCTGCAAGAAGGCGCTTTGCAGTCGCGGCAGGTTCTGCGCGACCTTTTCTTTTTTCTCGTACGGGACTTCAAGCTTGATGATCATCTCGGCCTGTTTCTTGACCTCGCGGTCCTGCACAACCGGAACGATCAGAATGCCGAATTCGACAAAGCTGGGCGGGGTCACCGCCGGCACCTTTGGCGCGTTGGGGTCGGCCGGAGCGTTGCCGACCAACTGATTGAACTTGTCCAAGGGGTCGATGCCCCAGAAATACAGGCCGCCGATCAGGCCGCCGACCATGATCAGGAAGGCGAGGACGATGAACAGCAGGCGGATCATGCCGGTTCACCCCGGAAATGGCGCCAGCCCTGCCGGGGCAGAAGAACGGCCTGGCCGTCTCGGTCCAGGACGGTGACGCCCGTGCCGGCGGTGATGCACCCGATCTCGGTCAGCGACGTGTCGGTCTCGCGGGCAAGCGTCAGCAAGAGATCGGTTCCTTCCCGAGGAGCGGTGAACAGAAGTTCGTAATCATCGCCGCCGGTCAGCACCGTGGCAAGTCGCGATTGATCGGCCGCGACCACGGCGCGGGCCGCCGCCGACAGCGGCACCTTGTCCGCCTCGACCACAGCGCCGACGCCGGACGCCCGGCACAAATGGCCGAGATCCTGGACCAGCCCGTCGGACACGTCCATCGCTGCCCGGGCCACGCCGACCAGCCTGGGCCCCAAAAGGCTGCGCGGACGCGGCAGCCGGTAGCGATCGGCTAGGGCGTCCCGATGTTCGGCCGAGAGGTCCAGCAGCCCCCCTTGCGCCGCCAGCAGCCCCAGCGCGCCGTCACCGATGGTACCGCTGACCCACAGGCGGTCGCCGACCTGGGCGTGACGGCGCAACAGCGCCCTGCCCGCCTCGACCCGGCCGAAGGCGGTCAGCGACAGGGTCAGCGGACCGGGCGTCGATACGGTGTCGCCGCCGATCAGGGCGATGGCGTAACTTTCCACATCCTGCTTCAGCCCGGCGGCGAAGGTTGTCAACCACGCCATTGACACATCGGTCGGGAAGGATGCCGCCAGCAGCACGGCGAAGGGCACCGCCCCCTTGGCGGCCAGATCGGACAGATTGACGCGGATCAGCTTGCGGGCGACCAGATCCGGCGGATCGTCGGGCAGGAAATGCACGCCGGCGACCATCGCATCGACGGTGACCACCAATTGCTGACCGTCCGGCACCTCCAGCAAGGCGGCGTCGTCGGTCAGGCCCAGCGCACCGGGATAGGACGCGGCCAGCGGGGCAAACAATTCGGCGATCAGGGCGAATTCGTCAGGCTGAGTGCTCACGCTCGCCCCCTTTGGACCCAGGGTCGGCCTAGGCGCCGCCCTTGGCGAACTCGTCGGGCCGCACCGCGCGGGCGACCTTGTCCAGCACGGCATTGACCAGGCCCGGTTCGGGACCGGAATAGAAGGCGTGGGCGACATCGACATATTCGGAAATCGCCACCCGGGTCGGGGTCTGCGGCCGCATCTTCAGTTCCAGCGAACCGGCCCGCAAGATGGCCCGCAACACCGCTTCCAGGCGGTCCACCGTCCAATCCCGCGTCAGCGCCGCCCCGATCAGACGGTCAAGCTCGGCGCCGTCGGCGGCGACGCCGGTGATCAGGAAGGTGGCCAGATCCAGATCGGGTTGGGCCATGCCGCCGCGCGGCTCGCCCTCGACCCGCTCGCGCAGATGGTCCAGCGCCTGGGCGACGCTGTCGTCGCCGATTTCCATCGAGTAAAGCGCCTGAACCGCGGCCAAGCGGCCGGCGGAACGACGGGCGGCGCCCGGATTGGGGCTGCGCGCGGGTGACTTGCTCATTGGTCCAGTTTCAGTTGGCGTTTGATGTCGAGCATGCGCAGACAGGCCCTGGCCGCCATGCCACCGATATTCTTGCGGGTCGGGTCGGCCCGCTTCAAGGCCTGGGCCTCGTTGTGCACCGTCAGGATGCCGTTGCCCAGCGCCAGATGATAACGCAGGGATAAATCGCAGCATCCACGCATGCTTTCCGTGCACACATGATCGTAATGATCGCTTTCACCGCGAATCGCCGTCCCCAGGACGACATAGCCGTCATAGCGCCGGGCCGACGGGTCGCGCCCTTGCGCCGCCACCGCCATTTCCAGGCAGGCCGGGATTTCCAGCACGCCGGGAACGGTCAGCACGTCGCAAGTGGCGCCGCCCTGGGCCAGCGCCTGCTTGGCGCCGTCCAGCAGCATGTCGGCCAGATGGTCGTAGAAGCGGGCTTCCAGGATCAGGATATGGGTCACGGGCACCCTCCCCTAGGCCTGGTTGATGGGTTGCTGGCCGACCACTTCGAGGCCGAAACCTTCCAGGCCGACGATGGTCTTCTTGGTGTTGGACAGCAAGGTCATGCGGCTGACGCCAAGATCCAGCAGGATCTGGGCGCCGACGCCGTAATCGCGCAGTTCGACCGGGGCCGGCTTGGAATCCAGCTGGGCGCGGACCCGGTCGGACAGGCTGGTCGGGCGCGGCTCGCGCACCAGCACGATGATGCCGCGGCCCTTGGCGGCGATCGTTTCCATGGCGGAATGGAGCTGACCGGCCTTGCCCGAGCCCTGGTCGCCCAGCACGTCGTCCAGGATGTTGACGGCATGGACGCGCACCAGCACCGGCTCGTCGCCGCCGCCGGCGATGTCGCCCTTCACCAGGGCGATATGCTCGGCGTAAGCCACCTGGTTGACATAGACCACCATGCGCCAGTCGCCGCCCCATTTGGAATGGAACGGGGTCTCCAGCTCGCGCCGCACGATCTTGTCGTGGCGACGGCGATAGGCGATCAGGTCGGCGATGGTGGCGATCTTCAGATTGTGTTCCTGCGCGAACTTCACCAGATCGGGCAGGCGGGCCATGGTGCCGTCGTCGTTCATGATCTCGCAGATCACGCCGGACGGGTTGAGACCGGCCAGGCGCGAGATATCGACCGCGGCCTCGGTATGGCCGGCGCGCACCAGCACGCCGCCCTCGCGGGCCATCAGCGGGAAGACGTGGCCGGGGGTGACGATGTCGCCCTGGCCCTTTTCCGGGTCGATGGCGACCTGGACGGTGCGGGCGCGGTCGGCGGCGGAAATGCCGGTGGTCACCCCTTCGCGCGCCTCGATCGACACGGTGAAGGCGGTCTGCATGCGGGTGCCGTTGTCCCCGCTCATCGGCCGCAGGTTCAATTGCTCGCAGCGGGACCGGGTCAGCGACAGACAGATCAGGCCGCGACCGAACTTGGCCATGAAATTGATGGCGTCGGGCGTTGCCATCTGGGCCGGAATGACCAGATCGCCCTCGTTCTCGCGGTCCTCGTCATCGACCAGGATGAACATGCGGCCCTGGCGGGCCTCGTCGATGATCTCGTCGATCGAAGACAGGTACTGATGATATTCGGAAACCACCGGCTCATTCCTTCTCAAGCAGGCGGGCAACATAGCGCGCGAGCATGTCGATTTCCATATTCACACGGCTGCCGACTTGCAACTGCCCGAAAGTGGTGACCGATTGGGTATGGGGGATGACATTGATGCCGAAATTCCGGCCGTCAACCTCGTTGACAGTCAGGGAAACGCCGTCCAAAGCCACCGAGCCCTTGGGGGCGACGAACTTGGCCAGCTCGGCCGGCGCCTCGAAGACGAAGCGCATGGACTGGTTCTCGGGGGTGATCGACACCACGCGGGCGACGCCGTCGACATGGCCCGAGACGATATGGCCGCCCAGCTCGTCGCCGATGCACATGGCGCGTTCGAGGTTGATGCGGGTTCCCTCGGCCCAGTCGCCCAGGGTGGTCTTGGACAGGGTCTCGGCCGAGGCCTCGATGGCGTACCAGCCCGGCCCGGTCTCGATGACCGTCAGGCACACGCCGTTATGGGCGATCGAGGCGCCGATGGCGATGGTGGCGGTGTCATAGGCGGTGTTGATCTCGAAGCGGGATTCCTGCCCCGCCCCCTTCACCACCCGGCGAACCTGCGCCAAATCGGTCACGATACCGGTGAACATCGAACGCCAACTCCGTTAGAGGACTTTGTAGAATTCAACCCGATCGGCCCCGACGGACCGGGATTCGGTCATCTCGAAGCGCGGCGTCTGCGCCAGATGATCGATTCCGAAGCCGACGGCGGCGGCCAGACCGTCGCCGCCGATCATCCGCGGCGCCCGGAACCACACCAGCCGGTCCACCAGCTTGGCCCGCAACAGCGCCGCCGTCAGGTGGGCGCCGCCTTCCACCAGGACGCGGGTGATGCCGCTTTCGGCCAGGATCATCAGGGCGGCGCCCAGATCGACGGTATGATCGGGGCCTTCCGGCACCTCGACAACGTCCACGCCGGCTTCTTCATAGACGGCGCGGCGGTTGGCGTCGCAGCCATCCAGGGTCAGCACCCAGCACGGCACCTCGTTGGCGGTGGCCACCAGCCGGCTGGTCAGCGGCAGGCGCAGGCGGCCATCGACCACCACGCGGACCGGCGAACGTTCTTCCAGGCCGGGCAAACGGCAGGTCAGTTCGGGATCGTCGATCAGGGCGGTGCCGCTGCCGACCATGATGGCGTCGGTCTCGGCCCGCAACAGATGGGCCGCCTGGCGGGCGGAATCTCCGGTGATCCAGCGGCTTTCGCCGCCATGGGTGGCGATGCGGCCATCCAGAGAGGTGGCCAGCTTCAAGGTCACTTCCGGCCGGCCCTCGCGGATCTTCAGGAAGAATCCGGCGTTCAGGTCACGGGCCTCGGCCTCGCAGATTCCGGTGATGACATCAAGCCCGGCCTCGCGCAGCCGCGCCAGGCCGCGCCCGGACACCCTGGGGTCGGGATCTTCGGTCGCCACCACCACCCGGGAAATGCCGGCGGCGATCAAGGCGTCGGCACAGGGCGGGGTCTTGCCGTGATGGGAACAAGGTTCCAGGGTGACGAAGGCGGTGGCGCCGCGGGCGTCGGAACCGGCCATGGCCAGCGCCTCGGTCTCGGCATGGGGGCGCCCGCCCGGTTGGGTCCAGCCGCGCCCGACCACCCGCCCGCCATGGGCGATGACGCAGCCGACCGCCGGATTGGGCCAGACATTGCCAAGGCCGCGCCGAGCCAAAGCCAGCGCGGCCCGCATGTGGGCCCTGTCGAGGTCAGTCGTCGTCGATGCCACCGACCACCATCTTTCCCAGGAAATCCTCGAAGTCCTTGGCTTCGCGGAAATTGCGATAGACCGAGGCGTAGCGGACATAGGCGACCTTGTCGAGGTCCATCAGCACGTCCATCACCAGCTCGCCGACATATTTCGACGGCACCTCGTTCTCGCCCATGCTTTCCAGGCGGCGATGGATGCCGTTGACGATGCGTTCGATCTGATCCTCGTCGACCGGGCGCTTCCTCAGCGCGATGCGCAGGGATTTGACCAGCTTCTCGCGGTCGAAGGGGACGCGCACGCCATCCTTCTTGACCACCACCAGGTCGCGGATCTGCACCCGCTCGAAGGTGGTGAAACGCGAGCCGCAGGCCGGGCAGGACCGGCGGCGGCGAATGGCCGAGTTATCCTCGGTCGGCCGAGAATCCTTCACCTGGGTATCGTCGTGACCACAAAACGGACAGCGCATGCATTCCCCCCTTCCCGATCCGGCGGCGCCCCGTCGCGAGGCTGCCGCCGACGGTTCAATCGCTTACGAATAGATCGGGAAACGGCGGCACAGCTCCGCCACTTCCGCCCGGGCCTTGGCCTCGGCCGCCGAATTGTCGTCGGGGCTGGCGGCCAGGCCGTCCAGGACGTCGCCGATCAGCTCGCCGATCTTGGTGAACTCGGCCACTCCGAAGCCGCGGGTGGTGCCGGCCGGGGTCCCCAGGCGAACGCCCGAGGTGATGGTCGGCTTTTCCGGATCGAACGGGATGCCGTTCTTGTTGCAGGTCATGCCGGCATGTTCCAGGCTGGCCTCGGCGGCCTTGCCGGTCAGCTTCTTCGGGCGCAGATCGACCAGCATCAGGTGCGAATCGGTGCCGCCCGAGACGATGGCCAGGCCGCGACGGACCAAGGTGTCGGCCAGGGCGCGGGCATTATCGACCACCTGACGGGCATAAAGCTTGAATTCCGGCTGCAGCGCCTCGCCGAAGGCCACCGCCTTGCCGGCGATGACATGCATCAGCGGGCCGCCCTGGATGCCGGGGAAGATCGCCGAGTTGATCTTCTTGCCCAGCGCCTCGTCATTGGCCAGGATCATGCCGCCGCGCGGGCCGCGCAGGGTCTTGTGGGTGGTGGTGGTCACCACATGGGCGTGCGGGAACGGGTTGGGATAGACCCCGCCGGCGACCAGACCGGCGAAGTGGGCCATATCGACCATGAACAGCGCGCCGACTTCATCGGCGATCTTGCGGAAGCGGGCGAAGTCGATGACGCGCGGATAGGCCGAGCCGCCGGCGATGATCAGCTTCGGCTTGTGCTCGCGGGCCAGGGCCTCGACCTCATCGAAATCGATCTGGGAATCTTGCAGGCGCACACCGTACTGCACCGCCTTGAACCACTTGCCCGACTGGTTGGGCGGCGCGCCGTGGGTCAGGTGGCCGCCGGCGGCGAGGCTCATGCCCATGATGGTGTCGCCGGGCTGGACCAGCGCCATGAAGACGCCCTGGTTGGCCTGCGAGCCCGAGCTGGGCTGGACGTTGGCATAAGAGCAGCCGAACATCTTGCAGGCCCGCTCGATGGCCAGCTGCTCGACGATATCGACGAACTCGCAGCCGCCGTAATAGCGCTTGCCGGGATAGCCTTCGGCATACTTATTGGTCAGCACCGACCCTTGCGCTTCCAGCACGGCCCGCGACACGATGTTCTCGGACGCGATCAGTTCGATCTGGTCCTGCTGACGCTTCAGTTCCTTGCCGACGGCGGCGAACACGTCGGGGTCGCGGTCGGCCAGGGAAGTGCGAAAGAAAGGCTCGGTGGAGGTGCTGGACATCGGGAATCTTTCGTCAGGGGAGGTTTTTGCTTCAATCGCCAAGCTTGGCGACCCGACGAGCATGGCGCCCGCCTTCGAATTCGGTGGCAAGGAAGATCTCGACGCATTCGCGGGCCACTTCCGGCCCCATGGTGCGCCCGCCCAGCACCAACACGTTGGCGTCATTGTGCTGGCGGCACATCCGGGCGCCATAGGCGTCGTGCACCAGGGCGGCGCGGACATGGCGATGGCGGTTGGCGGCGATCGAGATGCCGATGCCGGTGCCGCACATCAAGATGCCCCGGCTGGCGCGGCCATCCTTCAGCGCGTCGGCCATCGCCTTGGCGTAATCGGGATAATCGACCGACGACGAATCGTGGGTGCCGAGATCGAGAATTGCGCAGCCCTTGTCCTGGAGAATCTGGCGCAGCATCGTCTTCATTTCGATGCCGCCGTGATCCGAAGCCAAAGCGATGATTTCCTGCGTCATTTCCATCCGTCCGAACCTGTCATGCATTGCCGCCGCTAAATACCATATGTCGGCCTGCCTTGCCAATCCGGCACAAGCTTATGCGGCACCGGGATTTTGCGCCCGGCCGGTTCTTGAGCCGGCGATGTTGGCGGGCGGCACCCTTGATGACCGTCAAGTGACGATGGCCGTATGGTGCAGACATCGACCACGTTGCTTTGGTGCGACATCCGGTCTTTTACTGATGGCACGAGTGAACGCCAAGAATTGATTACTCAAGACATTCAATTTGGAATTGACATCACAGAGCCGGCATGCATTTTATGATTCTTACGATCAAGAACATTCCTCGGGTAATGAAATGACCGACTCCATGTCCGCCAAGTCAAATCGTGACGATATCCTGCGTATGGCAGTCGATGTCGTGTCCGCCTATGTCAGCAAGAACCCGCTTCCTGCCGGGCAAATTCCCGAGATCATTCAGACCGTGTATTCGTCGCTGTCGTCGCTGGACGGCGGGGCTCCCGAGGTAAAGGTCGAGGCCCCCAAGCCGGCGGTCACGGTGAAGAAATCGGTCACTCCCGACTACATCGTCTGCCTGGAAGACGGCAAGAAGCTGAAGATGCTGAAGCGGCATCTGCGCACCACCTACAACATGACCCCCGACGAATATCGCGCCAAGTGGGGTCTGCCGCCCGACTATCCGATGGTGGCCCCGAACTATGCCGCCCAGCGTTCCGACTTCGCCAAGAAGATCGGCCTGGGCCGCAAGGCCGGCGAAGTCGAAAAGAAGCCGGCGCGTCGCAAGGGCTGATTTTCCGATCACCTGACAATAAACGGCCGCCGGGCCTGGTCCGGCGGCCGTTTATTGTTTCTGCTTTTCCAGAACGTACTGCAATTTCCGTAGCGCCACCGCCTTCAACTGGGCCTGGGTCGAGCGCGCATCGCCGACGATCGACACCTCGACCGCCGTCTCCACATCGACGGCGCTGACCTTGACGGCATTGCCGACGCGGCGGAACTCGAACAGAACTTCACGTGATGTGGTCATGGGAATGTCAACTCGTCATTGACGCCGGCGAACAGGCGGTCGATTTCGGGGGCTGGCAATTCGGCCAGGCTGGCCGGCCGCCAGCGCGGCGATTTATCCTTGTCGATGACCAGGGCGCGGATGCCCTCGTGGAACTCGCTTCCCTGCAACAAGGTGCAGGCCAGGCGGAACTCGCGGCGGATGGCATCGTCGAAGCCCAGGCCTTGGCCTTCAGTCAATTGGCGCCAGGTCACCACCAGACTGGTGGGCGACGCCGCCCGCATCGCGGCGGCGGCCAGGTCAGCCCAGTCCTCGCCCACCGCGTCCAGGGCAGCAATCATCGCTTCCGGCCCGTCGGCACGGCACACCTGCTCGATGGTCGCCAGCCGTCCGGCCAAGGCCGAAGGTCCGGGCGATTGATGCAGGCGCTCCAGCAGATCGGCCACCGCCTGGGCCGCATCCCCTTGCCGCGACGCCTGTTCCAGGCCGGCCCGCAAATCCTCAAGCCCGGCTGCGGGCACGAAATGGGTGGCCAGCCCCGCCGCCAGCATGTCGGCCGGCCCCAGCCGGGCCCCGGTCAGGCCAAGGAACAGGCCCAGCCGCCCGGGACAACGCGACAGGAAATGGGTGGCCCCGACATCGGGAAAGAAGCCGATGGCACATTCCGGCATGGCGAACAGCGATCGTTCGGTCGCCACGCGAAAGCGGCCATTGATCGAGACACCGGCGCCGCCGCCCATGACGATGCCGTCCAGCACCGCCACATAGGGCTTGGCATAATGATGGATGCGGCGGTCCAGGCGGTATTCGGCGCGGAACAGTTCGCGGTTGCCGGCCTCGTCGCATTTCTGGCGGCCGTCCCACACCGCCTTGATGTCGCCGCCGGCGGAAAAGGCCCGCTGGCCCGCCCCCTCGATCATGACCACCCTGATCGTCGGATCGGCGGCCCAGGCGGCCAGGCGTGCATCGATGGCGCCGAACTGGGTCGGCGACAGGGCGTTCAGGGCCTTGGGCCGGTTCAGGGTGACGATCCCCAAACCGCTTGATTGCCGAAACAGGGTCTCGTCTTCGGGCGTTTCCATCCGGCCATCTTTGCAAGGCTTCCGGATCGTGGCAAGCGCGCGGCAATACTACATATCAGGCACGGGTAATATTCCGGGGCCCGCTTGACAGGGTATCTGCGCGGTGTTCAACTCGCAGCCCAATGAAATCAAGGGAGGAAGGCAGATGTCGGTCAACAGCAAGCACCCGGAAACCATCGTCCTGCACGCGGGTTTCCGCGCCGATCCGGGCACCGGCTCGGTGGCGGTGCCGATCCATCAGACCACCTCCTACCTGTTCCGCGACACCCAGCATGCCGCCAATCTGTTCTCGCTGTCGGAACTGGGCAACATCTACACCCGCATCATGAACCCGACCCAGGACGTGCTGGAACAGCGCCTCACCGCGCTGGAAGGCGGCGTCGCCGCGCTGGCCACCTCGTCGGGCCAGGCGGCCAGCACCTTCGCGGTGATGAATCTGTGCCAGGCCGGTGACAATTTCGTCACCTCGACCGACCTTTACGGCGGCACCTGGAACCTGTTCGCCAACACCTTGAAGCAGTTCGGTGTCGAGGCCCGCTTCGTCGACCCCACCGACCCGCAGGCCTTCGTGCGGGCCACCGACGACAAGACCCGCTGCTGGTACGCCGAGACCCTGCCCAACCCCAAGCTGCAGGCCTTCCCGATCAAGGAGGTCGCCGCCCTGGCCGAACAGACCGGCGTGCCGCTGATCATGGACAACACCGCGACCCCGGTGCTGTGCCGGCCGATCGAGCACGGCGCCCATATCGTCGTCTATTCGACCACCAAGTTCATCGGCGGTCACGGCACCTCGATCGGCGGCATGATCGTCGATTCCGGCAAGTTCGATTGGGAGAAGCACGGGGCGCGCTTCCCGCTGTTGACCCAGCCCGACCCCAGCTATCACGGCGCGGTGTGGACCGAGGCGGTCAAGCCGCTGGGCCCCATCGCCTATATCATCCGCGCCCGCGTCGTCTTGCAGCGCGACATCGGCGCCGCCATGGCCCCCTTCAACGCCTTCCAGTTCATCCAGGGACTGGAAACCCTGCCGTTGCGCATGCGGGTCCATTCCGACAACGCCGCTGCGGTGGCCCATTACCTGTCCAAGCACCCCAAGGTGGCCAAGGTCATCTATCCCGGAATCCAGCAGGGCGAGACCCGCAGGCGCGCCGATGCCATCTTGAAGCACGGCTATGGCGCCCTGGTCGGTTTCGAGCTGAAGGACGGCTCGGATGCTGGCAAGCGCTTCATCGACGGGCTTGAGATGTTCTATCACGTCGCCAATATCGGCGACGCCCGCTCGCTGGCCATTCACCCCGCCAGCACCACCCATTCCCAGCTGTCCGATGATGACAAACTGGCAACTGGCGTGACCGCGGGCTATGTGCGATTGTCCGTCGGACTCGAGCATATCGACGACATCATCGCCGACCTCTCGCAGGCGCTGGACAAGGCCTGAGGCCTGGATCGGGGGGGCGGCCGCAAGGAGTAAAAACCCGTGCCGCTGTTCCTACCCGACGCCCAATATCCCCGCACCCGCCTGCGCCGGACCCGTCGCCACGACTGGGCCCGGCGTCTGGTGGCGGAAACAAGGCTGAGCGTCGATGATCTGATCTGGCCGCTGTTCGTGGTGGAAGGAAAAGGGGTCCGCCAGGAGGTGACCTCGATGCCGGGCGTCGCCCGCCTGTCGGTCGACCTGCTGGTCGAGGCGGCCAAGCGCGCCGCCGATGCCGGCATCCCGGCGATCGCGGTGTTTCCCTCGGTCGATGCGTCCTTGAAGACCCCCGACGCCCGCGAGGCGGTCAATCCCGACAATCTGGTGTGCCGCGCGGTGGCGGCGGTCAAGCAGGCGGTGCCTGCGCTTGGCATCATCTGCGACGTGGCGCTGGACCCGTTCAATTCCGACGGTCATGACGGCATCGTCCGCGACGGCTATGTCGTCAACGACGAAACGGTCGATATCCTGGGCCGCATGGCGGTGGTCCAGGCCCAGGCCGGCTGCGACATCGTGGCGCCGTCCGACATGATGGACGGCCGCATCGGCGCCATCCGCGACGCGCTGGAAGCCGCCCACCTGCACGACGTGCAGATCCTGTCCTATGCCGCCAAGTACGCCTCGGCCTTCTATGGCCCGTTCCGCGACGCCGTCGGCTCGAAGGCGGCCTTGAAGGGCGACAAGAAGAACTACCAGATGGACCCGGCCAATTCCGAGGAAGCCCTGCGGGAAGTCGGCCTCGACATCGCCGAGGGCGCCGACATGGTAATGGTCAAGCCCGGCCTGCCCTATCTGGATATCGTCCGCAAGGTCAAGGATGCCTTCGCCGTGCCGACCCTGGCCTATCAGGTGTCGGGCGAGTACGCCATGATGAAGGCCGCCGCCGCCAATGGCTGGCTGGATTGGGACAAGGTGTGCCTGGAAAGCCTGGCCTGTTTCAAGCGGGCCGGGGCCGACGCGGTGCTGACCTATGCCGCGCTGGAAGTCGCCGAGCGACTGAACAAATAAACACCCGATTGATGTAGTTAGCCATCATCAAATAATCGCGTTGCCGCGTCGTGATAGTCTTTCCGAATTCTACAGAATGAATGCGAACATCATACTGTTCGCATCTTCGACGGGAGGACAGTCCGATGTGGCGTTTCGCGGCGATTGCGGCCTTGGTGACGGCGATGGCGACCCCCGCCCTGGCCTATGAGCGGGCGGTCAACCCCAGCTGCAAGCTGGAAGCCGAGGCCAATTGCAATTGGGGCAACCTGTACCGGGCCAAGGCCAAGGGGCTGGACCTGCGCGATGCGGCATTCCTGTCGGCGATCCTGGACGAAGGCGACTTCGAGGGCGCCAATTTCGAGCAGGCGCTGATGCAATTGACCTATATGCGCGGCGGCAATTTCAAGAACGCCAACTTTACCCGCGCCCACATGCACGCCACCAAGATGCAGGGCGCCAATCTGGAAGGGGCGATCCTGGATCACACCAACCTGACCAGTTCGAACATGGAAGGCGCCAACCTGAAGGGCGCGTCGCTGAAGAACGCCATGCTGATGAACGCCAAGCTGTCGGGCGCCACCTGGATCGACGGCCGTATCTGCGCGCAGGGCTCGATCGGCGAGTGCAAGTAGCGGGGTCAGCCCCGCCCCTTGCCCAGCCGCCATTCGGCCCAATAAGGGATGGTCATGACCAGAACCATGGCCATCCACACCAGCATCTCGCCGTTGGCGAATGCGATTTCAGCCAGCAGCGGCGCTTGCTGGCTCCAGTCGGGATGCATCGACTGGAAATCCTCGCCCAGGTAAAGGGCCAGGGATTCCGACAATGGCGCCGAGGCCGCCGCGATCAACAAAGCGATGGTCGCTTCCTTCGCCGCCTTGACCCGGGCCGGCAATTCACCGGCGAACAGGCGGCTGATGGCGAAAGCCTCGGGCCATTTCAGCCCCAGAACGAACAAACGGATCAGGCCCCAGGCGGTCAAACCCAGGCATGGGACCAGGAATTCCAGGTTCGGAATGTCGCGATAGCGTCCGTTGAAGAAGATCAGCATGCAGATCGCCCACACACACACGCCATAGAACACGGCGAAGCGTCCACCCCAATGGCTTGAGGCCAACGGCGCGCCCTCTTCCAACGAAGCGGCCGCCACCCGCAGGATAATACCTGCAAAAATACAGTGCATAATAATGCGCGCGGCCGCCCAGACGTCCTGCAGCGGGCTATAGGCGATGGTCCAGGCGTTCAGCCCCTGCCAGACCACGGCGGCGGCCAGAATTTGTGCCAGGACCGCAACGATCAGGGCGCGGACCGGGGTGAAGTTGGCCGCGCGGCGCATCAGGGCCAGGGCCGCCAGCGCGCCCAGCAGGGCAGCGCCGGCCCCTTGAATCGCCCAATGGGGGTTGGCCACGACCGGCCCCGACATCGAGAACTTGACGGCACGGTGGGTATCGACCACGCCCCAGAAGGCGCCGACGGTGCCTTCCAGCTTGGCCTTCCACGGCTGATCGAAGGCCTCGACGACGTTGTAGTCGAAGCCGTTTTCCTTCGACACCTTGGCCAGGGTCCGCACGAAGAAGGCGGCGTTTTCCATGTTGACCGCCGCCGGGCCGCGGTTGCGGCCCTTGGTCGGCCAGCCGGCCTCGCCGATCAGGATCGGCTTGCCGGGGAACTTGGCCTGGATCAGGCGGTAGATCTTGACGATATGCTCGGCCGCGCCCTCGACGCCGATGGGCTCGTCCTCCCAATAGGGCAGGATGTGGATGGTGATGAAGTCGACCTCTTCGGCGACCTGGGGATAGCGCAGGTAAAAGGCCCACACGTCGGCATAGGACACCGGCTGCTTGACCTTGGACTTCACCTCGCGGATATGGGCGATCAGGCGGTCGACCGGCAAATCCTGGCGCAGCAGTACCTCGTTGCCGACGATCACCCGCTTGATGGAGTCTGGATGGGCGTTGGCCGCCGCGATCAGGGCCTGGACCTCTTGGGCGTTGATTTCCGGCTTCTGGCCCAGCCAGGCCGAATGGGTCAGCTCGATGCCGTGCTTGGCGGCCAGGGCCGGCACCACGTCCAGCCCCTCGCGGCTGGTATAGGTGCGGATGCCCTTGGTGACGCCGACCAGGCTTTTCAGATCCTCCTCGATCTGAGCCGGCGGCGGATAATCGCCGCTGATCGGGCTTTGTCCACGGCGGAAGGGCGCGAACGACACCGACGGGAACGGCTCGTCAAAGGTCAGCCCGACCGGCACCGGCCGGTTAAACCACCACCACCCCGCCAGATTGGCGAGCGCACAGAACGCGACGAACGCGACCAGGGGAACAAGACGCATGGATCACCCGCCTGCCAGACCAGCCCTTTCAATAGGCGGACCGGGCCGGCGCGTCAACATGGTGAGCCGCAATGGCCACCGAGCAGGCCGAGATGCCGGCCCTACCCCAGCGACGCAGCGAAGGCGGCGATACCGATCATCGCCGACACCACGAAGGTCCCGCCGACCGAGCCCGCGCCAATGACGTAAAGCCCGACACCCATGCCGGCAAAGATCACGGCAATTCCGATCGCCAACGATCGCCAGGGAAATCCGTTCGGAGCCAGAATGATGGCCTTGGCAGTCATGATGTCGCCTCCGCTTATGCTTTTATTTCAACAGCATGACATAAACGGCGCGTTCTGTCTCAACCAACGGCTAAAATCGCCCCCGCCAACTATGCCACAACAGTCGAAGCGGCATCGGACGCGGCCGCGACACCGCTGAATCGAACGGATCGCCGCCGGCGGCGGCCAGCACCTGCACGTAACGCCGCGCCAGGGTGCCGGCCAGCAGGACCGGCAGGGCGGCGCGTGGATAGGCCATCGCCTGTGCCTCGTCCAGCAATTGGGCGGCACGGGCGGTGATCGGGGCCAGGGCGGCCCGGTTGGCGGCCTGATCGGCCTTGGCCCCGCCCGGCAGCGCCGACCAGCCGGTGCCGTGATGGAAGGCCATGGCGCGGGCCAGCCCGACCAGGGCGAAGGCGGTGCCGACCGTTTCCGCCGCCCGATGGCCGTCGGTCCCCAGCAGGGTGCAGGCCAGGCGGGCCAGGCAGCCGGCGGTGGCGCGGGCGTAATCCTCGACGGCGGCCAGATCGGCGAAGGGGGCCGGCTCCAGATCGTTCTCGCGCGCGGTCAGCAGCGGCTCGAAATCGGCGCCGACCAGGGGCAACTGGCGGGCCGCCCAGGCGATGGGATGGGGCCGGGCCTCGGGGTCGCGGCCGCCGTCCAGCACCTCGCGCCACCATTGCAGCCGGATCAGCCCGGCCTGGGGCTCGCGCACCTGGGTGCGGATGTTGGCCAGCTCGACATTCAGCGCATACAGGGCGAACAGCTTCTCGCGCGCACTCTCGGGGGCGAACAGCACGGTGGCGAAACGGTCGCGGTCCAGCTTTTGAACCAACCGGGCGGCAGGAGACAGGGAAGGTTCCATCCAAAGTCCTAGGCGCGAAGGGCGTGGGCATGGCATATATATCTCCTCCAACCGGCGACACCAATGGGAGGACGCGATGAGCCGCTCCGCCGCTGCCGTGCTGCTGCCGTCCCCGACCGGCAAGACCGCCGTGGGCGAGAACTTTCCCGTGGCCTCGCGCCTGCTGGCGCCGGCCGTCCGCGCCCAGGTGATGGCGTTCTATCGCTTCGCCCGCCTGGCCGACGACATCGCCGACGACCCGACCCTGGCCCCCGACCAGAAGCTGGCCCGCCTGGACGCGCTGGAACAAAGCCTGGCCGGCGGCGCGCCGATGGTGGCCGAAGCCATCGATCTTTGCGATGCCGTCGGCAACGATCCCGCCCTGTTGGCCCATGCTGCCGCCCTGCTGCAGGCCTTCCGCCGCGATGCCTTCCTGGACCAGTGCCGCGATTGGGGCGACCTGATGGCCTATTGCCGGTTCTCGGCAGCGCCGGTCGGCCGCTTCCTGCTGGACCTGCATGGCGAAGGTGCTGCCACCCACGCCCCCTCCGACGCCCTGTGCGCCAGCCTGCAGATCCTGAACCATCTGCAAGATTGCGGCGCCGATTACCAAACGCTGGGCCGGGTCTATCTGCCGGCCGACTGGATGGAGGCCGCGGGCGCGGTGCGCGGCAGCCTGGCCCACCCCACCACCAGCCCCGAATTGCGTGACTTGCTGGACCATGTGCTGGATCAGGTCGATGGACTGATCGACCTGGCATCGGCCCTGCCCGGGCGCATCAATAATCGCCGCCTGCGGCTGGAAGCCGCCGTCACCGTGGCGGTGGCCAGGCGCCTGTCGGCCCTGCTGCGCCGCCACGACCCGCTGGCCGAGCCGGTCAGGCTGACCCCGCTGGCCTATGGCGTCGCGGTGGTCGAGGGGCTGATCAGCGGGTTGCAGCGCCGGTGACGTCGTCGTCCTTCTATTGGGCGATGCGGCTGTTGCCGGCGCCGGTCCGCACCGACATGTTCGCGCTGTATGGCTTTTGCCGCGCCGTCGACGACATCGCCGACGGGCCAGGAAGCGTGGAAACCCGCGCCGCCCGCCTGGCGGTAGTGCGGGCCGCCATCGCCACCTTTTTCGCCACCGGCCAGGCCCTGTCACCCGAGTTGACACCCTTTGCCGCCACCATCACCCGCCATAACTTGCCCCGGGCCGAGATCGATTGCCTGCTGGACGGCATGGAGCGCGACATCCTGGCGCCAATGGTGGCCCCCAGCCTGGCCGAGTTGCAGCTTTATTGCCGACAGGTCGCCGGCACCGTCGGGCTGATGGCTGTGCGCATCCTGGGTCGTTTCGATGCCGATTCCTTCGCCCTGCTGACCGCCGAGGCGCTGCAGCTGACCAATATCCTGCGCGACCTGGACGAGGACGCTGTCAATGGCCGGCTGTACCTGCCGGTGGAAATCCTGGACCAGGCCGGCATACCCTCGGGCGGCCCGCTGGCCGTGCTGTCCCACCCCCGTCGCGCCCAGGCCTGCCAGGCCCTGGCCGGGCTGGCCCATCAGCGTTTCGACCAGGCCCAGGCCGAGCTGGCCCGCATCGGCCGGCACAGATTGTGGCCGGCGGCGACCATGCTGGCGACCTATCGCGCCCTGCTGAACCGTCTGGGCCGCCATGGTTGGCGCCGCCCCCACCCCCATCCGCGCCTGCCGGCGGCGGCCAAGCTGTGGATCGCGCTGCGCACCGCCATGGTCGGACCCTAATTGTGGTGACCCATGTGGTCGGTGCCGGCATCGCCGGCCTGGCGGCGGCGGTCGCCCTGGCCGGGGCCGGCCATCGGGTCCGCCTGTTCGAGGCCGCGCCCCAGGCCGGCGGGCGCTGCCGATCCTTCACCGACCCGATCTTAGGGGCCACCATCGATAACGGCACCCATCTGGTGCTGGGCGCCAACCGTCACACCCTGGCCCTGCTGGGCGCCATCGGCGGCCAGCACCGGATTCTCGCCGCCCACCTGCCGATCCTCGACCTTGTCAGCCGCCGGTTGACAGAGCTGCGGCCGGGCCGTCCGCCGGCCGGCTGGGGCGAGACCCTGCGGGCGGCCGGTCTGCCGTGGGTTGGCCAACACCAGACCGTCGCCCAGCGCTTGGGGCGGTGCCGGTCCTAT
This sequence comes from Magnetospirillum moscoviense, assembly GCF_001650635.1. Lineage (GTDB taxonomy): Bacteria > Pseudomonadota > Alphaproteobacteria > Rhodospirillales > Magnetospirillaceae > Magnetospirillum > Magnetospirillum moscoviense. The sequence continues at coordinate 8,211 of NZ_LWQU01000137.1, read as the reverse complement.
GGCTCGTTGTGGCAGCCCTTGTGCGTCTCGGCGCTGAACAGCCCGGCCGAGACCGCCCAGGCCGCCTTGTTGGCCCGTCTGCTGCGCGCCTTGGTGCTGGGTGGCCCCCAGGCCCTGCGGCCGGTGATCTTTCCCGACGGATTGTCGGCGGCCTTCGCCGGTCCGGCCTTATCCTTCCTGCGGGCCCGGGGCGCCACCGTCCGCTTCGGCCACCGCCTGAGCGCCATCCATTCCGATCATCTGTCCTTCGGCGACCATACCATTGCCCTGGCACCCAAGGACCGAATCATCCTGGCGCTGCCCGCCGACGGGGCGCGGCGCCTGATCCCGGCCTTGCCCGACCTGGCCTGCCAAGCCATCGCCAACCTGCATGTCCACCTGCCCGGGCCGGTCGCCCTGCCCGGCGGCCAACCCTTCCTGGCGCTCACCGGCGGCCAGGTCCAGTGGCTGGCGGTGCGCGGCGCCATGCTCAGCGCCACCTTGTCGGCCTGCCCCGCCCGCCCCGATCCGGCAACGATCTGGGCCGAGATCGCCGACCTGTGCGGTCTTGGCCCGCTACTGCCGCCCCACCGGCTGATCTTCGAGCGCCGCGCCACCTTGGACCATGCGCCCGCCACCATCGCCGCCCGGCCCGGCCCGCGCACGCCGTGGCCCCATTGTTTTCTGGCTGGCGACTGGCTGGCCTCGGCCTGGCCCTGCACCATCGAGGCGGCGGTGGAATCGGGCCTGACGGCGGCACGCCTTGCGGTGGGACAAGACGATCTTCTCTTCTCGTGCTAAAGTTTGGGGGCTTCACAAAACGACCCGACCACCCTATGTTGTCGAGCAGATTTAGAGCTTTTCCAATTTCATCCACAACCTAACTGTAAGAGGCAAATTATGGCTTTCGAGCTTCCCCAGCTGCCCTACGACAAGAGCGCGCTAGAGCCGCATATCTCGGCTCGTACGCTGGAATTCCACCACGGCAAGCACCACAACACCTATGTCGTCAACCTGAACGGCCTGATCAAGGACACCGACCTGGCGACCAAGTCGCTGGACGAGATCATCATGATCGCCGCCAAGGATCTGCCGGCCAAGCAGGGCCTGTTCAACAATTCGGCCCAGGTGTGGAACCACACCTTCTTCTGGAATTGCATGAAGCAGGGCGGCGGCGGCAAGCCGTCGGGCAAGATCGGCGCCAAGATCGAGGCCGATTTCGGCAGCTACGAAAAGTTCGCCGAGGAATTCAAGAACGCCGCCCTGACCCAGTTCGGTTCGGGCTGGGCGTGGCTGGTTCTGGACGGCGGCAAGCTGAAGATCACCAAGACCGCCAACGCCGACCTGCCGATGGCCCATGGCCAGACCGCGCTGTTGACCGTTGACGTGTGGGAACACGCCTATTACATCGACTTCCAGAACCGCCGCGCCGATTTCGTCCAGGCCTTCCTGGACCATCTGGTCGATTGGTCCTTCGTCGAGAAGAATCTGGGCTGATCGCAGATTTAGTGCTAATACCGGGCGGCCCCCTCCATTAAGAGGCGGGCCGCCTCTTATTTTCGCCATTTTTGTCCGGCAGCATCCTGCCTTGGATCACACTACCCATAGGGGACTAAAGTCATGCGTCGCTTCCTCGTTTCGTTCACCGCCCTCACCGCGCTGATGGCCGTGTCGGCCTGCTCGGATCAAGCGCAGCAGACCGGCGGCACCACCGGCTCCGGTTCTATGGCCGCCCAGCCGGCCCGCCCGATGGCGCCCGCCACGATGAGCGAGGCCGAGCGCCTGGCTCAGATGCAGCGCGAATTCCAGACCTCGGTCGGCGACCGCGTCTATTTCGGCACCGACAGCACCAGCCTGTCGGCCGAGTCCAAGGGCACCCTGGACCGTCAGGTCGCCTTCCTGCGCCGCTATCCGACCGTGATGCTGCGCATCGAGGGCCATGCCGACGAACGCGGCACCCGCGAGTACAACCTGGCCCTGGGCGACCGTCGTGCCCAGGCCGCCAAGGAATACATGCTGGCCCAGGGCGTCAGCTCGAACCGCCTGACCACCTCGACCTACGGCAAGGAACGCCCGGAAGCCATCGGCTCCAGCGAGTCCTCGTGGTCGAAGAACCGCCGCGCGATCAGCGTCATCGCCCAGTAAGGGTGGTGATCAGCCATGAAAAGGGGCCCCTCGGGGCCCCTTTTTTCGTCCAGAGTCGCGAACTTTAAATCGGACGCACTTATGTTTGAACCGTCACTCCCGCGAAGGCGGGAGTCCACATCCGGTTCTCCCGCGACTCGTGGATGCCCGCCTTCGAGCCTGTGAAGGAATCTGAGTTTTGGTATCTTTCGCTTGTCCTCTCGGCGAAGCGGACAGGTTCGGGTAGCGGCCGGCTTGAAAGCGGGCTCAGCCCGAGCCCGGGGCTCGGGGCGTGGGGCAGGAGGGAACGCTGCCCCGGTGGGTCAGACTGTGGGGTATGCCGTGGCGGCTCGCAGCCCATGGGCGCGCCACAGATTGTGGGCGATGGCCTGCAACAAGGCGATGCATTTGACTTTGGCGATCGAGCGGACGAGGAGAATTCCAAAGCCTCTGCCTTTGAGAATGCCGTTGATGGTTTCGATCCGCTTTCTGCGGCCGTAGATGTCCTCGGCCTCGGGTTGGGCCATGCGTTGGCGCCAGGCCTTGACCGCGTCGGGTTCGGATCGCCGCTGGGACGCCCGGCGCTGGACCGTGGCGGGTTTGGCATCGGGCTTGTCGGCGGGGACCGGCGAATAGATTGCGGTTCCCCGTTCGGCCAGCGACACCATGTCATCATGGGTGGCGTAGGTGGTGTCGACCAGTGCCCGTTTGGGCGCGGCAGCGAACCGGCGTTCGATTTGATCGACCATCGGTCCCGCCAGACCGGCATCGTTGCGCCGGTCGGTGACATCGACGGCGACGATGACGCCGGTCTCGGTGGCGGCAGCCAGTTGGACGTTGTAGCCAAGGCGGGTGGTCCCATCGGCGAAGCGCATGGCGCGGGCCTCGGGATCGGTGAGGCTGGCCCGCTCCTCGGCCTTCTCCGCCTCGGCTTTCTTGTGCCGTTTGGCCCGTTCAGTCTTTTCCGCGCGCAGTTTCTCCACGACCCGACGGGCGGCCTCGGCCCGACGAGCCACGTCTTCCGCCGCGCGCCGCTGGGCCGCCTGACGGCGGCGGGAGGATGCCTCCGGATCGCTGTCCACTTCGGCTTTCAACGCGGCCACCCGGTCGCGCGCCGAGGCCTCGATCCGCTCCAGCGTCGCCGCCCGCCGGAATTTGCCCCGCCCCGCACTGGCTTTCACCTTGGTGCCGTCGATGGCGACTTCATCCAGATTGACAAGCCCTTCCGCCACCAAGCCCGTCACCGTTTCCGTCAGCAGCCGGTCCAGAATGTCGCCATGGCCAACGCGGAAGTCGCTCAGACCGTGGTAATTCATCGAAACCCCGCCGCACAGCCAGCGATAGGCTGCGTCGCTGACACAGGCCTTCGCCACCTGCCGGGCAGACCCAACCCCTTCCAGCGTCGCATACAGCCACACCGCCAAAAGAATGCGCGGATCGGCCGGCGGGCGACCGGGGCCAAACTCCTGCGCCCGAATCGATGCATACAGATCGGTCAGATCCAGCGCATCAACGAACGCCCAAACCACCCGCGCCCGATGATCTCCGGGAATCTGGCTGTCCAGATCAACCATGTCCCAGCGAAGCTGAGAGCGATCAACTTGACGATACCGAACCTGCGACATCGGAAACCTCCTGTTCCCCATAGGGAATCACAGGTGGATCGCCAATGCCATTTCCTTCACAGGCTCCTTCGCGGGCATGATGGGTGTTGAGCATGGTTAAAGGTGCGCTGCTCTATACCGCGATCAGCGCGGCGGCGACGTCGCGGCCCTCGGTCAGCAGGACGTTGAAGGTACGGCACGCCGCCCCGGTATCCATCGGCTCGACCACGATGCCCAGCGGCCGGCAGGCATCGCGCAAGGGCTTGGGCACCGGCCGCATGCCCTTGCCGCAGCCCAGCAACAGGACGGTCGGGCGCGGGCTGGCTTGAAACAATTCCGCCAGGCTTTCGGGTGTCACCTCGCCCAAGGATCGGGGCGACCAGGCAAGGGTCTGGGTGGCAAGGATCAGCACCGATCCTTCATGGCGGGTGCCGGCGATGGTGAAACCACCGTCGCCATAGCCGTTGATCAGCTGAAATTCCTTGCCGACGACGGGCGTGATGTCCATGGCGGGCCTCAGGGCAGCGCTTCGGTGCCCTGCTCCTCGTCCTCGCGGTCGGCGCCCGAACGCAGGTTGAAATAGATCAGCACCGGCAACGCCACGAACACCGACGAATAGGTGCCGACGATCAGGCCCCACAGCATGGCCACCGAAAAGCCGTGCAGCACCTCGCCGCCGAACACCAGCAGGGCGACGACGGTGATGAACACCGTGGCCACCGTCAGGAAGGTGCGGGCCAGTGTCTCGTTGACCGCCAGGTTCAAAAGGTCGTAGACCGGCATCGCCTTGTATTTACGCAGGTTCTCGCGCACGCGGTCATAGATGACCACGGTGTCGTTGATGGAGTAGCCGGCGATGGTCAAGATGGCGGCGACGCTGGTCAGGTTGAATTCCAGCCCGGTCACCGAGAACAGCCCGAAGGTGGCAATGACGTCGTGGAAGGTGGCGATCAGCGCACCCGCGCCGAACTGCCATTCGAAGCGGAACCACACGTAGGCGGCAATGGCCAGAACCGCCAGCCCGACAGCCAGGATGCCGTCCTGCTTCAGTTCCTCGCCGACCTTGGGGCCAACGATTTCGACGCGGCGATAATCGTAACCGGCGCCCAAAGCCTCCTTCACCTTGGTCAGCGCGGCCAATTGGGCCTTTTCGTCACCCTCTTGGCGCTGGACGCGGATCATCACGTCGCGGCCGGTGGCGCCGAATTCCTGCAACGACACCTCGCCCAGGCCCAATCCGCCCAGGATGTCGCGCATCGGGCCGATCTTGGCCGGGCCATCGGTGGTTTGCACCTCGATCAACAGGCCGCCGGCGAAGTCGATGCCGAAATTGAAGCCCTTGATGGCGATCGAGCCGAAGGTGGCGGCGACGATGCAGCCGGTGACGATGAAGGCGAAGATGCGCTTGCCGACGAAGTCGAACTTCGGCGTGCGGGCGATCAGGCGGGCGTAGAAGCTGCTCATGGTCGGTCCCTTAAAGCGGCAAGGTCTTGGGGCGGTGCCACTTGATCCACAGCGACACCAACAGGCGGGTCACCATGATGGCGGTGAACATCGACGAGATCAGGCCCAGCGTCAGGGTGACGGCGAAGCCCTTGATCGGGCCGGAACCGAACTGGAACAGCAAGGCGGCGGCGACCAGGGTGGTCAGATTGGCGTCGAGGATGGTGCCGAAGGCGCGCTCGAAGCCGGCCTGGACCGAGCCGATGATGCCGCGCCCCAGGCGATGCTCCTCGCGGATGCGTTCATAGATCAGCACGTTGGCGTCAACCGCCATGCCCATGGTCAGCACGATGCCGGCGATGCCGGGCAGCGTCAGGGTGGCGCCCAGCACCGACAAAAGCGCGGTCAGCAGCACCAGGTTCAGCACCAGGGCGACATTGGCCATCAGGCCCAGCACGCCATAGATCACCACCATGAAGATGACCACCAAGACGATGCCCAACAGGCTGGCGATGGCGCCGGCCTTGATGGAATCGGCGCCCAGATCGGGACCGACGGTGCGTTCTTCCAGCACCTGCAACGGCGCCGGCAGCGCACCTGCCCGAAGCAGCAGCGACAGATCCTGGGCCTGGCGGACGGTGAAGCTGCCGGAAATCTGGCCCGAGCCGCCGGTGATCGGCTCGTTGATGCGCGGCGCCGAGATAACCTTGTCGTCCAGCACGATGGCCAGGAACTTGCCGGAATTCTCACGCGTGGTGTCGCCGAACTTCTTGCCGCCGGCCACCGAGAAGCGGAACGACACCACCGGCTGGCCGTTGGCGAAGGTCGGCTGGGCATCGACCAACTGGTCGCCGCCGACCTCGACGCGCTTCTTGACCACGTACTGGGCGGGAAGGCCCCGCTCCTGCTCGGCCGAGTTCAGCAGCATCGAGCCGGGCGGCACCCGGCCGCGGCCGGCCTCTTCCGGGGTGACCGAATCGTCCACCATGTGGAAGGTCAGCTTGGCGGTCTTGCCCAGCAGCGCCTTGATGCGGTCGGGGTCCTTGATGCCCGGCAGCTGGACGACGATGCGGTCGACGCCCTGATGCTGGATCGACGGCTCGCGCGTGCCCAGTTCATCGACGCGGCGGCGCACGATCTCGATCGACTGGCCGATGGCGGCGCGGATGCGCTTGTTCATCACCGGCTCGGGATATTTGAAGGTGACCAGACCGTCCTCGGCGATGGCGAATTCCGCCTCGGGCTCAAGTTTGCGCAGCTCGGGGCGCAGACGCTCGCGGTCGGCCGCCTCCAGCAGGCGGACCTTGACCGCATCGCGGCCCATGGCGCCCAGATCGGAATATTTGGCCTTTTCCTTGCGCAGCGTGACGCGCAGGGCCTCGACCAGGTTGGCCTGCATCTCGCGCACCACATAGGCGGTGTCGACCTCGAGGAGCAGGTACGAGCCGCCCTGCAGGTCAAGACCCAGGCTGACCGGCTGCAGCCAGGTCGGCAGCCGGTCGGTCACGTCGCGGGACAACAGGTTGGGCACCGACCAGACCAGCCCGAACAGGCTGACCATCAGCACCATCATGATCTTCCACTTGGGAAACTGGAGCATGTCGGACCCAAATCCTGTTGGAAACGATTACTTGTCGGCGGCCGGCTCGGCCGGCTCGTCCTTGGCCTCGTCCTTGGCGGCGGCGACCGGCTCGGTCTTGGACAGGATTTCTTGGATGGCCGGGCGGGCCATGCGGACCTTGACGCCCTCGGCGATCTCGACCACCACTTCGGTGTCGCTGATGACCTTCGAGATGGTGCCGTAGATGCCCGAACCGGTCACGACGCGGTCGCCGCGGCGCAATTGGCTCAGCATTTCCTTGTGCTGCTTGGCGCGCTTCTGCTGCGGCCGGATCAGCAGGAAATAGAACACCACGAAGATCAGGATCAACGGCAGGAAGGATTCCAGCCCACCGGCGATCCCACCGGCATTACCGGCGGCCTGGGCAAAAGCGGGGGAAACGAACATCGGGCGCGCTCCTTGGGCGAATCGGCGAAGTGACCGGAATATAGCGGCCCTTCCGGCCGATGCAAACTCTAACTCCCGGCTTGCGGCGGCAATCCCGACGCAATAGGCTTCGGTCCATGGACCAAGAAACCCGCACCCTGCTGGCCCGCATCGCCGACGCGCTTGACCGCCTGGCGCCGCCCAAGCCGGCCGCCATCGACATGCATGCCGCCGACGCCTTCGTCTGGCATGCCGACCCCGACCAACTCGAGCCGGTTGCCGACGTCAACCGGGTTGACATCGGCCTGCTGAAGGGCATCGAGTACCAGCGCGCCCAGTTGCTGGAAAACACCCGTCGTTTCGCCGACGGCCTGCCGGCCAACAACGCCCTGCTGTGGGGGGCGCGCGGCACCGGCAAAAGCTCGCTGGTCAAGGCGGTGCATGCCACGATTAACCAGGAAAGCCCCGGCCGACTGATCCTGGTGGAAATCCACCGCGAGGACACCCCCAGCCTGCCCCGCCTGTTGCGCCTGCTGAAAAGCGGCGGCCGGCGCGCCATCCTGTTTTGCGACGATCTGTCCTTCGAAGGCCAGGACGAGGCCTACAAGTCGCTGAAGGCGGTGCTGGAAGGCGGCATCGAGGGACGGCCGACCAACGTGGTGTTCTACGCCACCTCGAATCGCCGCCACCTGATGGCGCGGGACATGATCGACAACGAACGCTCGACCGCCATCAATCCCGGCGAGGCGGTCGAGGAAAAGGTCTCGCTGTCCGACCGCTTCGGTTTGTGGCTGGGCTTCCATCATGTCGGCCAGGACACCTTCTTCGAAATCGTCGAGGGCTATGTCGCCCGCTACGGCCTGCCGATCGAAACCGACGACTTGCGCCGGGCCGCCAACGAATGGGCGGTGACGCGCGGCTCGCGCTCGGGCCGCGTCGCCTGGCAGTTCATCCAGGACCTGGCCGGCCGCCTGGGCTGTCCTTTGACATAGATTATGGCTCTATTCGTGAATCGTATTGACGGTCACGCCCCCATGGCGGCGGCGAGGCAATATCGCGCGGTCGGGTCCGGAT
>NZ_LWQU01000136.1 GCF_001650635.1 Magnetospirillum moscoviense | reverse complement strand
GCCGCCAGCCGCGGGAGCTGCGGCGTTCGCGGCGGTCCCACCAGCCATACCTGTTGCCATCTGTGCTGCCATAACCTAACTCCTCTGGGAAAGAGATAAATACATACATGTCTTGTTGCACAAAAGAGCCTGCTCGACAATAGTCTGCAAGCGGATAACAATACGTCAGTACCAAGAGAAGTTAATAATCACTCTCATATTCGCACTTTTGCCGTCAGCGCGTCATGCTGTTTTGTCCAATAATTTGATGGAGCCATAGTCTTTGCTAAAGTGATAGCGCGTGAGATTCAGGGCCTCCGGTTGTTCCATGATCAAGGCTCCGGATGTGAACTGATTTCGTCGGCAGATATCCCCTCCAGCGAAAATCGTAACGGTGCTCAACCACAGGAGACGTGATCCGTGGCCTATTCACAGGAAATCAGCCGCGACCAGCGCGGCGCCTTTATCTTTCTGGTGGATCAATCCAAATCCATGAACACCACCTTCGGTGTCGATGATAGCGGCCAGACGATCAGTCGGGCCCAGGTGGTAGCGGATGCGCTCAACCGAACCCTCGACGAACTGATCAACCGCTGTATGCGTGATGAAGGTGTCCGGGACTATTTCGACATCGGCGTCATCGGCTATGGGCGCACCAACCGTGCCGAGTTCTGCTGGCTGGGGAACCTTGCCGGGCGCAGCTTGGTGCCCATCTCCGAGGTGGCGGAGAACGCCGATACCATCGAGGAAGAAACCACCATCATGGTTCGCGGACAGCCGGTGGTCGAAAGGGTGGCAGTTTCCCGTTGGGTGGCGCCGGTGGCGGTGGAAAGCACCCCGATGAACGGGGCGCTGCGCTTGGCGCAGTCGATCCTGGAACCCTGGATTTCCGCAAACCCCGGGTCATTCCCCCCGGCCGTCATCAACATTACTGACGGCATGGCCAACGATGTGGACAGCGATGAAGAACTTCTGGCGACCGCCCGACGGTTGACCGGGCTGAAGACCAATGACGGCCACGTCCTGCTGATGAACTGCCATATATCCGGCGGCGACGACGCGCCGGTGGTGTTCCCGTCCAGCGCAGGCCAACTGCCTGACGACACCTATGCCCGCCTGCTGTTCGAGATGTCGAGCGAGTTGTCGGGCCGCCATCGTGCCATCATCTGCGAACTGTTCGAGCGCGATCTGAAGACCACGCCGACCCTGCGCGGCATGGCATTCAATGCCGATGCCATCGCTCTGGTCAAACTGCTCGATATCGGCACCCGGCCGGCCATCGTTTTTAACCAAGCCGCCGAGGCTTCGTCACACGCTCGGACCACGGAGTTCGAACAGTGACGTTCCCCGTATTGGCGGACTACAAGGCGGCACTCTCCAACGCCAAGGCCCGGTTCGCCACTCTACAGGTGACACCGTTCAAGGATGCCCGAGGCCACCCGCAGTTTCTCGCCGGAAACTTCGCCGGGGTGTTTCGGGTCACCGATTCCGAGGGATCGCTCTTGGCGATCAAGTGCTTCATCCGTGATCTTCCCGATCTGGAGCGCCGCTACCAAGCCATCGCCGGCTTCGTCGCCGCCAGCGGCTCGCCCTATATGGTTCCGCTCCGGTTTCACCGCGACGAACTCTACGTGACGTCGTCCATCGCCAAGCACGGCGATTACCCCGTCATCAGCATGCCGTGGATCGCAGGCCGCACCATCGGCGCCTTGGTCCAGACCCTGTGCGATAGCGACAAGCGCGGCGGCATCGCAGGCTTGAGCCGGGCCTGGGCGCGGCTTTGCCTGGATCTGCTGAACCGTGGCGTCGCCCATGGCGACCTTAAACACGACAACATTCTGATCGGACCGGATGGTCGGCTGAAGCTGATCGATTACGATTCCATGTATCTTCCTGAACTGAGCGGGCTGCCCTGCACCTTGCTCGGCAGCATCAATTTCCAGCACCCCGAACGCAACGAGACGCATTTCGATGCGACGCTGGATCACTTCTCCATGCTGGTGATGCAACTGTCGCTGCGGGCCTTGGTGTTCGATCCCGGTCTGCTCAAGCATTGCCACAGTGGCGAGAACCTCATCTTCACCCGGTCGGATTTCCTCAATCCGCAGGGCTCGGAACTGTTCCAACGGCTATCAGCCTTCGATGACCTTTACGTCCGCGATTGGACGGCACGGCTTGCACTGGCATGCGAATCGAATTCCATCCGCATACCGTCGATCAAGGCGATTTTATCTGCGGCCGCAGGGCTGGACATGAGCCCGGTAACCGGAGGTCTGAGGTGGCTTCTCTATCGGGTGTCCAGTGGAGCGCCAAATATCATTCCCAATGCCCGGCCGAAGCCTGCCGTTCCCATTCCTTCTGATCGCTCCAAGCCGGTGGTTGCCAACCGAGACGACGATCCGATCAATCGCCTGAGAAAGCTGAAGGCCGCCCTCGATGAGGGCCTGATCAGCCAGGCCGACTACGACGGTCAGAAGGCCAAGATCATGGAAAATTTCTGAGTGATCCAACTATCCTGCCACTCCGGTCCGTCAGAATGACGGGGGAGGAACTGGCCCTTCACTTGCGGTATCGTCGGATATTATTGTGGCAATGAAACCTACGGCTGAATGCATATATCGGGGAGGGGGTTCCATGCCTCTGTGTCTGAAAGATGACTTTCTTCGCATGCTCGCGAGCGAGATTCTCAACTTCTGCCATTGGATGACCTATGCGCGTCTCCGCAGGCACGTCTTGCGCAAACGATAGTCAGTCGGCATCTGCCCCGGCATCGGGGCGACTTTCCGTATTGGTTCCATCACTAGCCTTCGGGCGGAAAAGCCCATCGATAGGCCCTGTAGAATAGAGAATCGCCGCGTTTAAGGGCGCCTTGGATATGGCGATAGCGTCTCGGAGAAACCCGTATCTTCGAATCATCGAAAGGCCCCATGTCCGGTGCGATGATCCGGATGAATTCGAGAGCGGGTGGGTAGCCGCGTAGAGCAGAAGCAACGGTCATGGCCTTAATGGTTTCTCCCATTTGGCGCCAGCGTTCGACCGATGCTTCCCGTAGATCTTGATCTGAAGTGGGCGTAATGCCATCGCAGTTCTCGGCAGCCATACTCGTGAGCGGGATCGACCTCGTGATTCCCATGCGGGTCGCTACGGTGCTGAACGTCTCCCCAGCGCCCGTCCGAATGGCGCCGCCAATAGCTTTAATGCGAGGCAGGAGATGTCTTTTCGAAATCCCGGAAAGGGCGCGTAACATGTGGTAGCTGGCATTTCGCGCAGCTTTAAGGGCCGTTTCCAAGGTCGCCATGACGCCGCCGCGCAGACTATGGCCTTCATGGCCGTATCGAGGCCGCATCTCATTGGTGGGGTGATAGAAAGGACTTGTTCGAACATCAGGTGGCGCCCCACCTCTCGCCCGGAACTGCGCCGCAGGCTCCTCTATGGGCATATCCAGACTTCCGTCACGCCGTCCAATGGCTTCCTTCAATGCAGAGCCCAAAGGGCGATTGGCTAGGAATGTCAACGCGTCCTGCTCTCGCTGACTGCGCTCCTCAATTGACTTCGGTGGCTGGGCTAGGGGAGACATGGCATTGGCGATGCGAGCAGCCTCTACCCGGTCAAGATCAAGGTTTTCCATGACTGTCTGCCATTCGGACGGTCCGCCGAATGCCGCCATCAGAAAATAGTCACGCTCAACCGCGCGGAGATCATCCCAGCTCCGTCGGCTGCGTGATGGTTTGGCTGGTATGTACTCGGCGCACATGGGGCAATCTTTCCACTGTCTGTCGCGCTCCCCCTGGACTTGCCCGGAAAGAGTGGAGAGCGTTTCTCCGTTTATGCGGCTTCGGCCTCGAAGCGGCATGGGCTTTTAAATCCCAGGGCGGAATGTCGCCTGACGGGATTATAGAATCCGTCGATGTATCGGCCAATGGCGATGTCGGCTTGGCAGCGTGATTGCCAGATGGTTCGCCAGATCAGAACGTCGGCAATGTCTTGCAGGGTCCGCCATCGGAGGGGCAGGGCTCGGCTGGCCATGCGGTCGTCTTCCTGATTATCGGGGGGCGATCTTGGATACGTACCGGACGCCCGGCAAGCCATCGAAATGCTGGTCGCAGGTGAGCAGGTCGGCACCGTGGGCGAGGGCAGAGGCATAGATGATTGCGTCTGCCGTCGCCAGCCGGTGGCGAGCACACAAATCCGCCGCCGACAAGGCGATGGTGGTGTCGAGATCGATGACGACGCAGGTCTCGGTGAACGCGATCACCTGATCGGCCTTGTCCTCGCCCACTTCTCGCGTCAGCCATTTGGCGAGTTCCAATTGCACGATGGTCGGGACCAGCCAGTCGCCACGACCCGGCAACTGGCTGGTCAGAGCGGTTCCCACCGGCGAGCCGATCAGGCATTCGATCCAGGCCGAGGTATCGACGATGCGCATCATGGGCCGCATCAGAACCGGTCAGTGTGATCACGGTAGTCTTCCGGATTGGCTCCCCGCGCCAGTCCGAACAGCTCTTCGGGTTTCGGAACCGGCACCAGCATCACTCCCTCGCCCTTGGGGATGAAGGCGAATACCTGTCCAGCTTCCCAGTGCCGCGCCGTCCGCACAGCCTTGGGGATGGAGATCTGGAATTTGCTTGAGAGGGTGGCGATATCCTTTGTCGGCATGGCCGGTTCCCATCGATCAGTGATTGGTAAGACGATAGCGCGCTGTGGCGCGGATTGAAACCACCCGCTGCCGATTACACCGATTTTCCGCTTTTCTCGGGCGGGCTCTTCTTTCCCGCCATGTCGATGGCCTTGCCGACATGGTCGGCGGCGGCCCGCAGCGGTTCGTCGTAAAGATGGGCGTAACGTTGGGTGGTCTGCACCTGGGTGTGGCCTAGCATGGCGCCGATCATCGGCAGTGAGACACCGCCGCTGGCCAGCAGTGAGGCAAAGGAATGGCGGAGGTCGTGGATGCGGGCGCCGGTGATGCCTGCCACCTTGCACACTGCCGCCCAAGATCGCTTGACGTCGGTGAGCGGATGGTCGCCGCCCTTGCCGGGGAAGACGTATGGCCCGTCGGCGGTTTCCCTAATCCGCTTCAGCAGCGTCAGGGCATTGGCCGAGACCGGCACCCGGTGTTCCTTCCGCTGCTTGGTGTGGGCGCTGGGCTTGGTCCACACCCCGGCATCCAGGTCGAACATCTCCCAGGTGGCCTCCAGTACCTCGCTCTTGCGGGCGCCGGTCAGCATCAGCATGCGGATGGCGTCGGCCGAGATCGGCTCGTGGTGGGCTTCGAGCGCCGTCGATAGCCGGGACAGTTCCTCGGGCGACAGATAGCGCTGGCGTTTCTCTTCCGGATTACGCTGCTGGCCCGAGGCGGGGTTCTTCTCCACCCATTCCCAGCGGGTCGCCAGATTGAAGGCGCGGCGCACCACCTCGATGACGCGGTTGGCCCGCACCGGCGTGCCGCGCTGGGTGGTGATGTCGCGGTGCAGGGCCTCGATGTCGGTATGGGTGACGTCCGTCACCTTGTGCTTGCCCAGGATGGGCAGCACCAGCTTTTCCCACATCATTGTTTCGTCGGCCTGGGAGCGGGCGGCCTTGCGCGGCAGGTGGTCGCGCTTGTAGCGGTCCCACAGGTCGCGCATGGTGGGGGCGGCGCGGTCGGCATGGCGCTCGCCCATGGGGTCATTGCCAAGGTCCACTTCCCGCTTCAGGTTGCCGGCCTCGGTGCGGGCGGCGGCCACCGACCAGTCGGGGTAGCTGCCGATAGTGATGCGTCGCTGGCGACCGCCGACGCTGGCGCCTGGGAGAAACAGACGATCCGAAACACCAGACCGGCCGGGTTGAACACCACATGCTCGTGGGCATCGTTCATGACGATGGCCCAGTCCTGGCGGGTGATCAGCGCGCCGCAGCGGGCGCAATGCCAATTGACCGGCGCGGTTTTCGGCGTGGTGACGGCGTCAACCTAGTATTGACATCCGTCGCGCGGCACGGTCAGGCCTGTTGGGCGGCCAGGCGGACGGCCGATTCGAAGTCGGGCTGCACCGGGATCGGGCCGGCCGCCAGCATCAGATTGTCGACCAGGCCGAAATCCTCGACCTGCATGCCGTGCTGCAGGCAGAAGATGCGGCCGTCCTCGTCGCGGTCGTGCGGGACCCGCGACAGATAGGGCTGGATTTCCTCGCTCCAGGCGATCACCGGCTTGCCCAGCGCCTCGGCATAGCCCATTTCCCACGCCGAGCCGGCATCGGCCCCGGGGCCGCGAAACGGCGAGATGCAGACGATGACCATGTCGGCCGCGCGGATCTTGTCGATGTTGGACTGGCGGATGAAGGCGGCGCGCTTGTCGGCCTCCAGGGTGCCAAGCTCGGCCAGGCCATCGACCGGCGAGATGCCGATCAGGCCGTGCTTGGTGCACACTTCCTTCAGATAGTCGAGCAGCACCGTCGCCGCCGGATGGAAGATGGCGGGGCCGGCCAGATAGACCGACCGCTGGCGCTGCTCGGCCATCGGACTACTCGGTGCGCTGGATCAGGTGGAAGCCGAACGGCGTCTCGATGACGTCCGACACTTCGCCGGGCTGCATCGAGAAGGCGGCTTCCTCGAATTCCGGCACCATCATGCCGCGACCGAAACGGCCCAGATCGCCGCCTTCCTCGCCCGACGGGCAGTCGGAAAACTGCCGGGCGATCTGGCCGAAATCGGCGCCGTCATTCAGATCGTCCTGGAACGACTTGATGGCGGCCAGCGCCTCTTCCTTGGACCGTTCGGCCTGCGAGCGCATCGAGCCCTTGTACATCAACAAGATGTGGGAAGCGCGGACCTGGGACGACATGGGCTGTTCCTTTCGAACGAAGGGGGAAGGGTTGGCCCCGACCATGCCAGGGCAGGCGGGGTCAAATCAATGCCAATCGGCTGATCAGGATGGCGGCGGTGGCGGCGACGTTCAAGGATTGTACCCGGCCCGCCCCCGGAATGGTCAAAAGCTCGCCGCAGGCGGCCTGGGTGGCGGCCGGCAGGCCTTCCTCTTCATTGCCAAGAACAAGCGCTATCGGCTTGGTTTTCTTCGATAAAACCTCATCTACGGGGCGGTGGTCGCCCAGCGCCGTGCCGATGACCCGGTAATGGGCCGACAAAAGCTTCAAGACCCGGGGCAGGTCCTTGGCGCGGCTGACATCCAGCCATTCCAGCCCGCCCTCAGCCACCCGCCAGGCCGCTTCCGACGGCATTGCCTGGCCGGAATGATCGGACAGCACCAGATGTTTCAGGCCGAAGAAGGCCATGGTGCGGGCAATCGCCCCCAGATTATGCGGGTTGCCGACCCCGTCCAGGATCAGCAGCGGCTGGCCGGCCGCCGCCCAGCCCTTGGCGGCCTGCGGGTCGAACAAGGGCACGGCCCGGGGCCGGACCACGGCGATGATGCCGCCATGCAAGGGGCTGCCGGCGATCTTGGTCAGTTCCTCGGTGGCCACCTGGCGATAGGGTTTGCGGGCTGCCGCCAGGACCTTGCAGAAGGGGGCGGCCTGGGCCTTATAGCGCTCGTCGAAGAACAGCCGCAGCACCAGGGCGGGATCGTGGGCGAACAGGGCCGCCACCGCCGGCAGGCCGGCGATCTTCTCGGTGTCCTCGCGCGGGGGCTTGTGGGGCTGGGGCGGTCGTGGCATGTCAGGGGGATCATCCAATTCGGGAACCCGATTTGTGCCCCGTCTGATCCTGTTGAACAAGCCCTACGACGTGTTGTGCCAATTTTCCGACCGCGAGGGCGGAAGAAAGACCCTGGCCGATTTCGTTCCGGTCCCGAACGTCTATCCGGCCGGGCGGCTGGATCGCGATTCCGAAGGGCTGGTGGTGCTGTCCGATCATGGGCCGACCATCGCCCGGATCAGCCAGCCCAAGGCCAAGATGCCGAAAATCTATTGGGCCCAGGTCGAAGGCGTGCCGGATCAGGCGGCGCTGAAGCGATTATGCACGGGGGTTTTGCTGAAGGATGGGCCGACCTTGCCGGCCGGTGCGCGCCTGATGGCCGAGCCCGACGGCCTGTGGCCGCGCGATCCGCCGATTCGTTACCGTGCCGCCATTCCCACCAGCTGGATCGAGCTGACCCTGCGCGAGGGCCGCAACCGCCAGGTCCGGCGGATGACGGCTGCAGTGGGATTTCCGACGCTGCGCCTGATCCGCTGGGCGGTCGGCGACTGGACCTTGGCCGGGCTGGCGCCCGGCCAATGGCGGGAGGTCTAGAGGGCTCGAGGACCCGTCATTCCCGCGCACGCGGGAATCCACGCATCCGCCACTCAATTCTGTTCCGCCCCGGCATGGACCCCGCCTGCGCGGGGGTGACGATGCCAAGAGGGCTGAAAAGATCCCTTAGCGCTTCAGGATCGACGCCGGGAAGTGGGGCTTGATGCCGGCGGCGGCGGCGCGGGTCACGGCCATGCCGAAAGCGAAATGAGGGATGATGTAGGGACCGTTCTTGTCCGAGCGGCTGCCTTCGGCGCGCTCTTCCGCCAGGGCTTCGTCGATTTCACGCAGTTCGGCATGTCCCAGCATGATCTCTCGGTCCTTTTTGCTTTTCGGTTTCGGCCGGCTCCTGTGCGCGTAACAATAATCGTTCGCGAACAGCCCCAGCGTTGGACAGAATATTACCCAACCCTCCGGGTGCGTCGCAACAAAAATTTCGCATCTGCGAGAACTTCTAGGGTATCCACCTGAGCCCCCTGTGCCAAAAATGGCGCAGGGGGCTCATTTGATGATTGCCCCTCGCCGGGCGCGGCCATCCGGCCGCTTGGCCGCTCGCTCAATGCTCGCTAAAGCAGCGCGCCTTAGATTAAGGCCCGCTGCTCTATTTGCGGGCCAGATAGGGCTTCAGATAGGCGCCGGTATGGGACGTGGCGCAGGCCGCCACCTGTTCCGGGGTACCGGCCACCACCACGCTTCCGCCACCGTCGCCGCCTTCGGGGCCCATGTCGATGATCCAGTCGGCGGTCTTGATGACCTCCAGGTTATGTTCGATCACCAGCACGGTGTTGCCGCCCTCGACCAGGGTGTGCAGCACCTCCAGCAGCTTCTTGACGTCATCGAAATGAAGTCCGGTGGTCGGCTCGTCCAGGATGTAAAGGGTCCGCCCGGTGGCGCGGCGCGACAATTCCTTGGCCAGCTTGACCCGCTGGGCCTCGCCGCCCGAAAGCGTGGTGGCCTGCTGGCCGAGATGGATGTAATCCAGCCCGACCCGCTGCAGCGTCAGCATCTTGTCGCGGATCGAGGGGACCGCCTTGAAGAAGTCGGCGGCTTCCTCGATGGTCATGTCCAGCACGTCGGCGATGGACTTGCCCTTGAAGGTGATTTCCAGGGTCTCGCGGTTATAGCGCTTGCCCTTGCAGACGTCGCACTGGACATAGACGTCGGGCAGGAAGTGCATCTCGATCTTGATGACGCCGTCGCCCTGGCAGGCCTCGCAGCGGCCGCCCTTGACGTTGAAACTGAAGCGCCCGGCCTTGTAGCCCCGCGCCTTGGCCTCGGGCAGTTCGGTGAACCAGTCGCGGATGGGGGTGAAGGCCCCGGTATAGGTGGCGGGGTTGGAACGCGGCGTGCGGCCGATCGGCGACTGGTCGATATCGATGATCTTGTCGAGATGTTCGACCCCGTCGATGCGCTCGAACGGCGAGGCCTGGCCCTTGGACCCCATCAGCTTGCGGGCCAGCGCCTTGTACAGGGTCTCGATCACCAGGGTCGACTTGCCGCCGCCCGAGACGCCGGTGACGCAGGTGAAGGTGCCCAGCGGGATGGCGGTCTCGACATTCTTCAGATTGTTGCCGTTGGCCCCGACCACGGTCAGGTGGTGGCCGTTGCCCTCGCGCCGGTGGGCGGGCAGGGGGATCAGATCGTGGCCGACCAGATAGCGGCCGGTCAGGCTGGCCGGATCGGCCATCACCTGCTCGGGCGTGCCTTCCGACACCACCCGGCCGCCATGGATGCCGGCCCCCGGTCCCATATCGACCAGATAATCGGCGGCGCGGATGGCGTCTTCGTCATGTTCGACGACGATGACGGTGTTGCCGATGTCGCGAAGCCGCTTCAAGGTGCCCAGCAGGCGGTCATTGTCGCGCTGATGCAGGCCGATCGACGGCTCGTCCAGCACGTACAGCACGCCGGTCAGGCCCGAGCCGATCTGGCTGGCCAGGCGGATGCGCTGGGATTCGCCGCCCGACAGCGAGCCCGAGCCGCGCGCCAGGGTCAGGTAATCCAGTCCGACATCCATCAAGAAGCCCAGGCGGTCGTTGATCTCGCGCAGGATTCGCCGCGCGATCTCGCGGTCCTTGGGCTTCAATTGGGCGTCCAGGCCGCCATACCATTCATGGGCCTTGGCGATCGAGAATTCGGTGACCTGCGAGATATGCAGGCCGGCGATCTTGACCGCCAGCGCCTCGGGCTTGAGCCGCGCCCCGCCGCAGGTCTCGCACGGCTGGGTCGCCTGATAGCGCGACAATTCCTCGCGCACCCACGACGAATCGGTCTCGCGCCAGCGGCGGTCCATATTGTTGATGACGCCCTCGAACGGCTTGTTGGTGGTGTAGCCGCGAAAGCCGTCTTCATAGGCGATGGCGATCTCTTCCTTGCCGGTGCCGTACAGAATGGCTTCCCTGGCCTTGGGCGGCAGCCGGCGCCAGGCGGTGTGGATGTCGAAGCCGAAATGTTTGCCCAGGCCCTCCAGGGTCTGCTGGTAATATTGCGAGGTCGAGTTGGCCCACGGAAGGATGGCGCCTTCGCGCAAGCTCAGATCCTCGTCCGGGACCACCAGTTCGGG
Organism: Magnetospirillum moscoviense; assembly: GCF_001650635.1. Classification (GTDB taxonomy): domain Bacteria; phylum Pseudomonadota; class Alphaproteobacteria; order Rhodospirillales; family Magnetospirillaceae; genus Magnetospirillum; species Magnetospirillum moscoviense. The sequence goes on along the minus strand of NZ_LWQU01000136.1, from coordinate 27,923 downwards.
ATCGAAATAAAGCTTCACCCCCAGCCCGTCGCAGGACGGGCAGGCGCCGAACGGGTTGTTGAAGGAAAACAGCCGGGGCTCGATCTCCTCGATGGTGAAGCCCGAGACCGGACAGGCGAACTTGGCGGAAAAGGTGGTGCGCTCGCCGGTATCGGCGTTCTCGGCGATGACCAGGCCGTCGGACAGGCTTAGTGCCGTCTCGATGGAATCGGCCAGGCGGTTGCCCAGGCCCGGCTTGATCACCAGGCGATCGACCACCACCTCGATATCGTGTTTGCGCTTCTTGTCGAGCGCCGGCACTTGATCGACCTCGTACAGGGTGCCGTCGACCTTGACGCGCTGGAAGCCCTTCTTCTGCAGGTCCAGCAATTCCTTGCGATACTCGCCCTTGCGGCCGCGCACGAAGGGGGCCAGCAGGTAAAGCCTGGTGCCTTTGGCCAGGTCGGCCACCTTGTCAACCATCTGGCTGACAGTCTGGCTTTCGATCGGCAGGCCGGTGGCCGGCGAGTGCGGCACGCCGACCCGGGCCCACAACAGGCGCATGTAATCATAGATCTCGGTGACGGTGCCGACGGTCGAGCGCGGATTGCGCGACGTGGTCTTCTGCTCGATGGAGATGGCCGGGCTTAGGCCCTCGATGCTTTCGACGTCGGGCTTTTGCATCAGCTCCAGGAACTGGCGTGCATAGGCCGACAGCGATTCGACGTAACGGCGCTGGCCCTCGGCATAGATGGTGTCGAAGGCCAGGGACGACTTGCCGGAACCGGACAGGCCGGTGATCACCACCAGCTTGTCGCGCGGCAGGTCGATGTCGATGTTTTTCAGATTATGCTCGCGCGCGCCGCGCACGCGGATGAAACCGCTCATGGAGCAAACGTCCCTCGTCACCGTCAGAGGGGCGTGATCTTAGAGAGGTTATGGGAACAAAGAAAGACCGCGTTGCCTCAGGGCAGCTTTACTTTTTCTGCAGGTCCCTTCATCCAGGCCAGGAAATCGGGTTCCTTCTGGCCGGCATAGCCCTTGGTGCGCACGAAGGCGAAGGCGTTGACGAAGGGTTCGGGGGCGAGATAGCCGACCTGCTTCCAGGCCAAGGCCTGCGGACCGCCGCCCTTGGGGATTTCGTCGAAGAACAAGATGGTCGGCGTGGCGCGCACGCCCAGCTTCTTGGCGTAATCCTTTTCCGACAGTACCTGGCCGTCGATATCGGTGATCTCGCGGCTGCCATACAGGTCGATCTGCAGAAGCTGGTAATGGGCCTTGAGATAGGTGGTGACGCGCGGATCGCGCAGATTGACCTCGTGCACCCGCTTGCAGGCGCCGCAGCCCCGTTGTTCCACCACCATCGCCAGCCTTTTACCGGCCTTGGCGGCTTGCTCCGCGTCCTCCTTCAGGTCCATGAAGCTGACCAGGAACCAGTCGGGATGGTAGAAGCCGTCCTCGGCCAGAACCGGAGGCGGCAACGCCGGCTCGGCGGCTGCAGCGGGCCAGGCGGCCAGCAGGGCAAGGGCAAAGGCTGCGACGGTGGGCTTCATGGCGGTTCGCTCCGGATGGCGACAGCGCACGATACACAGGATTTGAGGGAGTTTCGAGGGCGCAGCCTTGAGTCTGAAGTATACCACCGGCCAAAAAAAACGGCCGCCTGAAGCGGCGGCCGTTTCATGTCTGGCGGAGAGTTATGTCGGTGGCGCCTCCGCCGCCGCTGACGGCTTCGGCGTATGACCGTTCGTCGTCGTGACGGACGAAGCGCCGGAGGTATTCATGGTGCGGACGATATTGCCGGGATCGTCGAAGCGATCGCGGTCCTTGATGGTTTTCGACGGTGCGCCGAACGAGTAGCGGATGCCGGCCAGAAAGAACGGCGTGCTTTTGTTATCGATACCGGAATCGCCGATCAGCGACAGGGGGGTATCCTCGAACAATTGGTACTCGAAGCCAACCTGGAGGGTGCGGTGGTTTCCCGTGCCGCCGACACTGGTGGCGAGCGCCAGATAGGGGGTGGGGTAGTAGATGCCGGCCAGCGACGCGTAGCCGGTGGTGTCGCCGTTCGCGTTCTGAGCGCCGAAGGACGGCAGCACCGAGAAATCGCCGAGATATACTTCGGCCTCCAGGCCGGCGCGGCGAATGTCCGAGCGGGAACCGAGATGCGGCCCAGCGACGCTGGACCACATTGCGGTGGCGCCCAACAGGAAGGACCGCGGATCACGATAGAACAAATGTCCGGCGAAGCCGCCGCGCATGTCCTGGTCGGCGTTGCCCAGCGCGGCGTCCAACTGGACGCCCAGGCTGTGGCCCAGGGGGGCGGTGCCGGTAAAGCCGGTCATAACGGCGGCCCCTCCGGCCAGGGTGCCGGCGCTGACATCGACTTTCATGTTGGGGGCGGAAACCGCCGGCGGCGCATCCTCGGCCCAGGCAGGTGCTGCCAGGCCGGAAGTCAGCAGGCCGATGGCGGCGATTGCACGGATAAAACCGGTTTTCATCATGGCAAGCGTCTTCCCATCAAGGCCGGGAGGAGAATCCAACCGACTGCGTTCCGTCACGAGAAAGTTCCTATTGTAACTTGGCCGAAAAGACCAGGATCAAATTGTGTCAATGGGGTGCATCTTTTTCGGCCGGTCGCCGCCCGATTGACTTCGGTTAAAGGTCGGATTGGCAGCATGACGTATTGCTAATTTAGCAAATATGCGAGGGCATTGCCATGCTGTCAGGGCCGCGGGAAATCGTCACGCCGTTCCGTCCGATTCCGCTGTCGGTGCCCGACGGCATGAAGCCCAACGAGTTCTTCAACAGCACCGAGAACCTGAACGATCTGGCCCACAATAACGGCTTGCTGCGCAACCCCGAGGGTCTGCTGCTGTATCGCAAGGCGCTGGGCCACAGCAATCTGTTCGATTGCTCGATCATCTACGACACGTCACAGACCATCCTGGACCCGCTGGGCCGGCCGGTGCGCCGGACCCAGGTGCCCGACGCGGCGCGCCACGTCTGGAACCGCATGAACCAGATCCTGATCGCCTTCATGCTGGAACGTTACCCCGATCCCGCCGCCCATCTGGTGCTGGCCGGCGAGGCCAGCCTGGATGCCACCTGGCCCTTGACCTCGCCCGGCGTGCCCAGCATCCGCATGCTGCACAACCACTTCATCGTGTTCGACAAGGCCGATCTGGCGGCGGCGCCGCTGGCCGATCAGGCCAATCCCAACCTGACCGACGGCGGCCAGCATTCGCTGTTCCAGGCCCATATGCGCGCGGTCTACCGGGCGTTCTTCGACGGGCTGGACCTGAAGATTTTGCGCCCGTGCCAGGCCGGCTCGTGCCGGCTGGCCCTGACCGGCTATCCCCAGGGGCTGCCCAGCTGGGAGATCCAAGGCGGGGGGGATTCGTTGAAACGGGTCGAGTTCTGGGACGAATACGACACCATCTTGAAGGGCTTCCTGGATTTCTATCGCACCTTCTTCGGCCAGGTCTCGACCCGCAATGCCGCCTTGCCGGCCGATCTTTACTTTCCCGATCTGGTGCGCAGTCGGCTGCAGTTCGACAATGATTTCCTGAAAGCCGCGAAGATGGTGCGCGACCGCTGCATCGGCGACGCCCGCTATGCCAACGCCATCCGCTGGCAGCCGGCCTTCAAGCAGCTGATCTACAGGAATGACGAGGGCAAGCTGATCGTCACCATCAGCCAGAACTCGATCGGCAACGCCATCACCGAACTGCTGGGCGTGGTGGTCAACCGGGTGCCCGACGCACAAGCCTATGGCCAAGCCGAGCCGGCCTTGGTCGAGCAATTGCTGGAAGTCCGCCGCCGCCTGGTCGAGGCCGACCTTGGAAACGCCATCGCCACCCCGTCATGGGGTGGCGATATCTAAAAACGGTCCGCGCTTCGCGCGCCTTAAGCCCGCGCGGCGTTTGAGCGGGCCCGGCACGGGCCGCGCTTCACGCAAAACTCAGAACGGGATGTCGTCGTCGAGGTCCGGCGGGGGCTCCCAGCCCGAGCCGCCGCCGCCGCCGCGCTGGCCACCGCCACCGCCGCCACCGCCGCCACCGCCCGAACGCTGCGGGGCGCTGCCGCCGCCGCCACCGCCGCCGCCATAGCCGCCATCGTCGTAGCCGCCACCGCCGCCGCCGCCACCGCCGCCGCCGCCGCCGTCACGGCCGCCCAGCAGGGTCAGCTCGCCCTTGAAGCGGCCGATCACCACCTCGGTCGAGTACTTCTCGGCGCCGTCCTTGTCGGTCCATTTGCGGGTCTGCAGCGCGCCTTCGATATAAACGCTCGAGCCCTTCTTCAGGTAACGCTCGGCGACGTCGGCCAGGTTGGGGTTGAAGATCACCACCCGGTGCCATTCGGTCTTCTCGCGGCGCTCGCCGGTGCCGCGATCCTTCCACGATTCCGACGTGGCGATGTTCAGGTTGACGATCTTCGAACCGTCCTGCGAGGTGCGCACCTCGGGATCGCGCCCCAGATTGCCGACCAGAATGACCTTGTTGACGCTACCGGCCATGCCGCTTGCTCCTGACGTAAATTTGACGCGGGACTTTAGCCGATGGCAATCGGCCTGTCACGGGGCGATAGATGTGCCGGGAGCCGTTGTCGCACTGCACGATATCTGGTAGCGTGCGCCGTTCTTCCGGTTCTGTAACCAAGGGTGACCCGATTGACCGCCGTCCCGATGCCGCCCAGCTTCGACATCACCCCCGTCACCATCGAAGAGGAAATGCGCCGTTCCTACCTCGATTACGCCATGAGCGTGATCGTGGCGCGTGCGCTGCCCGACGTCCGTGACGGCCTGAAGCCGGTGCACCGTCGTATTCTTTACGCGATGAAGGAAGGCGGCTACGACTACAACAAGCCGTTCCGCAAGTCGGCCCGCATCGTCGGTGACGTCATGGGTAAGTATCACCCCCATGGCGATTCGGCGATCTATGACGCCATGGTCCGCATGGCGCAGTATTTCTCGATGCGGCTGCCGCTGGTGGACGGGCAGGGCAATTTCGGCTCGATGGACGGCGATCCGCCGGCGGCGATGCGCTATACCGAAGCCCGCATGGCCCGCTCGGCCCATTTCCTGATCGAGGATATCGACAAGGAAACCGTCGATTTCGGCCCCAATTACGACGATTCGACGGTCGAGCCGCTGGTTCTGCCGGCGCGTTTCCCCAATCTGCTGGTCAATGGCGCCGGCGGCATCGCGGTCGGCATGGCCACCAACATCCCGCCGCACAATCTGGGCGAGGTGATCGACGCCTGCTGCGCCTATATCGACAATAACGACATCACTCCCGAACAGCTGATGGAGCTGGTGCCCGGCCCGGATTTCCCCACCGGCGGCACCATCCTGGGTCGGGCCGGCATCCGCTCGGCCTATACCACCGGGCGCGGTTCGGTGGTGATGCGCGGGCGCTGCCATGTCGAGGAGATCCGCAAGGACCGCGAGGCCATCGTCGTCACCGAGATCCCCTATCAGGTCAACAAGGCCCGCATGCTCGAGCACATCGCCGAGTTGGTGCGCGACAAGAAGGTCGAAGGGGTTTCCGACCTGCGTGACGAATCCGACCGCGACGGTGTCCGCGTGGTGGTCGAGATCAAGCGCGACGCCATCGCCGACGTGGTGCTGGCCCAGCTTTACAAGTTCACCCAGTTGCAGACCTCGTTCGGCGTCAACGCCCTGGCCCTGAATGGCGGCCGGCCGCAGATGATGCCCCTGAAGGACATCATCGTCGCCTTCGTCAACTTCCGCGAGGAAGTGATCACCAGGCGCACCATCTTCGAGCTGGGCAAGGCGCGCGAGCGGGCCCACGTGTTGGTCGGCTTGTCGATCGCGGTGGCCAACATCGACGACGTCATCGCCCTGATCCGCAAGGCCCCCGATCCGGCCACCGCGCGTGAGCAATTGATGGCCAAGCGCTGGCCGGCCCTGGACGTCGAGCCGCTGATCCGCCTGATCGACGAGCCGGGCCGCGGCATCGAGGAGGGCACCTACCAGCTGTCGGAAGCCCAGGCCAAGGCCATCCTGGAACTGCGCCTGCACCGCCTGACCGGTCTGGAACGCGACAAGATCGGCGAGGAATTGACCGGCATCGGCGAGCAGATCAAGGAATATCTGGAAATCCTGTCGTCGCGGCCGAAGCTGTTTGAGGTTCTGCGCGGCGAGTTGATCGACATGCGCAACCAGTTCGCCACGCCGCGCCGCACCACCATCGAGGATTCCGAGTTCGAGGCCGATATCGAGGATCTGATCGCCCGCGAGGACATGGTGGTGACGGTGACCAACACCGGCTACATCAAGCGGGTGCCGCTGTCGACCTATCGCGCCCAGAAGCGCGGCGGCAAGGGCCGCTCGGGCATGAGCATGAAGGACGAGGATTTCCTCGCCCAGGTGTTCGTCACCAGCACCCACACCCCGGTCCTGTTCTTCTCGTCCACCGGCATTGCCTACAAGCTGAAGGTCTATCGTTTGCCGCTGGCCTCGCCGCAGGCCAAGGGCAAGGCGATGGTCAACATCCTGCCGCTGGCCGAGGGCGAGACCATCTCGACCGTCATGCCGCTGCCCGAGGATGAAGGTACCTGGGGCGAGCTGAACGTGATGTTCACCACCTCGAAGGGCGATGTCCGGCGCAACATGTTGTCGGATTTCGTCGATATCCGCGCCAACGGCAAGATCGCCATGAAGCTGGCCGACGACGAGCAATTGATCGCCGTCCAGCCCTGTTCCGAGGCTGACGACGTGTTGCTGGTCACCCGCCTGGGCAAGGCCATCCGCTTCCCGGTGCCCGAGGTCCGCGTCTTCAAGGGCCGCGATTCCACCGGCGTGCGCGGCATCCGCCTGGCCGAGGACGATCAGATCATCTCGATGTCGATCCTGGCCCATGTCGATTTCGACATGGAGACCCGCGACGCCTATCTGAAGGGCGACCTGACCGGCCCCGAGGCCGAACGGATGAGCGCCGCCGAGCAATTGCTGCTGACCGTCACCGAGAACGGTTATGGCAAGCGCACCTCGGCGTTCGAATACCGCATCACCGGCCGCGGCGGCCAGGGCATCGCCAACATCGACATGACCGAGAAGAACGGCCCGGTCGTCGCCACCTTCCCGGTCGACCACGAAGACGAGATCATGCTGGTGTCCGATGGCGGCACCCTGATCCGTATGCCGGTCGACGACATCCGCATCGCCGGGCGCAAGACCCAGGGCGTCATCGTGCTCCGTACCGCCGAGGGCGAGCGGGTGGTGTCGGCGGCCCGCCTGTGTGACATCAATGGCTCCAACGAAGAGCCGGGTGAAGAAGAGGACGATGTGTCCGACAGTGGAGAGCCTAGCAGCGTCGCATCACCCGGAGGGGAGAATGAGTGAGCGGGTTGGGCTGTATCCTGGGACGTTCGATCCCATTACCAACGGCCATTTGGACATCGTTACCCGCGCGGCACGGGTGGTTGATCGCCTGATCGTCGCCGTCGCGGTCAATGCCGGCAAGGGGCCGCTGTTCTCGGTCGATGAACGGGTCGAGATGGTCAAGGCCGAGGTCGCCATAGTGGCGCGCAATCACAACGTCAACATCGACGTTTTGCCGTTCGGCACGCTTCTGGTGGATTTCGCCCATTCATGCGGAGCCAACATCATCATCCGCGGTTTGCGCGCGGTGTCGGATTTCGAATACGAATTCCAGATGGCCGGCATGAATGCGCGCCTGTCGCCCGACATCGAGACCTTGTTCTTGATGGCGTCGGAACGCTGCCAGTTCATTTCGTCGCGCTTCGTCAAGGAAATCGGCCGCCTGGGCGGCGACATCAGCCAGTTCGTTAGCCCGGGCGTCAAGGCCAGGCTGGACGAACGCTTCCTTGCTCTGTGATCACTATAAAGACTTCGGGAGGACCGTCCTTTGGACCTTGAAAATACGCTGTATCTTGAACTGAAGGACGGCCGCGTGGTGATCGAGCTGCGCCCCGACCTGGCTCCCAACCACGTCGCCCAGATCAAGCGCTTGGCGCGCGAGGGCTATTATGACGGCCTGAAGTTCCATCGGGTGATCCCCGGCTTCATGGCTCAGACCGGCTGCCCCGATGGCACCGGCATGGGCGGGTCGGGCACCAAGCTGAAGGCCGAGTTCTCGCGCGAGAAGCATGTGCGCGGCACCTGCTCGATGGCGCGCTCCTCCAGCCCGGACTCGGCCGATTCGCAGTTCTTCATCATGTTCGACACCTCAGCCCACCTGGATGGCAAATATTCGGTGTGGGGCAAAGTGGTGGACGGCATGGATCATGTCGATGCCATCAAGAAGGGATCGTCCTTCAACAACGGCACGGTCGAGGACCCCGACTGCATCGTGTCGATGAAGGTCGCCGCCGACGTCAAGGAGTGATCATGAAGCTCGTCAAGGCCATCGCCCTGGCCGCCCTGCTGGCGGTCCAGGCTTTCTCGCAGGCGTTCGCCGCCGACCCCGAGAACACCCTGATCATGGACCTGCCTTGGGGCCAGGTGACCATCGAGATGCGGCCCGATCTGGCGCCGCAGCACGTTGCCCGCATCAAGGAACTGACCCGCAAGGGCTTTTATGACGGCACGCCGTTCCATCGCGTCATGGCCGGTTTCATGGCCCAGGGCGGCGATCCCACCGGCACCGGCACCGGCGGCTCGGGCGTCAAGCTGCCGGCCGAGTTCTCGGGCGAGCATTTCGTCCGCGGCGTGGTCGGCATGGCCCGCTCGTCGTCGCCCAATTCGGCCGATTCGCAATTCTTCATCATGCTGGCGACGGCGGCGTCGCTGGATGGCAAATACACCATCTGGGGCCGGGTCCTGGACGGCATGGAGCATGTCGACAAGATCACCAAGGGACCGGAATCGGAAAACGGCATGGTCGCCAAGCCGGACAAGCTGGTGCGCATGCGGGTTGCCGCCGATGTGAAAAAGTAAGCGCCGGCATTGACCGGCGGGCGCCATCTCCCTATGGTGTGCGCCCCAAACGGTGAGAGCCCGTAGCTCAGTCGGTAGAGCACGTGACTTTTAATCATGGGGTCTCGGGTTCGAATCCCGACGGGCTCACCAACCGAAAGCCGCAGAAACCCTAGGGTTCTGCGGCTTTCGTTTTTTGTTCTCGTGCGAAAAATGTGTTCACAGATTTCGCGGTTTACCGCCATTTTCACGGATTACATTTTGTTCTGTGGCGCACGGATGGCGCATGCGAGTTTGCTGCGTTCCTGTCGCGTTCTCCTACGCAATCGGCGGCGCCTTGGCCAGCAGGTTGCGGGTCTCGGCGCTGTCGGCCGAGCCGCCGAATTCGAAATCGAAGGCCGTCACGAACTTGTTGGCGAGCATCACCGCGATGGAAAGGATGGTGCCGCCCAGCGCCGTGTTCCCGTCGATCTGGCCGAAGATCATGGCGCAGATGCAGGCAACAACACCAATCATCGCCACCACCAGAAGAACGTTCGCCCGGTGGTTGGTCCTACCGGCCTTGGTGATTTCCATGTCGCGAGCGCGAGCACCCTGACGGTCGCCTAGGGTCGCCTGGAAGGCTGCCAAGGTGTTGTTCATCCGAGCCATGGTCTCGGCATGGGCGAAGGCCTGGGCCTGACTGCGCAACTGCGCCAGCAGAACGGGATCGGACAGGGTCTCGCGCGCTGCCGCCGGATCGTCGGTGCCGGTCAGCGCCTTGACGGTGGTGGCGATCTTCTCGACCGTCTTGGCGGCGTCGTCGTCGCCGAACAGGTCGGCGATGTCGGGCGCGAGGTCGATGGCGACCTTGGCCAGGCCCAGCACTGGATTGGCGGCGATGGCGGCGACATCGCCCAGGATGGTGGTCAGGTTCATTTACACCTCCATGGTTTCAAGGCCCAGCGCGGCCATCGCGTGGGCATGGTGTTTCCGGCGGTCGGTCTGGCCGGTCAGTCCGCCGTTGATGCGCCGAGTGATGGCGTCGAAATCGCCGGCATCGGCCAGGGCGTTCAGGTCGCGGGTGTGCCAGAACCACGCCGCCGAGCGGGCGGCCGGGGCCGGCTCGATCAACTGGTCGGGCTGGTCGACCAGGGCCAGCCCCAGGTCGGAACCGCAGGCGGCATATGTCGCGCGACCGGTCAACTGGATCATCCCCCGGCCGCGATAGCGCCAGCCGTCGCCGCTGGCCTCGTCGCCGTTGCCCATGCGGTCGGCATAGACGCGGTTGGCGATCGCGACCGGCTGGCGAGCATAGACGGCGGCCAGATCCGGGGTGAACCGCTTCGGCCAGGCGGCCAGCAAACCCTGGGCCGAATAATTCAGGTTCTCGATCAGGCGGGCGAGCGACCCGCTTTCATGGGCCACCTGGGCCAAGAAGGCGGCCAGCCGGGCAGGACTATCGATCGAGAATTCGGTGCAGGCCTGGGCCAATGGTTCGGCCAGGCGGTGGATCGCGGCGGCCGATGCCGCTGGCACCGCCGCCTGAAGAATGGACACGGTCAGCATCGCTTACTCCTTCTTGACGGTGGGGTTGAACGAACAGGTCAGCATCACATTTTCCCCCAGCAGGTGATGGCAGAGCCCCAGGTCAGGGCATCGTCGTCGGCTTCGTCCAGCGCTTCGCGGGCCGACCGCAGGATTTGCGCGCCGTCATCGACCAGGCTTGACGGCACCATGACGTCGTCGGCCAGCAGATCGCCGGATATCCGGGCAATGAAGGCGGTTTCGTCATCCAGCGCCTTGGCCGCCGCCGGGTCGATGAATGCCAGGGCTTGACGCCAGGCATTGGCGTCGGCCGCTTCGCGGGTGTGGAAGGCGCCAACTTCGGCCTGGATTTCAGCCCAGCTCTTGCCGTAGGGATCGACCCCCATACGGTCAAGCTCGGCCAGGCCGGAATGATAGGCATCCCATTCCAGCCGGGCGTTGAGGTCGGTACCGCGCACCCGGTCGGCGCCTTCGATATCCAGATCGTCGGCGATGGCGCGGCGCAGCTGGTCGGGGCTGGGGCGTTCGGCATATTCGGGAAAGAAGCCATCTTCCCAGGCACGCAGGGCGGCATCGTCCAGATGCTGGCCCTTGGCGGAAATCAGGCCGGGCCGCAGCTTGTTGTCGATGCCCAGATGGGCCAGCCAGCCGTCATCGTCCCTGAGGCCGCCCTTGCGGCGCAGGAAGGCCGACAGCGTCTCGGGCGGGCGGGAAGACGGCGGCGCCAGTTCTGGCGGCAGGGACTTGCGCTCATTACGCGCTGCGCGCATATTGGTGGTGACGGGACTGTCACCTGCGGGCCGTGGATTGCCATCGGTGCCGTGTGTTTCGGGGCTTTCGGCCATGGAACCGGTGAAACGGGCGTCACGCGGCGGTGCGCCCTTTGGGCCACCGCCGCCGTCTTTCGGCCCCTTGTTCCAATAGGCGGTAACGACGCCAAACATGGGGCGCTTGTCGCTCTTGGCGATTTCCACCACGGTCAGCCAGTTGCCGTCGATCAGCCGTCGCCACTTAATTTCATGGCCGCCTTTACCAATGCCCGATGAAACCAACTCGCCACCTTCGACCACGTCGGGGATCAGGCTGACGTGTTCGAGGCGAAACGGGATTTGATCCTGGCCGTGGCCATTGACGATGTGACGCACGGTGTCGCTGGTCAGGCGACGAACTGGGTGCGTGCGGAAATCGTTGCTGTCGGGCCAGTCTTGGAATGCAGCCCTGACCTGATGCGGCGGCATGACGCCGTACACCACGACGTCTCCGGCCTTGGGATCAGCCAAGGCGCGGGCCGTCAGATCGCCAAGGGTGTCGATCCTGTGCGCGCGGAACCGGGCTTCCACCTCGGCAGGGATCGGATCGCCCGAGCGCAAGGCGCGGAACACCGTATCGCTGGCGTCTGAAAATGCCACATCACCTTCCACGCCGGCCGGGAACGGATTGCCGGCCCGCGCCGCCGCCACGCCCTTCAAGACGTTTTCGGCGGCGCGGGTTTCGCCGTCTTCGACCACCTGGCCGGCGGCCTTGGCAGCCTGCCAACGATCAAGCAGGCCCGACATGCCCAGGCCGACGGCGTGCAGGCCGCCGCCCAGGACGGCGCCGCCGCCAGCGGCCCAGGCCACCTGTTCGGCCGCATCCCCCAGGCCATAATCGATCCCGGCCCGTTGGTTGAAATCGGCGACCCTGGTTTGCACCAAGGCCTCGCCAGCGGCGCCAACCACCGCCTCGCGGCCAGCGGTGCCGGCGACGGCACTGCCGGCCAGGGCCAGCCGTTCGGCCAGGGTCGCCTGGGCAGCCGCCTTGACGCCGGCCCCAGCGCCGCCGCCGAACACCAGCATGGCCCATTGCAGCGGGTCTTCCATCACGCCCTGCGCCGAGCCCAGGAACGAGCCCAGGCCGGACCAGCCGACTTCGGTGCCGGGGCGGGCGGCATCGTCCTTGACCTGGCGGGCGCGGGCGAACACCTGCTGCTGCATGTCGGCGGCCGACTTGACCGGCACCTGCGGATGGGCCGGCGCCAATTCCTCGATCCGGGCATGGAATGCATCGACCTGGGCTTGACGCCAGGCCAGATTGCGGCGCACGTCGTCCGCGCTTTGGGCGTAATTATGGTGCTGGTCCGACACTCGCCAGGGATTTTCCAGCCGTTGGCCGGTGGCCTGGAAGACTTCGTCGGCATAATCGTCATAAAGGTCGCGCCGCGACCGGCTTTCGGAATTGGAATTCAGCCGATAGCGCTGATCGTCCAGCGCCCTGGCCAGCGAGGCGTCATAATCCAGCACCGGGCCGACCAGCGGGCGGGCGGCGGCCAGGTCGGTGGCGGATCGGATCGAGGCTTCGGAAACAAACATCAGTCGGCCCCCATGCGGTTCAGCCGGGCCTTGAAGCCCAAATCCAGTTCCAGCGGACGCCCGAACTTGTCGTGCACGAAGGCGCCGCCGATCTCGACGAAATAGCGGCCCGGTTCCTTCATCACGAACCGGCCGTGATGGCGGACCTGCGCAGGGGTCACCTTGTCCTGGGCCATCAGGAAATCGTTGTCGGTCAGGCCATCGACCAGCTTGGTGATGTCGGCCTGGGTCACGCCCGGCCGGGGCGCCGGGAAGGATTTGCCGTTCCAGGCGACCACGCCGCCGGTGACATCGGTGACGGCGGCACGAAACAGCACAGGATCGACCGCCACCTGATGGGCCTTGCCAGCGGCATGCGATTTGGCGGCATAGCTGGAAATCACCGCCTGCTGAATGCCGGCCTGATCTTCGGGGGCCATGGCGGCCAGGGCGGCAGGCGGCAAGGCGGTTTCGAAGAACAGCCGAAACGCTTCATCCTTGGGCGGCAGATATTGGCGGCCGCCGCCGGCCTTGTCGGAAGACAGCGACTTCCTGAGCGCCTGGCCGAACAAGATGTCACGGGCCACCTGGCCGCCATTGCCGCCGCGCGCGGCGATGGCCCCGGCCTGGGCGGTTTCGTTGTCCTTGGCGCCGATGGCGTCCAGCACCTCGGGCAGGCGGCGGGTGCCGAACCCCTTGGCCAGGCTGCCCAGCAGCCGGGCCTTGTCGTCGGGGCTGCCGGCGTCCAGCCGGGCATGAAGGTCGGCCAGCTCGGCCTTGTCCAGGGCAGACACCGGTATCTTGTGAATGCCCGACAGCCGGTCGGCGAACCGGGTGCGTTCGGCCAGACTGTCGGGATTGGACCAGTCGATGGCCGGAACGGCGAAACCTTGGCGGCGGGTATGGCCGATGGCGTCGGTGGCCAGGGCCTTGGATTGTTCGGCCAGCACCGACCGGGCGATTTCGGCGCGGCGCGGATCGCCGCCAGCCTTGGCCGTCTGTTCATAATCTTGTGCCTTGGCGGCCAGGGCCGGCAGCGGCATATGGGCCAGATCAACCGCCAGATCGGCGGCGCGAACCGTTTGCGACAGGCGGGCGGCCAGGCGGTCATCGCCCAGAGTGCGGGCCTTGTTGGCCAGATCGACCAGCGGCTGCGCGCCATAGCCCCGTTCGGCGCGAAACAGCGCGTCGGCCGCCTGGTCGTGCAGGGCCGACAAAGCCTCGCGGCGCTGTTCCTTCAGATCCGACAGGCCGCGTTCCATTTCCGCCTGCCAGCGGGTCAAATCGTCAGGGTCCTGGTCCTTGTGGGCGGCGGGAAGCCGGCGGACGAAGGCTTCGGCGGCGTCCAGCCCCTTGGCTTTGACGCGGTCGAATTCCCCCAGCACGGCGGCGCGGGCGCGATTGCGGCGGAAGCCGTCGGCCAGTTGCACCTTTTGCGTCTCGTGCAGGTCGGTGCGGCGCGTCAGATAATCGGCCCAGGTGGCGTCATGGCCGGCGGCGGCGGTGGCGTTGCCCGATCGCCAGGCCTGTTCCGACTGGCCGTCGGCGTTCAGCATCGCCGACAGCATGTCGCCGTTGGCACGGTCCTCGGCCAGACGCAAATCCTTGGTGGCCTTGGCGGCGACCAGGTCCGAGTGCATCAGGGCGCCGCGCTTCAGTAGCTGGGCTTGCACCTCGGGCTGCAATTCGGCCGGCTGGTTTCGCACCAGCCCGGCCGACAGCGCCGCCCACTGGTCCTTGAAGCCGTCGGGATTGTCGGCATATTGGGCCTTCCACTCGGTCGCCTTGGCGTGGGTGTAGACGTCCAGGCTGGCGGTGTAGCCGCCAACCATGGCGTCATTGAACGCCTTGGCCCGCACGGTGTCGCCGGGGGCAAGGGCGATGACACCGCCATCGGCGCCGGCCTTGACGCCGGCCGCCGCCCCTTCTTGGCGGGCCTGGATCGCGACCTGCTCGGCGTCTGCGGTCTGGGCGTCCTGGATCATGTCGCCGGCCGTCTGCGACAGGAATTCGGCCAGGGCGGCGCCGGTGCCGCCGGCTGCGCCGGCCGATGCCAGCGACCGGCGAGGCCGGGTGGACCGGGCCAGGGATGACGGGAAGGTGGTGCGACCGCGCAAGCTCATGACGTCACCCGATCGCCCGGCGGCCGGACAGCACCGACCAGGCATCGCGGCCGAATTGCAGGCCCGAGCCGAACAGCTCGCCCTTGGCCGACCGGCGGAGCGCAGCGCGACGCAGGCCGTTATCGGCCCGCATCGCCAGCTCCTCGGCGGCGATGACGTCGCCCTGGTCGTTGGCGTCGCCGACCGCCGAGGCCACCAGGCGGGCCGCCGTCTGGCCGCCCTGGCTGGCACCACGGGCGCCGAACATCACCGACTGGGCTGCCAGCACGCCGCGCAGATTGTCCTCGTTGTCTCGCGCGCGGGTTTCGGCGTCCAGTTCCGTCGCCAGGCGCTGCTGTTCCAGCGCCGCCTGCTGGGCTTCGGCCGAGGCCTGGGCATTGGACGCCTGCATCGCGCTGGAGGCGGCGGAAACGCCCAGGCCGGCCGCCTCGCCATAGGTCAGCAGGGCGCCGGAACCGGACCCACCGATCAGCGACGGAAACAGGCTGGAGCTTGGCGCGGCCGGGACCACGGGCATCATGCCAGGTGCTGCGGCCGAAGTCGGCCCCATGGTGGCCACCGTCGCCGTCGGCGCGGTGGTGCCGATGGCGGCGGGCGCGGTGCTGACGGCGGCCGGCGCGGTGCTGGCCAGCATCCCCTGCGGCGCGCCCAAGGCGGCCAGTTCCGACCCGGACACGAAAGCGCCGGGGGCGGTGGTGCCGATACCGGCGGTGAGGGGGGCGGCAGAGCTAGCGCCGGCCATTGTCTGGCCAGCGAGCGCGGCGCTATCGGCGACCGTCATGGTTTCGCCAGCCAGAAGGGCAGTGTCGGCAACCGTCATGGTTTCAGTCGCAAGAAGTGCGGTGTCGGCAACCGTCAAGGTTCCCGCCAAGCCTTCTGCGGCGGCCATGCCGCCAGCCATCCCCTCGGCGGCGGCAGCCCCAGCCAGGCCGAAACCACCGGTGGCGATCGCCAATCCACCGATGGCCAGCAGGGGAAGGATGGTGGCGCCTGCGTTCTTGCCCATGATCTTCTCCTTACGCCGCCGACAGGAAGGCGACGACTTTCAAGATGGTGGCCGGCTGCAAATCATCGCCTTCGACGCGGATCGGCTTGGACTTGCTCCAGCCCAAATCCTTGCCTTCGATCACACCGGCTTTCAGGGTCGGGGCCTGGTCGAACCGAGCAGTGTCGAGACGGCGGTGTTCGACCAGCCGGCCGTTGACCCGGAAAGTGCCGGCATTTTGCACATGCACCGCCCATTTCCACACCCGAGCCATGGTGCCGACCAGGGTGCCGTCGGCCAGTTGGGCTTCGACCGGCATGGTCTCGACCACCCACGAGAACGGCAACGCCACCTCGATCGACGCGGCCGGGGCGTCCAGGGTGATGGTGCCGGCGGCGACGGTGAAGGTGCCGGCGACGGCGCCATCGGCAACGACGCGGACGGCATGACCATCGAACAGACCCAGGCCGGTCCAGGTGGCGGTGGGGATTTCGGCGGTCTGGCGGATCGAACAATCGCCCAGGGCCGCTTCGTCCAGCGTTTCCAGGAAGTAGCGGGTGGTGCCGGCGATAATGCGCTTGGTCACCACATAAACGGTGTTGCCGACCACCGCGACATCCAGGAAATCGCCATCGGTGCGCCACAGCGCCCAGGCGGTAACCTTTTCGGCGCGGCGCGAATGCAGCACCGCCATGGTGCCGTCGCCGTTGACGACATACATGTATTGCGCGGTGTTCGACCCCGAGCCGCGCCGGGCCGACATCGCCACCGGCGCGTTGATGGTGGTGGCGGAAAACAGCGCCAGGTCGGAACACAGGAAGCGGCTTTCCGAGGCTTCCTCGTAGACCAGTTCATAGATGCTTTGGTGCAGATCGTCGTCGCCGGCCGACACGAAGGCGACGACGCCATCGGCCTCGACCGGCGGGATGGCCGAACATTTCACCCGGGCGATGCGTTCGGCATCGTAATTTTCCGGGGTGGTCGGGCTTTGCGGAACGGCGAATGGGCCGCCGGTGGTGGTGACGATCAGACGCGAGGCGGAAATGCAGCCGACCGCCGCGTTGACGCCGTCATCTTCACACGACAAATCGGCTGCTTCGTCGGCCAGGGCTTCGTCAGATCCGAAAAAATCGAACGGGGCATTGACCCGCGAACACCAGCCGTTGGCCGCCAGCGCCGTGGTTCCGAACAAATGCAGGCGGCCTTGGCGGAAGGTGCCGACCGACGGCCAGCCGCGCGCATCGGACCAGGCCGGTTCCTCGACCGACCAATCGCCGGGCTGGACGGCATTGGTGTCCTTCAGTTCGTCCTTGATATCGACGGTCACCACCAGGTCAGACGCCTTGGCGGTGATGATGCCGTGACCGGTGGGCAGGCGGACGGTCCAGCCAATATCGACCGGGGCGGCGAAATCGGCCGAACTCGATGTCATGGTGGCCGACCCGGTCTTCGCCGACGGCGTGACGGTACCGGCGGTGTCGGCGCCCCACTGCCAGGACGGCGGGTTCTTGAACGAAACGGTGTCGAAGGTCCAGCTGGTGTGGCTGCCCTGGCGAAACAGCTTGCGGGTGGCCACCAGTTTGTGCAGCAGCAGCATGGTATCTTGCGATTGGGTCCAGGCGAGGCCGGCAAGCTTGGCGGCATCCCATGGCGTTGGACTGATTTCGTGCACCTGTTCGCCGTCGTGGAACAGGCGGATCAGTCCGGGCAGAAAAACCATCAGATAGCGCGCGGCGGTGCCGGCCTCGAACGGGGCCAGGCGGAAGCCGGTGGCGGCCTCGGGGATTTCGGCCCGCATGGTGAAGCCGGGGCGGCGATCCAGCCCACCCAGGGCGCGCGGCAGCATGTTCAGCACCTCGGCGCCGCCCTGGTAATAGGCCTTCATGTCGGCCCGCGCCGCCATGTCGGGGTCCAGCCGGCCCAACGGGAAGCCGTAAACCTGGAACGGCGCCTTCATGACCGCACCTCGACCAGCGGGAAGCTTTCGATGGCCGACGGGCTGTGCTGTTGGGCGTCGATGGATTTGGCGCGGCGGAATTCATCTTCGGCCTGGCCGAACAGGAATTGAGCGCGCGACGTGCTTTCGGTCAGCGGGATGCAGAACTCGGCGGCCAGCCGGGCGATCAGCGCCTGATCGAAGAAAGGCGGGAAGTTGATTTCGTCGGGGCGGTAGACATAGGTCATCACCACGTCGTCGGCATTGGTGTGCAGGCGGTCAGCCAGGATGCGATAGGTCAGACCCCGGCCGCGATCGACCCCGGCCGACAGTGCCCGCAGGAAATCGGCCGGCAGCTGGAAGGCGTTGTCGAAATCCGCCACCGGGCTGGCCACCAGCCGGGCCAAACTCACCTGGCCGGTGGCGAAGGTCCAGTTATGCGACGACAGCAGGCCGTCGCGCACCGACGGATACAGATTGCCCGCCACCTCGCTTTCGGCGGTGCCTTCGTCGAAGCTGGCGATGGTGCCGCTGCCGATTTTCAGCAGGGCCCGCGAACACAGCGCGATGGCGGACAGGGCCATGTCACCCCCTGGTCAGGAAGGTCATGGAGCGATGGCGGACCTTGACCGGCACCGGCCGGTGAGGCGCACCGGGTTCGGGAACCGGGGCGTCCATGCCGGCGCCGGACAGGGCGAATTCCTTGAAATCCGGGGCGTTCGCCACCGGATCGGAGGAAACGCCCCCGGCTTGCGCCGGGGGCTGGGGCTTGCGGCCCATCAGTCGGTATCCGTGCCGCCGACGGCGACCATGTCGCCGACATCGACCACGCCGGCAGCGTTGGACAGCACGACGAACAGGCCGTGCGCCGGGGTGCCGTCGGTATCGACGTTGGCGACGATGAAATCGCCGACCCGCAGCATCCCCGAGGCCTGGTTGAAATAGCCTTCGGTATCGACGGTGGCGGCGGTGTCGGTGGTGGTGTAGTGCCACATCGTAAAGGCGTTGGCGCTGGACAGCACCGACAGGTTCTTGGACAGGTAAGCCATATTCGGGGTCCCTCTAGTCAGATTGGCGGGCCTCCTTATCCTGCCGCTGGGGAAGCCAGCGGCAGGGGAGGGGCGCTAGGCTTCCAGGCAGCGCAGGCTGACCACGCCAGTGGCGTCGATCAGGGCGGCGCCCTGGCTCATCATGTTGTTGACGAACCAGGCGACACGGTCGCCGTGATAGGTGATTTCCGACTTGACGTCGCAGCCCGAGGCATGGCCGATGGCGGTCTTGTGATACCAGTAGCAATGGCGCACGGTGCCCGACTTGGTCAGGCCGGAATGGGGCATCCACAGGGTTCCCAGCCAATGCTTGGCCTGGGCGCCCTTCCACGGCAGATCGTCGGAACCGACATAATCGGCGTCGGCGAATTCCTGGATCTGCAAAAGGTCCGACCATTGCTTCCAGCCGACCACGGCGGTGCGTTCGCCGTCGTCGGGAATGTCGGCGTTGCCCAGCATTTCCAACCCAAGCAGGACCTTGGCCTTGGTCAAGGCGGTGGTGCCGTCCAGGGCGTAGTTGGTGGACTTGTCCAGTTCGGTGATGATCAGTTCGTCGGTCTTGCGGCCCAGCGCGTAGGCGCCGGCATTGACCAGCACCTGTTCCTCGTTGACGTCGGCCTTCAGCTGGTCGAGCTTGTCATTCCAGTCACCGGCATAATAGTCGTACAGCTGGCATTCGACCGCTTCGTGATCGATATTCATCACCGGCACCTTGCCGTGACGGCCCTTGGTGCTGGCCGACCCCTTGCCGACCTTCTGGAATACCGCGATGGCGCCATTGACGTTGTTGCGGGCACGCACGGTATTGCGCAGCTTCGAGCCCTGTCGCTGATACGCGACATGGACCTTGTCGCCATATTCCTTGGAATAGGCATTGATAATGGAGGTGCTCATATTTCGGCCTTCCGTTCCTGTTGGTCCCAGGGCCGGAAATGCGAAACCCGCAATACCAGCCCAGCTTGCCCCGTAACGCCAGGGCCGGCGGGCAGGTACTGCGGGTCGCATGCCTCGATATGCCGCAGGGGCTTTCGCCCAAAAAACCACCTGTCGGCCAAGGCCGGCGGGTCCGGTGGAGGGATAGAGCCGCTGAAAGGGACGCTACGCCCACAAGCACGTCGGATGCGTCAGGAACGTTTTCCTGCTCAGCCAACCCCCTTCATGTCGCCGTCATCGCCATAGGTCCGGCTGTAGAAATCGCGCACCTGTTTCTGCTTGGCCGGGTTGGTCAGATAATCCTTGTCGGCCATCATCTTCCGCACGTCGTCGCGAGTGATGCTTGGCGGCAGGGCGGTATTGCCGCCCGGCGCGACGGCGCCGCCGGCCAGGGACAGGCGCAGGGCGTTAAGCTTGGGCAGGGCGGTGGCGGGGATGATGGCGGTTTCGTTGGCGGACAGGCCCAGCACCTGGCCGAACCACGCCTGCAGCTCGCGCACCTTGTCTTCCGAGCCCAGCACCTTGACGGCTTCGGCGACGGCTTGGCTGGTCGCCTCGGCTTCCAGGCGCTTCAGTTCTTCACCCAACATGGCGTCGCGCTTGGCGGCCATTCCCAGCATGAACTTGACCTGGGCTTCGCTGAAGCCGTTGGCCTTCAGGCCATCCAGGAATTCGCCGCGCAACGGGGCCTTTTCGTCCAGCAGATCGGCGAAGCTGTCCTTGGCCTCGGCCGGCAGGGCGGCGGCCAGGTCATAGGCGTCGGGCACCTTAGGGATGGCCGACAGCTTGGCCCGCATGTCGGCGTTGGCCTTCAGCACCGCTTCGGTGTTCAGGCCCTGGCCATCCCAGAATTGTTCGGGCACATCCAGATCCTTGTCGCCATAGCGGACGACACGGCCGGCCGGCGCCGGGGGCGGGGCGGCCGGGGTCTGCGGCGGTGTCGCAGGGGCGGCGGGGGGCGGGGCTTCGGCGGCGGGCGGGGCGGCCGGGGCTTCAGGGGCGGTGATAGCGATATCAGCCATGTTTTCCTCGTTCGATGGTGGTGGTGATGTGGTTGAACAAAGCGCGCTTGCCTTCCTGCGCCCTTAAGGTTTGGTCCGAGGCGTCGGCCAGGATGGTGCGCAGGGTCAGCCGTTCCAGTTCGGCCAGGACGACGCGGCCGTCGGCGGTGGCGAACAGCCGGGCAAAGGCGCTATCGACCGTGCGCTGATCGGGACGCGGGCTCATGACGGGGCCATCCCGTCGGCCAGTTGGCCGGCCTGGCCCAGCAACTGACCGCCGGCATCGGTCGAGGCCAGCTTGGCCGAGGCGGCAACCCCTTGGCGCAGGCCTTCCATTCGCAGGGCTTGGTCGCGTTGAGCGGCTTGGGCCATCGCCTGCTTTTCCTGGACCGAATACAGCAGGTGGTCGGGGAAGCCGGCATTTTGCAGATGCTCGCGCACCAGATCGCCCAGCTTGACTTCCTGCTGGACGTGGTTGGGGGCGACCATCGCCACTTCGGCCAGGGCCTGCAGGCGTTGTTTGGCTTCGGCCTGGGTTTGCAAGGCGACCAGCGGATTGGCCGGAACCGGCTTGAGTTCTGAACCGTCGGCGGTGAAGGTTTCCAGCCCGTAGGGGGTGCCGATGAAGGCCGGCTGCGACAAGATATCGACGATACGGCGCACCAGGTACCAGTCGCATTCGAAATAGATGCGCTGGTGTTCCGGCACCTCGATCGCGGCGCGGTCGCGTTCGGCCGACAGGAAGGCATAGGCCACCGGCCGGTCCTGATCGAAGCCGGGCAGTTCCTTACCCTTGATCGCCTCGTTGATGTTGCCGCGCAGATCGACCAGCACCAGTTGCGACACGTCGAAATTGCCCGGCGACGTCAGCGGCTGCAGGCCGGCCGACCCCACCGCCTTGGGGATGATGGTGCCGGGCACCAGCTTGATGTTGGCCGGGTTCAGCACGCCGTCATCGTCGGCCTGCCAGATGCCGGTCACCGCGATGGTGGCGTTTTTCAGCACCAGTTCCACCACCTTGTCGGCGGTTTTCATGTCGGCCCGGCAGCTCATCGCCGGGCCGCGACCCATGGTTTCGCCGGTATATTTGTCCATGCGGAACGGGATGATCGGTTTCGAGGCGAAGCTGACCTGGTGCACCAAATGTTCGCCATCGGCGACATAGACGCGGTATTCCCACCTGCCGGTGTCCGATCGGAACAGCTGGCATTCCAGGATTTCCACCTCTTCGTCGGGATCGTCGGCGCGCTTGGTCGCCCAATTGGGCACGGTGTCGAATTTGCCCTGCGCCCAGATCAGCTCGGCATCGGGACGGGTGACCGATCGCTTGCGGAACACGTCTTCCAGCACGCCGGTAACCGGGCTTTCCAGCCCGGCCCACTGGCTGACCGGCAGGGCCTCGAACACCAGCGGCCGGCCGGACGGGTCGCCGGGATTGACGCTGATGCAGCCGGTCGATACCAGGCAATCGCGCATGGCCTGAGCCATTTCCAGGTGGAAGTTGGAATTGGTCACCGCCTGGTAGACCCGAAGCGCATTGCGGTGCAGGACGGCGCGGGCCGCGTCGCGCTGGTCGGGGGGGATGTCTTCCAGCGGCAGGCCGGAATATTCGAAATCCCACACCACCGCGAACGGCGAATAAAGCGAGCCGTGCATGCGTTGCGCCCGTTCGCGCAGCGCCCGCACGCCGGTGTCGTCATAGGTGTGGGTGTCGGTTTTGTCGCCTTCGCCGCGCACGCCGTCGGGATCGCCGCCGGGCAGACACAGGGCGTAGGTTTCCGACAACACCGCATCCCATTTCCGGCGCCGTGAAAAGGCGGTGTCCGCCCGCTGGATGACCGGATCGCGGGCTTTCGCCCGCTGGCCGGCCGGCTTGGATTTGCCGTTCGCCATGGTCTAGCCCCCGATGGTGTCTGATGGGGCCGCGGCGGCGGCCGGCGTCGGCGCCGGGGCGGCGGTGAAGCGCACCCCCGACATGCCGCGCCGGGCGCCACGCATGGCCAGGCGTTTTGCTTGGTTCTCGCGTTCTAGCCGCAGGCGATCTTCCTTTTGCTGGGCCAGTTGGGCTTCCATCGCGCTGTTGTCGGGTTCTGGTGCTTTGCCGCCCCCGCCGAATAATCCACCCATGTCGCATTCCTTTCGCTTCAGGTGCCGATAAAGCTGATGCGGCGTCAGGGCCGGGCACGACAGCCCCAGCACCGCCTTGACCACCGAGACGCAGGTGCGCGGCCCGGGAAACAACGTTCGGGGCAGGCGCACTGGGTGCGCCCAAACGAACGAACAGAGGCCGGCCGCCGCTTGCGCCTCGACCCAGGTTCGCGCCTCGGGGGCGGCCAGGGCGACGTTGACGGCGTGCGACAATGGGTCGATCTGGACCCAGCCCTGAAAGGCCGGCGACAACACCGGGACCAGGACATGGCAATGGCGAAAGCCCGGCCGCAGGAAGGTGCGCAGCGCCCAGTCGATCAGGCGTTCGTGCAGCGGCAGGGCCAGACCGGGCGGGAGCGGGGCCGGATCGCAGAACACCACCAGGTGGGGGAGGGGGGCGGCGGTCATCGGCGACCTCCGAACACGGAAAAGCCGGTGTCGGCCTGGATGGGGGCGGAGAAGCGCGACTTGGCGCGGCCCAGGGCGTGGACATGGCCGCCATCGCCGATGGTGACGTACTGTTTGGCGTCGTGCACATGCGACCAGTCGTTCTTTTCCGGCCGATCGTCGAAGCGCGCGCCGCCGGCCACCGCCATGCGACGATAGCGATAATGCGACAGGAAGCCCTTGACCAGCACCCTGCAGGCCGGCGAACACAGATAGGCCGGGGTATCGCCGTCGATGCTTTCCAGCAGATCGCGGCGCACCGCCTCTAGCCGGATGGTCGGGTCGTTGCTGGGGGCCGGCAGGAACGTAATGCGCGCCTCGTTCGAAACGATTTCCAGCCATGACCGTTCCTGCTCGTCGTCGCGCGCCGCCCAGCTGGCGGCCGGATCACCCCAGCCTTTGAAGGCGAGGCCGGCAAAATCACGGTCCAGGAAATCACGCAAGGCGCGGCCGAAGCGGGTGGCGCCCATGCCGTCGGTGACAAGTTCGGCGATCGTGCGGCGCTGGCCTTCGGGGGAAATTTGTTCCAGCACCGCCGCCGGGGTGCGCCCGCCGTCTAGCCCGATCAGGATGGGAAGGCCCTTGGTCGGCCGCAGGATGGTCGGCGCCAGGTGTCGCCGCTCGGAAAATTCCGGGTAGACCGGCTTGCCGTCGCGCGAATAGCCGAACTGATTGTGGATCATGCGGCGCATCCACCAGTCCGGCTGGCCCATCATGGCGCGCTGGTAGTAGCTTTCCGGCAGGTTGGCCAAATTCTCGGCGCCGGCTTCCAGGCCGCCGGGCTGGCGGAAAAAATGGTGTCCCTCGAACTGTTCGTCGACGAAGCGGCGATAAACCCAGTTGTCGGTGTCGGGGGCGTTGAACGCCATCCACACGCCGGACCAGGTGGGGCCGGGGAAGCCGTTGGCCGGGTCGGTCTTGGGATAACGACCGGCGCGGCTGATGGCGTAGATCAAAACCTCTTCGTCCAGGGTGTCGGCTTCGTCCAGAAAGAAGCCGGTGACTTCCAGGCCGCGCAAAGCCTCTTCCGCCGAATTCTCGCCGATGGCCAGGAACAGCACCTCGCATTCCACCGTGGTGCCATCGGGAGATTGCGGCCGAAAGCGCAGGATGTGCTGGGCCGGCTGGCCGCCGGTGCCGCCCTTCCAGTCCCCCAGCGACTGGGGCACCCAATCGAACCACGACTTGATCAGCGTGCGTTCCAGATCGCGATACGTCTTGCGGATGAAGGCGAACCGGGTGCGCCTGACGCCGTCGGGGTCGGGATTTTGCTCTCGGGCGATGTAGATCGCCTTCATCAGCGCCGCCGATGTCTTGCCACCGCCGATCGGCCCCATGATGGCCGTAATCATGGCGCGATGGCTGATGAACGACGCCGAGACCGGCCCAGCGGGGATGAAGGGGCGGGATAAGCTCATCTCCATACCTCGCACAAAGAAACCTTGAACCCAGACCCCAGCCCATCCCCAGCCCGCACCCACGCCCGGCTCCGGTTCGGTTCGGCTGGGCTGGCCAAAGGTCGGAGCATTTTTGTGCCACCCGTGCAGGAAATGACTGGGTGATTGGGGGGGGCGTCGGCCTTGATTTTTTCCGCCTCTGACGGCTGGTCGGCCGGACGGTCGGAGGCGGATCGGATGACACCGTGAGTTCGGATCATGCGCGATGCCAGCGAAACCGCCGCCTTGACAGGACCGTGCGCCATCCGTGCGCCATCGCATGCGCCTGTTCCGCTGCTGTTCACGTCGCGTTCACGCATCGCAGTCGCCTCCGATGTCAACGGCGACCACGTCGGCCAGCGGCCCATGGTCGATGACCTGGCCGGCCGGCGCCATGCTGGCCAGCGCTTGACCGACATCGGCCAGCACCAGCATCGGCAGGTCGCCCTGGACGTTGACCGCCACCGGCATTTTGGAGTGCACGTACGGCAGAGCCAGCGCCATGCAGTGCGCCTGCCGGTCGAAGGCTTCCAGCTTGGTGCAGCCCAGCTCGGCAGCCAGGTCGGCGGCCGACCGCGAGAACGTGGCGAAGGCACCTTCCAGCGGATCGCGGTAGCGGTGCTGCAGGTACTCGACCATTTCCTTGGTGCGACGGTTGCGCGAGCCCTTCGGCCGCCCGCCCTTGGCCACCGCCTGCATGATGGCCGCCGCCCGCTTGGTCAGGTCGCCGCTCGGCAGGTCGGCCAGCGCCTCGGGGTCCAGCAGCGGCAGCGATGCCTGCATGGGCTCTAACTCGGGCTCGCGGTCATCCGCCGCCTGCGCCAAAACCTGCGTCACACCTGCCCTCGGGTCGCTCATAGCATATCCTCCGGTATTTTACCCACCCCAGCCGACCAAACCGGTTTGCCCAGCGGTTTGGTCGCGGTTTGGTCTGCGGTTTGGTGTCTAAGTCTGTGAAACATAAGGATAAATTACCTATTCATATCCAAACCAAACCACCAAACCGCCATTTCCGAACGCTACACATGCGCGCACCCCCGCCTGCGCATATGCACATGCATGTGTGTCCTGTTTCGCGGTTTGGTCGGTTTGGCGGTTTGGTTGCCGCTAATACACTGATTTACAACAATAAAGACCAAACCGCCCCCCAAACCCACAAACCAAACCGCCCCCGCATCCAGGCGCCTCGCCTCGATTTTTTCTCGGAAAAACAGGGTCGGGGTCAGGGTCATGAATGGAAACCTTCAGAGAGGGCGAAGGGGTCAGGGGCCTGACGATGGTCGGCGGATGCGGTGTCGGCCGCGCTCCGGTCGCTCGCATAAGGGTCAGGGTCACAGACGGCAGCCGCCTGGACGGGCGAGCGCCCTGCGGCCGACGGGTCGCTGCGCTCCCCCTGCTGCCCGCCGTCCGGCGGGCCTTCCTGGCAATAATGAATGGGTACCAGCACGGCCTTGTCCGCCCCGCCGCAATGGAACGAGACGTTGGCGCAGGCGCCGTCCAGGCTGGCCAGCTTGCCGACCCACGAGCCGGCGCCGCGCCGGGACTCCCAGGTGCTGCCCTGGAACAGCTTGGCCACCTGCTGGTGACGATAGGCCACCCACAGGTACAGTTCGGCCCTGGGATTGCCCTTGTCCTTCGGGTGCGGCCGCACGTCCAGGCCGAAGGTCCGCAGCACCTCGCGCACGTCCTTGGCGCCCGATTGCTCGCCCTCGCTGATCTGCCTGTTGGTGGCCAGCTTCTCGACCCAATGGCCGACGGTAAAGGACTGACCGCCCTGCTTGACGTCCAGCATGCTGGTCAGCAGGTGCAGCAGGCAGGTCTTGTTGGCGGCCAAGTCGGTGGACAGCTCGGCCAGCTCGCTGGCCTTCATTCGTTCGCCCCAGGCGGCCAGCTCGACCTCGGTCGGCATGGCGTCCGACAGCACCAGGTGGGCGCAGGCCAGCTGGGTGCCGAACAGATCGGCGCCACGTCCGCTGTGACCGGCGGCCTTCATGGCGCCGCGAAACGCCTTCAGCACCGCCGGAAACCGATGCCAGTTATCGACCACGCGCCGCAGCAGGCGGCGGCCCAGCGGCTCCATCACCCGGCGCATGATCACCTTGTCTTCTTCCGGCGGCACCTTGGCGTCGTCCGGCAAGGCATGGCCTTCCAGCGGCCCCAGCACGCCGACGGCGATGCGCGACAGATCGGCGCCGTTCAGCCCCGGCATGTTGATGGAACAGAACAGATAGGGCGCGTTCTGGAAGAACTCGACCGGCGTGCCGTCGGCGCCGCCCCGGCCGATCACCGACCCCGAGGCGGCGGCACGGGCCAACTCCATCTGCTGCTTCAGCTTGGTGCTTTCCTCGTCGGGCTCGGCTTCGTCGATGCCGACGGCACGGCTGTCGCGGCCGACCTTCTGATAGATGTACGCGCTGGTGGCGTTCTCGATCTTCAGCATGAAGTTGCCCAGCAGGCAGTAAATCATCATCAGCATCGTCGATTTGCCGGTGCCCCGGTCGCCGACCGCCCAGAACAGCGGATGCCATTGCACGCTGGCCCCCAGGAAGCTGGCGACGACAAATCCCAGCAACAGCCACGGGTCAACGTCGGGCCTGGCCCAGTTCCATGACCGGAAATAGGCCAGCACCTCTTCGGCGGCGCCGATGGCGCTGGCAGGCTTGGCGGGATGGGGCAGGACCGGCCGGGTCGGATAAATCCATCCGCCCAATTCGCATGGATCGTATGATGCCGGCCGTCCACCGTCCGCTGGCCACACCCCGATGGCCGAGCCGAAATGCACGATCAGCTCGCCATCGTCGCCCTTCCAGGCCCCGGCGCAGCGCACCTTGGTATCGGGATCAAACACCCCCTTGCGCACGCACGCATCCATCAGTGCCGATCCGCATTCCTCGGGCCGCCAGCCGGTCGCTTCCCAGGTGCCATCTTCGGTCTGCTTGGCGCGCGGCCAGTTCAACAGCAGATAGGCGGTATCCCCGAACAGCGATTTCAGGGTGTTCTGGCCATGCTTTTCGGCCGAGACGCGGCGCAGCTGACCGATGCGGTCCATATAGAAAAGGCTCTATTCGTGAATCGTATTGACGGTCACGCCCCCATGGCGGCGGCGAGGCAATATCGCGCGGTCGGGTCC
>NZ_LWQU01000135.1 GCF_001650635.1 Magnetospirillum moscoviense | reverse complement strand
TGCCGACGCCTCGCCAAGGACTTCGAGAACCTCGCCAGAATGGCGCTGGCGTTCCTGCGCCTGGCCATGATCCGCCTCATGCTGCGCAGAATCGCAAGGCACAGGAAATAATAGGGAACTTCGCGGACGGACTCTAAAGAATATTGCTATTTTACTGGCTCAAAGAAGTGAGGCACAAAAATGACTGACACCATCATCCCGGCAGTCGGATTTTCAGTCACGGCAGAAACGGGGTCAGGGTCCATTAAATCCCGCCTACACCCCCAACTCCCCCACCAACTCCGGATGCTGGTCCAGCAGCTTCAGCAACTGGATCGTCGGCCCACTCGGTTCCACGATGGCGCGCTCGTACTTGTCGAAGGCGCTGGGGCCGACCTTGAACAGCGCACCCGCCGCTCGCTGGCTGAGGCGCAGCTTGGTGCGGATGCGGCGGATGGTGGCGGGCGACGGCACGCCGTCCACCTGTTCCTTTAACGTCCGCAACGCAGCGTCGGCGGCGGCCATGTCGGCGCCCACATGCACGGACTCGCCCTCTCCCTCGGGATAATAGCCGGGCAGATCGACCACCATCTCGGCACCCTTGTAGCGCACCGTGAACGGGCGGATATCGCGGGTCAGCATCTGGCCCG
Organism: Magnetospirillum moscoviense; assembly: GCF_001650635.1. Classification (GTDB taxonomy): domain Bacteria; phylum Pseudomonadota; class Alphaproteobacteria; order Rhodospirillales; family Magnetospirillaceae; genus Magnetospirillum; species Magnetospirillum moscoviense. The sequence continues at coordinate 38,730 of NZ_LWQU01000135.1, read as the reverse complement.
TCTCGGGGCACGGCATGGTTGGCGGCAAGTCTGGGATCTTGGTGGCCACGGTCACTTCTCCTTGAACGACATCACCCGAAACTCGGTCACCACGTCGGCCTGGAACTTTACGTACAGGACCAAATCACCCGCCGGAACATGGTAGACGTCCTGCCATGTCCGATGATCGGCAAAGGTGGTCATCGACTTGTAGAACATCGGACGCCGGATGCTGTTGATCACTGCCGCGATGCCGGAGCGGCTGAACCCCAGCGACAGGGCATCGGAATAGGCCGTCCGCGTGATCGCCAACGTCTCGACCGACCCGAGGGCGGCCTTGACGGCATCGAGATCGTAGGTTGGCCGGCGCTTTTCCATCGCCGCATCATGCCACCATATGGGTGTCGGATCAAGCCGCAGCAAGTCCCGCTAACGCATTGAAATACACCAAGAGAAGGTTCTCTTCCAGCCCATCTCCCTCCGCAAAAAAAGCCCCGGGGTTCGCCCCGGGGCTTTTTTGGTGGATGGGGTTCGCTAAGGGCGCGCGGATGGCATCGACCTTCGTCGCCAACACCCCATTGCCGACCGCGCCTGCCTGTGGCCATATCTGCAAACAGGAGGATGGCCCATGACCGCGTTGGCTGACTTAAGACGGGAATTGGCAACCCGGGGCCTGGACGGCTTCGTGGTGCCGCGCGCCGACGAGCATCAGGGCGAGTATGTCGCGCCTTCGGCCCGGCGCCTGACCTTTTTGACCGGCTTCACCGGCTCGGCCGGCATGGCTTTGGTGCTGCAAGGCCGCGCCGCCATCTTCGTCGATGGCCGCTACACCCTGCAGGTCCGCCACGAGGTCGATCAATCCGCCTTCGAAATCCGCCACCTGATCGACGAGCCTCCGCCGAAATGGGTGGCCGACGCCCTGGCCGCCGGGCAGAAGCTGGGCTTCGATCCGTGGCTGCACACCGTCGATCAGGTCGAGGCGTTGCGGGCCGCCTGTCTGAAGGCCGGCGCCGAGTTGGTGTCGTGTCCCGATAATCCGCTGGACGCGGTGTGGGCCGACCGCCCGGCCCCGCCGGCCAGCCCGGTGCGGCCGCACGACATCCTTCATGCCGGCAAGTCGGCCCAGGACAAGCGGGCAGAACTGGCGGCACAGCTGGCCGCCGATCGGCTGGACGCGGTGGTGCTGACCGACCCGTCATCCCTGGCCTGGCTGTTGAACCTGCGCGGTGCCGACGTCGATTTCGTGCCGCTGGCGCTGGGCTTCGCCATCGCCCATGCCGATTCCTCGGTGCAGCTGTTCCTGGCACCCGACCGCTTCGATTCCGCCACCTTGGCCCATCTGGGAAGCGGTATCACCATCTTGCCGCCGGCCGCCTTTGCCGGCGCCTTGAACGCCCTGGGCCGCGCCGGCCGACGGGTCCGCATCGACCAGACCTTCGCCCCCCAGGCGGTGCTGACCGCCCTGGCCGGCGCCGCCATCGATCGCGGCCCCGACCCCTGCGCCCTGCCCCGGGCCTGCAAGAACACGGTGGAACTGGCCGGCAGCCGCGCCGCCCATCGTCGCGACGGTGCCGCCATCGTCCGCTTCCTCGCCTGGCTGGCGGCGCAGGAGGATATCGACGAACTGGGCGCGGCCGAGCGGCTGGAGAGCTTTCGCCGCCAGGGCGAGCTTTATCGCGGCCCGTCCTTCCCGACCATCGCCGGCGCCGGGCCCAACGGCGCCATCGTCCATTACCATTCCACGCCCGCCACCAATCGCCGGCTTGAGCCGGGGCAATTGTTCCTGCTGGATTCCGGCGGCCAGTATCTGGACGGCACCACCGACGTCACCCGCACCATCGCCATCGGCGGTGCCGACGCCCAGCAAAGGCGGGCCTTCACCCTGGTCCTGAAAGGGCATATCGCCCTGGCCGGCGCGATCTTCCCGGCCGGGACCACCGGCCCGCAATTGGACGTCCTGGCCCGCCAGCATCTGTGGCGGGCCGGATTGGATTACGACCACGGCACCGGTCATGGCGTCGGGTCGTTTCTTTCGGTGCATGAAGGTCCGCAGCGTATCGGCAAGCAGGGCCACGCCGCCGTGGCCTTGATGCCGGGCATGATCTTGTCCAACGAGCCGGGCTATTACAAAACCGGCGCCTTCGGCATCCGCATCGAAAACCTGGTGGTGGTGACCGAACAGGCGATGCCGGCCGGCGGCGAAAAGCCCTTGCTGGGGTTCGACACCCTGACCCTGGCCCCAATCGACCGCACCCTGATCGAGCCCAGCCTGCTGGAGCCGGCCGAGCGCGCCTGGATCAACGCCTATCATGCCCGCGTCGCCGCGGAACTGGCGCCGCTTCTGAACCCGGCCGAGCAGGCCTGGCTGGTCGCCGCCACCTATTCGGTGTAACCGGCCGAGCGGGCGAATTCGGCGGTGATGGCATCCATGGTGTTGCGGTGGATCATCAGCCAATTGGGCAGATCGTCCCGGAAATAGCTGTCCACGGACTCGCCGGCTGCCAGCTTGGCTTGCACATCGGCCAACTCGCTCAGCACCCGCTGATGCTCGCCGCGATGACAGCCCAGCGCGAAGAACCCGGTCTTTTCCATCAGGCCTTCCTCGCGGGCGAAATGGTGGCGGCAATGGTCGATGAACGCCGCCAGCAACGACGCCCGCTGGGCGGCGTCCGCCGCATCGGCCAATCCGTTGATCTGTTCGGCCGCCACCACATGGTCGGCATCCATGAAGCCGACCCCCACATTCAGACCGTCATCCCACTGCAAAACCGGCATCCTTGTGCCCTTCCTCGTTCGACGGTCGGCAAAATATATACTTTCGATTAAGTTTGGAAGAAAAACCTCAAATACGCACGCGGCCTCATCCCCAGGTATAAAATGCCCTACTTAATATCCGGTTTTTAACCATTTCGCGCCATTTCCATTCGCCGGAGAACCGCGCCATCATGTCATGGCTGATGAAGCAGACGCATGGAGGAAGCCATGGCGACGTTCTTGAAGCAGATCGCGATTGCGATGACACCCGGCGCGGTGAACGCCATCCTGGGACTTCTGTATTTCGGCTGATCGGACGGCTTGTTTACCTCTCTCCGGATGGGGGTCCGATGCGTCGGCTATTCCTTGCCGTGATCATGACGGCTGTGGCCGGCCCGGTCGCCGCCCAGAGCCTTCCTTATGCCATCGTCGATACCGGTCAGACCGGATGCTTCGATGCGCGCGGCGCGTCGTCTTGCCCGGCGGCCGGCGCCATGTTCTTCGGCCAGGATGGCCAGGTTCGCGGCAATCAGCCGCATTACCGCGATAACGGCGACGGCACGGTCAGCGATCTGGTCACCGGCCTGATGTGGCAGAAGGGCTTCGAGCGCACCTCGTTCGGCGAGGCGCCGGGTAAGGCCGCCGCCAGCCGGGTCGGCGGCCACGCCGATTGGCGGGTGCCGACCATCAAGGAATTGTATTCGCTGATCGACTTCTCGGGCGCGACCGGATCGTCGCCGCCATCCAGTTCCCAGGTGCCGGCCGACGCCCGCCCCTATCTCGACACCCGTGCGTTCACCTTCGAATATCCCCGCCAGGGCCGCTTCATCGACGCGCAATACGTCACCTCGACCGCATATACCGGCCGGGTGATGGGGGGCGAAGCCGCCTTCTTCGGGGTCAATTTCGCCGATGGGCGCATCAAGGGCTATCCGCAAAATGGCGGTCCGGGCGGCCGGCAATGGTACGGGCGCTGGGTGCGCGGCAACCCCGCCTATGGCAAGAACGACTTCGTCGATAACGGCAACGGCACGGTGGCCGACCGCGCCACCGGCCTGACCTGGATGAACCACGATCACGGCCGCCTGGACTGGGCCGGAGCACTGGCCTTTTGCGATCGGCTGGACTTGGCCGGCCAGTCGGACTGGCGCCTCCCCAGCGCCAAGGAACTGCATTCGATCGTCGATTATTCCCGCTCGCCCGACGCCACCGGTTCAGCGGCGATCGACCCGATCTTCGCCATCAGCGCCATCGCCGAGGCCGACGGCAGCCGCAACTGGCCCTATTTCTGGAGCTCGACCTCGCATCTGGACGGCCGCCAGCCGGGCGATTTCGCAGTCTACCTGGCCTTTGGCAAGGCCATGGGCAATATCGGCATGGGCGGCCCCCAGGGGATGGGGGGCCAGCCCGGAATGGGGCCGCCCGGAATGGGGATGGGAATGGGGCCGCCGGGGATGGGACCGCCGGGGATGGGACCGCCGGGGATGGGACCGCCGGGGATGGGTGGGCCGCCATCGCGCGCGAGTGGCCCGCCCCGCCTGCTGGATGTCCATGGCGCCGGAGCCCAGCGTTCCAGCCCGAAATCGGGCGACGAGTCGCGCCTGCCGGTCGGGGCCGGGCCGCAAGGCGACGTTCTCAGGATCTACAATTCCGCCCGCTGCGTGCGCGGCTAGAGGAGCGCGCTTTTTAATCTAAGGCGCGCTACTCCAGCGCCCATTGAGGGCGCGGCCAAGCGGCCGGATGGCCGCGCTCAGGCAAAGGGGCAATCAAAAAGCTAAGCCATCAGCCCGGCGGCGATCTCGCGGTCGATCTCGATCAGGCAGCGGGCGTCGTCGGGCCGGCCGCTGGACAGGGCCTTGATGGTCTGGTGATCGACGAAGCGCGACAGGTCCAAAAGATTGGCGCGAATGGGCGCCGGCAATGGATGGTCGGGTGCCGTCACCTCGATCTGCACCAGGGTCCACAGCTTCTGGTTCCGCTTCAGCGCATTGTCCAGGATCGCCCGGCTGACCGGGGCGCGGCACGCCGCTTCCAGGGCGTTGGCGGCCCTGACGAAGGCCATCGCCTCGCCGGCCCGGCCCTTCAGGCCGGTCGCCTGCATGCGTTCATAGGCGCCATAGGGGGACGCGGGTTGCCGCATCGCAGGTTCAGAACAGCGACAGGATCGAGTTCTGCAGGTCGCGGCTGATACCCAGCCCGACCTGGGACAATTGCTGGCGGGTTCGGCTGGCGGCCAGGCCCGCCGCCTCTTCCCTGAGGTCGGCTTCGGACAGCTTCAGGCCGGCCTCGGCGGCGACGTTGCGCAAATTGTCGGCATTGCCGGCCTGGATGTTCAGTGCCGCGACCGAACTGCCCAGATTGGACTGGGCCTGGCGCAACGTCGTGGTGGCCGAGGACAGTTCCGCCAGCAGCGCATCGCCGAAATTCGAGCCGTCGGCGGCGACCGCCGACAGGCCCAGGCCGCCGACAGTGACGTTCTGGGCCGACACCGTCACGTCACCGGCCGAGATCGAGGTGCCGCCGCCCAGCAGGCTGGTGCCCTGGTAGCTGGCATCCTGGATGACCGCGCCGATCTGGTCGCGCACGACGTTGTATTGCTCGGCGTACGCGGCGCGTTCGGCGGCGCTGTCGGTGCTTTGCGCGGACAGGGCGATTCCTTGCAACTGATTGACCAGGCGTCCCACCGCCTGGGTGCCGTCCAAGGCGGCGCTGACCGCCGAGACCGCACCGGCGGACTGTTCCTTGACCGAGGCCAGGTCGCTGGCCTTGTCGGTCAGGGCCTTGGCCGCCAGATAGGCGGCTGCGTCGTCCTGCGGGGAATTGATGCGCCGGCCCGAGGACAGGGCGCGGGAGCGATCGGCGGATTGTTCGTTGGACCGCTGGATCGAGGCGAGGCCGGTGCGGGCGCTGGCGCTTAAAGTCACGGAATCGATGGGCATTCTGCCGAATCCTGCTTCAGACGTTTCGCCGAATATAACACCCTTCACCGCCCTTGCGCCATTTCGTTGACGGCGGCCGGGCTTGTTTCTATCCTCCGCCCCGTCATGCGTACCCCCCTTGCCGCCCTGATCCTGATGCTTCTCGCCACGCCGTCGCTTGCCGACGAGGTGCCGCCCCCGGCCGCGCAGATTCCGATGATGCCGATTTCGGCGGCGCAGCCGTGGGAAGTGGAAAGCGCGCTGAAGACCTATTGGAAGGATCACTACCTCGCCGGCGGCGAACACGGCTTCGGCCTCGACAAGGTCCGCGCCGGCCGCTTCGACCTGAATGGCGACGGCAAGGCCGAGTTGATCTTGATGGTCGATGACCCTGCGTGGGAGGCCGAGCATGGCCGCCCGTTCCTGGTCGCCAACTGGACCAGGAAGGGGTGGAACGCCATCGGCTGGTCGTGGGGCGACGACGAAACCTTGTTCGCCACCACCGAAATCATCGGCGGCTGGCGGACCATCGACACCGGCACCCAGTTGCTGCGCTGGGACGGCCGAGTCTATCAGCGGGTCGAGAAACCCACTAATTAGTTGTCCGGGAAAAAGTCCCTCGGCTTCGCCTCGGTGTACTTTCCCCCGATTTTGTTTGGAAACCCCGTGCTCAAGCAAGCTTTCCGCGCGGGATTGGTTTGTTTTCCCGCCATGAGGCGAGCGCGGCTCGCCTCATGGCGGCCGTCAAACATGAAAAATAGGCGCAGGGCCGCCCCAAGCCTATTTTTCTCCTTTTAAATCATCGGGGAAAAGTACACTGAGCGAAGCGAAGGACTTTTCCCCGAGGAACTAACTAGCGACGATGTCGCCATCTTCGCCGGCATCGGGATTGCCCGGCGCGGTCTGCCACCCCAAGGACGGAATCTGAATGATCCGCGCCCCCCAGGCGTCGGTGGTGGTGGCGATCAGCCCCCGGCTTTCCATGTGTTCCAGCACCGCCAAGGCCCGCCGGGCACTGTGCGAGCCGCGCGCCCGGGCGATGGCGGCATTCGACGGGCAGGCCGCCTGATCCAGGGCGGCGCGGGCCAGCAGCAGGAAGACCGGCTCGATATCCTCGCCCATCGCCTCGGCCAGGTTCTCGGCCCTGGCCCATTCGGGGTCGTCCGAAACCGGCTGGTCGGCCAGGCCGGCCCGGGCCACCGCCAAACGGCGGCGGAAGGCCGCCATGTCCAGGGTCCGCCCGTTCAGGCCGTGGCTGCGGCAGCGGACCAGGAAATCCTGGTAGATCTGCGCCACCGAGCGGAACAGGGCGCCCTCGTCGGACAGCACCTCGCGAAGGACCACGTCCAGCTCGACCTTGGGCGGCACCGGGCGCGGCGGCGGCGGCGGCGCCGACAGGGCGGCCTCGACCAGGGCCTGGCCGGGCGATGGCTGCGGCCGGGCCGCCGCCAGTTCGGCCAGCAATTGGGCGGTGTCGGCGGCGGTCGGGCGTACCAGGGGGGCTCGCGCCGGCTCGAAGGCGCCGGCCTTCAAGATCAGGTCGCGGGCGTCGCCGGGCTGGGTCTCGGGCAGCGGCAGCAGGCGGGCGTTGCCGGCCCGGCCGTTGGTTTCGACGTCGCCGATGCGGATGGCGAGCGGGCGGCGCGCCAAGGCCGGCCCAAGGGCGACGAAATGGCCGCGCGCCAGGTCGCGGAACATCTCGGCCTGGCGGCGTTCCATGCCCAGAAGATCGGCGGCGCGCGCCATGTCGATATCCAGGAAGGTCCGCCCCATCAGGAAGTTCGAGGCCTCGGCTGCGACGTTCTTGGCCAGCTTGGCCAGGCGCTGGGTGGCGATGATGCCGGCCAGGCCGCGCTTGCGGCCGCGGCACATCAGGTTGGTCATGGCGCCCAGACTGGCCTTGCGCGCCTCGTCCGACACCTCGCCGGCGGCAGCGGGCGCGAACAATTGCGCTTCATCGACCACCACCAGCATGGGAAACCAGTAATCGCGCTCGACATCGAACAGGCCGCCCAGGAAGGCCGCCGCATGGCGCATCTGCCGTTCGGTTTCCAGATTTTCCAGGTTTAGCACCACCGAGACGCGGTGCTGGCGCACCCGGGCGGCGACCTGCTGCAGGGCGGCTTCGGTGTGGGCGGCGGCATCGACCACCACATGGCCGTAGCTCTCGGCCAGGGTGACGAAATCGCCTTCGGGATCGACCACCGCCTGCTGGACCCACCTTGCACTTTGCTCGATCAGGCGACGCAGCAGATGCGACTTGCCGGACCCGGAATTGCCCTGCACCAGCAGGCGGGTCGCCAGCAATTCCTCAAGATCCAGGGTCGCCGGCTGACCGCCTTGCGTGCTCCCCATCTCGATGGCTACGGTCATGCCTCTCTCCGAGGTTCCTCTAGGCGCTTCATGCCCGGACTTGATCCGGGCATCCACCGGCCGAGAACGTGGATGGCCGGGTCAAGCCCGGCCATGACGAATAACGGAAGTTGGCGGCCGACTCTCACCATGCATGGGGCAGAGTCAAGCGCCGTTTCCCCGGCGCAGCACCAGCCGCTCGCAATCCATCGCCCGGGCCAGCCGGTCGAAGGTGCGATCGTTTTCCAGCAAGGCGGCCGGATGACCGGGCGGCACCTCAAGGACCAGCTCGCCCTTGTCGGCGATCAGGCGGGTCTGCTTCAACAGATTGGGCGCGCCGCCCGACACGGTATGGGCCAGACGCAGCGCCAGCCCGGCGAGCCGGCAGCGGCGCAGTTCGGCCTCGTCCAGCATCTGCACCGCCATTTCGCCGTGCGGGCCGTCGTCGGCGCCCTGGTAGCGCACCAGGATGGTGTAGGCCAAGGCGACGCGGTCGCGGTGCGGCACCCCCATGAAGGGCAGGCGCAGCACCTTCAGGAAGGCCTGTTCCGCCCGGTAGTCGGGATGCTCGTTCCAGAAGATGTCCGACGCCAGACAGGCGGCATGGCGCAGCTTGGATTCCCGGGGGCCGTCTTCGGGGAACAGCGCGCCGGTCCAGCTCATCAGCTCGTCGCCATGTTCCGGGAAGCGGGCATTCATCAGCGCCAGGTTGCGGCACACCGAGATCAGCGGGTCCTGGACCTTGAGCCGTTCCGGCAGGCGCTTGAAGAACTGCCCCTCGCGCATGCCGTAGATCGAGAAGACCAGCCGCGACGGTGACGTCGCCCGGATGATGTGGTCCAGCAAAAGCGCGGCCAGCGGCAGCGCCGCCAAGCGCTTCTTCGACACGCCCGGCACCTTTTCCATCGACTTGCGGCTTTGGGTGGCGACCAGATCGATGATGCGCAGCGCCTCGCGCGGCTCGAGCGAAAAGGTGTCGAGCACGGTCAGCGGATGATGGGTCTGGCTGATGCAGATCCGCGCGATGGCGCGCCAGGCGCCGCCGACGGCGTACAAAGCCCGCCCCTTGCCGCCGGCCAGCCACTTGACCTTCTTCAGGTGCTTCTCGATCAGCTCGGACGCCTTGTCGCGGTCGTCGCCGGCCGCCTCGGCCATGCGCAGCACGCCCAGCGGCATGGTGACGTGCTTGCCGACATCGCCGCCCTTGATGGTCACCAGTTCCAGCGAGCCGCCGCCCAGATCGGCCACCACCCCGTCGGCGTCGGGGATGCCGCACATCACCCCCATGGCCGCCAGCCGCGCCTCTTGCCCGCCCGACAGCACCTTGACCTCGACATCATAGGTGGCTTCCAGGCGGCGGACGAACTCGGCCCCGTCGTTGGCGTCACGCACCGCCGCGGTGGCCAGGATGTCCAGCCACTCGACCTCCATCGCCCGCGACAGGGCGACGAAGCGGCCGACCGCCGCCATCGCCTGCTCGACCCCTTCGGCGTTCAGCCGCCCGGTCTTGCCCAGACCCAGGCCCAGGGCGCACACCGCCTTTTCATTGAACAACGGCACCGGCACGCGGGCGGCGCCGTCATAGACGCACAAACGAATGGAATTCGAGCCGATATCGATGATTCCCACCGGCTCTTGCTTGCGCCTGATCTTCATAGCCGGCTCATTTACCCGGATCGACGATCAGCTTGGGTTTGCGCCCCTTTTCCTGAGCACTGCCGCGCCCCGACAGGCTGGGATTGGTCATGAAATAGGTGTGGGCCGAGAAGCCGGACCCGTCGGGCGACACCCGCTTGTAGGTGCCGTCGGGTTGCAGCATCCAACTTTGCGCCACGTCCTTCAGGTTGGCGACCATGATTTGGTCCAGGATCTGGCGGTGCACGGTCGAGTTCTCGATGGGGACGAAGGTCTCGACCCGCCAGTCCATGTTGCGCTGCATCCAGTCGGCCGACGAGATGAAGATGCGGGCCTGGCGGTTGGGCAGCCGGCCGCCATTGCCGAACACCATGATGCGCGAATGTTCCAGGAAGCGCCCGACGATCGAGCGGACCCGGATATTGTCGGACAGGCCGGGCACGCCCGGGCGCAGGCAGCAGATGCCGCGGATGACCAGATCGATTTCCACCCCCGCCTGGCTGGCCAGGTACAGGGCGTCGATCAGCTTGGGATCAACCAGCGAGTTCATCTTGGCCCAGATCGCCGCCGGCTTGCCGGCCCGGGCGAACTCGACCTCGGTGTCGATCAGGGACAAGATGGTCTTGCGGATATGCAAGGGTGCGATCGACAGCTTCTCCATCTTGTCGGGGATGGCATAGCCCGACATGTAGTTGAAGGCCTTGGCGGCATCCAGCGTCAGCTGCGGATCGCAGGTGAAGAAGGACAGGTCGGTATAGACCTTGGCGGTGATCGGGTGGTAGTTGCCGGTGCCGTAATGGACATAGGACACCAGCCCGCCACCCTCGCGCCGCACCACCAGGCTGATCTTGGCGTGGGTCTTCAGTTCCAGGAAGCCGAACACCACGTTGGCGCCGGCCCGTTCCAGGTCGCGGGCCCAGCGGATGTTGGCCTCTTCATCGAAGCGGGCCTTCAGCTCGACCATGCAGGTCACCGACTTGCCGGCCTCGGCCGCCTCGATCAGCGCCTTGACGATCGGGCTGTCCTTCGAGGTGCGATAAAGGGTCTGCTTGATCGCCACCACGTTGGGGTCGCGCGCCGCCTGACGCAGGAACTGCACCACCACGTCGAAGCTTTCGAACGGGTGGTGGACGACGATGTCCTTCTTGCGGATGGCCCCGAAGCAATCGCCGCCGAAATCGCGGATGCGCTCGGGGAAGCGGGCGTTGTAGGGCGGGAACAGCAGATCGGGCCGCTCGTCGACGATCAATTGCTTGGTATCGACCAGACCGATCAGTTCGTCGAATTCGTAGACGTCGCCTTCGTTGGCGTCGGCCTCGGCGATCACCAGTTTCTTCAGTTCCTCGGAAATGCCGGAATTGAAGGTCAGGCGGATCACCTCGCCGCGGCGGCGGCGCTTCAGCGCCGTCTCGAACACGCGGACCAGATCCTCGGCTTCCTCGTCGATGTCCATTTCCGAATCGCGGATGACCCGGAACATGCCCTGGCCTTCCATGCGAAAGCCAGGAAACAGCCGCTCGATAAACAAGATCACCAGGGTTTCCAGCGGCAGGAAGCGGATCGCCTCGCCCGGCAGGCGGATGAAGCGCGCCAACTGGTGCGGCAGCGGCACCAGGGCGCGCAGCACCTCGCCGTCATCCAAGCGGAACAGGTGCAGCACCAGGGCGATGCCGGCATTGGGGATGAACGGGAACGGGTGGGCCGGGTCGATGGCCAAGGGGGTCAGGACCGGGAAGATGGTTTCCATGAACCGGCTGTCCAGCCAGCGCATGTCGGACTTGGACAGTTCGGACGGCTCGACCACGGCGATGCCGGCCTCGCGCAGCTCGGTCCGCAATTCGCGCCAGCAGGCTTTTTGCGCGTGCAACAGGTCGGTGGCCTTGCCGTTGATGGCCACCAATTGCTGGGCCGGGGTCAGCCCGTCTTCCGAGGTGGTCATCACCCCGGCCTCGACCTGGCCCTTCAGGCCGGCGACGCGGACCATGTAGAACTCGTCCAGGTTCGAGGCCGAAATCGACAGGAAGCGCAGCCGCTCGAGCAAGGGATGATGCTTGTTGAGGGCCTCTTCGATGACACGCAAATTAAAGGCCAGCCATGACAGCTCGCGATTGATGAAACGGTCCTTGGACTGGATGTCGATCACAGGCTGGTCAACGTTCTGCTGATGCGTCACGACATTTTCTCCCCAGGGGCGTGGCGTCCGGTCCTCCCTTTATATATCCTTCCCGGGGAACTGTCATGAGCGCGAGGATGACGGAAATGAGACGCATCTATTTATTGCGCCACGCCAAGTCCAGCTGGGGTGATGCCGGCCTGGCGGATTTCGACCGCCCCCTGAACAGCCGCGGCCGCAAGGCCGCCCGCCTGATGGCCCGCCACCTGGCCGAGGCCGGCCTGCGCCCGGCGGAAATCCTGTGTTCGGCCGCCAAGCGCACCCAAGAGACGCTGGCCCTGATCGAGCCGCTGCTGGAAGGCGTGCCGGCCAGCATCGAGGAAGGGCTTTACCTGGCCAGCCGCCACGATTTGATGGCCCGCCTGCGCAAGCTGGACGACCATCTGGACTCGGTGATGGTGATCGGCCACAACCCAGGCATCGGGAAACTGGCCGATTCCTTGTGCGACGGCCATGGCGAGCAAGGCGCGGTGACCCTGCTGAAGACCAAGTACCCGACCTGCACGTTGGCGGTGCTGGACAGCCCGATCAAGCACTGGGCCGAATTGCAGGCCGGCACCTGCCGCCTGTCGGCCTTCGTCCGCCCCAAGGATCTGGGCGGCGACGACGACGAATAGTTCGGCGGCCCTGCGGCGAGCCTTCGCTCGCCGCAGGGCGGAACAAAGACAAAATCCGCGCGGAAAGCTTGCTTGAGCACGGATTTGCCGCGCCAAAATCGGGGAAAAGTACACCGAGGCGAAGCCGAGGGACTTTTCCCCGCGCCCCAGATCAGCGTTTCTTCAGTCCGTAGACAGCCATGGTCAGCCATCCGGCCATCAGGCACATCCCGCCGGCCGGGGTGACCAGGCCGGGCAGCCAGTCGGCCAGCCCGAAGGCCTTCAGGTACAGCGATCCGCAAAAGGCCGCGATCCCCAGATTGAACAGCAAGACCGACCAGGCCATCCGTTCGCCGGCCAGCAGGGCCACGGCGTGAATCAGTTGGAACTGGGCGCCCAGGCTGGCCCAGCCCTGGGCCGTCAGGTTGCCGGGGAATGCATGGGCGCCAAGGGCGGACATCGCCACCCCCATCAGCCCGTTCAAGCCGGCCAGGATGATCCACAGGCGCATGACCGTCTCCCCCCCTAAAAAGTCAGAACAACTCTCCCTGGGCCGGCACTGGATCGCAGGCATCGGCACGATACGCCAAATCGGGCTGAGCCAGAAGCGTCGCCACGTCGCCGCCGGCCAGCCAATCGGCCTGGGCCTTTTCGCCTAGGACCACCGGCATCCGGTCGTGAATGGCCGCCAGCGCAGACAGCGCCGGGCGGGTGACGATGGTGAAGCATTCGCCGTCGAACAGGCCGGCAAACCCCATGGCAAGACCGCTGTCCAACCCCAGGCGATAGCGCCTTGCGTCCCGCCATTCCCACCACAGATCGGCGGGGATCACCAGGCGGTTGCCCAGCAGGCGGCGAAAGGTCGGTTTTTGGCCCAGCGTCTCGGCCCGCGCGTTGATCAGCGGCCGACGGTCCCAGTCGACCGTCAGGCCCCAGCGCATCCGACCGTCGCCGCCGGCCAACAGAATCGTGGCGAAATCGGTGGGATTGACCCGACGGCCCAATTGCTGGAAGCGCGAGCACATCGGTTATCCCTCTTTGCGCCCGACGATCAGGAATTCCTTGTTGCCCTCGGGGCCGGTGATCGGGCTTTCGCACAAGCCCACCACCGACCAGCCGGGCAAGCCAGCCAGCCAGGCGGTGATGCGCTCGCACACCTCGGCATGCAGTTCGGGCTCGCGCACCACGCCGCCCTTGCCGACCCGGCCCTTGCCGACCTCGAATTGCGGCTTGATCAGGGCCACCAGGAAGGCACCGGGCGCCGCCAGAGCCAGCGCCGCCGGCAGCACCGTTTCCAGCCCGATGAAGCTGGCGTCGCACACCACCATGCCGGCCGGATCGGGGATCTGTTCGTGCGTCAAGTGACGGGCGTTGGTCCGTTCCAGCACCACCACGCGCTGGTCGGATCGCAGCTTCCACGCCAATTGCCCGTGGCCGACATCGACGGCATAGACCTTGGCCGCGCCCCGGGTCAGCAAGACGTCGGTGAAGCCGCCGGTCGAGGCGCCGACATCGATGGCCACCAGCCCGGTCGGGTCGATGGCGAAGCGGTCCAGCGCCTCGACCAGCTTCAGCCCGCCGCGCGACACCCACGGATGGTCCTGGCCCTTCAGATCAATGGCGGCGTCCAGGGCGACCGTTGTCCCGGCCTTGTCGATCCTCTTGCCGGCCACCACCACCAGCCCGGCCATGATCATCGCCTGGGCGCGCGCCCGGCTTTCGACCAGACCGCGATCAACCAGTAATTGATCAATGCGAAGCTTTGCGCCCACCGTGTTCATGCCCCTGTTCGAAAAACGCCTATGGCAATTGCCGATAGGTTCATTGAGAATGGAAAAAACATCAATGCAGGACGTCCGAAGAAACGACATGGCTACGCTGCTCTACACGCATCCAGTCTGCCTGGAACACGATACCGGCGACTACCATCCCGAATGCGCCGACCGGCTGAAGGCGATCCTTGCCGCGCTGGAGGGCGAGGAATTCGGTGCGCTGCTGCGTGAGGAAGCGCCCCAGGCCAAGCGCGAGCATTTGCTGCGCGCCCATGTCGAGCACCATGTCGATCATGTCTTCGCGGTGGTGCCGCCGGCCGGCGAACATTACCACATCGACCCCGACACCTTGCTGTCGGCGCAATCGGGCGACGCGGCGCTTCGGGCCGCCGGCGCGGTGGTCGCCGCCGTCGACGCGGTGGCGGCCAAGCAGGTGCGCAACGCCTTTTGCGCCGTGCGTCCGCCGGGCCACCACGCCGAGCGCGACGCAGCCATGGGTTTCTGTCTGTTCAACAACGCCGCCATCGGCGCCCTGCACGCCCGCGACGCCCACGGCTTCAAGCGGGTGGCGGTGATCGATTTCGACGTCCATCACGGCAACGGCACCCAACATATCCTGTGGGACGAACCCGACACCTTCTATGCCTCGACCCACCAGGAGCACGCCTATCCCAACACCGGCCTGGCGGCGGAAACCGGCGGCCAGGGCCGCATGGTCAACGTCCCCTTGCCGGCCGGCAGCGGTTCCGACCAATTCCGCCAGGTGTGGGACGACATCATCATCCACGCCCTGCGCCAGTTCCAGCCGGATTTCATCTTCATCTCGGCCGGCTTCGACGCCCACGCCCAGGACCCGCTGGCCCATCTGCGCCTGAAGGTGTCGGACTTCAAATGGGCGACCGAACGGCTGCTGGACGTCGCCCGCGAGTTCGCCAACAACCGGGTGGTGTCGGTGCTGGAAGGCGGCTACGACCTGCCGGCCCTGGCCGCCTCGACGCGTGAGCATGTCCGCGCCCTGATGGAATATTAACGGGAAAATTTCGCCAGCACGGCCTGCAGGCGGTCGGGATCGACCGGCTTGGCGACGTAATCGTCCATGCCGGCGGCCAGACAGCGGGCGGTGTCGCCTTCCAGCACGTCGGCGGTCATGGCGACGATCGGCACGGCGGCCATCGGCCCGCCCATGGCGCGAATGCGCCGGGTCGCCTCGAGACCATCGACGGCCGGCATGTGGACATCCATCAAGACGACGTCGAAGGTGCCGCCCAGCACCGCGTCGATGGCCTCGGCCCCGTTCTTGGCCAAGGTCACGGCATGCCCCCAGCGCGTCAGCAAAATGGTCGTCAGCTTCTGGTTGACGGGGTTGTCCTCGGCCAGCAACACCGTCAACGGGGCGGTGACGGGCCGGTCCACCACCGCCGGGGCCGAATGGCGCACGCTGACCGAGGCCAGGCCGACCCTGGTGGTGAACCAGAAGGTCGCACCTTCGCCAAGCCGGCTGTCGCAGCCGATGTCGCCGCCCATCATCTCGACCAGCCGCTTGCAGATGGCCAGGCCCAGCCCGGTGCCGCCGAAGCGGCGGCTGATCGAGGAATCGGCCTGGACGAATTCCTGGAACAAGGTCGCCAAAGCGTCGGGGGCGATGCCAATGCCGGTATCGGCCACCTCGAAGCGCAATTTCGACAGCGAATCCTCGGTCGCCTCCAGCCCGACCCGGACGGTGACGCTGCCACCGGTGGTGAATTTCAGCGCGTTGCCGATCAGGTTGGTCAGAACCTGGCGCAGGCGGGTGGGATCGCCCACCACCTGACGCGGGACCTGATCGGCGATGGTGGCGGTCAGGGCCAGCCCCTTGTCGTCGGCCCCGCCCTGCAGCAGGGCGACCACGTCGTGAACCAGCCGATAGAGGTCGAAATCGGTGGCCTCGACCCGCAACTGGCCGGCCTCGAGCTTCGAAAAATCCAGGATGTCGTTCAAGATGCCCAGCAAGGCCCCGGCCGAGCCCCGCGCCGTTTCCAGCAAATCGCGCTGCTCGTCGGTCAGGTGGCTGCCGCCCAGCAGGTGCAACATGCCCAGGATGCCGTTCATCGGCGTCCTGATCTCGTGGCTCATGGTGGCAAGGAAGCTGGCCTTGGCCCGGGCCGCCGCCTCGGCTTCTTCCTTGGCGTGGATCAGCATGCGCTCGGCACGCTTCCTGTCTGTGATGTCGGTGTAGGTGGTGATGAAACCGCCGCCGGGCAGTGGGCTGCCTTGCACCTCGATCACCGTGCCGTCGGGACGCTCGCGCTCGAAGCGATGCGGCTCGAAGCGGGCGGCCTTTTCCACCCGCTCGGCCACCAAGGCCTCGACATCGCCGGCCCCATACTCGCCGCGCAGGGCGTTGTAGCGCATGAAATCGGCGAACACCGTGCCGGGATGAACCAGATCCGCCGGAAAACCCAACATGTCGAGAAAGCGGGAATTGCACAAGATCAGGTTCAGATCGCGGTCGAACACGGTGAAGCCTTGGCCCAGCTCTTCCACCGCCTCGATCATATGCTTCCATTTATACTCGGCAGACCCCGCCAGATGCAGCATTTGCGACCCCGACCCGCTTTGGCGCCAGGAATGATAGGCGAGTTTACAGCCAGCAGGAAGTCATCTTCAAAATTCAAACTGAAAAGGGTGCCTCGCCGCCGGCGAAGCACCCTTTCAATGGAACTATCGACCTGTAAAACTACTTCTTGGCGCCTTCCAGCAGGCCTTCCGAGATTTGCAGGTTGATGTTGATCAGCGCGTCGATGGTGGTGTCGGCGATGTTGTCGACGCCCTGCATGGTGCGGTCGGCGACGAATTCGGCCAGGCGACGCAGATTTTCCTTCACCGCGTCGGGCAGCAGACAGTCGCTGGTCGACACTATGGTCTTCAGAGCCACCCACACTTCGAGGTTCCGCTCGAGGGCGGCGGCCAGGTGGCCGAGGTCGCTGCGCGCGGCTTTAGCCTGGTCCAGCCCGATGGCGGCCTGCGACAATTGAAAGGCCTGCTCTTCGGCAACCGAAAGGTTGGTTTCGTTGGACATGGGATCTTTCTCCTGAACGTCTGTCTCGCCCCCCCCGGGGCGCTGATCTTCGTCACTTTCCGCGCAACGCTAATGCGAACCGATTGATAGTCCGTTAACCCGTGTCGCGTCCACGTCGCGTCGATTATCCGCGCTGGACAGAGTAGTCCCGGCGGGCCTCGCGTTCAATCGGCTTTCGCGAGTTTCGCAAGGCCGGTCGCTTCCATCAGGTTCCTGAGTTCCTGACGGGCGGCGATGTTGCTCATGCTCAGTTCGAATCCGGGAATACCTTCGCGCAGATCCAACAGCGTCAGCCCCTCGAGGAACAACGAACGGTAGATGACGCGCTCGCCCAGGCCGGGGGCGACGCGAAAGCCGATGCGCTTGGAAAGATCGCCCAACAGCTTTTCCATCGCCTGCTTGTTGCGGGCGTCAAGATGGGCCAGACGGTTGCGCAGCACGATCCAATCGACCACCGCCTTTTCGCCGCGCACGGCGCGGGTTTTCTTGGTTTCCCACACCATCTCGGAATAGTGGCTGGGACGCAGGATGCGCATGGTTTCGGGATCGACCCGGGCCAGGACATCCAGATCGATCAGCGAATCGTTCAAGGGGGTGATCAGGGTGTCGGCGAAGGAATGGCCCAGCCGCGACAGGTAATGGTCGGAACCGGGAGTGTCGATCACCACCACGTCATGCACCGCCCCCAGCAGGCGCACCGCCTCGGTCAGGCGCTTCTCGTCGGCCTCGCGGTCGGCGGTCGGCGGCAGCGACACATGGTCGGGCACCCGCAAGCCCAGGGTCGCGGCATCCTTGCGCCCCTTGCGGTTCTGGATATAGCGCGACAGCGTCGCCTGACGGGCGTCGATATCGATCGAGCCGACCGACAGCCCCTGCCCCAACAAGCCGACGATCAGGTGCATCGACACCGTCGACTTGCCGGTGCCGCCTTTCTCGTTGCCGACCACCACCACATGGGCTTTCCTGCTCATGCTTCTCCCCTTACCCAGATCGCCGTGTCGTGGAATGCCGCCCCCCCGGCCGGCGGGATCGGATCACCCCCGACCAGGCGATTGATGCCGATCCCCTCGACGAAGGATTCGTCGCGCCAGATGCCTTCGACGGCGACGGTGCCGGGCGCGATTGCCTCGGTGACCGCCACATGCGCCACCACCGAGCCGCGCTGGTTCCCCAGCCGGGCCAATTGACCGTCGGCCAGCCGAAGGCGCCGGCAATCCTGGGCGTGGATCAAAACGGTGGGCCGGCCGGCCAGCTTTTGCGAGCTGGCGGTGTCGGCGAAGGTGGAATTCAGGAAATGGCGCGACGGCGGCGTGATCAGCCGGAACGGATGAAGGGCATCGGTCGCCTCGGTCAGGGCGGCATGGTCGGGCAGCGCCGGCAGGCGGGCGTGGTCTGGGCCGATCGCCGCCCAGTTGGGGGCGAAGCGGAACCGCCCGCCATGGCCGAACCCGGTCAGGAAATGGGCGCGGTCGAAGGACGGCGTGCAATCATGCCAGCCGGCCGCCAGAATGGCATCGATATCGGGCAGGCCGGACGCGGCCAGGATGCCCGCCACCATCGCCTCGTCATCCATGGCGAAGCTGGGATGGACGGCGCCCAGCCTTTGGGCCAACTGGCCGACCACCCAGTGATTGGAGCGGGCCTGGCCGACCGGATCGATCACCGGGCGCGCCACCTGCAGGAAGCTGTGGCCATACGAGGTGTAAAGGTCGGCATGTTCCAGGAAGGTGGTGGCCGGCAGCACGATGTCGGCGAAGCGGGCGGTCTGGGTCATGGCCTGCTCGTGCACCGCCACGAACAGATCGTCGCGGGCCAGGCCGCGCCACACCCGGTCCGTCTCGGGCGCCACCGTCGCCGGATTGGTCGATTGCACCAGCATGGCGGCGACCTGCGGCCCGCCGGCCAGGGCGCCCGGGTCGCCATCCAGCACCGCGCCGATCCGGCTCATGTCCAGGGTGCGGACCTTGGGCTCGGGCAGATCGGCGGCGTCGATCAGGGTGCGTTCGATGGCAAAGCCCCCCGACGCGCTTTGGATCGCGCCGCCGCCGGTCACTTCCCACGCCCCGGTCAAGGCCGGCAGGCAACTGGCGGCATGAAGGTTGACGGCGCCGTTGCGCGATCGGCTCATGCCATAGCCCAGGCGGATCAACGAGCGTTTGGTGGTGCCGTAGGCGCGGGCGAAGGCCTCGATTTCGGCTTCGCTCAGGCCGGTGATGGCGGCGGCCCAGGCCGGCGTGCGGGTGGCGACGTGGGCTTCCAGCCGGTCGGCGCCCTCGGTATAGCGCTCGACATAGCCGCGATCGACCAGGCCTTCCCTGAACAGCACATGCATCACCGCCACCGCCAGCGCGCCGTCGGTGCCGGGCCGCAGCATCAGGTGGGTGTCGGCCTTTTCGGCTGTGCCCGAACGATAGGGATCGATCACCACCAACTTGGCGCCGAGTTGCTTGCGGGCCTGGTTGATCAGTCCCATCAGATGGACCTGGGTGGCGACCGGATTGGCGCCCCAGATGACGATCAGGTCGCTTTCGGCCATCTCGCGGGCATCGACGCCCCACTTGGCCCCCACCCCGGCCATCCATCCGGCCCCGGCGGCGCTGGCGCAGATGGTCTTGGCCTGGCCGGAATAGCCCATGGCCCGGCGCAGCCGATTGAGCGCGTTTTGCTGCACCAGCCCCATGGTGCCGGCATAGAAATAGGGCCACACGCTTTCGGCGCCGTTCTGCGCGGCGGCCTGGCGGAAGCGATCGGCGATCTCGTCCAGCGCCTCGTCCCAGCCGATCGGCGCAAAGGCGCCTGCCCCCTTCGGCCCGACCCGGCGCAACGGCGTGGTGACGCGGTCGGGGTGATGAACCCGCTCGGCATAGCGGGCGACCTTGGCGCAGATCACCCCCTCGATATAAGGCATCTTGGCGCCATGCACCCGCCCGATGCGGCCGTCGGCCAGGCGCTCGACCATCAGGCCGCAGGCGGACGGGCAATCGTGGGGACAGACAGAGGGCGCAAGGTTGGCTTGGTTCATGGGACAAGAATGTAGCCGCAGCCCGGCCATCCGGCAACTTCCGCAAGGGCCGGCTGGATGCTATGCTCCGCCAAATCTAGAGGCGACAACCGAATTCGGGGACAGGGGTTGGTGGAACGCATCGATTGTGCGGTGATCGGGGCCGGTGTGGTCGGGCTGGCTTGCGCCCGCGCGCTGGCGGCTTCCGGCCGCGAGGTGGTGGTGCTGGAAGCAGGCCCGGCCATCGGCGGCGGCATCTCTTCGCGCAATTCCGAGGTCATCCATGCCGGCATGTATTACCCGGCCGGCAGCCTGAAGGCGCGCCTGTGCGTGGCCGGCAACCGCCTGCTGCGCGATTTCGCCGCGGTCCACGGAATCGATTTCCGCATGACCGGCAAGCTGATCGTCGCCACCGAAGGGGCCGAGGCCGCCAAGCTGGACGACATCCTCGCCCGCGCCAAGGTCAATGGCTGTCACGGCCTGGCCCCCATCCCCGCCGCCGAGGCCATGGCGATGGAGCCCTCTCTTCGCTGCACCAAGGCTTTGTTCTCGGCCGATACCGGCATCATCGACACCCACGGCCTGATGCTGGCCCTGCAGGGCGAGGCGGAAGAACACGGCGCGGTCCTGGCACTCAATGCCCCGGTGACCGGCGGCCGTGCCGAAAACGACGCCACCTTGCTGCAGATCGGCGGCGCCGAGCCGACGGAATTGTTGGCCAAAAGCGTGGTGATCGCCGCCGGCCTGTCGTCTTGTCCGGTCGCCCGCTCGCTGGGATTGGCTGCTGTGCCGCGCGATTATCTGTGCAAGGGCAATTACTTCACCCTGACCGGCAAGATGCCGTTCTCGCGGCTGGTCTATCCGGTGCCGGTGGCCGCCGGGCTGGGGGTGCACTACACCCTGGATCTGGCCGGGCGCGGCCGTTTCGGCCCCGACGTCGAGTGGGTCGAGGCCGAGGATTACCGGGTCCTGCCGTCGCGCGCCGATTCATTTTACGACGCCATCCGCCGTTATTGGCCGGACTTGCCCGACGGCGCGCTGGAGCCGGCCTATGCCGGCATCCGCCCCAAGATCAACGCGCCCGACGAGCCGGCCGCCGACTTCGCCGTGCACGGCCCAGCCCAACACCGGCTCCCGGGCGTGGTGGCGCTTTACGGCATCGAATCGCCCGGCCTGACCTCGTGCCTGGCTTTGGCCGAACTGGTCAAGGAGATGATCGGATGACCCGCCCCGCCTGGTCAGCGCAGCGACGCCAGACGATCGCGCGCCGCTTCCGCCAAGAAACCAGAGACATTGTTGGTGCGGGCTTCGATCAAGGCCAGCAGGGCTTCATCCATGGTGATGTTGATTCGCTTGGAACGGCTTTGCAGGCTGACGGAAACCAGGGCCACGGCCAAATGTCCCCGGTCGGCAGGCAGGTTCTCGAACGGCGTCGGCTCCGGGATCGCTTCCCCGTCCTCGACCATGCCATCGACATGAAACTGAAGCGCCTCGCGGGCGTTGAGCAGCGCCTCGGAATAGCTGCCGCCGGCAGTCACGCAGCCGGAAAAATCGGGGAACCATACGCCGATGTCACCCGACGCGCTCGCCTCGACCACCGCGAAATAAGAGCGTTCCATCGCCTACCCTTTCTCTTCCAACCGGATACCGGCTTGGCGTTCGATACTGCGCAAGGTCCCCGGCGCCATGTCCTTCTTCGGATGGGGCACCGTCACCCGCCCCGGCTTGGTCGGATGCTTGAATTGCGCGTGCGATCCGCGCCGCGCCACCTCGACCCAACCGTCTCGTTCCAGCCTGCGAATGATCTCGCGACTATCCATCAGCCCCCCGCCCTGGCGATAAGTATATTATACACACCACCAATCCCATTGTCGAGTTGCTCGGCCGGCAAGGAGTCCCTGTCATGACCCGCCTTTCCGCCCCCTTGGCGCTGGCCTTGCTGTTGACCGCCACCCAGGCGATGGCGATGGACAAGCCGCGCGACTGGATCCCGCCGCCGGCTTCCGCCGTTCCCAACCATCGGGAAGTGTGGCGGGACGTGATCATCGAGATCGCCAGCTACGCCAAGGCCCGCAAGAAAGAGGCGGTGATCCTGGTCAAGGGCGGCGTCGAGCTGCTGGTCAAGGGCGAGCGCGAGGCGGCCTGGGAGGAAGCGCAAGACCCCTACGGCACCAATTTCGAGAAGCGCCTGCCGCTGGGTACGGTCTATCGCCCCTATATGAAGGTGATCGACGGTCTGGTGGTCGATGGCCTTTATTGCAGCACCTTCGCCTTCGGCAAGCCGCTGGCCGAGGCCATCAAGGACCGTCGCGAGCTTGACCGCGTCCTGGCCGAGGAACGTGCGCGCGGCATCCAGCGCCCGCCGGTGCCGCAGCCCCTGGGGCCGTTCTCGATCGACCCCAAGGAGGAATTGCGCCGCGCCGCCGAGATCAAGCGCGAATCCGAGAAGATCGAACGCCAGCGCCGCATGATCTATGCCATCGACGCCGCCCGCGATGCCGGGCGTCGCCTGTTCAGCCTGGAAGATTGCAAGACCCCGAAGGATGCCGACGCCGCCATGCGGGCCGCCGACCGCGACCGCGTGCTGACCTTCGCCGACGCCGACAACCCGACCACCGGCCATCTGCCCAAGACCCGGCCGAACCACGAAAACGCCGAACCGATCCGCTCGGTCTCGGCGGTGCGCACCTGGCTGCCGATGCTGAACGCCGATTCCTTCGCCAGCCGGGCCGAATGGGTGATGGCGCTGCAAAAGACCAATTACGACATCGTGGTGGTCGATGTCGCCCATCGCGGCTGGGACGGGCTGACGCCTGCCGACATCGCCAAGCTGAAATTCAAGGCCTTGGGCTCGCCGCGCCTGGTGCTGGCGGCGCTGCCGCTGGGCAAGACCCAGGATAGCCGCTGGTACTGGCAGAAGGGCTGGGGGGCCGGCAGCCCGCCCTTCCTGTTCGCCCCCGACAGCGACGTGCCCGGCCAGTTCATCACCGACCTCGCCAACCCGGAATGGAAGGCCCAGTTGGGCAAGATCGCCACCGGCATCATGGATGCCGGCTTCGACGGCATCGTGTTCACCGAGACCGACACCTATCTGTGGTTCGAAGAGCTGATGCCGCTGGACTGACACCGATGCTGAAATCCGCCCGTTCCTACGAGGAAGCCTGCCGGACCTTTCGCTGGCGCATCCCCGGGCTTTACAACCTGGCCTTCGACGTCTGCGACCGCCAGACCATGGCCGGGGCCGACGGCCACCGAACCGCCCTGGCGGTCGAGGCGGCCGACGGCACCGTCGAGCGCGCCACCTTCCACATGCTGCGGCTGTTGTCGAACCGGCTGGCCAACGTGCTGGCGGCGCACGGCGTGATCGCCGGCGAGCGGGTGCTGATCTCGTTGCCGCCGTCGATCGAGGCGGCCATCGCCATTCTGGCGGTGCTGAAGATGGGGGCGGTGGCGGTGCCGGCTCCCTGCACCCTGGGCGAGATCCCGCTGGCCTGGCGTCTGGCCGATTCCGGCGCGCACGCGGCCATTGTCGCCGCCTCGGTGGCGCCGCGCCTGCTGGCCGGCCGCGATGGCGCCCCCAATCTGACCGCGATCCTGGTGGCGAGCGACCCGGTCGCCGGCACCGAGGATCTGTGGCAGGCGCTGGAGGCCGCGCCCGATGCCTTCCCGCCGCAGGTCACCGGGGCCGACGCGCCGGCCTTCCTGTTCTATCCCGCCGACGCCATGGGCCGGCCGCCGGGCATCTTGCACGCCCACCGCACCCTGCCGGGCAGTCTGCCGCCGGTCGAGTTCGCCCTGGGCTTCTTCCCCCAGGTCGGCGACATCTTCTGGACCCCGGCCGATTGGATGAGCTTCGAGGCCCTGATCTGGGGCATCCTGCCGGCCTGGCATCACGGCATGACCGTGATCGCCCTGACCGAGACCGACCCCACCCGCCAGTTGGCCGCCATCGGCCGCCACGGCGTGCGGGCGGCGTGGATTCCGCCCGCCCATCTGCGGCGCCTGACCAATGCCACCAATTCCAATCCCAGCCCCAACCTGCGGGCGCTGGCGTCTGGCCCGGAACCCTTGGACGAAGCCTTGCGCCAAAAGGCGGCCGAGCGGTTCGGGGTGGCGCCCAACGACATTTTCGGGACGGTGCTGACCGGGGCCACCATCGCCAACGGCCATCCGGTGATGGAACGCCTGGCCGGCTCGCCCGGCCGCGCCGCGCCCGGCATCACCGTCGAGGCGGTCGATGCCAGCGGCCGCCCGCTGCCGGCCGGCGAACGCGGATTGCTGGCAGCCTCGCCCGGATCGCCCGGGGCCTGCCTGGGCCGCTGGACCGGCGAGGGCTGGGTCGGCACCGCGCTGCCGTCGGGCTGGCAGCCGGACGGCATGATCGGCAGCCGTGACCTGGACGGCTATGTCTGGCCCGACGAGGTCAAGCCGGATGACGGCGTGGCGATGATCGACGACCTGCCGGTCGCCCTGGAAGAGGTCGAGGCGGCGCTGATCTGGCATCCCGGCATCGCCGCCGCCGCAATTGTCCAGTTGCCCAGCGGCGAGTTGAAGGCCTTCGTGGTGCCCGGCCCCGGCCATGGACCCGACATCGACCTGGCCCGCCGGCTGCAGGCCTTTATCGCCACCCGCCGCGCCATCCACGAGGTGCCGCGCCGGATCGAGTTCGTCGACAGCCTGCCCACCAATGCCGACGGCATCGACCGCGACGCCTTGCTCAATCGCCCGCTGAAGGTCGATGCCCCCGATCCGGGCGAACGCTGGGGGTGATCAGCCCAGCGCGTGGGCGATGATCGCCCGCCACACCTTGTCGACCCCGTAATGACGCTGGGCCCAGCCATGGGCTTCGGCGGCGATGCGTGCCCGCACATCCTCGTGACGCGATAGCACCCGCCAGCGTTTGATGATATCGGCCGGCTCGCTCCACGGAATGAAATGCCGCCATGGCTGGAAGAAGCGCGCCGTGCCCTCGTGCAATTGTTCCACCAGCAGCGAGCCCGAGGCGATGGTTTCCCACACCCGCCCAGTCACCAGACGACCGGATTCGCCGGCGGCGTGGGCGGCGACGTTCAGCACCGCCCGGCTGGACGCCAGCAAGCCGGCATAGGCGCCGTCATCCGGGGCCAGTTGACGCCGCTTTTCCCCGATGACCAGCTCCAGGCCGATGTCGGCCGAGGCCAGGCCCGCCAGCAGGAAGGATCGGTGCGGCGCAAACGTGCTGCCGACGAACAGCAATTGATGCTGGGGCGGCCGGCCGCTCGGCACGAAGGGCGGATGGACGGCCGGAACCGGAATGGCGAAGGCCTTGGCGGCCAGGTCCCGATGCTCGGGGTCGCGCAGCACATAGGCGCACGGGTCGAACAGCAAAATATGATCGGCCACGTCGGCCCATAATTGCATCTGGTTATCGACCGCGCGCAAGGAATCGCGCGAGACGTGGACCAGCTTGAAGCCCAGCCGCGCCTTCAATTCCCTGATCTCGGGAACGGTCGGGAAGCGCAGTCCGGGAACGGTTTGCGAATCGCACAGCAAGATGTCGGGGCGCACCCGCTCGAGTTCCGCCAGGAAGGCCTCTTTGCGGCGGCAGAGCTCGGAATCCGAGCAAGGCCCGATCCTGACCGCGCTCAAGGTGGAATCCAGCCAGGGGATGAAGCGGCCCCCGGCCGCCCGGGCGGCGGCGGCGAAATGGCCGGCCAGGTCGTTGGCCGCCGCCACCCCGCTGCTGGCCTGTTCCGCCCCCAGATACAGCACCGTCACATCGGCCGGGTCGCGGGCGCAATCGGGCAAGGGATGGACCGGCAGGTCCTCGTCGGGACTGGCGAAGGCGTGCTCGATCTCGTCGAGAATGCGGGCCTCGGTGGCCGCGTCGTCGTCGGGGATGCCGGTCCACGGCCCGACCAGCTCGGTCGCGGTCGGATTGCGCCCCCACAGATCCAGCAGGACCCGCGCGGACCCTGCCAGCTCGCCGGCTTCCAGCATCAGCTCGCCGGCCCTGAGGTAAGGCCACAGCGACATGCCCCGATGGGTCAGCCAGGCCGACAGGAATTGCACGCCCAGTTCCGGCACACCGCCGTCACGGCACAATTGGATGAAATCCTCGTGGACCGCCCCCCAGGGCGCCACGTTCAGGACCAGGTCGGCCGCCCGCATCAGGACAGCGCGGTCCAGCCGTTTTTGTTGGCGATCGAAGGTCAGCAGCAAGATGGCGGCGGCGGCGTCCTGGTCGGCCAGCGGGGCCAGTCGGTCGCGGGCAGCGGCCTCGGCCCCGGTGCGGTACTCGGTCTCGGCCAGGGCGCGCACCAGATCAAGATCGCCGGGATAAAGCGCCAGCGCGGCCTTGAGCGCCACGATGGCCCCGGCCTCGCCCAACCCGTCGAAATAAAGATTTTCCGCGAGATCGCACCACGTGCGCGGACTGTCCGCCAGACCGGGCGCCGCCATCACCCGCATGGTCCGGCCCGATGTTCCCGAGGGGAAGGCCGCCAGATACCATCGTCCGGCCGCCGTGTCCTCGATCATGGTCGGATCGCCCCCTTGGGTTTAACAGGCTCGAGGAAAAACTCGTTCCGCCTTCTAGTCCAGCGTCACCCCCGCGCAGGCGGGGGTCCATGTCGGGGCGAAATGAACATCTTGCCGCAAGATATTGAGTGGCTGCTGCATGGATTCCCGCTTTCGCGGGAATGACGGAAGTTTTTCCGCAGCCTGTTAATCGTCGCGGTGGGTCCGCTCCAGCCGTTCGTGGCGTTCCTGGGCCTCGATCGACAAGGTGGCGATCGGTCGGGCCTCCAGGCGGCGAATGGTGATCGGCTCGCCGGTTTCCTCGCAATAGCCATAGGAGCCGTCGGCGACCCGCTGCAGGGCCGAATCGATCTTGGCGATCAGCTTACGCTCGCGGTCGCGGGTGCGCAGCTCCAGGGCCCGGTCGGTTTCCGCCGAGGCGCGGTCGGCGATGTCGGGTTCCTGCAAGCCCCCTTCCTGCAGATGGGCCAGGGTCTCGTCGGACTCGCGCAGCAATTCCGATCGCCAGGCCAGCAGCTTTTGACGGAAATATTCCTTCATGTTCTCGTTCATGAAGGGCTCGTCCTCGGACGGACGATAATCCGGCGGCAGCGTCACTGTCATCTTCCCCCGCAATGCGTCTGGGCTTTGCTTTAGACGGGACGCAATATATGGGGTGCCCCCATGGGCCGCAAGAGGGCTTATCGCGAGATGTTCAACGCCCACGCGTCAGTTTGGCGATTTCGACCTCGGCGCGAAGCTCGATCTCGTCGAGCAGGGCGGCCAGACGTGGATCGGGGCAGGCCTCGCGCCGGCTGCGGACGCTGGACGCCAGGGCTTCCAGCTTCTCCACCGGCACGGTGCCCAACAGCAGGCCGTGGCGGATTTCCTCGAGCTTATCCAGCAATTCCTCGCCGTGGCGAACCAGCCGCTGGCGCGCCTCGCGGTCGGTGGCGCCGCCGACATCCTGGATCATCAGCGCGCCTTCGACCACCGAGATGGACGACGCCCCGTCGGCGGCATGGGTTTCCTCGCCCGCACCCATCGCATCGACGAGCACGCGCTTGAACTCACCCTTCTTGCCGTCAGCCTTGTCAGTCTTGCGGGCGCCACCGGCAGGGGCGCCTGAACCGACTCCGGAAACCTTCATGATCCCCACTTATTCCAGCGTGGTCGTGGCCTTCATTCTAGCCGCGAAAGGCATAGCGGCGAAAGCTGCTAAATCTGCCGCTCGCTCGGCATCTTTTGCCGGGTCGATTCGGTCCAAGCGCCGCCCGCTATCCGGGGAAACGGCGGTTTTCCATGCATTCCGGGGTTGGCACGATCTTCGCAGCGGTCCTTGCGACCATTCATGCGTTTTCCGAGTTCCCGAGGTCCACATGAAGCCGCTCTTCTCCACCCAAACCGTCTTCGCCATCGGCATGCGAGCTTTCCTGCTTGCCGCCGGACTGGTCGGGCTGACTGTCTTCGCCATGCCGCAGACCGCCTTAGGCGCGTCGCGCATCAAGGACATCGCCGATTTCGAAGGCGTGCGCGAGAACATGCTGGTGGGCTACGGCATCGTGGTCGGCCTGAACGGCACCGGCGACGACCTGACCAACTCGCCCTTCACCAAGGAATCCCTGGTCGGCATGCTGGAACGCCTGGGCGTCAACATCCGCGAACAGGGCGGCACCATCGCCACCGTCAAGCCGAAGAACGTCGCCGCCGTGATGGTCACCGCCGTCCTGCCGCCCTTCGCCCGCCAGGGCACCCGCATCGACGTGTCGGTGTCGGCCCTGGGCGACGCCAAGAGCCTGCTGGGCGGCACCCTGCTGGTCACCCCGCTGGTCGGCGCCGATGGCGAGATCTACGCGGTGGCCCAGGGCGGCCTGGCCGGCGTCGGCGTCACCGCCACGGGTGCTTCGGGTTCGTCGGTGACCAAGGGTGTGCCCACCTCGGGCAAGATCGCCAACGCGGCCATCGTCGAACGCGAGCTGCCCTTCGAGATGGGCCACCTGGAATCGGTCAAGGTGACGCTCAGGAACCCCGACTTCACCACTGCGCGCCGCGTCGCCCAGGCGGTCAATTCCTATCTCGGCACCGACATCGCCCGGCCCAGCGACCCCGGCACCATCCAGGTGACGGTCCCGCCGGCCTATCGCGGCAACGTCGTCGCCATGCTGACCGACATCGAGCAACTGCGCATCGAACCCGATCAGATCGCCAAGATCGTCATAGACGAGGCGTCGGGCACCATCGTCATGGGCGAGAACGTCCGCATCAGCACGGTGGCCATCGCGCAAGGTCAGCTGACCATCCGCATCACCGAAACCCCGCAGGTGTCGCAGCCCTCGCCCTTCTCGACGGTCGGCACCACCACTACCGTCCAGCGTAGCGACATCGAAATCGACGAAGGCAGCCAGAAGAAACTGTCGGTCCTGCCGCACGGCGTGACCTTGCAGGAACTGGTCAACGGCCTCAACTCTCTGGGGATCGGCCCGCGCGACCTGATCTCGATCCTGCAGGCCATCAAGGCCGCGGGCGCCCTGCAAGCCGACATCGAGGTGATGTGATGACCATGACCGCCTCGATCCTCGACAATGCCAGGATGGCCGCTTCGCAGCCGGCCCAGACCCCTCAGCACGCGGCAAATGTTGCCCGGGCGAAAGCGGTTGGTAAGCAGTTCGAGTCTATGTTCATGTCTCAGATGTTGAATCACATGTTCACCGGGATCGACCAGGAAAACGGCCTGTTCGGCGGTGGCCATGCCGAATCCATGTTCCGCCCGATGTTGAACGACGAGTACGCCAAGATGATCACCAACCGGGGCAACGGCATCGGCCTGGCCGACCAGGTCACCCGGGCCATGTTGGCGCACCAGGAGGTTTGAACCATGCCCGCTCTTTCCTACGACGACATCGTTTGGGCCTGCACCAATCTGTGCGACCTGATCGAATTCGAGAACGAAGCGCTGGAGCGTCATGACGTCGCCACCATCCGCGAGTTGAGCGCCAACAAATCGTCGCTGGCCCGCATCTACGAGCAGTCCATCGCCCCCATGCGCGACGACCCGTCATTGGCCGAAGCCCTGGAACCGGAACAGAAGGAAGATCTGCTGGCGCTGGGCAAGCGCTTACAGGTCCTGGTCGAGGAAAACGCCAAGCGGCTGAAGATCGAAATGGAGGTCCGCCAGATGCTGATGGATTCCATGGTCTCGGCCGCCAAGGCCAACGCCACCCAGACCACCCATTACAGCAAGTCCGGCGCTTTCAGCGCCGCCGCCACCGGCGAACCCAATTCGCTGGCCTTTAACAAGACCCTCTGACGCCAGAACGGCGGGGAGCCAGGATCATGTCGCTCACACTTGGATTGAACACCGCACTCTCGGGCCTGCTGACCAGTCAGCGCGGCCTGGACGTGATCGCCCAGAACGTGTCGAACGTCAACACCGTCGGCTATACCCGCAAGGTCCTGAACCAGGAAGCGCGGATCGTCGGCGGCGTCGGCGCCGGCGTTCAGGAAGGCAGCCTGACCCGCATGGCCCACGAGGGCCTGCTGAAGGACATCCGCCGCCAGAATTCCGAATTGGGCCGGCTGGAAGCCGAGCAGACCATGTATCCGCGCATCGACGATCTGTTCGGCGAGGTCGAGGACGACACCTCGATCGCCCACCGCCTGAGCGACCTGATGAACGCCTTCGAATCGCTGTCGACCCAATCCGACAAGTCATCGACCCAGTGGAACACCGTCCAGAAGGCCCAGGACGTCTCGGATTCCATGCAGGACATGACCCGCCAGATCCAGAACCTGCGCCTTGAGGCCGACAACCAGATCGACCTGACCGTCGACAACATCAACCGCATGCTGGACGACATCAACGACCTGAACCAAAAGATCGTCAAGCACGGCACCATCGCCACCGGCACCGCCGACCTGGAAGACCAGCGTGACGTGCTGCTGACCGAGCTGTCGAAAAGCATCGACATCCAATATTTCAAGCGTCAGGACAATTCGGTCAGCATCTTCACCAATTCGGGCGAGATGCTGCTGGACAATCAGGTCCAGCACCTGAGCTACACCTCCAGCACGGTGACCGCCGCGTGGATGACCTCGGCGGGCGGGCAGTTCGGCAAGATCACCGCCGAAGGCAGCGGCCTGGACCTGACCAACGACCTGACCTCGGGCCAGATCCGCGCCTTCATCAAGATGCGCGACGAGGTGCTGCCGCAGGCCCAGTCGATGATCGACGAGATGGCCAA
The DNA here is from genome assembly GCF_001650635.1 of Magnetospirillum moscoviense. Taxonomy (GTDB): domain Bacteria; phylum Pseudomonadota; class Alphaproteobacteria; order Rhodospirillales; family Magnetospirillaceae; genus Magnetospirillum; species Magnetospirillum moscoviense. Next base: position 7,753 of record NZ_LWQU01000135.1, on the reverse strand, counting down.
GCAACTGCACGACAACGTCAACCAGATCCACAATCGCGGCACGTCTTTGCCCAACATCTCGTCGTCCTATAACGGGACACGGGCGTTCGCCAGCCAGGGCGACATCGTCAACGACGCCGCCGACGCGGTGGCCACCATGTACCGGGCCGGCGGCACCGTCACCCATGGCGGCCTGGCCTTCGCCGCCGGCTCGGGCTCGTATCCGTGGCAGGCGACGCTGACCGCCACCAACGCGGTGTTCACCGCCGCCGACTTCCCGGCCGGCACGGTGTTCACCCTGTCCGGCACCGACACCGCCCGCAACGCCGGCACCTATCGGGTGGTCGAGCGCACCGACAACTGGAACGTCGTGGTCGAGAAGGTCAATCCGCGCCAGACCATCCAGTTGGATACCGGCGACGACGTGGTGCTGGGCCTGTTCGACACCAGCGGCGACCAGATCGCCAAGACCACGCTGAACACCATCATGCAGGTCGATTACCAGGCCACCGCCGGCCTGACCCCCGGGACCGGTCGCAACGTCGCCGATTTCGACAATCGCACCGACCATGGCGACTGGAGCATCAACGAAGTTACCGCCCATATCGAGGGCTGGCTGAAGGCCGAAGGCTATTCCAACGCGTCGGTCAACCTGAACTCGGACGGCAAGCTGGACATCAGCGTCGGCGACACCACGGTTTCGCTGGCCTTCCGCGACCAGGGCAGCAGCACCGACGGCGCCGACCAGGCCGACGCCAAGATCTTCTTCGACGCCACCGGCGACGGCGCCACCGACCAGACGGTGTCGGGCTTTTCCAATTTCTTCGGGTTGAACGACTTTTACGTCAAGGACAACGCCAACTCGATCCACGACAGCGCCATCCAGGACGACAGCTTCACCACCAGCACCTCGCGGACTCTGTCTTTGTGGGACTCGACCGGCCAGATCGGTCCGGAATTCACGGTGGCGGCCAATTCATCGCTCAGCGACATCGCCGACTCGGTCAACCGCTATGGCCGCGTCACCGAATCCGCCCGTCTATCGACCACCAGTTGGACCACCACCTCGGCGGCCACCGTCACCATCGCCGACCCGTCGGGCACCTTGTTCACCCAGGCCCTGCCCGCCGGCGCCTATACCGTCGAGGCTCTGGCCGGCCTGTTGAACCAAAGCTCGGTCACCGCCACAGTGGTAGTCGATGGCGCCTATAAGCGCCTGCGCCTGACCGACAGCCGCGGCGAGGAACTGACCGCCACCATCAACGGCGGCGACCTGTCGACCGGTTCCGACCTGGGCACCACCCTTGAGATGAGTAAGGAACAGAAGGTCTATGCGGCGGTGGTTCCCGACGGATCGGGCAGCCGTCTCAGGATCATCCATTCCGGCAATCAGGAACTGTTCTTGTCGTCCGACCTGGACGGCCAGGGCAAGAACCTGCTGTCCGACCTGAGCCTGGAAGCCGCCGCCACCACCACCGCCGCCGGCCTGGCCGTGCGCCAGGAACTGGTCGCCGGCCCGGAACGGATCAGCCGCGGCATGATGCAGTGGAACTCGGATGTCGATGAATATTTCATCTCGGAAGGCGACAACGCGGTCGCCCTGCAGATGGCGGAACTGGGCACCACCAAGTTGAGCTTCGACTCGGCGGGCGGCCTGTTCCAGGGCCAATACACCCTGTCGGAATATGCCGCCGCCACCATTTCGGTGGTCGCCGGAGATTCCGACCACTCGAAGACGGTGCTGGATTACCAGTCGACCTTGAGTGAATCGCTTGATTTCCAGTACACTTCCTTCAGCGGTGTCAATCTGGACGAGGAAGTCTCGGCCATGATCGACTACCAGCAGGCCTATACGGCCTCGGCGAAAGTGATCACAGCGATCCAGGAAATGCTGGAAGTCCTTGTGAACATCATCCAGTAAGCGGAGATCGAGAAATGACCCGCATCGGAACATATGGCGCCAACCAGGTCTACCTGTCCCGGATCAACGACATCCAGCTGCGCTCGCACGAGCACATGGTGCAGTTCAATACCGGGATGAAGTCGCAGACCTATGCCGGCATTTCCAGGGACTCCCACCAGCTGATCAATTTCGAGAACGAAATCTCGCGGGTCGATCAGTACATCAAGGGCAATGCCACCGCCAAGACGCGGCTGGACGGCATGGAAATCTCGCTGAACGCCATCGAAACGACGATGAACGATTTCCTGGATCAGCTGGACGACTTCTATGCCAAGGAAACCCGGTCGCAGGCCGAAGTCACCGCCCTGCAGGAGCAGGCCTACAATTCGATGCTGTCGCTGCAATCGAGCCTGGCGTCCAGCATCAACGGCCAGTACATCTTCTCGGGCGGGCGCGTCAACAACGAGCCGGTCGCCCAGTTCGCCAATTCGTTCGACGACTTCCAGACCAAATGGGACGGCTTCGACCATCCCTATCCGACCACCCGGTCGGGCACCTTGTTAGAGTTGAACGCCACCAACGCCGAAACCGGCAATGTGAGTTTCAGCGCCGCCGCCGGCACCATCACCGCGGCGTCCCTGACGACGTCGCCGAACGTCCTGAGCGACATCCCGGTCGGCGCCCGCATCACCGTCGCCGATTCGGCCGGCGGCCTCAATGACGACAAGGAATTCACCGTCAGGGGCGTCAGCGTCGGCGCCGGCGGCACCGTCATCACCGTCTCGCCTTTGGTCACCGAGGGCCCGGTGGCGGCCAGCCTCAAATATTACACCACGGCGCTGCCCGACCAGCAGCAGCTGAATGCCAACCTGACCTTCACGCCCGGATCGGACACCATCCAGGTCTCCAACGCCACCGGCTTCACGGCCGGCCAGGTGTTTGAAGTGTCCGGCACCGCCAGCAATGACGGTGTCTACGAGGTGTCGTCCATCGTCGCCGGCCCACCCGACACCATCACCATCAACTCGACCAAGGTCACCACCCAGGCGGCGATCTCGACCGTCACGCTCAGCGCCTCGTCTTGGTACAATGGCGACAATCTGGCGCTGGAACACCGCGTCGGCCAGGACCGCACCATCGATCTGGGCGTCTATGCGTCGGACCCGACCTTTGAAAAGGCCTTCCGCGCCATGGCCATCATTGCCCAGGGCCAGTACGGCACCGCCGGTGGTCTGGAAAACAACCTGGATCGCATCGTCGCCGCACGCTACCTGCTGAACGACGCGATGAATTCGCCGGCCGGCACCTCGCCGCCCTACGGCACCGAGCTGAGCAGCGATCTGACCAGCCTGCAGGCGGCGGTCGGCAACAACCAGGCCCTGATCGCCACCAAGAACACCATCTACACTAAGTTCAAGGGCTTCCTGCAGACCCGCGCGTCGGACCTGGAGCAATCCGACAAGACCGAGTTGGCGGTGTTGCTGAAAAGCGACGAAACCGCCCTGCAGGCGGCCTATCAGACAACGTCGATGGTGCGCGAGCTGTCGCTGTTGAACTTCATGCGGTGATGAGTCTTCCGCGCAAAAGTCCTTCGCTTCGCTCAGTGTAGTTTTGCCCGTTGATTTATAGGGAGAAAAATCGGGAAAAAGCACACCGAGGCGAAGCCGAGGGACTTTTTCACGCAAGACTGATGACCGGCGGCCTCGCCGTTCATTGACGGGCCTTGTCCTTCAGGACCTTCCAGAAGTTCTCTTGCTGGGTTTCGGCGTTGTTGTCGCAGAAGGTGTAGAAATCCAGCGTCGACGAGATGGGTGCTACGATTTCCGGCGCGTTCAGCAGGTGGCGGTCGAGATAGCGATCGACCCCCTTGATCACCGTCGCATAAAGGTTGTAGTTGCTTTCCATCCCGGCGATGTCGGGCCGCATCATGAAGGACAGGAACTTCAGCGCGTCGGCCCGGTTGGGGGCGCCCTTGGGCACGACGATGACGTCGGTCCACACCAGCGATCCTTCGCGGGGATGGGCGAATTTCAGACTGGGCCGCTTCAGCCGCGCCTTCAGCGCGTCGCCGTTCCAGGCCACCCCCAGGGCATAGCGGCCATTGGCCAATTCCTCGACGATAGTGTCGATGTCGGCCAGCGGATAGCGCCGCAACATCGGCACCAGAAGGCCTTCGGCGCGGGCCAGATGCTCGGGCCGGGTCGAACAGCGCGGCAGGCGCAGCCAGATCAGCGCCAGTTGCACCATGTCGTAGCCGGAATCCAGCAGCACGAGCTTGCCGTCGATTTCGGGCGGAGGTTCAAACACCAGCTTCAGCGTGTCGATGTCGCCCTTGTAGACCGAGGTATCGATGACGAAGGCCGTGGTGCCCCAGACATGCGGCACGGTATATTCGTCGCGCGGGTCCGGCGGTCGCGACCGCCAGACATCCTCGACATTCCAGAAATTGGCCAGACGATCGACGCCGACCTTTTCCAACAGGCCGCCCCGCACCAGATCGCGGACCTGGAAATCGGCCGGAAAGGCGATGTCGTAACCGGACGCCCTGGTCAACAACGGGGCCATCAGGTCGACATAGTTGGTCACCGTATCGACCTTGACGCGGACGCCGGCCTCGCGTTCGAACCGCTCCAGAACCTGGGGCGAAATATAAGACGACCAGGTCAGGATGCGGATTTCACCCGCCCATCCGTGGCCGCCCCCCAATATCAGCAACGTCAGCGCCGCCAGCCAACACCGCCAGCCCGGAGTTCTATTGATTGGCTTTCTCCAGAATATAGCGCTGGAATTCCTGCCCCTTGGCGTAGCGCTTGTCCCATACATACTCGAACATGGCCAGGAAATGGAAGTTCTTGAAATAGCCGGGCATGCGCGACACTTCGATCTCGTCGATCAACTTGCCCTTGGTCGCGGCCAGGCTATCGGGGAAGAACTGGATGGTCGGGGTGAAGTTCACCCGATACTTGCGGGCCAAGGCCTTCTCGGTCAGGACCTGGCCATCGAAATCGGTCACCTCGCGGTCGCCCCACAGGTTCAACTGGACGATGACGAAGCGGTCCTTGATCCAGTTGCGCACATTGTCGTCGGCGAAGTTGACGGTGTGGACATCCCGGCAATAGGGGCAGCCCTTCTGTTCCCAGATGATGGCGAAGCGCTTGCCGGCCTTGGCCGCCTCGGCCAGATCCTCTCTGAGATCAAGGAAGCTGTTAAGGAACCAGTCCTGCCGGTAAAGCCCGTCATCGCCCAGCTTGGGTTCATACTTGGCAAAGGCCGGCGCGGACAGCGACAGCAGCAGGCCGACCAAGCCAAACAACCAACGTTTCATCGGCTCCCCTCCGTTTGTTATGGCGCCACCACCACCCATCCCTGCAATTGTCGCTCGACCAGCTCGGCGATCCCGGCGGTCACCACCGACACGCCGGCCAGCAGATCGCCCGGCTTGCGCCCGATGGTTTCCAGCGTGTTGCCGCAGGCGACGAACTCGACCTCGTAGGCCTTGAGCGAGGCGACCCGGTCGGCCACCTTGCTTTGGTCGGCCAACAAGGCCCGCACGCCGCCGCCATAGGCGATGATGGCGACCTTCACATTGTCCTGACCATAGAATTTCTGCAGGTTGACCGCGTTGTACAGCACGTTGTTGACGTGGCGCGGGTCCTCGGCGTTCAACTGCAGCACGACCTTGCGCGGGTTGTCCCAGCCGGGCTTGGGCGAGGCCAGCACCGTTTCGGCCCGCGCCAGGGCGGGCCACAGCAGCAGGATCGACAACAGCAAGCCAAGGGCGCGCATGACCAGTCCTCGATGTATGATAGGATTATCATAGAATGAGTTTGACGGTTTCGTCGCTGGAATCTTGAAAGGCTCCCCCTTCGATGCTTCGTCAGTTGGCCTATGGCGCCGCGCTGTTCCTGGTCTCGGCCGCCGCGCTGGTGGTGGAAATCGTCGCCGGCCGTCTGCTCGCCCCCTATGTCGGCATGAGCCTTTATACCTGGACGGCGATCATTTCGGTGGTGCTGGCCGGCCTGACCATCGGCCACTGGATCGGCGGAATCCTGGCCGAGTGCGAGGGGCGCGCCGCCCACCGCCGCATCGGCGCCGCCTTGCTGGCGGCCGGAGCCGTGACCGCGCTGGCGCTGCCGGTCCTGCGGCTGGCTTCACAGCCGCTGCTGGGTCAGGGCTGGCACCCGATCACCGCCATCATCGCGCTGACCGCCCTGCTGTTCCTGCCGCCGTCGCTGTTCGCCGGCATCATCTCGCCGATCCTGACCAAGCTGGCGGTGGAATCCGACCGCGCCCACGCCGGCCGCGCCATCGGCCGGATGTATGCGCTGGGCGCCGCCGGCTCGATCCTGGGCACCCTGGCGGCCGGCTATCTGTTCCTGTCGTGGATCGGGTCGATCGGCACCTTGATGGCGGTCGCCGCCACTTACGGAATGCTGGGCCTGGCCTTCCTGGTCCGCGGCCCGTCCAGCGCGGTAACCGCCTCTTTGGTCGCCGGCCTGACCATATCCATCATCGCCAAGACCGGCCTGGCCTCGCCCTGCCGGGTCGAAAGCGATTATTACTGCCTGCGGGTCGAGGACTTTTCCGGCCAGGCCGGGCGGGAATCGGCCGTGCTGGTGCTGGACCATCTGGGCCACGGCATCAACGATGCCGCCAACCCTGAAGTCTTGCATTCCTCGTACCTGCACTTCACCGACGAACTGGCGGCCCGGCGCTTCGGACGCGAGTCGATCTCGGCCTTCTTCGTCGGCGGCGGCGCCTATACCCTGCCCCGGGCCTGGAGCCGGGCCTATGCCGCCCCTCACCTGCACGTCGCCGAGATCGACCCGATGGTGACCGAGGTGGCGCGACGCTTCCTGTGGCTGGACCCGGACGCCAAGGGCGTTGTGGCCGACCACCGCGACGCCCGTGTCGCCCTGCAATCACTGCCGCGCCGGCCCCAGTTCGACGTGGTCTTCGGCGACGCCTTCCACGATATCGGCATCCCGCCCCACCTGGTGACGGCCGAGTTCCACGCCGAGATCGCCGCCCGCCTGAAGCCCGCCGGCTTCTATGCCATCAACGTCATCGAGGCCCGCCACGAGCCGCGCTTCCTGTTCGCCCTGCTGAAGACCCTGTGGCGTGACTTTCCGACGGTGGAAGTGTGGGTCGATGGCGACGAGATGAGCCAGGGTGAGCGGGTCACCTATCTGGTTCTGGCCTCGGACCGCCCGACCGAGGCCAGCCTGATCCAGGCCAGCCGCTTCTTCCCGCGCCATTGGCTGCGCCTGAAGGGTGATCAGGTCAAGGAGGCGGTCGCGCGCGCCGACGTACCGGTCCTGACCGACGATTTCTCGCCGGTCGACCGCCTGATGGCCCATGTGCTGCTGGCACCAGAGGTGGGGGAGCGGTGAGGATGGCGTCTTTTTGGTAGATAATGTTTCCATATGGAAATATGATGCGTGCACCTTCAGTTTGGAGCGAGCCTATGGACGATATCAAGGCAGGCGATACGGTTCGCCTCAAGTCGGGTGGTCCCGACATGACCGTGAAATGGGTTGAAGAGGGCGAAGCCTACTGCGAATGGTTCGATAAATCTGAGGTAAAGGGCCATACCTTTACACTGGCCCAGCTTGTCTTGTGGTCTTAGTGTCTGTTCGGCCTAGGCTGAAGCATTATTCCTCCACCCGTCATGACCGGGCTTGCCCCACTGCTGTCCGGTTTAATTTTCGGGCTCATAGCAACACCATCTGATTGGGAGCGCCCCTGGGGCTGCGGTCGTCTCCGATTAGGCGGTCGATGCGGCGCAGGTGCATGAGGTTGGCGCGGACCAGACGGGCAAAGGCAAGCGGGCTTTGGACCAATTTCTGGGCCGTCTGGGCCAGGCGCAGC
>NZ_LWQU01000134.1 GCF_001650635.1 Magnetospirillum moscoviense | reverse complement strand
CGCGGATCACATCATGGCCAGCGGTCAGGTGAACCGCACAAACAGGCCGGACACATGACTGCACCCAGCCTGGTCGCGCAGAACGTCGAATTTCCCTTGCAACGCAGGGGCCGTCCACACATGGGCGCCGGAGCGTCGCGCCTTCGATCAAAGGCGCGACGCTCTCATCTTGCCGAAACGCGGGTTATTCGGCGTAGGTGTACTTGCCGTTCTTCCACACATACATGACATAGGTCGGGCCGATGACGTCGCCCTTGGAATCGAAGCCGACATTGCCGATGGCGGTGTCGAACTTGTTGGCGCGCAGGGTGTCGGCGACCTTCTTCCACTCGGCGCTCTTGGCCTTTTCGACCGCGCTGGCCCACGCCTGGATGGTGGCGTAGGTGTAAAGGGTATAGGCCTCGGGCTCGTAATTCTGGGCGCGGAAATGCTTCACCAGATCGGCGTTCTGCGGCAGCAGGCGCGGATCGGGGCTGAAGGTCATCAAGGTGCCTTCGCCGGCGGCGCCGGTGATGGCCCAATATTCCTCGGTGACCAGGGCGTCGGCGCCCATCAGGGTGGTCTTCATGCCCTGGTCGCGCATCTGGCGCACGATCAGGCCGCCCTCGGTCTTGTAGCCGCCCAGGAACAGCACATCGACCTTGGCCTGCTTGGCCTTGGTCACCAGCGCCGAATAATCCTTCTCGCCGGGGGTGATGGCCTCGAAGAAGGCTTCCTTGACGCCCAGCTTGTTCAGCGAGCCCTTGAATTCGTCGGCCAGGCCCTTGCCATAGGCCGACTTGTCGTGGATCACCGCGACCACCTTGCCCTTGAGCTTCTGGGCGACGTATTCGGCAGCGATCTTGCCCTGGTTGTCGTCACGGCCGCAGGTGCGGAAGACGTTGGGCAGGCCGCGTTCGGTGAACTTCGGATTGGTCGAGGCAGGGGAAATCTGCAAGATGCCGTTTTCCTGGTAGACCTCGGAGGCCGGGATCGACGAGCCCGAGCAGAAATGGCCGGCGACGAAGGCCACCTTCTTCGAGGCCAGTTCCTCGGCGACCGAGCGGGCCTGCTTGGGATCGCAGGCGTCGTCGCCCATCACCAATTGCAGCTTCTGGCCCAGCACGCCGCCCTTGGCGTTGATGTCCTCGACCGCCTTGGCGGCGCCGCGCTTGAACTGCTCGCCGAAGGCGGCTTCCGAGCCGGTCATCGGGCCGGCGACGCCGATCACGATGTCGGCCTTGGCGGTGGCGGTGGTCAACGCCGCGATGGCGGCGGCGACGGCAATCGTCTTGATCGTCCTCATCTCCCTTGTCCCTCCAGTAGTTGGTGTCACGTCCCTGAACAACCTTAACACCCACGCCGTCTAGTGACGATGGGCGATCTTGTCGGTCCAGCCGAACAGGCCGGTGCGTTGGTATAGCCACGGATATTGGTCGCACATGCGTTTGGCCAGGGTCACCCGCCAGGCCGCCAAGGTGATGGCTTCCAGGACCATGGTGTCGATGGCGTAACCGCCGGGCGAAAGCAGGCTGCCGCCGAACAGGGCGAAGCCGATGAAACGGTCGGCGGCGCCCAGGCCCAGGGCGTAAAGGGCGCCCATCCACCACGGCCGCCAGGTCCGGGCCAGGGCGTTGCCGGTCATGAAGGCGCAACCGCCCATGAACAAGATGGTGATTCCGATGAAGACGGGGATGCTGTCGATCATGCCTGCACGCCCCCTTCCAGGTAATGGCTGCGGATTTCCGGGTTGGCCAGCAATTCGGCGCCGCTGCCGGCCAGCGCGATGCGGCCGTTGACCATCACATAGCCGCGGTGCGCCAGCTTCAAGGCGTGGAAGGCGTTCTGTTCGACCAGGAACACCGTGACCTTCTGTTCGGCGTTGATCTTGGCAATCAGGTCGAAGATGTGGCGCACCACCAAGGGGGCCAGGCCCAGCGACGGCTCGTCCAGCAGCAGCAGGGCGGGCCGGCTCATCAGGGCGCGGCCGATGGCCAGCATCTGCTGTTCGCCGCCCGACAGGGTGCCGCCGCGCTGGTTCAGGCGTTCCTGCAGGCGCGGAAACAGGGTCAGCACGCGGTCCAGATCGTCGGAAAAGTGCCTGGGATCGGCCACCACCGCGCCCATCTGCAGGTTTTCCAGCACGCTCATGCGCGGGAAGATGCGTCGTCCTTCCGGGCTGTGGGCCAGGCCCAGGCGGGCGATCTTGTGGGTTGGCAGCCGGGTGATGTCGGTGCCGTCCAGCAGCACGCGGCCCTGGGTCGCGCGCGGATTGCCGCAGATGGTCATCAACAGCGTGGTCTTGCCGGCGCCGTTGGCGCCGATCAGGGTGACGATCTCGCCTTGCCCGACCTCGAGATCGATGCCGTGCAGCGCCTGGATGCGGCCGTAACCGGAATGGAGATTCTCGACCTTCAGCATGGGTCAAAGCTCCCCGATCTCGGCGGCGATGTCGGGCGGCAGCGGCGTGTCCTCGGGCTCGCCCAGATAGGCGCGGATCACCGCCGGGTCGCGGGCGATGTCGGCCGGGGCGCCTTCGGCGATCTTCGCGCCGTAATCCAGCACCACCACCCAGTCGGAAATGCCCATCACCACGCTCATGTCATGTTCGATCAGCAACAGGCCGATCTTCTCCTCGTCGCGGATGCCGACCAGCAGGTTGTTCAACTCGGCCGATTCGCGGGGGTTCAGGCCGGCCGCCGGCTCGTCCAGGCATAACAGCAGCGGGTCGGTGCACATCGCCCGGGCGATTTCCAGCCGGCGCTGCGAGCCATAGGGCAGCGAGCCGGCATCGGCATCGGCCCATTCGGTCAGGCCGACCTTGTCCAGCCAATGGCGGGCCTTGTCGATGGCGCGGGCTTCGGCCTTGCGATAGACGGGCAGGCCCAACAGGCCGGCCAGCGAGAAGCCGCTGGCCGCCATCAGCGTCTTGTGCTGGGCGACGATCAGGTTTTCCAGCACGCTCATGCGCGAGAACAGGCGGATGTTCTGGAAGGTCCGCCCGACCCGGGCTTGGCCGGCGATGCGGAAATCGTCCAGCCGTTCCAGCAGCACCGGCCCCGAAGCGTGGTGCAGCGCCATGCGCCCGACCTGCGGCTTGTAGAAACCGGTGATGCAGTTGAAAAGCGTGGTCTTGCCGGCGCCGTTGGGGCCGATGATGGCGGTGATTTTGCCCTGGCCCGCCTGGAACGACAGGTCGTTGACGGCGATCAGGCCGCCGAAGCGCATGGTGACGTGCTCGACCTCCAACAACGGCTTGAAGGTCATTTCGCCCCCTTAAGCCGGATGGTGGGGGCGCGGCTGGACAACAGTCCCGACGGCTTCCACAGCATGATCAGCACCATGGCGCCGCCGAAGGCGATCATGCGGTATTGCTGCAATTCGCGGAACCATTCCGGCAGGCCGACCAGGATCAGGGCGGCCAGCACCACGCCGATCTGGCTGCCCATGCCGCCCAGCACGACGATGGCCAAGATTACCGCGGATTCGATGAAGCTGAAGCTTTCCGGGCTGATGAAGCCCTGGCGGGTGGCGAAGAAGGACCCGGCGAAGCCGGCGAACATCGCGCCCAGGGCGAAGGCCGACAGCTTGATGGTGGTGGGGTTCAGCCCCAGCGAGCGGCAGGCGATCTCGTCCTCGCGCAGCGCTTCCCAGGCCCGGCCGATGGGCAGGCGGCGGATGCGCAGGGTGAACAGGTTGGTCAACAGCGCCAAGCCTAAGATGATGAAGTACAGGAAGATCACCCGGTGGTCGCCGGAAAAGGCCAGGCCAAAATAATCGGCGAAGGTCTGGTGGCCGTCGGGGGCGCTGGCCATGAAGCGCAGGCCGAACAGGGTCGGGCGCGGGATCGAGCTGATGCCGCTGGGGCCGCCGGTGAAATCCTGCCAGTTCTGCAAGATGACGCGGATGATCTCGCCGAAGCCCAGGGTGACGATGGCCAGATAATCGCCCCTGAGGCGCAGCACCGGAAATCCCAGCGCCACCCCGAAACCGGCGGCGAACAGCCCGGCCAGCGGCAGGCATAGCCAGAACGACCAGCCCAGCCCGGTGGCCAACAGCGCATAGGAATAGGCGCCGACGGCGTAGAAGGCGACGAAGCCCAGATCCAGCAGGCCGGCCAGCCCGACCACGATGTTGAGCCCCCAGCCCAGCATCACATAGATCAGCACCAAGGTCGCCTTATCGACCAGATTGCGGTCGGAAAAGGGCAGGAAGGGCAGGGTGATCGCCAGCCCGGCCAAGGCCCAGCCGGCCATCAGGCGCAGGCGGGCGGCCTTGGCCTCGCCCATGGCCGGCGCCTGGGATGGCTGCCAGGCCCCGCGCAGGATGGTCATGGCGAAGCGGCCCAATCCCACGATCAGGGCGGCCCACAACACCCAGTCGAACCGGGTGCCCAGCGACAGGCCTTGCGCCGAATCCACCAGGCGAAAGCCCAGCATCGGCAGGGCCAGCCCGGCGGCGACCAATGCGCCGGCCAGGCCTTCGCGCAAGGCTGCGGCTATGGGGGGCGCCTTCATGTCAGATCTTCTCCACTTCCGGCCGGCCCAACAGGCCGGTGGGGCGGAACAGCAGCACCAGCACCAGGATCGAGAAGGCGGCGACGTCCTTGTACTCGATCGAGAAATAGCCCGACCAGAAGGCCTCGATCAGGCCCAGCAGCAGCCCGCCGAGCATGGCGCCCGGCAGCGAGCCGATGCCGCCCAGCACGGCGGCGGTGAAGGCCTTGATGCCGGCCAGGAAGCCGATATAGAAATCGATGACGCCGTAATACAGCGTCACCATCAGCCCGGCCACCGAGGCCAGCACCGCCCCCATCACGAAGGTCGCCGAGATCACCCGATCGACATCGACGCCCAGCAGGGCGGCCATCTTCATGTCCTGCTCGGTGGCGCGCTGGGCGCGGCCCAGCGGGGTGCGGGTGATGATCCAGGTGAACAGCGCCATCAGCACCACCGTCACCACCATGATGACGATCTGCAAGGACGACAGGCTGACGGTGAAATCGTCGCCCGTCATCAGCTCGAACCCGCCGCCGATCACCGGCGGCAGCGGCTTGACCCGGGCGCCCTGGCTGATCTGGGCGAAATTCTGCAACACGATCGACATGCCGATGGCGGAAATCAGGGGCGCCAGCTTGGGCGCGCCACGAAGCGGGCGATAGGCCACCCGTTCGATCGCCCAGCCCCACAATCCGGTGAACAGCATGGTGGCCAGCAGGGCCGCCATCAAGCCCAATGCCACCGACTGGCCGCCGACCAAGGTCGAAACCAAATAGGCGATCAAGGCGATGAAGGCACCCAGCATGTAAACCTCGCCATGGGCGAAGTTGATCATGCCGATGATGCCGTAGACCATGGTGTAGCCGATGGCGATCAACCCATAGATCGCCCCCAGTGTTAAGCCGTTGATCAATTGCTGAAGGAAGTATTCCATGCCTGTTCCCGGTCGCCGCCGCCCACCCTCGGGCAGGGCCCTGGAAACCCTACGCGAGCGGGCGGGCAAGTCAAGCGGACAGGGCGCCAGAAATGACGAAGGCCGGCCTTGCGGCCGGCCTTCGCCCTGACCTGTCGGGATTGATCAGTTGGCGCCGCTCAGGCGGCCGCCCTTCCTGGTGATGTCGAACAATTGCTTGAACACCGGGCCTTCGATGGCGCCGGCCAGGATGCGGGCGGCCTTGCCGTCCTTGCCGGCCACCACGAAGGACGGCGTCGACGAGATGTCCAGCGCGTGGGCCAGGTCGATGTTCTTGCGGATCTGCTTCTCGATCTCGGGCGCCATCATTTCCTTCTTGATCTGATCGACGTTGGCGCCGGCCTCGCCGGCCAGGCGGAAGATCGCCTTGTCGTCCAGCTTGCCGCGGAATTTCATGAAGGCGCGGTGCACCTCGTCATACTTGCCCTGCTTCTTGGCGGCCAGGGCGACGCGGGCGGCGGTCAGCGATTCCTCCGACAGGATCGGCATTTCCTTGAACACCACCTTGACCTTGCCGTCGGCCTTGGCGGCCTCCATCATCGGGTCCAGCACCACCTTGCAATAGGGGCAGTTGTAGTCGAAGAACTCGACCACCACGACGTCGCCTGCGGCATTGCCGCTGACCGGATCATCGGCGGCGTTCAGGATTTCATCCTTGCGCGATTCGATCGCCTTCTTGGCGTCGGATTCGGCCTGGGCCTTCATCTTTTCGCGCAGGGCCTCGATGGCCTCGCCGATCACCTCGGGATGTTCCATCAGATAGTCGCGGACGATCTTGCGGACGGCGTCGGTCTGCTTGGCGTTGAAGGTCTGGTCTTCCTGGGCGCTGGCGGGCAGCGCGGTGAACAGGGCGGCCGAGGCCAGCAGGGCGGCGGCAAAGGTCTTGCGAATCATCGACGGAGAAACTCCTGCAAACGGTGTGGCGGCATATTGGCCCAAGGCCGGACGGCGGGCAACAAAGGATTGAAATTTAGCGACGGCGCCGCTGGCCCTTCTGCTCGTCGGCGGCCTGGGCGGCGCGTTCCTTGATGTCCTGGATGCGCAGCCAGATCTCGCCGGTCTTGGGCAGCAGGCGCTCGGCCTTGCCGGCGTGGAAGCTGGCGTCGGGCAGGCGGCCCTCGATCAGGGCCTGCTCGGCCATGGCATAGGCGGCCATGCCCTCGTTGCCGTCTCGGCCGTGGGCGATGGCCAACAGGCGCCAGCCGGTGCGGTTGTCGGGCTCCTGGTGGACCGCCAGCGCCAGGTGCTTCTGCGCCTCGGCCAGCAGGGCGGGGTCTTCCTGCTCGATCTGCACCTGGGCCAGCTGGATCCGCATCAGGGCGCTTTCGGGCAGCAGCTCGACCGCCTTGGCATAGGGGGCCAGGGCCTCGGTGCCGCGGCCGTTCTCGAACAGCATCTGCCCCTTCAGTTCCCAGAAATAGGGGTCCTTGGGGCGCTCGGCCAGCAGGGCATCGATGGCCGGCAATGCTGCGGCCATGTCGGGCTTGCGGTAAAGGGCGATGGCGCGGGCATAGCGCGCTTCCAGGCTGGCGTCATTGTCCTTGTAGCGGGTCAGTGTGCGAAACGGCGGTTCGATGAAGGCGAACAGCTTGCCGCGCATGCGCCGCTGCATCTCGACCCATTCCGGCCGGGGCGGAATGTTCGAGAAGGACGATTTGGCGACATGGTCGCGGACCGCCGAGATACGGTCGCGGGTCAGCGGGTGGGTCCGGACATAGGGGTCCTGGCGGGTGGTCACCAGCAATTCCTGGTCGCCCAGGATCTCGAAGAACTCGGCCAGGCCCTTGGACGATTGGCCGGTACCGTCCAGGAAGCGCAGCGCCGCCTGGTCGGCCGAGGATTCCTCGCCCCGGGTGTAGGTCAGGAAGTTGCGTACCGCCAGTTCCTGCGAGCCCAGCATCACGGCGGCACCGGCATCGGCGCGTCCGGTGGCGGCACCGACCGCGGCGCCCAGCAGCATGCCGATCAGCGCCTCGGTCGAGGCGTTGCCGGCGGCGTCCTGGATGCGGGCCAGATGGCCGCCGGCGATGTGGCCGGTCTCGTGGGCCAGCACGCCGATCAACTGGCCGGGGCTATCGGCGCGGATCAAGAGGCCGGTATGGATGAACATGTTGAGCCCACCGGCGACAAAGGCGTTCAGCGACGGATCGACCATCAGATGCAGGCGCACCGAATCGGGCGCCAGGCCGGCCGCCTGGAAAAGTGGCGTCGTGAAGGTGCGGATGGTATTTTCCACCTCCGCGTCGCGGATGAAGCTGCGTTTGGGTTGGCCTTGCTGGGCATGGGCGGCCCCGGGCATCATCAGCGTCAGCACCAGGAATGAAAGAAGGATGATGCGCGTGAGCAAGCCTTGGTCTCCGTCGAATGGGTCTCGTCGTTTCAACCGTGCGATCCTCACGGCCCTTCTGGCGACCGGCCTTTCGGCCTGTTTCGATGGCGGCAAGCCTGTCGGCACCATCGGGTACGTCAAGGGCTTCGGTGGCGTCGCCGTTGCCGACGAGCCGCGAGCCGTCCTGGTGGCCCGCGACGTCCTGTCTGCCGGCGGCACCGCCGCCGATGCGATGGTCGCGATGTATTTCACGATGTCCGTCACCCTTCCGTCAACTGCCAGCCTGGGCGGCGGCGGCGTTTGTGTGGTCCATGACAAGGATTCCAAGACCACCGAGGCGCTGGAATTCATGGCCCGCCCGTCGGTGGCCGCGGGCCAGGCCCGGGTGCCGACGGCCGTGCCGGCCAATGTGCGCGGCTTTTATGCCCTACACGCCAAATATGGCAAAATGAGGTGGGAAGGCCTGCTGAACGAGGCCGAGAAGCTGGCTCGCCTGGGCACGCCGACCTCGCGCGCCTTCGCCAACGACTTCAACCGCGCCGCCCAGGCCCTGTCCGCCGACCCGGGTGCGCGTCGGGTGTTCTTTCCCGACAACCGGCCGCTGGCCGAGGGCCAGGAACTGGTGCAGTTCGACCTGGCCAGCCTGATCGCCCGGGTGCGGCGTTCGCCCGGCGATTTCTACACCGGCGCCTTGTCGCGCGAGTTGATCGCCTCGGTCACCCAGGCCGGCGGTTCGCTGACGCCTGAGGACCTGCGCGCGGTCAAGCCCGAATGGGTGACGCCGCTGCAGGTCAAGGTCGGCCATGACGTCGCCCATTTCGCCCCGCCGCCGGCGGTGGCCGGCGCGGTGGCGGCCCAGCTGACTGCCGCCCTGGTCGGCAAGTGGGCCGACGTCGCCGCCGAAGAACGTCCGCACCTGATGGCCGAGGCCTCGGCCCGGGCCTTTTCCGATCGCGCCCGCTGGATGCGGCCCGACGGCTGGCCCAACGAACAGGCCGCCGGTCTGTTGAATGCCGACCGGGTGGCCGGTCTGCTGGCGGGCTACAATCCCGCCCGTCACGTCGCGGTCGAGGCCAACAAGCCGGCCGACGCCATCCAGGCCGCCGGCCTGCTGGTGATGGACGGACGCGGCAACACCATCGCCTGCAACGTCAGCACCAACGGGCTGTTCGGTATCGGCAAGGTGGCCCAGGGCACCGGCATGGTGCTGGCGGCCTCGCCCGGACACAATACCGGCCCGGCCGGCCTGGGGCCGGTGGTGGTCGTCAACCCCCATGTCAACGAGGTGCATTTCGCCGCCTCGCCCAGCGGCGGCATCACCGCGCCGACGGCCTTGACCCAGGTGCTGCTGGCGGCGCAGGTCGAGGGCCGCAAGCTGCCCGACGCCGTGGCGGCTGCACGTGTCCACCATTCCGGTAATCCCGACACCACCGCCATCGAGCCGGCCGACCAGGGCGGCAACCCCGAGCCGCTGACCAAGCGCGGCCACGAGGTGCGGGCGACGCCGATCCCGGCCCGGGTCAACGCCCTGCAATGCGATTCCGGCAAGGCCGGATTCACGACCTGCCGGGCGGTCGCCGACCCGCGCGGGGCGGGGTTGTCGGCGGTGGTCGGCAAGGACTGACATGGCATTTCACAACGCCCTGAAGGGGCAGATCGATCCGTTCATCGTCATGGACGTCATGCGCGCCGCCAACGAACGGGCGGCGGCCGGCGGCGACGTGCTGCATCTGGAAGTCGGCCAGCCTTCGGGCCAGGCCCCGGCCCGGGTGCTGGACGCCGCCCGTTCGGCGCTGTCGTCCCATGCCCTGGGCTATACCGACGCCCTGGGGCTTCCATCCTTGCGTGAAAGAATTTCCGGCCATTACCGCCAGACCTATGGGGTGGCGGTCGCGCCGGAACGGATCGCGGTGACCACCGGCTCGTCGGGGGCCTTCGTGCTGGCCTTCCTGGCGGCCTTCCCCAAGGGCGCGCGGGTGGCGGTGGCCGCACCCGGCTATCCGGCCTATCGCAACATCCTGACCGCCCTGGGAATCGAGTGCGTGCCGGTGGCGGTGGGCGAGCAATCGCGCTGGCAATTGACCGTGCCGATCCTGGAGAGTGTGCCCGGCCGGCTGGACGGCGTGGTGGTGGCCAGCCCGTCCAATCCGACCGGGTCGATGCTGTCCGCCGCGGAACTGGCCGAACTGGCCGTCTGGTGCGAGACCAACCAGGTCCGCCTGGTGTCGGACGAGATCTATCACGGCATCACCTATGAAGGGGCGGCGGCCAGCGCCGCCGGCATCGCCCCCCATGCGCTGATCGTCAATTCCTTCTCGAAATATTACGCCATGACCGGCTGGCGGCTGGGTTGGATGGTGGTGCCGACCGACCTGGCGCGCGAGGTCGAGTGCCTGCAGCAGAACCTGTTCATCTCGCCGCCGACCCTGTCGCAACTGGCGGCCGAAGCGGTGTTCGACTGCACGGACGAGCTTGACGCCCGCGTCGCCACCTATCGCGTCAACCGCGACATCTT
Organism: Magnetospirillum moscoviense; assembly: GCF_001650635.1. Classification (GTDB taxonomy): domain Bacteria; phylum Pseudomonadota; class Alphaproteobacteria; order Rhodospirillales; family Magnetospirillaceae; genus Magnetospirillum; species Magnetospirillum moscoviense. The sequence goes on along the minus strand of NZ_LWQU01000134.1, from coordinate 30,454 downwards.
GCGTGAAGAATTGCCCAAGGCCGGGTTTAATCGGCTGGCGCCGTCGGACGGGGCGTTCTATCTCTATGCCGATTTGGCCGAGCTGACCAACGACAGCCCCGAATTCTGCAAGCGCATGCTGGCCGAGACCGGGGTGGCGGTAACGCCCGGGACCGATTTCGATCCGTTCCACGGCAGCCGGACCCTGCGTTTCTCGTTCGCGGGCGCCACCGCCGACATGGTCGAAGCGGCCAAGCGTCTGAAAAGCTGGCGGAGATAGTTCATGCAGTTCGCCATCAAATCATGCCTGGACGTGGTGATCTGGTTTTCCGACCGCGCGCTGAACGACCGCGAATACATCCAGCCGCAGAAGCTGCATCGGCTGATGTTCCTGGCCCAGGCCTATTACACCGTGGCCTATCCCGGCCGCAAGCTGATGCCGGCGACCTTCGTCACCGACAATTTCGGACCCGTCGAACCCACCGTGTTCCACGCCTTCGCCTATGGGCGGCCGCCGCATCTGGAAGGCAATCCGGTGCCCGATCAGGCCGCCCATTTCCTCGACAGCATCTGGCGCCGCTTCGGTCAGTACTCGGCCGACCAGCTCAACAAGCGGCTGAACGAGCATCCGGCGGTGGCGGCGGCGATGAACAAGGGGCCGAACGAGGAAGTCCCCTTCGCCGAGATGGTCAAGTTCTACCAGGGCGAGGCGGCGGCCAAGGGGGCGGCGCCATCAGCCGATCAGGTGGTGCGGCCCCGGGTCATGCGCTCGCAAAGCGGCAAGCCGGTGGCGGTCAAGGGCTGGAATCCAAAGGCGCTGACCCCGAAGAAGCCGGAGTGAGCTTGTTATCGTCCGCAGGCGGCCTCGCCCAGGCGCGGCCAATTGTTGGGGTTCTGGCTGAAATTGGCCTTGGTGACGTCGACGATGCGGATATGGAAGATACGGGCCTGGTGGGGCTTGATCACCTGGCACAGATAGGCGGCATACTGGTCCCACGCCGCCTTGTCGGCCTTGACGAAGGCGTAAAGGGTGCCGGAATTGTCGGCCTGGGCATTGATCACCTTGGGCTGCGCGCGCACCGCCCCGATCGCCGAGACCTGATCGGCCCGCGCCGACGGCGCCAGCATCGACAGCATCAGAATGGCGGCAGCGACCAACACCTTCATCGGTTCCTCCCGAGCCTTCGATGGTAGGCTAGCCTAGACGCCAGGCCTTAACAAAGTCGATACGGGCTTCACCTCAGAGCGGGATGAAATTTTCCACCGCTGCACGAAAATGGCGCGCCCGTGGTCGCAGGATAAGTCAGGGGCAGCCCGCGTCGCGAGCGCACCGCCAACAGGCCGAAGGCCTGGGCCTCCAGGGCGTCGCCATCCCAGCCGACCCGTTCCACCGGTTCGACCGTGACGCCCAGTCCGCTGTTCAGGGCCTCCATCAGGGCCGGGTTGTGCCGGCCGCCACCGCACACCAGCCAGCGCGCGGCCGGGGCGGGGAACCAGTCGCCAGCCAGCGCGACCGCGCGGGCGGTGAAGGCGGTCAGGGTGGCGGCGCCGTTCGCGGCGTCCTGGTCAGTGACCAGCCCCAGGGCGAAGGACTGGAAATCGTCGCGATCCAGCGATTTGGGCGGTTTGCGGGCGAAATAGGGGTGGCCGGCGAAGCGGTCCAGGGCGCCGGAATCGACGCGGCCCCAGGCGGCCAGGGCGCCGTCGGTGTCGCAGGGCCGCCCGGTATGGGCCATGGCCCAATCGTCGATCAGCGCGTTGCCGGGGCCGGTGTCGAAGGCCAGGATGGCGCCGTCTTCGCCCAGCCAGGTGACGTTGCCGACCCCGCCCAGGTTCAGGATCGCCAAGGGCTTCGCCAGCCCGGCGGCCAGCGCCTGGTGGAACACCGGCACCAGCGGCGCGCCCTGGCCGCCGGCGGCGACGTCGGCCGAGCGGAAATCGTTCACCACGGCAATGCCGGTCAGCCGGGCCAGCAGGGCGCCGTCGCCGATCTGCCAGGTGCGGCGCTGGTCGGGCCGGTGCAGGATGGTATGGCCGTGGAAGCCGATGACATCGACCGCCGCGGTCTCCAGCCCGGCCTTGGCCAGCAGCCCGGCCACCGCCTCGGCATGCAGGTGGGTCAGGTGCCGCTCGACCTCGGCCACCGGGCCGGTGCCGCCCAGGATTTGGCGCAGGGCCGCCTTGAAATCCTCGTCATAGGGGAAGGTGGCGGCGGCGCCGAAGCTTTCCACCGTCTCGCCGTCGGTGGCCACCAAGGCGGCGTCGATGCCGTCCAGCGAGGTCCCGCTCATCAGTCCCAAGGCCAGCATGGTCGCCCGCGTCGTTGTGAGAAAGCGCCGATTGTGCTAAAGGGGCCGCCTTTGGGCAAGCAACAGAAACGATCGGTCGAAGCCATGACCTCTCCCCGCTCCGAATTCCTGCAGGTCGTCGCCGAGCGCGGCTTCATGCATCAGTGCACCGACCTGGAGGCGCTGGACAAGCGCCTGGGCGAGGGGCCGGCGGTGGCCTATATCGGCTTCGACGCCACCGCGCAGTCGCTGCATGTCGGCTCGCTGATGCAGATCATGCTGCTGCGCTGGTGGCAGAAGACCGGCAACAAGCCGATCGTGCTGATGGGCGGCGGCACCACCCGCATCGGCGACCCGACCGGCAAGGACGAAGCCCGCAAGATGCTGTCGGACGAGGATATCGCCCGCAACATGGCCGGCATCCAGACGGTGTTCGCCAAGTATCTGAGCTTCGGCGACGGCCCGACCGATTCCATGATGGTCAACAATGCCGACTGGCTGGACCAGCTGAACTATATCAGCTTCCTGCGCGATTACGGCCGCCACTTCACCATCAACCGCATGATGACCTTCGATTCGGTCAAGCTGCGGCTGGAGCGTGAGCAGCCGCTGACCTTCCTTGAATTCAACTACATGATCCTGCAGGCCTATGATTTCGCCGAGCTGTGGGCGCGCAACAAGTGCGTGCTGCAGATGGGCGGCTCGGACCAGTGGGGCAACATCGTCAACGGCGTGGAATTGGGCCGGCGCGTCCATGGGGCCGAGCTGTTCGGCCTGACCAGCCCGCTGCTGACCACCAGCTCGGGCGCCAAGATGGGCAAGACCGCCAACGGCGCGGTGTGGCTGAACGCCGACATGCTGAGCCCGTGGGATTTCTGGCAATATTGGCGCAACACCGAGGACGCCGATGTCGGCCGTTTCCTCAAGCTCTACACCGAGCTGCCGCTGGCCGAGATCGCCAAGCTGGAGGCCCTGCAGGGCGCCGCGATCAACGAGGCCAAGAAGATCCTGGCCGGCGAGGTCACCCGCCTGGCACACGGCGAGGCGGCAGCCGCCGAAGCCGCCGAGACCGCCCGCAAGACCTTCGAGGAAGGGGCGCTGTCGGCCAACCTGCCGACGGTGTCGGTGGCGGCCGGCGATCTGGCCGCCGGCATCACCGCCTTCGCCCTGTTCGTCCAGGCCGGACTGGTGACCTCCAACGGCGAGGCCCGGCGCCTGATCCAACAAGGCGGCGGTCGCCTGAACGACCAGCCGATCAAGGACCCGGCCCAGCCGATCTCGAGCGCCGACCTGAAGGACGGCGTGCTGAAGCTGACCGCCGGCAAGAAGCGTCACGTCCTGGTTCGGCCGGAATAAGCCTAAAACGCGACTGTGACGCCGAAGCGGTCGTTCAGCTCTTGCGCCAGGATGGCGTCAAGCGCCAGCTTCGGCTCGCGCGTCGACAGCCAATGGCCGGATTCGTCCCATTCGAAATGCCAGGCGCCGCTGACCGGCGAGGCCAGCCACACCTGGCGCATCGGCCCGTTCTTGTTGACGACATACTGACCGCCGCCGCCGCCGATGGTCATGGTCAGGATGCCGCCCTGCAGGTCGGCGTCGATCTTGTCGCCCAGCAGGTCATCGACCTTGTCGGCGATGGCTTCGATGGTATCGTCGGCCAAGGTGTTGAAGCGGCTGAGATCCATGGTCATCGGTGTGGTTCCTTGGGCTTTCACAGTTGGGCCGAATGGTATCGCCTTGGAAGCGCCTCGTCATCACGGTGATTGCGTATTTGTGTCCGGATGGTGATACTGGATGCAACCAAGCGGCCGAATGGCCCAAAAGAAGTCTGGGGAGACGACCATGACCCGCATCCTTGTGCTGGAATCCGAACTGCGCCTGCGCCATTCGCTGAAGACCATCCTGGAATCCGCCGGATACGAGGTCGATGTCGCCGACGATGGCGTTGACGCCTTGTCCCGCCACGCCCGTCGTCCGGCCGATCTGCTCATTGCCGACGGCCATGTCAGCCCGGCCGGCTTCAGCGGGACCCGCGTCCTGGCGGTGCCCGGCGGCGGGGCCTGCGAGGCGGTCAAAGGGACCGACATCACCCATTTCCTGCCCAAGCCGTTCGGCCGCGAGGACCTGCTGGCCGCCGTCCGGGTCAGCCTGGGGGCCGCCCCGCCGATCCCGACGACGCGCTGATCGCATTTTTTTCTTCTCGACCGCTTGCGAAGGCCCGGGCTTTTCTGTATAGAGGCGCCTTCGATTTGCGGAGCAGGACGCCATGAAGAACGACATTCATCCCGACTACCACGAAATCAACGTGGTCATGACGGACGGCAGCGAGTTCAAGACTCGTACGACCTGGGGCAAGGAAGGCGATACCATGCGTCTGGACATCGACCCCAAGTCGCACCCGGCCTGGACCGGTGTGCACCGCATGGTTGACAGCGGCGGCCAGATCGCCAAGTTCAACAAGCGTTTCGCCAGCTTCGGCATCAAGTCCTGATGCAGACGGGCCGTTTCGGCCCGGCCTCGGACGATTTTTAGGGCTGCCAGTCTTTTGGACTGGCGGCCCTATTGCCGTTTTGGGATAGACTTATCCCGGTGAAATGGGTACAGCAACCGGGGGATTGGTTCGCTGGAGCGGATCAGAAGAGCGGGTAAGCAGACGTCATGATCATCGTCCATTACGAGGTTTACGTCCTCGAAGGCCGGGGTTGGATGCTGCACGCACGGTTCCCACGTACCGAGCGTGAAACCGCGATTGCCGAAGCCAAGGAGCTGGAGCAGACCTTGAAGATCAAGGTCAAGGTGCTCCGCGAAACCTATTACACCGACGACAACGCCTTCGAGGAAGCCGACGTCTATGTCAGCTCGGGCGTCGGTTCGGGCAAGCCGCCACCGACGGCACCCAAACCGGCCCAGGCCCGCGCATCGTCGTCGTCCGGCGACCGCGACCAGCCCAAATCCTCGGGCAAGGCGGCGGCCAAGCCGGCCGCCAAGGCCGCGGCCAGACCGGCGCCCGCGCCCCAGCGCAAGAAGACCGCGTCCGAGATCGAGGATGCCGCCAAGCTGCGTCAGATCCTGGTCCGCCTGATGGGCATCTGCGCCCTGTCGCTGGCGGTATCGATGCTGGCCCTGAAGGTCACGCCGGAAGCGATCGTGCTGTTGTGGAAGATGGGCTTTTCGATGTCGATCTCGGAAGCGGCTTACAACCAGCTGTTGGTCGCCGTGTTCGCCCTGACCTTCCTGATGACGGCGGTGCCCTTGGGCATGAAGTTCATGCCGCGCCGCGCCCAGGTCCCGACCTTCGGCGCGCCCAACCTGTCGTGGGGCACGCCGCGCGCGCCCCGCCGCGACAGCCAGTTGCAGAAGTCGGTGGACAAGCTGGCCGACGAGGCGGCGCGCGACCTGCCGCTGATCGCCGACAAGGACGACGACCTGCCGGCCTTTGCCGACGACGATTTCCCGCCGATCCTGCCGCCGGCCGACGAAGCCCTGCCCGAGATCATGTCGCAGCCATCGCGTGAGGCCGAGCAGGCCAAACCGCAAAAAGAGGAAGCCGGCGGCCAGTCGGCCGAATCGCAGGCCGGCGCGGTGCGCCGCTATCTGGATGGCGCGATGGATTTCTGTCGCGCCAACCGGATCGAGATGGACGCCTACAACAAGTTCGCCCTGCACCTTTATCTGGCCGGCGCCATCGAATCCCTGGGCGAGTTCAGGAAGATTTCCAGTTCCGGCCGGCGCCAGTTGCTGGCCCAGGCCCTGGACCGGCTGGGGACCAAGGGCGAACTGGCCGAGGGCTTCCACGACAAGCTGCCGGAATATCTGCGCGAGCCGCGCTACCTGTCGGTCGCCCAGGCCGGCCGCGACGCCATGGGCAACTTCCTGCTGGGCGACGAGGACGGCGCCCATCTGGGCCTGCGCGACGTCTTCACCAACTGGAACCGCAAGGGCGGCGAGACCAAGAAGCAGATGATGACGGTGCTGTTCACCGACATGGTCGGCTCGACCGACATGACCCAGCAGCGGGGCGACGCCGCCGCCCAGGAAATCGTGCGCCGCCACAATCTGATCGTCAGGAACGCCCTGGCCAAGTATGGCGGCAACGAGGTCAAGCATACCGGCGACGGCATCATGGCGTCGTTCTATTCGGCCGCCGGCGCGATCGACTCGGTGGTGACCATGCAGCGCCAGGTCGCCGAGCACAACCAGCGCATGCCCAGCCAGGAACTGCATCTGCGCATCGGCCTCAATGCCGGCGAGCCGATCCAGGAGGAAGACGATCTGTTCGGTTCGACCGTTCAGTTGGCGGCCCGCGTCTGCGCCGCCACCAACACCGACGAAATCCTGTGCACCGCCTCGGTGATGGATTTGTCGGGCAAGCCCAAGGCCGGCTTCCGCGCCGTCGGCGCCAAGCACATGAAGGGCTTCAAGGACGCCATTCCCCTTTACGAGATTCCCTGGAAATAGCTGGCCTGGTCACGCCGCCTGACGCAGACGTTCCTCGATCCGCGCCACCCGGACGTAAAGCAGCAGGCTGCGCCTGAGCAGATTTTGCAGCCCTTGCGGCAGAAGCGGTTCGTCGGCCTCGGCCAGGCAGACCGGGTCGCCGTCCAGCCAGGCGGCTCCTGCCAGCGCCTGATCCTCGTCCACTTCGCCCAGCTGGATCGCGCGTTGCATCATCAGCCAGGCCATCACGCTGGTCAGCCGGGCGGTCGCCCGCAGCGCCTCGCACGAGTGGCGCAAGCCGACGACGGATTCGATGGGGGATCGGCCGACCGGCGGGCCGGCCAGGCCCAGGTAATTGCGGGCCTCGACCATCAGGTCCAGTGTCTCGGCATAGGTCTTGCGCACGAAAGCCGGGTGTTGCATGGCCGAAATCCCGTGTGATGCCCATCTTTTCCGAGGTGGGAACGCCGGTTCCGACCGGCAAGGGGCGGGGGCTTGACGGCCCCAGAATCCATCCTAAATCGATGGTGCGAGGTGGCCGGAACCGGCACTTCGCGCGGGATTCGCCGCTGTCCGGTCCCTGGGGACGGCACGGGCGGCCAATGGCCCGCCATCTCAATTCTGGTTGCTTCGAGAAGGAGGACTGGGCATGCGTGCTTTTGATCTCTCCCCCCTGTTCCGCTCGACCATCGGCTTCGACCATCTGTCGCGGATGCTGGATGCCGCCGGCCGCCTGGATGACCAGACGCTGGCCTATCCGCCCTACAACATCGAGAAGCTGGACGACGACCATTACCGCATCACCATGGCGGTGGCCGGCTTCGCCGAAGCCGACCTGGACGTCACCGTGACCAACCATACCCTGGTGATCACCGGCAAGAACCGGCACGAGGAAAAGCCCGCCGAATACCTGCATCGCGGCATCGCGGGGCGTTCGTTCGAACGTCGCTTCGAACTGGCCGACACCATCCTGGTCGATGGTGCCGCCCTGGTGAACGGCCTGCTGCATGTCGATCTGAAGCGGGAAATCCCCGAATCGGCCAAGCCGCGCAGCATCCCCATCGAAATGAAGGAACGCCCGCGGCTGATTGAAAGCCCGCCGGCCGAAGACAAAGCGGCCTGATCGCCGTCGTGCCAACGCCCGGAGTCAGCAATGACTCCGGGTGTTTTGTTTGTGAATACTGTAAAAAAATAGATAAAAATGAAAATATTGAAATCACTCTAAAGAAGATGGATAATTATGAATAGGGTTTAAACGTAAGGCATGGTGGGTGTCATGCGGTTCTTCATAGCAGAGTCTTTCGACAAGACTGAAGTGAACCATTATTTCGAGGCGGATATCCCCTGCCGGATTGGCAATCGTATCCGCGCCCGTTCCGGCCGTGTCTATCGGGTCGAGGATATCGGCTGGCGGATCGACACGTTCGACCACACGCCGGATGTCCGCGTGCTGCTGAAGCGGGAAAAAGACTGATCCGTCAGGCCAGATGTGCCTCGAAGGCGGCGCGGGGTGCGGGGGGGATGTCGGTGGGGCGCTGATCCTCGCGACCGACGAACACGTGGACCCAGTGGCCTTCCGCCGCCGCCTGGTCCGATCCTTCGCCGAACAGCCCGATCCCATAGGTCACCGAGGTCCGTCCCAGCTTCTCGATCCGGATGCCGGCCACCACCTTTTCCGGCCATGACAGCGGCCGGAAGAACCGGCATTTGCTTTCGGCGGCGAACGGCACCGCCGGGGCGTTGAACAGGTCCAGTTGGCACGGCCCCATCAGGAAATCGACCACCGCGATTTCGAAAAAGCGGTAATATTCGACATTGTTGACGTGGCCGAACATGTCGTTGTCGGCCCAGCGGGTCTGAATATCGACGAAATAGCGGAAGTCGGCCTTGGTCAACGGGGCGGGCTTGGTCATTGCGCGGTCCAGCCGCCATCCACCGCAAGCTGGGTGCCGGTGATGTTGGAGGCCGCGTCGGAACACAGGAAGACGGCGGTGTCGCCCAATTGCTCGGGCGTGGTGAAGCGCTTGGACGGCTGCTTTTCCGACAACAGGTCGCGGCCGGCATCGGCCACCGACACCCCTTGGGCGGCGGCGCGGGCGTCGATCTGCTTTTGCACCAGGGGCGTCAGCACCCAGCCGGGACAGATGGCGTTGCAGGTGATGCCGGTTTCGGCGCATTCCAGGCCGACCACCTTGGTCATACCGATCAAGCCGTGCTTGGCGGCGACATAGGCCGCCTTGTTGACCGAGGCCACCAGCCCATGGGCCGAGGCGACATTGATCAGCCGGCCCCAGCCCAGCGCCTTCATGCCGGGCAGGGCGGCGCGGATGGTGTGGAAGGCCGAGGACAGGTTGATGGCGATCACCGCGTCCCAGCGCTCGGGCGGGAATTCGTCGATGGGGGCGACGTGCTGGATGCCGGCATTGTTGACCAGGATGTCGACGCGGCCCAGCCGGGTCTCGGCATCCTTGACCAGCGCCTCGCACTGGTCGGCCTTGGACAGGTCGGCGCCGTTATAAAGGGCGCGGACCTTGAACTCGGCTTCCAGGCCTGCGCGGATCGCCTCGATCTCGGCGGCGTCGCCGAAGCCGTTCAGCATGATGTCCGCCCCCTTGGCGGCCAGCGACCGGGCGATCCCCAGACCGATGCCGCTGGTCGAGCCGGTGACGATGGCGGTGCGTCCCTTCAGCATATTCATTCCCCCCGGTGGTTATTTCTTGAACAGCGCCTCGGCGCCGGCACGGACATTCTTCTTGGCGGCGATGGCGGCCTGGGCGCGGGCGATCTCGGCTTCCAGCTCGGCGATATACTCGCCCAGTTCGGCGACGCCCAGAACTTCCAGATTGGCTGGTTCCAGGCGTTTCTTCTTCTTCTCGGGTTCGTCCCAATCCATCGGAACCTCCGGCGCCACTTGCCATATTCCCGTGACCGTACCAGATTGTCGCGGCGCGAAACAGGCCCGGAAAGAGCTTCGACCATGACCCAGCCCACCACCATGACCTGCATCGAGATCAGCGAACCGGGCGCGCCCGAGGTGCTGAAGCCCGCCACCCGGACAGTGCCGCAGCCGGGGCCGGGGCAGGTGCTGATCAAGGTGGCGGCGGCCGGCATCAATCGCCCCGACGTGCTGCAGCGCCAGGGTGCCTATCCGGCCCCGCCCGGCGCCTCGGACCTGCCGGGGCTGGAAGTGGCCGGCACCATCGTCGGAACCGATCAGACGGTGTGCGCCCTGGTGGCCGGCGGCGGCTATGCCGAGTACGTCACCGCCGACCAGCGCCATTGTCTGCCGGTTCCGGCCGGGCTGGATCTGGTGCAGGCGGCGGCCTTGCCGGAAACCTTCTTCACCGTCTGGCACAATGTGTTTGAGCGCGGCCAGTTGAAGGCGGGCGAGAAGTTCCTGGTCCATGGCGGCACCTCGGGCATCGGCACCACCGCCATCCAGCTGGCCAAGGCCTTCGGGGCGACGGTGTTCGCCACCGCCTCGGGCGAGCGTAAGATCACGGCCTGCCGCGAGCTGGGGGCCGACCACGCCATCGACTACACCGCCACCGATTTCGCCGCCGCCATCAAGGAACTGACCGGCGGCAAAGGGGTGGACGTCATCCTCGACATGGTCGGCGGCGATTATATGGCCCGCAACATCCGCTCGCTGGCCGCCGACGGCCGTCTGGTCAACATTGCCTTCATGAAGGGCTCGAGTGCCGAGCTGAACCTGATGCCGGTGATGCTGAAGCGCCTGACCCTGACCGGCTCGACCCTTCGGCCGCAATCGGACGATGCCAAGGCCCGCATGGCGCAAGGGCTGAAGGACATGGCGTGGCCGCTGATCGAAGCCGGCACCATCCGCCCGGTGGTACACGCCACTTTCCCCCTGGCCCAGGCGGCCGACGCGCATCGGCTGATGGAATCAGGCGCCCATATCGGCAAGATCGTGTTGACGGTTTGACCCGGGCTGACCACTCCCCTATAACAACGGCCTTATGGAATTGATTGTCGGCGCCCACCAGCACGGGCGCCCCAAGATGGAGAGATACATGGCCCTGCCGCTCATGCCCAAGGCAACTGCCGTCTGGCTGGTCGAGAACACGGCTCTGAGCTTCGAGCAGATCGCTGATTTCTGCGGCTTGCATGCCCTGGAAGTGCAGGCGATCGCCGATGGCGAAGTCGCGTCCGGCATCGTCGGATTGGATCCGGTCGCCAACGGCCAGCTGTCCAAGTCCGAGATCGAGCGCTGCGAGGCCGATCAGGACGCCCACCTGAAGCTGAACATCACCGACTATCCGCAGCCCCGCGCCAAGCCCAAGGGTGCCCGCTACACCCCGGTCTCGAAGCGTCAGGATCGCCCCGACGCCATCGCCTGGCTGCTGAAGCACCATCCGGAACTGTCGGATCCGCAGCTGTGCAAGCTGATCGGCACCACCAAGCCGACCATCCAGTCGGTGCGGGAAAAGACCCACTGGAACGCCACCAACATCAAGCCGCGCAATCCGGTCACCCTGGGCCTGTGCACCGAGGCCGAGTTGGAAAAGTCCGTCGCCCTGGCCCGGCCGCGTGCCGGCACGGTGTCGCCGCAATTCCACGAGGAAGGCGAAGGCTCGGCCGAATAATCACGGCCCCTCGCGCGAACCAAACGCCCGCCGGAAACGGCGGGCGTTTTCGTTTGGGCTGCCATAATTCGGCCATCCGGGCGTATTATATGATGTCCATGGGACCTTCCGACATGGGGTCCCGACCATGGAGGACATCATGCGCAAGATTCTGGTGGCGGCCGCTTTGACCCTGTCTCTCGCCGCCTGCGCCCAGCCGGGCGGCGACGGTTTCGGCATCAGCAAGCAGACCGGCGGGTCCCTGTTGGGTGGTGCCGGCGGCGCTCTGGCCGGCTCGCAGTTCGGCAAGGGCAAGGGGCAATTGGCTACCACGGCGCTCGGCACCTTGCTGGGGGCGTGGATGGGCTCGGAAGCCGGCGCCTCGATGGACCGCGCCGACCGCACCTATGCCGCCCAACAACAGCCGCGCTATTCCTATGGGCCGCAGCCCTATCAGCATTATGCCCCGGCACCGGCCTACGGCGCTCCCCAGGGCTATGGCGCGCCCCAGGCGTGGAACTATGCGCCACCGCCGGCCTATGCGGCGCCGCAAGGCGGGGCGTGGGGCGGCGGCTGGAACCAGCCCAGCTGGAGCCCGCCGGAACCGCGCGGCTATGCCACCGTGCCGCCGCGTTACTAATCCAAGCGAAACGGGCCGCCCCTAGGGGCGGCCCGATCTTCTTTCAGCGCCGATCGGCCGGTCAGGGCAGGGCGGCGGCCAGGGCCGCAGCCGGCTCGGCGCGGGTGGCACCGTCCAGCGATTCGCCCAGATACTGGTCGACCAGCTCGTTCAAGGGGTCCATGTGCGCGCCGAAGAAGTGGTTGGCGCCCTCGACGGTGCGATAGCGGACCTTGATGTTCTTCTGGCTGCCCAGCTTGGCCGCCAGCTTGGCGACGCTGGGCTCGGGCACCAGCTCGTCCGAGCTGCCATGGACGATCAGACCCGAGGACGGGCAGGGCGCCAGGAAGGTGAAGTCGTAGATGTTGGCCGGCGGCGCCACCGAGATGAAGCCGTCGATTTCCGGCCGGCGCATCAGCAATTGCATGCCGATCCAGGCACCGAACGAGAACCCGCCAACCCAGCAGGCGCCGGCATTGGGGTTGTAGCTTTGCATCCAATCCAACGCCGAGGCGGCATCGGACAATTCGCCCTGTCCGTTGTCGAACTTGCCCTGGCTGCGCCCGACACCGCGGAAATTGAAGCGAAGCGTCGAGAAACCACGCCGAACGAAGGTGTGGTACATCCCATAGACGACTTTGTTGTTCATGGTGCCGCCATGCTGCGGATGCGGGTGCAGCAACAAGGCGATCGGGGCGTTGGGAACCTTGGAATGGTGATAGCGGCCTTCAAGGCGGCCGTCTGGTCCGTTGAAAATAACCTCGGGCATCGTATCCCCTGACTTCAGCTTCGTTCGGTTTTCCGGCCCGGATCGGCGGGAATCTCCCACCGTCGATGTCGGAGACTTATCGAGGCCTTCATGGATTGGGGTCGGTCATGGTTGACCGGCCTGGTCGGACATCCTATATTCACTTTCGATCGCTGCAGAACCTTGGCCGGTATCCCCCCAAGCCATGGCCTGCCGCGACCGAGCCGGAAGATTAGCATATTGCCCGCCATGGATTTCAAGTCTTTTCAAGAAGATATCGCGTCGATACGCAGCCGTGACCCGGCGGCGCATTCGTGGCTGGAAGTCATCTTGTGCTATCCGGGCCTGCATGCGCTGCTGATTTATCGGTTGGCGCATTGGTGCTGGGGCAAGGGCTTGTGCCTGCTGGGCCGGGTGTTGTCGCACATCGGCAAGGTGTTCACCGGCATCGAGATTCATCCCGGAGCCACCGTCGGGCGGCGGCTGTTCATCGATCACGGCACCGGCGTGGTGATCGGCGAGACGGCGATCATCGGCGACGACGTCACCCTTTATCACGGCGTCACCCTGGGCGGCACCTCGCTGCACAAGGGCAAGCGCCATCCGACCCTGGAAGACGGGGTGATCGTCGGCTCGGGCGCGCAGGTGCTGGGGCCGATCACCGTCGGCAAGGGGGCGCGCATCGGCGCCAACGCCGTGGTGCTGACCGAGGTTCCGCCGGGTGCCACCATGGTCGGCATCCCCGCCCGCATGGTGCTTCGCAAGGCGAAAGAGGGCGAGCCGACCTTCTGCGCCTATGGCCTGGAAGACGAGAATTTGCCCGATCCGGTGGCGCGCGCGGTGGATTCGCTGCGCGCCCAGGTCGGCGCCTTGCTGGAACGGGTCGGCGACCTGGAAGCCGAGCTGGAAGGCACCAAATCAAAGAACGGCACCAGCCGTCGCAAGCCGCGGATGATCGTGGCGCATCAGGGCGAGGACGAGGAGGAAAAATCCCTCTCGGCATCCTCGCAGCAGTAACGACAACGGGCGCGGGGCCCAAGGCAAGGGTCCGCCATCTCGGGAGACGAAGACGTGAAACTCAGCACCAAAGGGCGCTATGCCGTGATGGCGATGGTCGATCTGGCCAGCCATTCCCAGGGAAGTCCGGTGGCCTTGGCCGACATCGCCGAGCGCCAGGAAATTTCGCTGTCCTATCTCGAGCAGCTGTTCGGCAAGCTCAGGAAGGGCGGCCTGGTGAAAAGCGTGCGCGGTCCCGGCGGCGGCTATCTGTTGGCCCGCACCCCGGTCCAGTTGCGCATTTCCGACATCATCCTGGCGGTCGATGAGCCGATCCAGACCACCCGCTGTTCGCCCGGTTCGCCGGCCGGCTGCCACCATCACAAGGGCCGTTGCCTGACCCACGATCTGTGGGAAGAATTGGGCAACCAGATTTACCTGTACCTGTCGTCGGTGTCGCTGTCCGACGTGTGCGAGCGCCGTATCCTCGGCAGTTCGGGCATGTTCCACGGCAATTCCGGCTCGGTGGCGGCCCAGTAGAAAGGAGCGTGATTGACCGTGACGGTTTCGGCTTACCTCGATCATAACGCCGGCTCCCCGGCGCGGCCCGAGGTGGTGGCGGTCGTCGCGGACATCTTGCGCGAGGCCGGCAATCCATCCTCGGTCCACGCCGCCGGCCGTGCCGCCCGCGCCCGGCTGGAAGCGGCCCGCACGTCGGTCGCTGGCCTGGTCGGCGCCCCGGCCGGTGGAATCATCTTCACCTCGGGCGGCACCGAAGCCAACGCCTTGGCCCTGAAAGGGTGCGAGCGGCCCCGGATGGTCGCCTCGGCGGTCGAGCATCCGTCGGTGCTGGCCTATGCCACCGACATCGTCCCCGTGGACCAGGACGGCATCGTCGATCTGGCGGCGCTGGAACGCCTGCTGGCCGAATCCGACCAGTCGGCGATCGTCTCGGTGATGCTGGCCAACAACGAAACCGGGGTCATCCAGCCGGTCGCCGAGGTGGCGCGCCTGGCCCACCGCTTGGGCGCCCTGGTCCATTGCGACGCCGCCCAAGGCCCCGGCCGGTTGGTTGTGTCGATGTCGGACCTGGATGTCGACTTCCTGACATTGTCGGCCCACAAAATGGGCGGTTTGCCCGGATGCGGCGCGTTGGCGTTGAAAAACCCCGACTTTCCGATGGCACCATTTTTGCTTGGTGGGGGGCAGGAGCGACGTCGGCGCTCGGGGAGCGAAAATCTTCCCGGAATCGTCGGTTTCGGTGTCGCCGCCGATGACATCCTGCGCAAGGATACCATATTAGAGATGAGTGATTTGCGCGATCATCTGGAATCCCAAGCCCTCGCCCGGGTGCCGGCGGCCCGCGTGGTCGCCCAGGCCGCCTTGCGCCTGTGCAACACCACTTGCCTGGCGCTGCCCGGCGTGGCCGCCCAGTTGCAGGTGGCGGCGATGGATCTGGCCGGATTGATGGTCAGCGCCGGTTCGGCCTGTTCGTCGGGCAAGGTGGGCGAAAGCCATGTCTTGAAGGCGATGGGGCTGGCGCCCGAATGGGCCGGTTCGGCGATCCGGGTCAGCCTGGGGCCGGACACGACCAAGAACGAGATCGAATTGTTCCTGAACGCCTGGACCGATCTGGCGGGCCGCAAGGGACTGGACGTTAAACAGGCGGCCCAGGCCGCGTGAAGAAAAAGGGATCGAACGGATGACCAACATTACTCTTGCCCGGGCTCCTGGACAGCCGATCTATCTCGACTATCAGGCCACCACACCGTGCGATCCGCGTGTGGTCGAGAAGATGATCCCCTATTTCTTCGAGAAGTTCGGCAATCCCCACTCGCGCAATCACCGTTACGGCTGGGAAGCCGAGGAAGCGGTCGAGATCGGTCGCGAGCAGGTGGCCGATATCATCGGCGCCGATGCCAAGGAAATCATCTTCACCTCGGGTGCCACCGAGTCGAACAATCTGGCCATCAAGGGCGTCGCCCACTTCTACAAGGACAAGAAGGACCACATCGTCACCGTGGTCACCGAGCACAAATGCGTGCTGGACACCTGCCGCCACCTGGAACAGGAAGGCTTCCGCGTCACCTATCTGCCGGTTCAGACCAACGGCCTGATCGATCTGGCCGAACTGGAAGCGGTGGTGACCGACAAGACCGCCATCGTCTCGGTGATGGCCGTCAATAACGAGATCGGGGTGATCCAGCCTTTGGCCGAGATCGGCGCCATCTGTCGCAAGAAGGGCGCCTTCTTCCACACCGATTGCGCCCAGGCGGTCGGCAAGATTCCGCTCGACGTCAACGCCATGAACATCGACCTGATGAGCATTTCGGGTCACAAGCTGTACGGCCCCAAGGGCATCGGCGCGCTCTATGTCCGCCGCCGTCCGCGCGTGCGTCTGGTGCCGATGATCAATGGCGGCGGGCAAGAGCGCGGCATGCGCTCGGGCACGCTGGCGACCCCCTTGTGCGTCGGCCTGGGCGAGGCCTGCCGTCTGGCCAAGGCCGAGATGGGTGCCGAGGGCGAGCGCCTGCACATGCTGCGCGACCGCCTGCTGAACGGCCTGAAGGCGCGGCTGCCGGAAATCTATGTCAATGGCGACCTGGAACAGCGCATCCCCGGCAACATCAACATCAGCTTCGCCTTTGTCGAGGGCGAGGGGCTGATGATGGGGGTCAAGGATCTGGCGGTGTCGTCGGGCTCGGCCTGCACCTCGGCCTCGCTCGAGCCGTCCTATGTGCTGCGCGCCCTGGGCCTGGATGCCGAAATGGCCCACACCTCGCTGCGCTTCGGTCTGGGCCGCTTCACCACCGAGGCCGACATCGATTATGCCATCGGCCATGTCGCCGAGGCGGTCGAGCATCTGCGCGCCATGAGCCCGCTGTGGGACATGCATCTCGAAGGGGTCGACATCAAGTCGATCCAATGGGCCGAGCATTGATAAGCGCTTTCGTGCTATTCTAGAATGATTCCGGTTTAGGCCGGTCAGGTTGGAGGTTTCCATGGCTTACAGTGAAAAGGTCGTCGATCATTACGAACATCCCCGCAATGTCGGTTCGATGGACAAGGATTCCGGCGATGTCGGCACCGGTCTGGTGGGTGCGCCCGCCTGCGGCGACGTCATGAAGCTGCAGATCAAGGTCAGCCCCGAAGGCATCATCGAGGACGCCAAGTTCAAGACCTTCGGCTGCGGCTCGGCCATCGCATCCAGCTCGCTGGTCACCGAATGGGTCAAGGGCAAGACGCTGGACGAGGCGGCGGCCATCAAGAACACCGATATCGCCCACGAGCTGGCTTTGCCGCCGGTCAAGATCCATTGTTCGGTGCTGGCCGAGGATGCTATCAAGGCCGCCATCGCGGACTATCGCAAGAAGTCCGGCCAGGGCGAGGACGAGGCCGAACAGGCCGCCGGCTGACCGGAAAGAAAGGGACCTGCGTATGGACATGAAGACGCCCATCATCCTGACCGATGCCGCCGCCGACCGCGTCAAGGCCATGCTGGCCAAGCGTGGCAAGCCGTCGGCCGGCATCCGCATCGGCGTGCGCTCGAAGGGCTGCTCGGGGATGCAGTACACCCTGGAATATGCCGACGAGAAGACTCAGTTCGACGAAGTGGTCGAACAGAAAGGCGTCACCGTGCTGATCGACCCCAAGGCGGCGATGTTCGTCTTCGGCACCGAGATGGACTGGGTGGAAGAGCAGATGAAGTCGGGCTTCGTGTTCCGCAATCCCAACGAAAAGGGTCGTTGCGGCTGCGGCGAGTCCTTCCACGTCTGATGGTCATGACCGCCCAGGCGATGCCCGCACTGATGCCGTGCTGGTCCTGCAAGGGGCCGGTGGCGACACGCGCCCTGTTCTGCTCGGTCTGTGGCGCCGTCCAGGGGCCGGGGCCGATCGATCATTTCACCCGGCTGGGCCTTAAGGCCACCTTCGACGTCGATCTGGACGAGCTGGAAAAGCAATATTTCGGCTTCCAGCGCCGGCTGCATCCCGACCGCTTCGCCGCCAAGACGCCGAAGGAGCGCGCGCTGTCGCAGTCGCAGGCCACCGCCCTGAACGAGGCCTACGAGACCTTGAAGGACCCGCTGAAACGGGCCGCCTATCTGCTGGAGCTGATGGGCCACAAGGTCGATCTGACGGCGTGCGGCACCATCAGCGACAAAAGCCTGCTGATGGAGCAGATGGAAAAGCGCGAGGCCATCGCCGACGCCGACAGCGTCGAGACCATCACCAAGCTGTCGGCCGCCGCCGACACCGACGTGCTGTCGTGCCAGTGCCACATCTCGGCCGCCATCAACGGCGAGAACCTGGACGAAGCGGTGCACCTGACCATCCGCCTGAAATATCTGGTCAAGCTGGCCGAAGAGGCCCGCACCAAGAAGTCCCGCCTGACCCGCCAGGCGCGCTGACCGCCAAAGAAAAAGGAAGAATCCCATGTCCGACGACGGTCTCGTCATGCTGCAATTGTGCGAGCCGGGTGAAACGCCGGCCCCGCACGAATCCGAGAGGGGCGCCGCCGTCGGCATCGATCTGGGAACCACCAATTCGGTGGTGGCGCTGTCCTTCGAGACCGAGGTCGAGGTCTTACGCGCCGCCGACGGCAAGGCGCTGATCCCGTCGGTGGTCCATTACAAGGATGACGGCGAGGTGGTGGTCGGCCAGGCCGCGCGCGAGGCGATCCTGGAAAGCCCGGACCATGTGGTGACCTCGATCAAGCGGCTGATGGGGCGCGGCATCGAGGACGTCAAAAGCCTGGCCGGCACGCTGCCCTATACGCTGGAACCCAATCCCGACGGCGGCATGGTGCGGCTGCGCGTCGCCGGCCGGGTGCTGACCCCGGTCGAGATTTCCGCCGATATCCTGCGCGCCATCAAGGCCCGCGCGGAAGAGGCGCTGCTGGGCAAGTTCGTCAGCCGCGCGGTGATCACCGTGCCGGCCTATTTCGACGACGCGGCGCGCACCGCCACCAAGGACGCCGCCCGCCTGGCCGACATCGAGGTGCTGCGCCTGGTCAACGAGCCGACGGCGGCCGCCCTGGCCTATGGCCTGGATAATTCGGTCGAGGGTCTTTACGCCGTCTACGATCTGGGTGGCGGCACCTTCGACATTTCGATCCTGAAGATGGAAAAGGGCGTGTTCCAGGTCAAGGCCACCGGCGGCGACGCCGTGCTGGGCGGCGACGACATCGACCATTCCATCGCCGAACATTTCCTGTCCCAGCGCAAGGTGGCGGTGGGCGACCATCCGATCAGCTCGGGTGAGGTCAAGCAGGCCCTGATGACGGCGCGCGTCGCCAAGGAATGCCTGACCAGCCGGCCCTCGGGCGAATGGATGATCGAGGTGGACGGCAAGCCCAGCCTGCACACCATGACCCGCGAGCAACTGGAAAGCCTGGCCGCCCCCTTCGTCGAGCGCACCATCTCGATCTGCCGCGACGTGGTGGAAGATGCCGGCATCGATGTCGCCGACATCCAGGGCGTGGTGCTGGTGGGCGGCTCGACCCGCATGCCGCTGGTGCGCGCCCGCGTCGCCGAATTCTTCGGCCGGCCGCCGCTTTCCAACATCAATCCCGACGAGGTGGTCGCCGTCGGCGCCGCCCTGCAGGCCGAGGCCCTGACGGTGGGCTCGGACACGCTGTTGCTGGACGTCACGCCCTTGTCCTTGGGCATCGAGACCATGGGCGGCATCGTCGAGAAGGTCATTCCGCGCAACACGCCGATCCCGGTGGCGATGGCGCAGGAATTCACCACCTACCAGGACGGCCAGTCGGCCATGGCCATCCATGTGGTCCAGGGCGAGCGCGAGATGGTCGACCAAAACCGCTCGCTGGCCCGGTTCGTGCTGCGCGGCATCCCGCCGATGACCGCCGGTGCGGCGCGCATCCGCGTGCAGTTCCAGGTCGATGCCGACGGGCTTTTGACGGTGTCGGCGACCGAGATGACCACGGGGGTCGAGCAGCAGGTGGTGGTCAAGCCGTCCTATGGCCTGACCGACGACGAAATGGCCACCATGCTGCGCGATTCGCTGGTCCATGCCCGTGATGACATGGCGCAAAGATTGCTGACCGAAGCGGTGGTCGAGGCCCAGCGATCGGTGCTGGCGGTGCAATCGGCGCTGTCGGTTGATCAAGACCTCTTGTCGGCGGACGAACGACAGGCTATCGATGCGGCCATCGAGCAGGTCAACGCCGCGTGCGCGGGGTCGGACCGCGACGCGGTGACGCAGGCGGTCGACGATCTGGAGAACGCCACCAAGTCCTTCGCCGAAAAGCGCATGGACCGCGGCATCCGCAACGCCCTGGCCGGCATGTCGGTGGATCGGCTCGATGGCGCCCTGGGGGGCGGCGAATAGATCGCACTCGAAGAAGGTTTGACCATGCCCAAGATGACGTTCATTGCTCCCGACGGAAACCGCCACGAGGTCGAAGCCCCCGAGGGCCTGTCGGTGTTGGAAATCGCCCACCGCAACAAGCTGGAGCTGGAAGGCGCCTGCGAGGGTTCGCTGGCCTGCTCGACCTGCCATATCGTGGTGGCGCCGGAATGGTTCGCCAAGCTGGCCGAGGCCACCGAGGACGAGGAAGACATGCTGGACCTGGCGTTCGGCCTGACTTCGACCTCGCGCCTGGGCTGCCAGGTGATCATGAGCAAGGCGCTGGACGGCCTGGTCGTCACCCTGCCGGCGGCGACCCGCAACATGATGGTCGACAAGAAGTAACCCGATGAAGTGGGCCGACGTCTTAGACATCGCCATCGCCCTGGAAGAGCGCCACCCGGATGCCGACAACGTGAACCTTCGGTTCACCGACCTGCATGCCTGGGTGTGCGCCTTGCCGGGCTTCGACGACGATCCGGCCAAGTCCAACGAAAAGATCCTGGAAGCCATCCAGATGGCCTGGATCGACGAACGGGATTAGGGTTCCCGCCGTGGCCCTCTCCCTCCCGCCGCCGCTGGCGTCGGGTCCCTCCCTCTCCCGCGGGCGGGAGAGGGTGCCGAGGCATCGCCGAGGCGGGTGAGGGCCGGGCGACACGGACGAGGGCCGCACGATGATCCAGTCCATCCCCATTCTCGACCTTGCCGCGCTGGGCGTGTTCCTGGCGCTGTGGGTCTGCTACACCGTGGCGGCCGATCATTACACCTCGAAGGGCCGTTCGCTGTCGGCGGTGATGGGCCGCCACCGCCTGGTGTGGATGCGATCCTTGTGCGACCGCGACAACCGCGTCGCTGACACCGCCATCATCGGCAACCTGATGCGCTCGGTGGCCTTCTTCGCCTCGGCCAGCCTGCTGGTGGTCGGCGGTCTGGCCGCGCTGATGGGCTCGGGCCGCAGGGGCTATGAAGTCACTCTCGACATCCCTTTCATGGCCGATGGCGGCCACGAGGCGTTCGAGATGAAGGTGCTGCTGCTGGCCTGCCTGTTCATCTATACCTTCTTCCAGATCACCTGGTCGCTGCGGCAGTTCAATTATTGCTGCATCCTGATGGGCTCGGCGCCGATGCCCGAGGCCTTGGATGCCGACAAGGACCGCTTCGCCTGCCATGCCGCCCGCCTGCAGGCCCTGGCCGCCAACAGCTTCAACCGCGGCCTTCGCGCCTATTACTTCGCGCTGGCCATGCTGGGCTGGTTCGTCAATGCCTGGGTGTTCATGGCCGCCGCCGCTGCCGTCACCGCCATCTTGTTCCGCCGCGAGTTCCATTCCAAAAGCATGAAGGCGCTGGCCTCGATCGTCGATGCCGGGGGGCGGGCATGAAGGGGCGCATCGTCGTCGCCATGTCGGGGGGCGTCGATTCCTCGGCCACCGCCGCCCTGTTGCAAGAGGAAGGCTGGGAGGTGGTAGGCGTCACGCTTCAGCTTTACGACCACGGCCAGGCCATCTGCCGGCCCAATACCTGCTGCGCCGGCAAGGACATCCACGACGCCCGCGCCGTGGCCGACGCCCTGGGCATCCCCCATTACGTCATCGACATGGAGGCGATCTTTCGCACCGACGTGATCGAAAGCTTCGCCGATTCCTATATCCAGGGCCGCACCCCGATCCCCTGCATCGAGTGCAACCGCACCGTCAAGTTCCGCGACCTGTTGGGCTTCGCCCGCGATTTGGGTGCCCAGGCCCTGGCCACCGGCCATTACGTCCAGCGGGCCGAGCAAGGCGGGCGGGCGATCTTGCTGAAGGGCGCCGATCCCGCCCGCGACCAAAGCTATTTCCTGTTCGCCACCACCCGGGATCAGCTGGAATTCCTGCGCTTCCCGCTGGGCGGCATGGACAGCAAGGACCAGACCCGGGCCATCGCGGCGCGCCACGCTTTGCCGGTGGCGGCCAAGCGCGACAGCCAGGATATCTGTTTCGTCCCCGACGGCGATTATGCCAGCCTGGTCGAACGCCTGCGCCCCGGCGGGTCGCGGCCCGGCGACATCGTCCATGTCGATGGCCGCGTGCTGGGCCGCCACGCCGGCATCATCCATTACACCATCGGCCAAAGACGGGGGCTGGGCCTGGGGGGCGGCGATCCGCTGTATGTGGTGGCGCTGGACGCCGCCTCGGCGCGGGTGGTGGTCGGGCCGCGTTCGGCCCTGGGCCGGCGGCGCATCCGGCTGGAGCGGGTCAACTGGTTGGGCGAGGTGGCCGATGGGCCGGTGGCGGTCGAGGTGCGGGTCCGCTCGACCCGGCCGCCGGCGTCAGCTGTGGTCGAACTGACCGAGGATGGCGGCGCCCAGGTGGAGCTGGCCGCGCCGGAAGAGGGCGTGGCCCCGGGCCAAGCCTGTGTGTTCTATCAAGGGGCCAGGGTGCTGGGCGGCGGCTGGATCGTGGCCGCCGATCAATAAGTCCCGATCAGCTTGCTGGGGCCGCCGCCGAAGGTGACGATGGGGTTGGGTTCCTTGACGCCGCTCATGCCGGGCGAGCCCTGGGGCATGCCCGGCGCGGCGATGCCGGTGACCTTCAGCTTGGCCTGAAACAGCTTGTCGATGGCTTCGATGGGAACGTGGCCCTCGATCACATAGTGGCCGACCTTGGCGGTGTGGCACGACCGCACCTGATCGGGCACGCCCATGCGGTCCTTCAGCCCGTCCAGGTCATCGACATCGTGGACCACCACCTGCCAGCCATTGTCGCGCAGGTAATCGACCCAGCCACCGCAGCAGCCGCAGCTTTGGTTCTTGTAGACCACCGCCTGGCGCGGCGCGTCGGCCGCCCAGGCGGAAATCGAGGTTAACACCAGGCCCAAGGCCAACACGACACTCTTCATGGAAGCACCCGAAAATCTTGCGACGGTGGGTGCACTATGTCGGTCGGCTGAGCGCTAAAACAAGCGCTTCGGTCAAGCCCTCGCCATGCGGGTCTGGATGCTGGACAGGGTCATGCGCATCTCGGGATGCTTGGGCAGCAGGGTCATCGCCAGATCGCGGGCCTGGCTGCGGTTGATGCGCTCGCCGCGCCACTCGGCTTCCAGAATGTGGGCCAGTTCGATCCATTGCTGGCGGCTGTCCATGGTCTCTCTCCCTTTGAATGTCAACCGTACGTGCGGTTGAATTGAGTATGGGCTTGGTTGGCTGAAATCATACTCATGGCCAGCGTGCAGGGATAATGAGCATCGGTGGGGGACCAAAGTGGCGGAAGCTTAAGGAACCCACACCAGGCCTAGTTCCGGGCTTATACTTTTTCGCCGAGCCCCCCTCCGATGGGCGGACCTGATATTCCCCGATTTCACTCGACTTGACCGAGGGGGGAACTGCTATCCTGAGTGTGTCCTCCATTGACGGGAGCGTTCCGCCGTGTCGAACGCCAAGATCATCAGCCACGAACGCTTCTTGATGTTCCGGTCGGCCGTCGAATTACAGCGCGCCGCCGACGGGCTGCGGGCGATGACCGTGGCCTTCGACCGCTTCAATCAGGTGGTGGATTCGGCCTGCGAGATGGCCCGGACCTCGTTGATCGAGGCCGAACAGACCTTGAGCCACCGGTCGGGGCGCGCCGCCGAGGAACGCAACCGCACCCTGGACATCCTGGAACAAGGCGACATCGAGGCGATGATCGCCGAACGCGACCGCCTGTTGCTGGCCCAGGACCGCGATTGCCGGACCTGTCCCGACTATGCCCCGGCCCGGCCCGACGGCTGCCGCCGCTCGCTTATCGACTGCCCCAACGTCCAGCCGGGCTAAGGCCGCTCAAGCCAAAGCGTGGCTGAGTATGGCTTGCCACACCCGGTCCGGGCCGTAATGGCGTTCGGCCCAGTCGCGGGCCTCGCGGGTGATCTTGGCACGCAATTCCTCGTGGCGGGACAGCACCCCCGCCAGCGGCGGATGATGTCGGCGGGTTCGCTCCATGGCACGAAATGGCGCCACGGCGCGAAGAAGCGCGACGACCCTTCGTACAATTGTTCGAACAGCAGCGATCCCGCGCCGATGGTTTCCCACACCCGCCCGGTCACCAGCGAGCCGCCGTCGCCATAGGCGTGGGCGGCGACATTGACCACCGCGCGGCTGGACGCCAGCAGGCGGGCATAGGACTCGCGGTCGGGGGCGATCTGGTGGCGGCGGCGGCCGATGACGGCCTCGAGCCCGATGTCGGCGGCGGCAAGCCCGGCGACCAGATAGGAGCGGTGCGGCCCCGACGTGCTGCCGACGAACAGCAATTGGTGTTCGGCCGGCGCGTCGATTGGTGCGAAGGGCGGGCCCAGGGCGGGAACCGGGATGGCCAGCGACCGTGCCCCCAGATCGGCGGCGGCGCGATCGGTGAAGACATAGGCATTGGGGTCGAACAGCAAGATCTTGTCGGCGACCCGCGCCCACGC
Organism: Magnetospirillum moscoviense; assembly: GCF_001650635.1. Taxonomy (GTDB): domain Bacteria; phylum Pseudomonadota; class Alphaproteobacteria; order Rhodospirillales; family Magnetospirillaceae; genus Magnetospirillum; species Magnetospirillum moscoviense. The sequence continues at coordinate 6,013 of NZ_LWQU01000134.1, read as the reverse complement.
TTCGATCAGACCATGGGTGGCCCGCAGCGTGTCGCGGCTGACGAACACCAGCCGGAACCCGAAGCGCTGTTTCAAATCCGTCATTTCGTCGATCGAGAGGCTGCGTCCGCCCGGAAGGGCCTGGACGTCGAACAAGACGATGTCGGGGCGGGCCCGGTCCAGTTCGGCGACGAAGGCCTGGCGCCGCGCCTGGGCCAGGGCATCGCCGCAGCGCCGGCCCCAGGGCGCGGCCAGAACGCTGTCCAGCCAGACCGAGCATTGTCCCCCGGCGGCCAGGGCGGCGGCCTTGAAGTGGGCGGCCAGGTCGTTCTGGGCGTCCAGGCCGGCGCCGGTTCTTTCGGACCCCACATACAGCACCGACACCCGTGCCGGGTCGTGGCCATGGTCGGGCAGGGGGTGGATTGGAAGCTCGCTCTCGGGGATGGCGAAGGCGTGGCTGATCGCCTCGATCACCCGGGCCTCGTCGGCGGGGGTGTCGTCGGGGATGCCGGTCCATGGGCCGATATCGGCACTGACCAGATAACGCTGCTGCCACAGATCCAGCAAGACCGGGATGGCCGCTGCCATCTGGCCGGCTTCCAGCATCATCTCGCCGGCCCGCAGATAGGCCCACACCGTGGCTCCCCGGTGCTGGAGCCATTGCGACACCAACTGCACCCCCAGATCGTGGAAGCCGGCCTCGCGGCACAGGCGGACGAATTCCTCGTGCGGCTCGCCCCAGGGGGTGACGTTGATGACCAGTCCGGCGGCCCGGACCATGTCGTCGCGAGCGATGGCGCCGCTGGCCTGGTCGATCCTGAGGCGCAGTAGCGCCGCCTCGGCATCAAAGGTGGCCAGTTCGGCCAGGCGTGCGCGGGCGGCATCGTCAAGGCCTGCGCGGAACTCGTGAAGCGCCAGGGCCTTGAGCAGGCTGCCATCATCGGGGAACTGGGTCAGGCCGGTTAGCAGGGCCGGAATGGCCCCGCCATCAAGCAGGCCTTGCCCGGCCAGCCCGCCGGCCAGCTCCAGCCAAGCCTGCGGCCCGCCGCCTGCTTCCAGCACGTCGTGGCGCCACCGCTTCAGGACCTCGTCGTCGACCATCGCGCGTATCCTCGATCATGCCGCGAAAAGATCGCAGCATGATCTCGTCATTTTTTGCCCCTCGCCGGGCGCAAACCTCCGGTTTGCGTGGCCGCGGCCGCAATGGCCGCAGAGCGGGGCGTGATTCAACCGAATCACGCCCCGCTCGACCCGAACGATGACGTCGTGGCAGATTTTGACGCGCGAGCAAACAAAAAACCCCTGTCCGGCCAGAGGCCCGACAAGGGTTTTTGTTTCGCGAAGGATGGTAGCGGGAGAGGGACTTGAACCCCCGACCCCAGGATTATGATTCCTCCAGAAACGCGAAATCCAGTGGAACATAGCTTCTCATAAAGCCGTGAAAAACCCCGTAATTACAACGCGCTTGCGCGATTTATCGAACATGGCCTTACATGCGTGAACGTCCCCTAACGGGCGACGTTTGTCCCCTAGGCGTCCCCTAGGAAAAGGGTTCAGACCATGCCGAAGATAAAACTCACCGTGCTTGCCGTTGCCCGCTTGCAGCTCCCGGAAAAGGGGCAGGTGGAATATTTTGATGCCGCCATGCCCGCGTTCGGCGTGCGTGTGTCGGTGGCGGGTAGCCGCTCGTATTTCGTGATCACCCGCCTTCACGGGAAAAAGATCCGCCTCACCATCGGCCACGCGAAGGTGATGGAAGACGGCCCCGGCATCACCCTCAAGGATGCCCGCGAGAAGGCCGGAGAGTGGACGGAACTCACCGCACGCGGCATCGACCCCAGGGAACAGAAGGCCCAACAGAAAGAAGCGGATACCCAGCGAACCGCCGCCACCTTCGCGGCTGTTGCAGAACGCTTCATGCGCCAGCACGCCGAACCCCACCTTGCGGCGGCGACGCAGAAAGATTACCGGCTGGCGCTGTTCGGTGGATATACGGCTGGGTGGAAGGACAGGCCCATCACCGCCATCACCCGCGCCGACGTTCGCGCGGTGCTCGATACGATGATCGAGAAAGGAAGCCCCAAGGGGGCGAACAAGATGCTGGCCTACCTCTCCAAGTTCTTCAATTGGTGCGCGGAGCGGGATTTGCTCGAAGTGCCGCCGACCGACCGTATCAAGCCGCCATCTCCCAAGAGCATCGGCGAACGCACCTTGAACGAGAAGGAGATTGCTGAAGTTTTGGCCGCGTTCGAGGTGGAAGGCGGGTTGTTCGGCGACCTATTCAAGCTCCTTCTTCTGACCGGTCAGCGCCGTTGCGAGGTGGCGGGCATCAGCGAGAGCGAGCTTTCGGATACCGACACGGACAAGCCGAGTTGGCATATCCCAGGGGATCGCACGAAGAACGGACGGCCCCATATCGTGCCGCTTTCCCCCCAGGTCGTCACCATCCTCACAGGTCGTCCGGTCGTCGGAGACATGGGATTGCTCCTCACCACCACCGGCAACACCCCGACCACCGGCTTCAGTAATGCCAAGGAACGGGTGGATGCCTGGATCGCCAAGCGCCGCGAGGAGGCGGGTGAACAGCCCATGCAGCATTGGACGCTGCACGACCTGCGCCGCACCATGGTGACGATGATGAATGAGCACGTCGGCATTGCCCCTCATGTGGTGGAAGCCTGCGTCAATCACGTCTCGGGAATGGCAAAGGCGGGCGTTGCGGGGGTGTACAACAAGGCCCTGTATATGGATGATCGCCGCCGGGCGTTTGAAGCTTGGGCGAACTACCTGGATGGGCTCATCAGTCCCAAGGACACGACCAACGTGGTAAAATTGCGAAAATAGGGGAACCCAATGATCAACATCGTTTCCCTACGGCGCACTTGCCCGGCCCTCCCGTCCCAATGGGAAGCGGAAACGGACGATGGGCGGGTTGTCCTCATCCACTACAAACGCACCATCCTGACCGTCAGCTACCTGGGGCCGAATCGACGCGGGCGTGTCGAGGACTTCTTTCGAGCCACCTTGACCGAGTGTGATTTCGTGGATGGCGAGCTGTATGACGATGGATTCGCCGAATTCCCAACCATCAAATCCGTCTTGGTAAAGGCGGGCGTCCTGTCGTTTCCCGAGGGCGTGGACATCCCCGACGACTTCTGACCGCCCCGACTGGCTACAGCTCCGAAAGCTGCACGACCTTCAAATCCGGCGTGCTCTTGATGCCCCGGTCATTGGTCACGAACACGTCGCACCCGGCATCAATGGCGGACGTGACGTGGATGGCGTCGATCAGCTTCAATTTCTGCTCCGCGCCGATCCTCGCGGCACGCTCCAGAATCTCCCGCGCAACGGGGACGAGATTGAACACGTCCATATCGCGGAACACCTCGCGGTATTCCTCCGCAAGCGCCTCGCTCCCCTGCTTGTGGGCCCCGTGCAGACATTCGGCAATGGTGATTTCGCTCGTCACCAGCGCAATGCCTTGCTCCCCGGCATACCGGAAGAGCTTTTCGGCGAACGGCAGAAACTCCGGCGAGCCTTCGACCAGATAGATAAGGGTGTTGGAGTCCGCGTAGATACGGCTGGCGTTCGATACGTCGCTATTCATCGCCCCGGAACTCACGGATACGCCGGTCGATATCTTCGGTCGTCTGTGGGCCGACCAGGGCAACGCCCGCCCCTGCCTTGGCAAGCAGGCGCTCCATGCGGCTCTTGACGCCCTCGCCCGGCTCGCTCGCAGCTCCTTCCACCGTCAGCCCTTTCGGAGCCACGGGGACTCGTGCTTTCCCCGCGACATCGGCCAGACGGGAATGCGGACGCGGCGCACTATCGACGACGACAACGGAAAAGCTCTCACCGGGCTTGATCCCCGCCCGGTTGGCAATGGCTTGGTTGACCGTTTCCAAGGTCACATCGCGAATGACCGTTTCCATGTCAGCGCCTCAGCCTTCAACCACTTGTTTCATATAGGAAAAATTAGAGGGTACGAGGACATTATACGCCATATCGCCGGATTTCAAAATTTTCTAACCGTTGTAGAGCACATCGGCCCCCTCAGCTTTCGTTTCTGATCGCCGTGGCATGGGCCAGTTTTCAGCATCCGCCCAACCCCATTGGTGCTGGCGTTGTCGCCTTTGTCTGCGCCTTCCCGCTGCTGTACGCCCTCTATTACGGCTTCCACGTCCTCGGCTGGGTGTTCTTCAGCGGCGAACGCGGCAACGGGTTGCGGATCATCCCCCGCATATGGGCGGGCATCCCCTGGACCGTCCGTTCGATCTTCCACGCCATCGGCAATGTGATTCTGTGGCTGCTGCGGGGCGTTGTCTTCGTCACCAAGGCGGGCCGCAACGCCCATGAGCGCCACCAGTGGGAAAAGACCCGTCCCGAGCGGGAACGGCAGGCGGCGGAAGCCGCCCGGATCGAAGCCGAACGGGCCGAGGAAGAGCGGCGGAAGCGGAAGCTTGCCGAGGACGAGGAGCACCGCCGCCGGGTCGCCCGCGAAGCGGAAGTGACCGAGGCCCGCACCAAGGCCGAGCTTGCCGCCCGCCTCGCCATGCAGGACGAGGCCAACCGGCAGGCGCGGGAGCACGAGGCGCAAATGCTCTCCATCGAACAGGAACGCCTCGCCATCGCCGAACGACGAGCCAAGCGCCACGACACCCTGTTGGGCACCCTTGCCGATCTTGTCGAGAAGTCGAAGGGGTAACGGGCAATGACCTTGGACAAATCAGACCGGCTGGAACTCGTCACCGCCGCCAACGATTCCCGCCACCGTGGCGCTTTGGAGCGCCTGTGCGGCCATGCTCCGCAATGCGGGCCTTGTGCTGTGCCAGCTTGTCGGAGAAGTGCTTGGTCAGCACGGCGCGGATTTCATCATAGCGCATACCGGAGGCGATCCCTTGGGCGGTCAGTGTCTCTCCCAAGTAGCCCAAACTGCGCGAAAGGCGCAACGCCTCCCTGCGGTCATGGGTGCGCAGCGATGTCCTTATATATAGGCGCTGGCGCAGCGGATGGAGTTCCATGGGCAGCGGCCAGCGGAAATAGTAGACGTTGTGCCGTGATAGGGTCAGGTAGGCAGTGGTCTGCATGGCAATTGTCGCACCTGATTGCCACACCTGGAGCCTTATGATACCAAACCCTTGAATTATCAGGGCGGGGTGGTCGGCCCGTCACCGCCCACCATAAATTCCCTCAGATCGACGTGAAAAGCTCCGGCCGCACTCTTTTGGCTGCTGAACTCTCGTTATGTCCCGCACATTGCGACGTGTGATGTTTTTTATTCTAGTTAATATTGCGCTCTTGCTGCAATCAATAGGGGTGGTAAGATGGGCTAAATCAAAGGTCGTGTGGCGACATTCGACAAACGGTCAGGGGGGTGTTTCTGATGGATTTTTCCGACAAGATAGCGGCGCTTGCTCAGCGCATCGCCAAACAGAAGGATGCCATCGAAACGGAAGAGGCCACCAAGACGGCCTTTATCATGCCGTTTCTCCGTGACCTTGGGTACGATGTATTCGACCCGCACGTGGTAATGCCTGAATTCACCGCTGATGTCGGCGTGAAGAAGGGCGAGAAGGTTGATTACGCCATCAAGCTTGATGGAAAAGTGGTGATGCTCGTTGAGTGCAAGCCCTGCAAAGGTGCGCTATCAACTCAGCACATGTCCCAGCTCTACCGCTATTTTTCTGTCACGGAGGCCCGCTTCGGCATCCTGACCAACGGCATTGTCTACTGGTTCTTCACCGATCTCGCTGAACCGAACAAGATGGATGCGAAGCCATTCTTTGAGTTCGACATGCTCAACTATCGACCTGCTCAGGTGGAGGAGCTGAAGAAGTTTGCCACGGGCAATTTTGACGTGGCCACAATTTTGGAGACTGCCAGCATCTTAGAGCCCGTCCGGAAGGTTCTTGAGTCCGATGAATCAGTTGTGATTCCATAGCTCTCCAGACGAATCGGGGGGGCAGCATGTGGACGAAGGAGAACCGGCGGGTCTATGAGCGGCGCGGCCTCCGCTATCCCAGCGACTTGACGG
>NZ_LWQU01000133.1 GCF_001650635.1 Magnetospirillum moscoviense | reverse complement strand
CGGTTTCGTTCAATCCGGCTTCTCAGAGGTCCGGCTCGTCCGGGGCTGGCGTCATGCTTGCCGGACCTCAGAGAACCCTCCAGATTCGTCGAACGCAAGAAGAAGGGCGGCTGGGTCGATATCACCCTCGACCTGATCGAGGCCGGCACCAAAGCGCCCATGGCCGCCACCATCGACACCGCCCGGCTGGTCGAGGATGAGGCGGACAACACCCTGCCCGTGCTGGCGGACGATTTCGGCCATGGCTTCGACGCGGACGGCCCATCCTTCCTGGCCGACGACGCCTTGGGCATCCTGGGCGAGGCCGGCGGCATGTTGGGCCAGATCTCGGGCCGGCTGGCCGTCGTCGGACGTCCGCTTGGTCTGGTGCAGCGCGGTCTGTCTTCCTTCACCGGCAATCTTTCCAGCCTGATCGGCATGCCCTCGCTGCTCGGCGGTCAACTGCAGGGGCTGATGGCGGTCGCGGTAGTCGTCCGGGGTTTCGGTCACGGTGACCGGCGGCGGTGCCGACACGGCCAGCAGGCGGCGGCAGCTTTCCAGCTTGGCGGCGCGGCGGCCGTTGGCGAGGAAGCCATAGTGGCGAATGCGGTGAAAGCCGTCGGGCAGGACGTGGAGCAGGAAGCGGCGGATGAATTCGCTGGGCTGCAGCGTCATCACCTTCTGTTTGTCGTGATGGCGATAGTCCTTCCAGCGGAAGCGGACGCCGCTGTCATCGATCGCGACCAGGCGGCTGTTGGCGATGGCGACACGATGGGTGTACCGATTCCCACACCACCATGATCAACGCGCTGGGTGTGGTCGGCTGGGGCGTCGGCGGCATCGAGGCCGAGGCCGGCATGCTGGGCCAGCCCCTGGTGTTCCTCACCCCCGACGTGGTCGGCGTGCATCTGCACGGCCGGCTGCGCGAAGGCGCCACCATCGCCAACATGGCGCCGGAATACGGCGCCACCATGGGCTTCTTCCCGGTGGACGAGGCAACCGTCCGCTATCTGGAAGCCACGGGACGGACCGAGGCCGAGATCGGCGCTTTCCGCGCCTATTTCACGGCGCAGGGCCTGTTCGGCATCCCCATGCCCGGCGACATCGACTATAGCGAGGTGATCGAGTTCGACCTGGGTTCGGTGCAGCCCTCGATTGCCGGCCCCAAGCGGCCGCAGGACCGCCTGAACTTGCCGGATATGGGGCGGGCCTTCGTCTCGCTGTTCTCCGCCTCGGCGGAAGATGACGGCTATGGCCGACCGGCCACAGAACTGGAACGACAGCCCACGGGCTGGGCCTGCCGACGTCCATGGGCTGCCTGGCCCTAGCCCTGATTCCTGAAATGTGGGGGATCGGCGGCTATCTGGTGCCGCTGGCACTGGTCACCGCCGGCTACGCCTTGTTCCAGGTGGCCAACAACACCGCCATCATGACCGGCATCCACGCCGGTCAGCGCGGCGCCGCTTCGGCGATGCTGAGCCTGTCGCGCAATCTCGGCCTGATCACCGGGGCCTCGGTGATGGGGGCGATCTTCGCCTTCGGGGCGGGAAGCGGCGATATCGCCCTGGCCGCTCCGGCTAAGGTCGCGGCCGGAACGCGCACCACCTTCGCCGCGGCGACGCTTTTGCTGACCCTGGCGCTGGGCATCGGGGCACGCGCGCAACAAAAAGGCCGGGCTTCTGGCCCGGCCTGATGTCCTGAAATCTCAGGAGAAAAATGGTGCTGCCGAATGGAATCGAACCATCGACCTTACCCTTACCAAGGGTATGCTCTACCGACTGAGCTACGGCAGCATCTCGTACACGGGGGCAAAGGGTGCCCCCCCGAAGAGGGGCGCTTTATGCCACACCCCCTTTCATAACGTCAAGCGGGATTCCTCCCCCATTGACCAAGGAAATTTTCGGCGGAAAATAGCGGCCATGACCGACACCCCCCGCCCGCCCGCCGCGAAGCCGAAATCGCCGACCGGAGCCGAACTGCGCAAGATGCGTCAGGCCGAGGCGCTGCGCGCCAATCTGGCCCGGCGCAAACAGCAAGAACGCGAGCGCACAGACACCGAACCGGAGGTCGCGCCGTCCGCCCAGGCCGACCTTGCGCTGGACCGGGCCAAACGGTAAAAAGCCCGAGACCTTCGAGGGGAGCGCCCGCACATGTCCGTCATGCCCGATACCTGGATTCGTGAAATGGCCCTGACCAAGGGCATGATCGAGCCGTTCACCGAGAAGCTGCAGCGGGAAGGCGTGATCTCGTACGGGCTGTCGTCCTATGGCTACGACGCCCGGGTGGCGCCCGAGTTCAAGATCTTCACCAACGTCGATTCGGCGGTGGTCGATCCCAAGCAATTCTCGGAAAAGAGCTTCGTCGACCGCGAGACCGACGTCTGCGTCATTCCGCCCAATTCCTTCGCCCTGGCCCGCACCGTGGAATATTTCCGCATTCCGCGCGATACCTTGGTGATCTGCCTGGGCAAGTCGACCTATGCCCGCTGCGGCATCATCGTCAACGTCACCCCGCTGGAGCCCGAATGGGAAGGCCATGTGACGCTGGAATTTTCCAATACCACGCCGCTGCCGGCCAAGATCTATGCCAACGAGGGTGCTTGCCAGTTCATCTTCCTGAAGGGAGATTCGCCGTGCGAGACGTCCTATGGCGACCGCGCCGGCAAATATATGGGCCAGAAGGGCGTGACCCTGCCGAAGCTTTAACACGGCAGGCTTGACCCGGCCCCTGGCCGGGGGCTAAACCCTTGCCCTTTCCACCCGACCAGGACGAACGCGACATATGGACAGGATCCGCATCCACGGCGGCGTTCCGCTGAAGGGCACCATCGCCATCGGCGGCGCCAAGAACGCCGCCCTTGCCCTGATGCCGGCCTGCCTGCTGACCGACCAGACCCTGGCGCTTTCGAACCTGCCGCATCTGGTCGACATCACCACCATGGCCAACCTGCTGGCCCAGCACGGCGTGACCTTGGCGCTGAATGGCGATTCCCGCCATGGCGGCCATACCGGCCGGGTGCTGGAGCTGACCGCCGGAACCATCACCAACACCACCGCCCCCTACGATCTGGTGCGCAAGATGCGCGCCTCGGTTCTGGTGCTGGGGCCGCTTCTGGCCCGTTGCGGCCAGGCCAAGGTGTCGCTGCCCGGCGGCTGCGCCATCGGCACGCGGCCGGTGGATCTGCACCTCAAGGCGCTGGAACAGATGGGCGCCGAGATCGAACTGCAGGAAGGCTATATCAATGCCCGGGTCAAGGGCCGCCTGAAGGGCGCCCACATCATCTTCCCGCAGATCACCGTCGGCGGCACCGAGAACCTGATGATGGCCGCCACCCTGGCCGAGGGCGAGACGGTGATCGCCAACGCCGCCCGCGAGCCCGAGGTCACCGATCTGGCCCTGTGCCTGGTGGCGATGGGGGCGAAGATTTCCGGCATCGGATCGGGCACGCTGCGCATCGAGGGCGTCGACCGCCTGCATGGCGCCGAATATTCGGTGGTCCCCGACCGGATCGAAACCGGCACCTACGCGGTGGCCGCCGCCATCACCCGGGGCGACGTCGAACTGGTCGGCGCCCGCTTCGACCTGATGGAAGCGGTGATCAAGACCCTGACCGAATGCGGCGTGTCGGTGGAAGAGACTCCGCGCGGCATGCGGGTCAAGGCCGACACCGGCGACCTGGTCGGCACCGACATCATGACCGAGCCCTATCCCGGCTTTCCCACCGACATGCAGGCCCAGTTGATGGTGCTGATGGCCACCGCCAAGGGCGCCAGCATGATCACCGAAACCATCTTCGAGAACCGCTTCATGCATGTTCCCGAACTGATGCGCATGGGGGCGCGGGTCAATGTCCATGGCGCCTCGGCGATCGTGCGGGGCGTGCCCCGGCTGTCGGGCGCTCCGGTGATGGCCACCGACCTTCGCGCGTCGTCATCCCTGATCCTGGCCGGCCTGGCGGCGGAAGGCGAAACCATCGTCAACCGCGTCTATCACCTGGATCGCGGCTATGAGCGGGTCGAGGAAAAGCTGGCGGCCTGCGGCGCGCAAATCGAACGTCTGAAGGGCGACGCCGCCGAATAGAGGCTTCGCTTTATGCGCGAAGCGCTGCCCGTGCCGGGCCGGCTCAGACGCCGCCGGGCTTGGCACTGTGCAAAAAAGCCCGAGCGGCGATTGAGCCGCCCGGGATCGGGCCGCGCTTCGCGCCTAACAAGCTTCGCGCATTAGGCCGACAACAGCAATTTACCGCCGATCACCACCAGCACGGTGGCCAGCAGCGGGCGCAGCACCGCTTCCGGCACCCGCACCGCCAGGGCCGAGCCGATGGCGATGCCGGGCAGCGAACCGACCAGCAGCGAGACCAGCAACAGCCAATCGACCGAGCCCAGCATCCAATGGCCGATGCCGGCCACCAGGGTCAGGGGCACCGCGTGGGCGATGTCGGTGCCGACGATGCGGGCGGTCGGCAGGCCGGGATAAAGCAGCAACAGGGCGGTCACGCCGATGGCGCCGGCACCGACCGACGACACCGAGACCAACAGCCCCATGATCGCGCCCAGCCAGATGGTGGTGCGGATCGTGGCATCCCGCGACAGCCGGCGCGGCCGGCTTTCGGCCCAGCGCAGCAGGCGGCCGCGATAGAAGATCGCCAGCGCGGTCAGCAACAGCGCCACCCCCAGCCCGGCCGACATCAAGCCGCCGGCTTGCTTGCCGGTCACCCCCAGATGAAAGAGCAGGGCCAAGGTGGCCCCGGTCGCCGGCACGCTGCCCAACGCCAACCAGCCGGCCAGCCGCCAATCGACGTTGCGATTCATCCCGTGGACGACCGTTCCGCCGCTTTTGGTGACGGCGGCATACAACAGATCGGTGCCGACGGCGGTGGCCGGATGGAAGCCGAAGGCCAGGATCAGCAATGGCGTCATCAACGAGCCGCCCCCTACCCCGGTCAGGCCGACCAGGATGCCGACACCCAAGCCCGACAGGGAATAAAGGGGGTTGAGACCATTCAACAGCTCGATCACGGGCTTTCCCCAGGTTTCACCTTGATCATCACACTACCCTACCAATCTGGTGATGTTAAGTGTTTTCCCTGTGTATTTTGGTGGGAGATTCGTCCCGACTTGGCCGGACCGTTGAAGTATCTGGTTTTTTCCCCTATCCTGATCAATGGATAGATCGACCGTATTAAGGGACTGATTCGGTATGGTTGGGAGCCGTCCCATGGAAATCTTGCTGGTGGACGACAGCCGGGGCGACGCGCGCCTGGTCAAGGAAGCCCTGCGAGAGGAAGCGCCGCTCGACACCCTTCACCATGTCATCGATGGCGTTGAGGCCATGGCCTTCCTGCACCGCAACGGGGCCTATGCCGACAAGCCGCGGCCCGATATCGTGCTGCTGGACCTCAACATGCCGAAGATGGATGGCCGCGAGGTGCTGCGCGCCATCAAGTCCGATCCGTCTCTGAAGACCATTCCGGTGGTGACGCTGACCACCTCGACCCAGCGCGAGGATGTGGATTATTGCTATTCCACCGGGGTCAACGCCTTCATCTCGAAGCCGGTCAACCTGGACGACTTCATTCACACGGTGCGCCAGTTCAAGCAATTCTGGCTGTCGGTCGCCACCCTGCCCCACCCGCACGCGGCTTAAGACTTCAGTCCCTGACCACCCGAAAGCCGATGTCGTAGCTCCATAGCCGCGCATCCTGGGCCGAGCGGCCATCGGATCGCGACTGGTGCGGCACGAAATACCACGAGCCGCCGGCCACCCAGCGGGTCCGGCACTCGGGATCGGCGCAGGTTTGCGTCCATTCCCACACATTGCCATGCATGTCGAACAGACCCCACGGATTGGCCGCCATGGTCGCCACCGGGGCCGGGCGATGGTCGAAACGGGGATCGCAGCCGTAACAGACGGCGCGCCCGGGCTGCATGGTTTCGCCCCAGGCGAAGGCGGTCTTGGTGCCGGCGCGGGCGGCGATTTCCCATTCCTCGATGGTTGGCAGGCGGTGGTGACGGCCGGTGGCCCGGCTGAGCCAGGTGGCGAAGGCCTCGGCGTCGGCCAGGGTGACGTCGGTCATCGGATGGTCGGGCTCGGACCAGCGCAACGAGGGCTTGGCCGAGCAGCCGCCATCCTCGACGCAGGCCCGCCACTGGCCGACGGTGGTTTCGGTGCGGGCCATCGCCAGCGGGCGGCCGGGCAGATCCACCATGTCGGGATAGGGGGCGGCGGCGGCCGGAACGGCCAGAAGAATCACGGCCGGAACGGCCAGAAGAATCACGGCCGGAACGGCCAGCACAACCATCGCCAAAGCCAGTCGAAGCACCGCGTTACACTCCGTTACCAACCGGCCCGTCATGGCGTTACCGGCAAGGCGTCTAATGGGATCCAAGCAAGGATTTGGACCACAGGAGGATGCCATGAAGACCCTGACCAAGACCATCGCCGCCTTCGCCGGTCTGCTGCTTCTGGCCGGCTGCGCCGCCGCCGCCGAAGATACCACCCCGAAGAATGTCGGCCCCGGCTACGGCCCCGGCTGGCGTCACGAGGAAATGATCAAGGCCCGCCAGAGCGGCCAGTTCGGCCCCGGACCGATGATGATGAACCGTGCCGCCGCCCCCGGCCAGACCTTCGGCCCCGGCCGCATGGGGCCACCGTTGAATGCCGACGGCACCGTCGATACCACCAAACTGCCGGCCTGGTGCCCCTATAACCAGCAGGCTCCGACCAAATAGAAACCGGCAATCCGGGCCGGGCCGCCCCCCCAGGGCGGCCCGGCTTTGTTTGGGCCAGCGGCCGGTGTAGGATCGGGCGAGTACAACCCGCCCGGAGACCGGCATGATCCGCCTGCTCGCCCTGTTGTCGCTTTTGCTGCTGGCCGCCCCGGCCCGGGCAAAGGACGATCTGGTCATCGGCATCACCCAATATCCGGTGACGCTGCATCCGGGCATCGAATCGATGCTGGCCAAGACCTATGTTCTGGCCATGGCCCGGCGGCCGCTCACCGCCTATGGCCCCGACTGGAAGCTGATCTGCATGCTGTGCGAGACGCTTCCCACCATCGACAACAAGCTGGCGGTGCCGGAAAAGACCGCCGATGGCAAGCAGGGCGTGGCCTTGACCTACACCTTGCGGGCCGATTCCGTCTGGGCCGACGGCACCCCGGTCAGCACCGACGACGTCCTGTTCACCTGGGAGGTCGGCCGCCATCCGCAATCGGGCATCGCCAATGCCGAGCTTTATCGCCGCATCTTGAAGATCGAGGCCAAGGACAAGCGGACCTTCGTGCTGCATCTCGACCGCCTGACCTTCGACTACAACGCCATCAACGATTTCGCCCTGCTGCCGGCCCATGTCGAGAAGAAGCGCTTCCAGGCCGCGCCGGCCGAGTACCGCAACCGCACCGCCTACGACCAGGACAGCGCCAATCCGGGCCTCTATAACGGCCCCTACCGCATCACCCAGGCGGTCCAGGGCAGCCACATCGTGCTGGAACCCAATTCCCACTGGAAGGGCACCAAGGCAGCCTTTGCCCGCATCGTCGTCAAGACGGTCGAGAACACCCCGGCCCTGGAAGCCAATCTGTTGTCGGGCGGCATCGACATGATACCCGGCGAGCTGGGCCTGCCTTTGGACCAAGCCATCGCGTTCGCCAAGCGGGCCGATCCGCGCTTCGCCATCACCTACAAATCCAGCCTGGTCTACGAGCATCTGGACGCCAACCTGTCGGTGCCGATGCTGACCGACCTGCGGCTGCGCCAGGCCTTGATGTATGCCACCGACCGCGCGGCGATCTCGAAGCAATTGTTCGACGGCCGCCAGCCGGTGGCCCATACCGCCGTCAACCCGCTGGACGGCGTCCATGCCGACGACGTGCCGAAATATTCCTTCGACCCGGCCAAGGCCGCCCGCCTGCTGGACGAAGCCGGCTGGACCCTGCAGGGCAATCTGCGCCGCAACGCCAAGGGCGAGCCCTTGTATATCGAACTGGCCACCACCGCCGGCAACCGTACCCGCGAATTGGTGGCCCAGGTGCTGCAGGCGCAATGGAAGAAGCTGGGCATCGATTTGCGCATCAGGACCGAGCCGCCGCGCGTGCTGTTCGGCCAGACCCTGACCCAGCGCCGCTTCCCGGGCCTGGTGATGTATGCCTGGTACTCGGCCCCTGAAAGCGTGCCGCGCACCACCCTTCATTCCAGCCAGATCCCCGCCGAAGCCAATGCCTGGGCCGGCCAGAATTATCCCGGCTACAAGAATCCGCGCATGGATCAGTTGCTCGACGCCATCGAGGTCGAGCTGGACCGCCCCAAGCGGGTCGAGCTGTGGCGCCAGTTGCAGCATCTTTATGCCGAGGAATTGCCGGCCCTGCCGCTGTTCTTCCGCGCCGACACCTTCATCCTGCCCAAGGCCCTGAAGGGGGTGACGCCCACCGGCCATCAGGACCCCAGCACCTTGTGGATCGAGACCTGGCGGTGGGGGTGATCCTCGCCCGCCTGGGCCAGTCGGCCGTGGTCTTGCTGGTGATGAGCTTCGTCATCTACGGCTTGATGGGGCTGATGCCGGGCGACCCCATCGACCTGATGATCGCGGCCGACCCGCATTTGACCGCCGCCGACGCCGTCCGCCTGAAGGCCCTTTACGGCCTGGACCGGCCGTGGACCGAGCGTTATCTGCGCTGGCTGGCCCAGATCGGCCGGGGCGAGCTGGGCTATTCCCGCCTGTTCGCCCGCCCGGTCCTTGATATCCTGGCTCCGGCCGTGGCCAATACCGCGCTTTTGATGGTCGCCTCGCTGGCCTTGGCCCTGATGGTGGCCCTGCCGCTGGGCATCTGGGCCGCCAGCCGACCGGGCGGCTGGATCGACCGCGCAGCCAACCTGCTGGCCTTCGTCTCGGTGTCGGTGCCGACCTTCTGGCTGGGGCTGATGCTGATGGTGCTGTTCGCCGTGCAGTTGGGCTGGTTGCCGGCCGGCGGCATGCACAGCCTGGACGATGGCGGCGGCGGGCTGGTGGACCGCCTGCGCCATCTGGTGCTGCCGACCCTGACCCTGGCCATCGCCGGTACCGGCCAGTATATCCGCCATATGCGCGCCGCCATGCTGGAACAGGCCGGGCTTGATTATATCCGCACCGCGATCGCCAAGGGCTGCGGCCCGACCCGCGTGCTGCTGCATCACCAATTGCGCAACGCCGCCATCCCGGTCACCACCATCGTCGCCCTGGAAGTGGGTGGCCTGTTCTCGGGGGCCTTGATCACCGAAACGGTGTTCGCCTGGCCGGGCATGGGCCGGCTGATCTTCGAGGCGGTGATGGGCAACGATTTCAATCTGGCGCTGTCGGGCCTGCTGTTGGCCACCGCCATGACCCTGGCCGGCTCGATCCTGGCCGACCTGGCCTATGCCTGGCTTGACCCCAGGGTGCGCCGCCGATGAGCCCTGCACAGCGCATCCTGGCCCGCTTCCTGGCCGACCGCCCCGCCCTGGCCGCACTCGCCGTGCTGGTGGCCCTGACAATGGCCGCCCTGGGTGCGCCCTGGCTGGCCCAGGACCCCGAGGCGCTGGACCTGGCGGCGATGCTGACCGCGCCATCGTGGGACCATCCGCTGGGAACCGATGAATTGGGCCGCGACGTTCTCGCCCGCCTGCTGCATGGCGGCCGGGTGTCGCTGGCGGTCGCTGGCGCCACGGCCGGCCTGGCGGCCCTGTTGGGCACCCTGATCGGCTTGCTGTCGGGGACGTTGGGCGGCCGCGTCGATGCCGGGCTGATGCGGCTAACCGACGGGGTGATGGCGCTGCCGCTGTTGCCGCTGCTGATCGTGCTGGCGGCCATCGATCCGGCCAAGCTGGGCCTGTCCGCCGAGGCCTTGAACTCGGAAGGCTTCGCCATCGGCCGCATCGTCGTCATCGTCGCCCTGGTTGGCTGGACCCAGGTGGCCCGCCTGGTGCGGGCCGAGACCCTGTCGGTGCAGGCCCGCGACCATGTCCGCGCCGCCCGCGCCATCGGCGCCGGCCCGGTGCGCGTCATGCTTCGCCACATCCTGCCCGACGTCGCCTCGCCGGTGATCGTCGCCACGACCTTAAGCGTCGGCCATGTCATCTTGATCGAAAGCGCCTTGTCGTTCCTGGGGCTTGGCGTGCGCCCGCCCTTGGCCAGCTGGGGCAACATGCTGACCGGCGCGGTCGGCACCGTCGCCTCGGCCCCGACCCTGGCTTTGTGGCCCGGCCTGGCCATCCTGGTCACCGTGCTGGCCGTCAACCGCGCCGGCGACGGCTTGCAACGCGCCCTGGACCAACGGTCGCGCGATTAGGTCAAAGAAGCGTCAGCAGCGGCCCGGCCAGCCAGCGGCCGATCTTGTCCGCCCCGTTCGGCGTGTTGTGCAAAAAGTCGTAGAAATCGCCGTCACCGAAATCGATCCCGGCGGCAAGGTCCAGGCAGATCGCTCCGGTCTCGCCACAGACGTCCAGGGTGACCTGATTGGCCTCGGCCAACAATCGGGCATGATCCAGACCGGTCAATCCATCGTCGCCCACCACCCCTTCAAGCCGGCCGTCCCGCTGCCGGATGTCGCCCCGGCGCTGTGTCACCAGTACCGGCAGCGCCCCCATCGAGCGGATGGCCGCGACCATGTCGGTCAGCCTTTGCCGATAAGCCGCCGGCCGCCAGTCCGGCCAGGCCGAACGGGTGTCCGAAAAGCCGGGAACCTCGGTCCAATTCACGCGGGTCCAATCGACACGGCCATGATTCAGCTTGGCTTTCCGGGCATTCAGGGCCCCCAGCGCGGTTTCCCATAGCCTGAGAACCGCCGAATTCTGCTGAAGCATCTTGAAGTGGCTGGAAAATCCCAGCCGGTCGGTGGATTTTGGCCGCAGATAGGCGTCGTTGATGCCGACATAAGCCAGCACCAGCCTGGGATGCAAGCCGGGCACATGGGGGAACCACGCCTCGAAATTGCGCAGCATGCCGATGGTGCTTTGACCGTCGATGCCGGCATTGGCGATGGTCACCGGCCGCCCGGCCGCCCTTAGCTCACGGGTAAGCACCGATTGCCAGGTCAAATCGTCGGGAAGGTAAAGCTGCTCGGTGGTGCTGCCGCCGATGGTCAGGATGTCGATGGCGTGGGGAGCGGCGCCACCGCCCCGCACGCCATATTCATCCCGTGTGAAGTGAAACAACGTCCCGCCCGGGTAAAGGTCGCGCGCATCGACCTTGACGAAGGCGTTGCGCTGAATATTCACCCGGCTCAAGGGGGCCTCGATCAGCCAGGCCCCGAACACGGCCTCGGCGGCGATGATCGCGGCCAGCAGCAGGCCCAGGTTGACGGCGATGATCCGGGCCGCGTGCCCCACGTCAATTCTCCCGCCCGACCCAGGGGATGCGGGCGAATTCAACGCCGTCTTCCTCCAGCGCCTTGGATTCGTCGGCCGAGGCCTCGCCGTAGATCGGCCGGGCTTCGGCCTCGCCGTAATGGATCTTGCGGGCCTCGTCGGCGAACTTGTCGCCGACATAGTCGCAACTGGCCTCGACGGCCGAGCGGATCTGGCCCAGCAGGCGGCGCATTTCCTGGGCGGTGTCGTGGGCGTCAAGCTTGGCGCCGGTGGCCCGGTTCAGCCGGGGCGCCATGATCGCCTTGGCCACCCGCACATCGCCGCACACCGGGCAGACGACGGCACCCGATGCGACCTGGGAATCATAGGTGGCGTTATCGCGGAACCACGCCTCGAAATGATGGTCGTTGCCGCAACGCAGTTCGAATAGGATCATGATTCCTTCCATACCTCATTCGCAAAGGCTTCGTCCATGCCCCACCATTCCGACGCCTCGCCCTGGGTCCGGCGTTTCGCGCCGTTGGTGCCCCGGGGCGGCCCGGTGCTGGACGTCGCCTGCGGCGAGGGGCGCCATTGCCGCCTGTTTCGGGACCTGGGCCACCCGGTCACCGGTATCGACCGCGACATCGCCGACACCCGCGCCGACGGCGCCGAGCTGATCGGTGCCGACATGGAAACCGATGCGGGCTGGCCGCTGGATGGGCGCCAATTCGCCGGCATCATCGTCACCAACTATCTGTGGCGGCCGCTGCTGCCGGCGATCAGGGCCGCCCTGGCCGCTGGCGGCGTGCTGATCTACGAGACCTTCGCCCACGGCAACGAGGCCTTCGGCCCGCCACGCAACCCCGATTTCCTGCTGGCGTCGGGCGAATTGCTGCAAGCCTGCTCTGACCTGACCATCGTCGCCTACGAGCACGGCATCCGGGACGGCCGCGCCGTCATCCAGCGCATTTGCGCCGTCAACGGGCCGGGACCGTTCGCCCTGTCGTGATCAGTTCGTCGGGGAAAAGTCCCTCGGCTTCGCCTCGGTGACCTTTCCCCCGATTTTGTATGGCCGTTGTCAAACGCGAAAAATAGGCGCAGGGCCGCCCCAAGCCTATTTCTCTCCTTTTGCACGAACGACTGATCAGCCCTTGGGCGGCAGCGAAAACGGGCGGTCATGTTCCAGGCACGGCACCTTGCGCCGGGCCTCGATCACTTCCTTGATGTCGATGTCGGCGATGACGAAGCCCGGCTGTTCCAGCGCGTCGGCCAGAATCTCGCCCCACGGCGACACGATCAGGGCGTGGCCATAGGTCTCGCGGTTGTTGACATGGGTGCCGCACTGGGCCGGGGCGAAGACGTAGCAGCCGGTCTCGATGGCACGCGCGCGCAGCAGCACATGCCAATGGGCGCGGCCGGTGGTGCGGGTGAAGGCCGCCGGCACCGCCAGGAAATTGCAGCCGGCCTGGCCATAGGCGCGGTACAGATGGGGGAACCGCAGGTCGTAGCACACCGACAGGCCCATCCGCCCCCATGGCAGGCGGGCCACCTGGGCACTGTCGCCCGGGCGGAAAGTCGCCGATTCCTTGTAGACCTCGCCCAGGCCCAGATCGACGTCGAACATATGGATCTTGTCGTACTTGGCCGAGATCAGCCCGGACGGATTGATCACATAGGTCCGGTTGGCGACCATGCCGTCATCCACCAGCACCGCCAGCGAGCCGACATGCAGCCAGCAGCCCAGCTCGCGGGCCAGGGACTGGAAGGATTTCAGGGCGAGATGCTGGTCCTCGGGCATGGCCTTGAGGACGATGTTCGACCGCCCCCATTCCATCATCGCCACGTTTTCCGGCATCAAGATCAACTCGGCGCCGGCGGCGCGGGCCTCGACGCACAGGCGGCTGGCCTCGTCGATGTTGGCCTGCAGATCGTTGCTGGCGTTGACCTGAAGGCAGGCCGCCTTGAAGACCTCGCCCTTCACCTAGGCACCCGCCAGCATGGGATCGAGCTTGCCGTCGGATTCCAGATCGTACAGATCGTCGCAGCCGCCGACATGGGTGCCGTTGATGAAGATCTGCGGCACGGTGCGCTTGCCACCCGAGCGGTTGATCATGAACTCGCGCATCTGCTCGTCATCCGAGACATCGATTTCCTTGTAGGAAACCCCCTTCTTCTGGAACAGCTTCTTGGCGCGGACGCAATAGGGGCAGACGCGGGTGGTGTAGATTTCGATCTCAAGGGCGGGCATCGGATACTCCGTCAATCAGGCGACCTTTATATAGCGCGGGTCAGGCGTGGGGCAACACCACGCGCCCCAGCGTCAGGACATCGACGCCATGCGCGCCGGTCGTGACCAGGATTCGGGCGCATTCGCCCACCGTCGCGCCCGTCGTCAACACGTCGTCAACCAGCAGCACCCGCTTGCCCGCCAGCCGGTGGCGCCCTGACGGACGCACGGCGAAGGCGCCCCTGACATTGGCGGCGCGTTCGTCGCGGCCCAGATGGCCCTGGGCCGGGGTGGCGCGGGTGCGCACCAGAAGGTCAGGCGCCACCGGCTTGCCGGTCAGCCGGCCCAATGCGTTGGCCAGCACCGCGGCCTGATTATAGCGCCTAGACAACAGCCGCAGCCGGTGCAGCGGCACCGGCACGATCAAATCGGCGTCATGGATCAGATCGGCACCGGAGCGCGCCAGCCAGCGGGCAAAGGTCGGCGCCCCTTCCAGCCGGTCGGCATGCTTGAGGCGCAGCACCAAGGGCTTCGAGGCATCGTCATAGCGAAACACCGCCCGCGCCCGCGCCCATGGCGGCGCTTCGCGCGCGCACAGGCCGCACAGGGCGCCGGGGCCGGCATCGATCTCGAAGGGATGGCCGCAGGCATCGCAACAGGGCGCGGACAGGAAGGTGATCTGCCCCCAGCAATCCGGGCACAGCGCGCCGGGCTCGCCGACCATGGCCCCGCAGGACGGACACAAGGGCGGCAGCACTGCGTCGAGCGCAAGCCTGATCCACCGTCTTGCCCCCCTCATCCCACTTCCCCCGGCTACGCCGACCATGTCATATGGATGGATGGCTGATCCTATCACCATTTTCGACCGCTCGCTGTTGCGCAAGCGGCGCGACCGCGCCGCCAAGGCCTTCCCGTCCCACGACTTCCTGGTACGCGAAGCGGCCGAGCGTCTGGCCGACCGCCTGGACGACGTCACCCGGCGCTTTCCGGTGGCGCTGGACCTGGGCTGCCACACCGGCGAGCTGGGCCAGACGCTGGGCAAGCGCGGCGGCATCGAGACGCTGGTGCAATGCGACCTGTCGCCGGCCATGGCCGGGCGCGCGGCGCGAAGCGGACGGATCACCCTGGCCGCCGACGAGGAATGGCTGCCCTTCGCCGACGATTCCTTCGATCTGGTGCTGTCGTGCCTGTCGCTGCATTGGGTCAACGACCTGCCCGGCACCCTGGTCCAGATCCGCCGGGTCCTGAAGCCGGACGGGTTGTTCCTGGCGGTGATGCTGGGCGGCGACACCTTGATGGAACTGCGCCAGGCCCTGGCCGACGCCGAGATCAGCGTCGAAGGCGGCTTAAGCCCCCGGGTGTCGCCGATGGCCGAGGTGCGTGATCTGGGCGGCCTGCTGCAGCGGGCGGGCTTCGCCCTGCCGGTGGCCGATTCCGAGCATCTGACCGTCAGCTACGCCGACCCGATGAGCCTGCTGGCCGACCTGCGCGGCATGGGCGAGACCAACGCGGTGGCCCAGCAACGCAAGGGCCTGACCCGGCGCGCCACCTTGTTCACCGCCCTGGCCCGCTATCCGGAACGCTTCGCCGATTCCACGGGCCGGATGCCGGCCACCTTCCAGCTGTTGACCATGACCGCCTGGAAGCCGCACCCCAGCCAGCCCAAGCCGCTGGCCCCCGGTTCGGCCCAGACCTCGCTGGTCACCGCGCTCAACAATCCCTGCGCGCCGCTGCGGCCGCAGACGGATTGATGCCCGTGCGCTTTCCCACACCCCTGGTCCCGGCCACCCTGATCAAGCGCTACAAGCGCTTCCTGGCCGATGTCCGCTTCGACGACGGAGCCGAAATCACCGCGCATCTGGCCAATTCCGGCTCGATGCTGGGCACCTCGGCCCCCGGCAGCCGGGTGTGGCTGTCCCGCTCGGACAGCCCGACCCGCAAGCTGGCCTGGAGCTGGGAACTGGTCGAGATCGACGGCCATCTGGTCGGCGTCAACACCGCCCACCCCAACCGCATCGCCGCCGACGCCATCAGCGCCGGATTGATCCCGGAACTGGCCGGCTATGACCGGGTCCGCCGCGAGGTCCGCTACGGCAGCCGCAACTCGCGCATCGACCTGCTGCTGGAGGCCGACGGCCGCCCGCCCTGCTGGGTCGAGGTCAAGAACGTCCACCTGAAGCGGGGAGATTGGGCGGAATTTCCCGATGCCGTCACCGCCCGCGGCGCCAAGCATCTGGAAGAACTGGCCGACCAGGTCCGTCTGGGCGACCGCGCGGTGATGCTGTATCTGGTCCAGCGCGAGGATTGCACCGCCTTTCGCCCGGCCGCCGACATCGACCCGACCTATGCCGCCGGACTGAAGAAGGCGGTAGGCGACGGCGTCGAGACGATCTGCTATACCTGCCGCATGGGGCTGGACGGCATCGACATCGGATCGCCCCTGCCCCTGCATTTGGAACAGACGAGTTAAGCAGCACCCCATGGAACGCGAAGACCGCGAGGCGAGCCGGATCATCTTGCATCCCCGGGCCGATTTCGACGCCATGCACAAGGCAGGCAAGCTGGCCGCCGAGACGCTGGATTACATCACCCCCTTCGTGCAGCCGGGCGTCACCACCGCCGAGATCGACCGCCTGTGTGCCGAATTCATCGCCGCCCGCGGCGCGGTGTCGGCGCCCTTGAACTATCGCGGCTTTCCTCGCTCGATCTGCACCTCGGTCAACCACGTGGTGTGCCACGGCATTCCCGGCGACAAGCGCTTAGAAGACGGCGACATCGTCAATATCGACGTCACCCCCATCGTCGATGGCTGGCACGGCGATTCCAGCCGCATGTATTACGTCGGCAAGGTCGGCATCAAGGCGCGCAAGCTGGTGGAAATCACCTACGAGGCGTTGATGCTGGCCATCGACATCGTCAAGCCCGGCGCCACCCTGGGCGATATCGGCTGGGCCATCCAGAACCATGTCGAGAAGCAGCGCTTCAGCGTGGTGCGCGACTTCTGCGGCCACGGCCTGGGCCGCACCTTCCACGAGCCGCCCAACGTCATGCATTACGGCGTGCCCGGCCAGGGCATCGTCTTGAAGGAGGGCATGTTCTTCACCATCGAGCCGATGATCAATGCCGGCCGCGCCGACACCAAGATCCTGGCCGACGGCTGGACCGCGGTGACCAAGGACAAGTCCCTGTCGGCGCAGTTCGAACACTCGATCGGCGTCACCGCCACCGGCTGCGAAATCTTCACCGCCTCGCCGGCAGGGCTGCACTGTCCCCCCTACTAGCGTCCAGGTTTACATTTTATTGACATGGAACGCACAGGTGCGGAATAGTACCTATGCGAAAGTCTCAGGATTTCCGCCAAAATCAAGAAGGCCAAGCGACTATCCGGGGGGATAGGGCTTCAAGATTGTGGGGGCAACATGTCGGTGGGGGCATTATCGGTTGATGCTGGCGAGGCGGTTCGCCGTGTGAACGAGACCCTGCAGGGGTCCGTCGTCGAAATCCTTGCGCCGTTCGTCCCGGAATTGAAAAACATTCCGCGCGACCAGGCTTATCAGCGGGCGCTGGGCGATCTGACGTTGCTCGAGCGCTGCTTTTCGGCCTTCCGCGCACAGCGGGCCAAGTTTTCCCAGGTCCTGGTCGATGCCGCCAAGACGCCGGTAACCGACGACGGTGCGGAGTTGTCGTGTGGCCGCACCCTGGAACAGGTGGTGGCGATGATCGTCCGCACCGCCGCCAAACGCCATTTCCGCGCCCGGATGTGCCCGCGCCCCCAGATGGCCGAGGCAGAACCCGTGGGCCTGATGACCAAGGTCGCCACCATGCTGAAGGTCGGCCCCTGCGCGCCGGCCAAGCCCAAGGCACCGCCGGCTGCGGACGCCGCCCAGCGCGCCCGCGCCGACGAGTTGTACGACGCCCTGAAGGCCAACCTGCTGCACGAATGGCAGGTACCGCTGGTGCCGACCTATGCCGACATGACCCCCAACCTGGCCCGCGCCCTGGGGCCGAAAATCCTGGAACTGCGCGACCCCGACCATCTGCGCCGCATCGTCGATGACCCGGCCGAGGCTGCCGCCTTGTTCGACGTCCCCGACGCGCCCGAGCCGCCGACCGCCGGCTCGAAGGACGAACGCGCGCGCCTGTCCGACGTCCTGGCCCCGGGGGGCCAGCGTCTGCGCATGGAGGCCTTCAATTTCGCCCTGCGCGAGGAAACCCTGCGCTCGCTGGTCAAAAGCGGCCGGCGTATGTCGCTGATGACCGAGGCCTTGAGCGCCGTCGGCGGCGGCACCGCCAAGATCCTGGTCGCCGAACTGGGGCTGCGCATGGACCAACTGGCGCTGATCTTGCTGGTCGCCCACGAAGTGGCTGGCCCCGACACCTTCGCTCGCGTCTTCGGCCATCCCGGCGACCCGGCGATGCTGATGCGTCTGACCCAGAAGGCCCGCCAGCAAGGCATTTCGCAAAAGACCAGTCTGGCCGATTGCGCCGCCTTCACCCGGCGGCTGTTCGTCCGTCAGTCATAGGTCGTCGTCGCTAGCGTCCTGCCCACGAAATCCGCAACACGGATTTCGTCGATAAGCAGGCCGCTAATTTGTTGAATTGTTTGGTGATTTTGACGTTTGCGGAATGGTGCCAACTTCGAAATCACCACACTAGCGATTAAGTAAGGTCATTCCCACATGATCGGCAACAGGCAGACCCACGAGCACCCTGATGCCCGATAACCAGTCGCGCGACCATTTGAACGTCGTCAGAAAGATCACCGCCACCTTGCAAGGCCCGGTGGTCGCCGCCTTGGCCGAACTGGTGCCCGAGGTGCGCGCTTTGCCGCGCCGCACCGCGCTCGACACCATCTTGGACGATGTCGATCTGCTGAACCGCTGTTTCATGGCGTTTCGCACCAACACCGATCAATTTCGCCACCTGCTGGTGGACCGCCACAAAGTCACGGTCGAGGACGCCGACGCGCTGCTGGAATGCGGCCGCAGTTTGGACGACGTCATCGCCATGGTGGTGCGCACCGCCGCCAAGCGCCACTTCCGCCTGCGCCTGGACGG
This sequence comes from Magnetospirillum moscoviense, assembly GCF_001650635.1. Taxonomy (GTDB): domain Bacteria; phylum Pseudomonadota; class Alphaproteobacteria; order Rhodospirillales; family Magnetospirillaceae; genus Magnetospirillum; species Magnetospirillum moscoviense. The sequence goes on along the minus strand of NZ_LWQU01000133.1, from coordinate 24,801 downwards.
ATCGACCAAGCCCAGGAAACGAAAGGCCCCCAACTCGCGCCGGGGTCTGTTCGCCAAGCTGCGCTCGCTGGTCACCCGCCACCACCCCCGCACCACATCGGGGCCGCTGACCCAGGGCGAGATTCTTTACAACGCCTTTCAGGAATATCTGCTGCACGACTGGCAGGTGCCGATCATCCCGGAATATGTCCAGATGAATCCCGGCATGGTTCGCCGGCTGGGCGAGCGCCTGCTGGAATACCGCCTGCCCGAGGACATTCGGCGGCTGCGCTCGGACCCCGACAACCCGCCGCCGCCGACCCCGGTGGTCAGCGACGCCCAGACCTCCGGCTTCCAGGTCGCCCCCACCGCCCCCGCCCCGCTGCCGGTTTCGGTGACCGGGTCCGAACGGGTGAGCGACGGCATGGCCCGCATCGAGATCAACCGCCCAAGCGCCGACAAGGACGAGCGGGCCCGGCTGTCCGAAATCCTGACCCCCGACGGCAAGCGGCTGCAGGCCAAGGCCTTCGCCAACGCGCTGCTGGACCCCAAGGTCCGCGAGGTCATTCCCAATGCCGCCAACGCCATCAGCGTCACCGGCAAGCTGGGCATCGTCAGCGCATCGGTCGGAAAGAAGCTGGTGGGCGACCTCGCCCTGCGCGTCGATCAGTTGGCGGTGTTCCTGATGAGCGCCAACGCCGCCCTGGGCGACGAGAATTTCGAAAAGGCCTTCGGGGTGCCCGGCCGCCCCGAATATGTCGCCAAGATCGTCCAGCGCGCGCAAGCGGCGAATTTGGGCCAAGCCAGCACCAACCGACAGATTGCCGACTTCATCACCCGCCTGTTCGCCGCCGCCGCCCAGAAGACCGGCTAGGTTCGAATTACTCTAATTTTAGCGCAGCTTTTATTTGCGTTCCTGCGTTCCGGGGGTATGGTTTGCCAAATTCCATGCATGGAGCCCCAGCATGAATGCCGAACCCCCTGTGCCTTTGTCCAACCTGAACGATCTGGTCGATCGCCTGATCGACGGCAAGTATCTTTCGCTTCCGGATGCCCCCGAAGGCCTTCCGGCCAAGCTGCGCGAACTGGCCGACAAGCTCGAGGACCGTTCGAAGGGGCTTTTGCGCCACTCGGTCGGCATGTCGATCTTCCTGAACGACACCGTCACCCAATCGGTGCAGACCATGCGCTCGATTCGCGAGATGAGCCAGCGCATGGCCACCATCTCGGCCTCGACCGAGGAAATGGTCGCCACCGTTCAGGCCATCAGCCGCACCTCGGAACTGGCGGCCTCGAACGCGCATTCGGTGCAGGACATTTCGGACGAAGGGGCGCGCAGCAACGAGCTGGTGGTTTCGACCATGCGCGACATGGTGGTCACCGTCAACGACACCGCCGAACGGGTGGCGCGGCTGTCGGACACCTCGGCCTCGATCGGCGCCATCGTCAAGCAGATCGAGCAGATCGCCCGCCAGACCAACCTGCTGGCCTTGAACGCCACCATCGAGGCTGCGCGTGCCGGCGAGGCCGGCAAGGGCTTCGCCGTGGTCGCCAACGAGGTCAAGGCCCTGGCCAACCAGACGGCGGCGGCCACCACCGACATCCGCGACCGCATCGGCGGCCTGAAGACCGAGACCGACGCCATCCTGGCCGGCATGGAACAAGGCGCCGAAGCGGTGCGCCAGGGCGAGCAGGCGGTGTTGTCCTCGGTCGGCAAGATGCGCCAGGTTTCCGAGGAAATCCGCGACGTCACCGCCTTGATGCAGGAAATCGCCGACCATCTGGGCCAGCAGCGCCAGGCCGCCCAGGAAATCGCCAGCAACCTGGAATTGGCCACCGAACGCTCGAAGTCCGACACCGATTCCATCAACAAGTTGATCGATACCGCGTCGATCGCCAGCGCCAGCCTGACCGACATGCTGACCAGCCTGATCGAAGTCGAGATGAAGAACGCGGTGATCTTGCTGGCCAAGTCCGACCACATGGTGTGGCGTCGCCGTCTGGCCGAAATGCTGGTGGACCGGGCCAAGCTCAATCCGCACGAACTGGCCAACCATCACCAATGCCGCCTGGGCAAGTGGTACGATCAGGTCCAGGACGCCTCGATGAAGTCCCATCCGGCCTTCCTGGCGCTGGAAGCCCCGCACAAGCGCGTGCACGACATGGGCATCCAGGCGGCGCAATTGTACGCCGATGGAAAGTTCGAGGACGCGGTCGAACTGGTCGCCGCCATCGAGGAGCCGTCGAAGGAAGTGCAGCGTCTGCTGGACGAGTTGGCCGCCGTTTATAGCTAACGCCCCATTGACCGAGGGCCCGGCTGCGCCTACACCCGATGATGGATGTTCGTCATTGCAAGGATAGCCGACCATGCGCCGTGTGCTTCGTTTCATCGTCGGCACCTTCGCGGTGATCGGCCTGTTGGTGGTCGTCGGCATGATCGGCGCCATCTGGGGGTTTTCCGCGCTGCACGACAAGGTCGAGCCGGCCCTGCCCAAGAAGATGGTCCTGACCTTGGACCTTGAATCCAAGATCCACGAGACCGCGTCGTCCGACCCGTTCGCAATGCTGTCGGGCAAACGCGAATATGTCCTGCGCGAGTTGGTCCAGGCCCTGGACGCGGCGGCCCGTGACCCGCAGGTGGTTGGCCTGTTCGCCACCATCGGCCAGACCCAATTGTCGATGGCCGAAGCCCAAGAGATCCGCGCCGCAATCGGCCGCTTCAAGGAATCGGGCAAACAGGCGGTTTTGTTCGCAGAATCCATGGGCGAGTTAGGCAACGGCACGCTGGCGGTCTATGTCGCCTCGGCCTTCGGCAAGGTGTGGCTGCAGCCGTCGGGCGATGTCGGCCTGACCGGCTTCGCCGCGGAATCGCCATTCCTCAGGGGCACGCTTGATATGCTGGGCATCCAGCCGCAGGTGGTCGCCCGCAAGGAATACAAGACCGCGCCCGAGACCTTCACCGAAAAGCGCTATTCGCCGGCCCAGGCCGAGACGCTGAACGGCCTGTTGGATTCGTGGAGCGATCAAGTCATCACCGGCATCGCCGAAAGCCGCAAGATGCCGACCGAGAAGGTGCGCGCCCTGTTCGGCAAGGGCCCATTCCTGGCAGCCGAGGCCCTGGCGGCCGGCCTGGTCGATCATCTGGGCTATCGCGACGAGGCATGGAGTGCCGCCGCCTTCGACACCAAGATCAAGAAGGTCGATCTGGCCGCCTATGGTGCCCGCCAGCCCAAGGCGAGCGGGACCAAGGTGGCGGTCATCACCGGCAGCGGCACCATCGTCCGTGGCGATGAAGAAGGCCCGTTCGGCGCCGAGCAGGGCTTCCATGCCGGCACCATCGCCCAGGCCTTCCGCGACGCCGTCGAGGATCCGGCGGTCAAGGCCATCATCTTGCGTATCGACAGCCCCGGGGGCTCGTATGTGGCGTCCGACACCATATGGAACGAAGTACGCCGGGCACGCGCCGCCGGCAAGCCGGTGGTCGCCTCGATGGGCGGGGCCGCCGCCTCGGGGGGCTACTTCGTCGCCATGGGTGCCGACCGCATCGTCGCCCAGCCAGGCACCATCACCGGCTCGATCGGGGTGTTTTCCGGCAAGGCGGTTCTGACCGAATTCTGGCAGAAGCTGGGGGTCAGTTGGGATGAACTGCACCGGGGCGACAACGCCACCATGTGGAGCACCAACAGCGCCTTCTCGCCCCAGGCGCTGGAACGGGTCAACGCCATGATGGACCACATCTACGCCGATTTCACCCATAAGGCCGCCGACGGCCGCAAGATCGCCAAGGATAAGATCGAACCCGTCGCGCGAGGCCGGGTGTGGAGCGGCGCCGACGCCAAAACGGTCGGGCTGGTGGACGTGTTGGGCGGCTGGACCACCACCTTCGAGCAGGTTCGCGAGGTGGCCGGGCTGGAGCGCGACGCGCCGTTGAAGCTGGTCGCCTTCCCCGAGCCGAAGAAGCCGTGGGAGATGCTGGGCAAGGTGCTGGGCGGCGGGCTGGTCGGCGACGAATCGACCCGGGCCATGGCAAAGATCGCCCGCATCATCGCCCCGGTCGCGGAACAGATGGAAATTCTGGACCCGCAGGCCGGATCCTTGCGCATGCCGGTGCGGCCATGAATGATCAGCGCCCGCTGACGGCGGTGGTCACCGGAGCCAGCCGCGGCATCGGTCACGCCATCGCCCGGCGGTTCCTGGCCGAAGGCTGGCGGGTGATCACCTGCGCCCGGGCCGAGATGCCGGCGGCGTGCCGATCCGACCCCAACTGGGTCCATCACGTCGTCACCGACCTGGCCGATCCCGCCAGCACCGATGCCTTCATTGCCGCCGCCAATGCCTGGTTGGGCGACGCGCCGCTGAACGCGCTGGTCAATAATGCCGGCGTCAGCCCCAAGACCCCCTACAAGGAACGATTGGGGGTGTTGAACGGCCCCATCGACGGCTGGAAGGAAGTGTTCGAACTGAACTTCTTCGCGCCCCTTCGGCTGGCGCGCGGTTTCGCCCGGGCGCTGCACAAGGGCAAGGGTTCCATCGTCAACATCACCTCGATCGCCGGCCATTACGTCCACCCCTTCGCCGGCTCGGCCTATTCCACCTCGAAGGCGGCGCTGTCGGGCCTGACCCGCGAGATGGCGGTGGAACTGGCCCAGTTGGGGGTGCGGGTCAACGCCGTGGCCCCGGGCGAAATTCGCACCGAAATGATTTCCGCCGAATACGAAGCCCTGGTCCCGCGCATTCCGCTGGAACGCATGGGCACGCCCGAAGACGTCGCCGGCACGGTGTTCCGCCTGTGCGGCCCCGACTTCGACTATGTCACCGGCAGCGAGATCTTCGTCACCGGCGGCCAGCACCTCTATTAGCCCTCCCACCTCAGATTGCGTCGAGCTGCATGCAATCAACACTGATTTGTCACATTATTAGACTCTATTTTAGCGTGTGCTTAAGCTAGCATGATCCCACCTAAAGCGGTGGAGGCATCCATCCTTCGGGCACCAAGGAAAACAACATGCAGGAAGGACACACACCATGACTGTCGGTACGTTCCTCGTTTCCTACGTCTCGTCCGAAACCATGCCCGGCGGCTGCGTGCTGTCGATGCAGCTGGTGGTCGATACCGTGCACAAGACCGCGTCGGGCATCGCCACCGTCACCCAGGCCACCAACCCGCCGCTGGACGTGCGCATGCCGGTCAGCGGCCCGGTGATCACCATGACGGTGATGCCCAACAACACCCACTTCCGCATGGATCTGCAAAGCCAGTCGGGCATGGTGGGCCGCAACCTGTCGGTCATGGCCGTGGTCGGCGAGGATTGGCAGAGCGGCGTCGCCAATGTGCACCTGTTCACCGACACGGCCCAGGGCACCATCAGCTTCACCACCCCGATCAAGACCGCCCCGGCCATCGGTCAGGTCGCCGCAGAATAATGGCATCGCCGGAAGGGTGGCGAAGGCCGCCCTTCCGGCGACTTCATTTCGCCCTTGCGAAAAGGGCCGGAAGCTGTCAACATCTGCGGGTCGAATAGTTAGGGCAACCCCCGCGACGCCGCCTTTTCGAAGGCCGCCACTCCTGGACTTCCCCATACCTGATTTGATGCTTCGCACCACCGGGCGCGGAGCCACGCCAGCAATGGAGGATCTAATGTCCACTGGCACCGTGAAATGGTTCAACAGCACCAAGGGTTTCGGCTTCATTCAGCCCGAGGACGGCTCGGCCGACGTGTTCGTCCACATCTCGGCCGTCGAGCGCGCCGGCATGAGCGGCCTGAACGAAGGTCAGAAGCTGTCCTACGAGCTGGAGCGTGGTCGCACCGGCAAGATGGCTGCGGTGAACATCCGCGCCGTCTAAGCCGTCAGGCTTAGCCAACGGAAAGGCCCGGCCCCTTTGGGGACCGGGCCTTTTTCGTTTGCTGTGACGAGACAGCGCTGCGCCAACGCCCTTCTCCCGTCATGGCCGGGCTTGACCCGGCCAGCCATGGTCCGAAACCGCCTCAGCAGGCTGGCCCCTCGGATCGAGCCCGAGGGTGACGAGATAACAATCCGATTCCACCAAACTCAGACAGGCTTTGAAGGCCGGTTGCTCCGGGTCATCAGCCGTCGACCATGAAGAAGGCCGACCAGATATAGGGCGAGCTCCATTGACCGATGCGCAGCATCTCCAATTGGGCCTCGCGCAGGGACTGGTGCGGGGTCTTGCCGGCCAGCAGGCGGCCGTACAGCGCGTTCATCAGGGTCTGGGTGCCGGCGTCGCTGACTTCCCAAAGGGACGACACCACCGAACCAGCCCCGGCCTCTTGGAAGGCGCGACGCAGGCCGTAGACGCCCTCGCCTTCATGAATTTCACCCAGGCCGGTTTCGCAGGCCGACAGAATCGCCAGCTTGGTGCCGGTCAGGTCCAGCCCCAGCACCTCAAGCGCGGTCAACACGCCGTCATTATCGGTGTCGATCTCGCCCAGCAGCTGGGCGTTGGCGTTGATGCCGGCAAAGGCCAGACCGGACCGCAGCAGCGGGTTATCGCCCGGTGGCGGCAATTGGATGTCGCCGCCGCGCTGCAGCTTCAACAGGCGCTTCCTCAGGGTATCGTCGGGCTTCAGGAAGAAGCCGTGGGTCGCGATGTGCAGAACCTCGGGCGGGCGCTCCATGTCGCGCAGCACGCGCTCCTGGGCGTCCAGCTTGCTGTAGATGGTGCTGGTCTTGCCGACCACCGTGACCTTTTGACGGATTAGCTGGCCTTCCTTCTCGGCACCCGGCAGCGGGTCGAACTTCAGGCCGCGCATGCCAGAAGACATGCCACGCATGCCGCCCGCCACCGACGAGCCGCGCGACCGGGCCTTTTCCAGGTTCTCCTTCCCGGTTACCGCCTCGGTATTATAGTCGGGGCCGGCATTGATCATGATTCCGCCGGTGGCCGGCGGCAACTTGTTGGGCAACAGGTTGCGGGCGGTGGTGTAGATGTGCACATCCAGGCGCTCGATCAGATACTTGCCGTTCTTCTCCACCAGGGCGGTGAAGGGCAGAATGTTCAGCATGCCGTCGGGGATCAGGTAGACCGACGACTTCTTGCCGATCTTGTCGGCCAAAGGCGCCCAGATCAGGCCATAGGTCGTCTGCCCCACTTCCAGCAATTCGTCGAGATCGATCTCCTCGCTTTGGATGTCGGTGCGGTATTTCTGGATCGCGGCGTCGATCTTGGCCGGATCGTCATAGGCGATCATGCTATAGACCGGCTTGCCGCCATCCTTGCGCAACGTCGCCGCCACCAGCTTCTGCTTGCCGGCATGGGTGAACAGCTGGAAATCGACCAGCACCGAATCCTCGGGCAGGAACTCGACCAACTCATCCAGCTTGATGCGTTCCACCGTCTTCTGGAACCGCACGCTGGCGCGGCCCAGGTCGGATTGCAGGCGGTTGATGCGCTCTTCCAGCTCGTGCAGAACCTCGGCGTGGCGGTCCTTGGTTTCCTCGGTCGGCCCCGACAGGGTCAGCGCCGCCAGCTTCTTGCGCGTCTCGGTCAGTTCGGAATTCAACTTGTCCAGTTCTGGGTTCTTGCTGAGGCGACCCAACTGGGCCAGCTCGGACGCCACCTTGAACAAGATGCCCTTGCGGTTCAGGCTGACGTCCAGCAAGCCCTTGCCGGCGGTTTCCGGGTCCAGCCGCGACAGCAGGTCCATATAGGCCGCCAATTCCGGCTGATGCAGCCGGACATAGCCTTCACGGGCATTGTCGCCGGTGACGTACAGCATGCGGTTCAGGAAGTCGGTGCGCCGCGCGAAGATGGTGGCGCGCACCCCCAGGCCACCTTTCAGGTCGCCCTTATCGACCTTGACGTCGGCCAGGCCATTCATCGCCTCGAAGGTATAGGGATGCAGCGGCCCCAGCACCTCTTCGCCCATGGCGGCGGCCTTGGTCAGCATTGAATCGGCATCGTCCAACCGCTTGGCGGTCCGCAGCATGTTGCCCAGGTCGATCTGCGAGCGCAGCACGTCCAGATGCTTCGGCCCCAGCACGTCGGACCTGGCCTTCAACACCTCGCGGAACAAGGCCTCGGCCTCGGCCAGCTTACCCTGGCGGTGCATGGTCCGGGCCAGCGAGTTGCGCGCCTTCAAGGTGTTGATGTGACGCGGACCATAGGACTTGGTCCACGCCGCCACCACCTGGCGGAACAAAGGCTCGGCGTTGGCGAATTCCTCTTTCAGCAGATAGAGGTAGGCCAGATTGTTGACGAAGGCCAAGGTGTCGGGGTGATTGGCCCCCATCTTCTTGGTGAAGACGATGATGGCGCTTTTATAGAATGCCTCGGCCTTGTCGAAATTGCCCTGGCTCTCGTTCAGCAGGGCCAGATTGTTCATGCTGACCAGGGTCGAGGGGTGGGCATCGCCCAGCACCTTGCGGCTGCCCTCGACGGCGGTGCGCAGATAAGGCTCGGCCTGATCGTACAGGCCCTGCTTCTCCAGGATTTCGCCCAGATTGTTGGCCGCCACGATGGTCGAGCGATGATCCAGGCCCAGCACCTTCTCGAAGCGCTCATAGGCTTCCTTGAACACCGCCTCGGCTTCGGCCAGCCGGCCCTGCTTGCGATAGATCGATCCCAGCGACGACAAGGTGGCGACGGTATTGGGATGGGCGTTGCCCAAAGTCTTGTTCTGATGCTCCAGGACTTCCCTCGCCAGGGCCTCGGCGCGGACATGGTCGCCGCGCTCGTCGACCACCTCGGCCAACTCGCCCTTGATGGCCATCGCCGTCTCGACGTCGCCGGCGGTTTGGGCATCCTTGACCAGGGCCTCCATCATCCCCTGGGCTTCGTCCAGCCGGCCCATGCGAAAGGCGATGGCGGCGGCTTCCGAGCGGGTCGAGAAGCCGGCCGGGTCGCCGGCGGCCAGCGCGCTGTCTTGAATGGACAGCGCCTTGGCGATCAAGGGCTGGGCCTTGTCGTACTCGCCCATCTGGCGGGCCAGTTCGGCCTGTTGGGCGACGCAGGTACCGGTCTTGGGATGGACCTCGCCATAGGACTTGGCGCGCGCCACGCAGGCGGCGTTCAGCAACTTTTCAGCCTCGGGATAGCGCCCGGAATTCTGCAGCGAGCGGGCCTGCGCCGCCTGGGCCGACAAGGTCAGGTCGTGCATCGGCCCCAGGGCCTGGCCGGCGGCCTTGGCCATCTCGCCCTGGATCTGGGCGGCCTGGGGGAAGCGGGCCTGCGCCGTTTCCAGGGCGGCCAGGTGCCCCTGGATCTTCAAGGTTTCCGGATGTCCCGCCCCCAAGGCGCGCTCGGCGGCGGCGGCGGCCGTCTTCAGGCTGGCACCAGCCAGCTCGATTTTGCTGGCCGCCATCTGGATTTGCCCCATATCCGAGCCGCTGTAGATCGTGGCGATATGGTCGGGGCCCAAATTATCGGTGGCGACCGACAAAGCCTGGGCGCCCACCTCTTGCGCGCGGTCCAGGTTGCCCTGGGCGGCGGCGGCCATCGCCGCCTGACGCATGCGGTTCCACATGCCGACCGCCGGTTCGCGGCCGGCGGGAATGGCCGACGCCTTGGCCTGGCGCTCGGCCATGGCCGGCGGCACCGCTTCCCGCAGCTTGGCCACCTCGGCGGCATAGGCCGCCGCGTCGTCCCGCTTGCCGGCGCCGACGGCGATCTTGTGCGCGGCCTGCAACAGGCTGGCCGCCGATTCGACATCGCCCAACTGCATGGCCAGGGCGGCGGCGTTGTGGGCGTAATCCAGGTTGGAGGGCGCCGCCTCGTGGGCCTTCTTGTACAAGGTGAAGGCCTCGGCCGCGTTGCCCTTGCCCAGCGCCTGCTTGGCCCGGTCCGCCAGCCCCGGGGCCGCCCCCTGGGCGAAGGCCGGCTGGGGTGATGCGACCGTCAGCACCACGCCCAAGGCGGTGGCGCAGGCGAGGAAGGCAAGGGTGCGACGTGCGGCCATACCGGTTTCTCCCGTTGAAGCCCGTTACTTTTCCTTGTGGGTATAGACCCCGTCCCAATCCGCCCCCGGCGGCTCGGCGACGAAATGTTCGATGCGGTCGAGATAGATCTGGTAGATCTTGCGATCCGGCTCTTCCGTCAGCAGCCCCTGGAAGGCGACCCGGGCGGCGTCCCACTTCTGCTGGGTGTAAAGGTGCAGGCCTTCGTGGTGGCGGTTGATGCGAGACAGGGTCTCGGCATCGACCTCGCCCTCGAAGCCGATCGGCTCGAAGATGCGGACCGGCGTGTCCTTGCCCTTGACGCGCACGCAATCCAGCTCGCGGGTGATCAGGTCGCCCACCTTGGCCTTGGTGAACTCGCTGATCATGATGTTGACGCCGTACTGCTTGGTCAGGCTTTCCAGGCGAGAGCCCAGATTGACCGCGTCGCCCAGCACCGTATAGGCCAGTCGGAAGTCGGATCCCATGTTCCCGACATTCATCACGCCGGTATTGAGGCCGATGCCGATCTTCAACGGCTTCCAGCCGCGCGCCACGAAGCTTTCGGCCAGTTCCTCCATGCCGGTATGCATGCGCAGCGCCGCCTGGATGGCGTGGCGGGCATGGTCCTCGTCCCGCAGCGGCGCCCCCCAGAAGGCCATGATGGCATCGCCCATATACTTGTCGATGGTGCCGCGATGGTCATGGATGATGTGGGTCATCGGGCTCAGGAAGGCGTTCATCAGGGTGGTCAGCTCTTGCGGCGACAGACCTTCCGAGATGGTGGTGAAGCCGCGCACGTCCGAGAACAGCACGGTCATCTCGCGCGATTCGCCGCCCACCGACACTTGCTGGCCGCTCTTGTTCATCTCGGCCACCAACTCGGACGGGATGTATTGGCCGAAGGTCTTGGAAATCTGCTGCTTCTGGTCGCGTTCCAGCATGTAATAGCGGTACTCGATCCACAGATAGCTGAGGAAGGCCGCCAGCAGTACATAGGACATCGGCAGCACCGTGCCGGCCTTGGCATAGGCCATGCTGGCGACAAAGCTCCATCCCAGCAGGACCGTGCCGGCCGACAGGCCGCGCAGCAGCGGATTGCGCATCCGTGCCACCGCCAGCATCAGGGCCAGCACGATGATGATGGCCAGGGCCTCGACTTCCGACGATGGCGGCCGCAGCGGGCCGCCCTTCAGCAGGGTGTGGATGGTGTCGGCGATGATTTCCACCCCGTAGACCATACCGACCGGGGTGTCGAACCAATCGTGCGACACTTCCGAGGTGTCGCCGATGATCACGATCTTGTCGCGCACCCAATAGGCCAGTTCCTCGCGCTCGTTCTCGTCAAGGGCCGAGATGTCCAGGAACTCCAGCGCACTGATGCCCGAGGTCTGCGACAGGAACCGGCTGCCGGTGGGCAGCGGCGGGAAGTCGATGTAAAGGCGGTGGCCGCTATCCAGCGGCACCTTCAACTCGCCCAGCATCAGGTCGGTGCCGACCAGCTTGGGCTCGACCCCCAGATACATCGCCGCCGCCTGCACCGAGAACGGCCAGCCGTCTTCCAACTGCGCCACCTCGGGGTAGACCTTCAGGCGCGACAGCATGGTCAGCAGGGTCGAATTCGAGCTGATGTTCGTGTAGGCGCTACGCGAGGCGGCATCCAGGGTCGGCGCCGGCCGGTTGATCTTGATGAACTTGCCGTGGTCGAACTCGGCCTGGGCCACCAGCAAGGTGTTGCCGGACCCGGCCAGCGCCTCGGCCAGGGCCGGGTCCTCGCCATAGGAACTGGGGAAGTCCATCAGCATGTCGACCGCGATGGTCTTGGCGCCAAGGTCGTGGACATTCTTGATGATCTGGGCGATGTCGGTACGCCTGAGCGGGAAGCTCTTATAGGCGCGGAAGAAGGCTTCGTCGGTGTTGACCAGGACGATGTCGTTCTTCGAGAAGGCCAATTCCTTCGGATCGCCATAGGCCAACCGCAGCTGGTGGCGAAACGACAGTGTCTGGTCCTCGATCAGGGCGAACCATTCGAAGTGCTGGGCCGGTATGGCCAGCAAGAACAGCACGACCGTCATCAGGATATCGTAGCGCTTGAACAAATTCCCCATCCCGACCCCCATCCATCCGACAAAAAACCCCGCCGGCGAACCGGCGGGGCATTTCGGCCAAGCCGTCAGTTGGCCTGCATTTGCTCGTTGTAGACCAGGGCTTCCTTCTGCCGCAAGTCCTTGAGCTTGAGGTCGTTATAGGCCTTGATCAACAACGGACGCATTTCGTTGTCGGTCTTGTTGGCGTCGAAGTACTTGCGGTAAAGGTCCATCGCCGCGACGGTCACGCCCTTGGAATCCAGCAAGCTGGCGGCGGTGAAGTCGTCGGAGCCGGTGGCGGCCTTGACCTTGGCCAATTCGTCGGCCAGGGCCTTATCCTCGGCGGCCGACAGCCACACGATGATTCCTTCCTTCTCGGCGTCGGCAACCTTCTTGCCGCCCTCGGTGACCGAGACGGTGAAGTTATGCTTGCCCGGCGCCAGTTCCGGCACCTTGAAGCGGATCATGTCGCCCTCGGCGCCAGCCACGGGAATGTCCTTGCCGGCGATGGACAGAACGTAACCGTACTGCTTGCCATAGCCTTCCCACACCAGGTCGGGATAGGTCGCCGACAGCGTGACCTGCGAAATCAGCCGCAGCTTGATCTCGCCGGCATCCTTGGCGACGGCACGGCGCACGGTGGTATAGCGCTGGGCCTCGGCGAAGCGGTTGCCAAGACCGGCGACCAGATCGCCAGAGGCCGGCTCGGGAGCCGACAGGGCGCCCTTGACCGCCTTGATGCCGGTCGCTTCGACCTTGACCTCGGCATTCGCGCCGACGCTCTGGGCCATGTTGCTGGCCTGATCGACCAGCTTGCCGCCGCCGTCCGCGCCGGTGCGAACCATGTCGCCGGCGAACAGGAACTTGTTGCGGGTCACCGGGGTCCACTTGGCCCCATCCTTGCTGACCTCGACCGTCCCGGTCGCTTGAATCAGCATCGAAACTGGCGGATCGGCGGCCAGAGCCCCAGCCGCCCATCCGGCCACGGTCGCCCCGATTGCCAGTGCGACAAAGGCCTTCAAAAGTCTGATCATGGTGGGTTCTCCCCTTCGCCATTCTGTTGATGGAAGACGCCGACACCCAGGACACGTCGCCCCGTTCCGGCGGTAGAGTTCACTGGTGCCTTTAGGATACCAGATTTCTCCCTGTGCGTGACACAGAGCAAAGACCCTAGAGGCGACGATTTTTATTCCCGTCGGATCAGACATCCTTTCCGTTGGACCGCCGCCACTGCGCCACCGGCTGATGATCGTGCCCGGCGATGAACGGAACGTACTTCTGGTCCTCGCCCAGGATGTGGGTGACCAACCAGTCGTTGAGAAGGTCGAAAAGATGGCGGGCATCCAGCACCTTGCCGCGCTCGATGTCCGACTTCAGCGAGAAGACCACGTCATACATGCGGTCGTGCAGGTCCTTGTGGGCGCGCCAGTCGGGGAAGCCTGCCTGCTTCATCTCGCGCTCTTCCTCGGCGAAGTGGAGCAGCACGAAATCCTCGAGCTTGGCCATCACCGCCCGGATGTCCGCCCCGTCGCCCTTGGTCTCCAACAATGGGTGCAACTGGTTCAGGCAATCGATGATCATGCGGTGGTGGCCGTCCAGCACCGGCGCCTTGACCGACATCTCCTCGGTCCATTCGATAAAACTCATGGCGTCAGCCTTCCATCAGGACACGGATATGGGCGGCGACCGACGCCGCCAGGGCGCGGGTGTCGTAGCCGCCTTCCAACAACGACACCACCCGCCGGCCGGCATGGGCTTTGGCGATGTCGAGCAATTGCCGGGTCAGCCAGGCGAAATCGCCGACCTGCAGGCGGAAATGCGCCATCGGGTCGGCGGCATGGGCATCGAACCCGGCCGAAAGAATCAGGAAGTCGGGCGCGAAGGCCGCCAGCCTGGGCAGGATGATGTCGGTGTAGGCGGCGCGGAAGGCTTCCGGCCCGGTACCGGCGGGCAGCGGGACATTGACCACCACCGCGCCGCCCTCGCCGCCGGTTTCCTCGGGCGTGCCGGTATAGGGAAAGGCGTCGGCCTGGTGGGTCGAGGCGTAGAAGGTGCCCGGCTGATCCCACAACACGTCCTGGGTGCCGTTACCGTGATGGACGTCGAAATCCACCACCGCCACCCGCTTGAAGCCGTGGGCGTCGCGGGCGTGCAGCGCGGCGATGGCGGCGTTCGAGAACAGGCAGAAGCCCATCGGCCGCTCGCGCTCGGCGTGGTGCCCGGGGGGGCGGGTGGCGACGAAGACGTTGCGGGCCCGTCCGGTCGCCACTTCGTCGACCGCCGCGCAGGCGCCGCCGGCCGAACGCAAGGCCGCCTCGCCGGAACGGGGCGACAGCATGGTGTCGCCGTCGATCTCGAACAAGCCGTCGGCCGGCACCGCCGCCATCACGCGGTCGTAATGGCCTTGCGGATGGGCGCGCAGAATCTGCTCGACCGTCGCGGGCGGGGCCTCTTCGCGCGGGACGTACATGAATTCCTCGTGGTCGAGGATGTGGCTGATGGCGCGAATGCGGTCGGCGCATTCCGGGTGGTACTCGCCGGTGTCATGGTCCAGACACACGGGATGCGTATAGATCACCGTCGAAGACAATGAACCCCCCCTCCCTAAATCTATCCTAGTTGGATAGGGGAGAAAGAGTGGCCCTTTTTGAATCGTTCGACAAGCGGGAACACCCGCCGATCAGCCCCGATATTCACGCATGGCTATTTGCGGCGGAAGCGATAGCGCTTGGTGCGCGGGCGGCAGGCCAGCAGCAAGGTGGTGCCCAGGGTTCCCATCACCACCCAGGCCGGCAGGTCCAACAGGCGCGCGGCGAAGGTCTGGCTGGATTCGGTCGGTTCGGCGGCGCCGCCGGTCAGCAGCGTCAGCACATCCGAGGTCAGGATGCTGGAATAATCGGCCGGCCCCAACGCCATCACCGCATCGGCCGAGGCCATCACGACGGTCAAGACAAGCAGGACCCACCCAAGGATTCGACCGAAAACCATTCGACACCCGGCGGCAATAGTGCGCTGTTTTTATCCAGGGCATCAGGTTTGCACCCTACCGACTGAAAATTCAATAGTTTTCGTCGGATTCTGGTGTTTTTTCAGACATGACCGGACCCTGAACGGGGTTGCGCGCCCCTGCCCTTGCGTGTATGTTCCGCAACCTTGCCGGCCGGGTGTCACACCCGCCCGCATGCGGAGGGATGGCCGAGCGGTCGAAGGCGCACGCCTGGAAAGTGTGTATACGTCAAAAGCGTATCGTGGGTTCGAATCCCACTCCCTCCGCCACTATTTCTAAAGAATAGATTCTCTGCCGCAAAGAGCCTTGGGTGAAAGCCCAAGGCTCTGCGCCACTTGTGGTCTAAAGCTGTTGACCCTGGCGGGTAGTGGCGGGCTGAAATTCGGCCGTTTTTTATTCTCTGCTCCCCGTATTCTCCAGCGCCTGTTGACTGCGCCCAAAAGGTACGGGTTTTAAAAGCCCCGTTAGTTCAATTGCTTGCAACTCGAAAAGCTGCTGACCTTTCCGCAGTTTCTTCTGGCGAGGGCAGGAACCTGGGGGCGAATTGGGCGGTCAACAGCCCAGCTCTCGTTTCCCGTTCTTTCCCTGGACAGTTCCCGAGCAGGCACCTGACGCCGTTTCGAGCGTGATGGAAATGGCATTGCCTCCATTCCCAACGGTCGGCCAGAATTTGTCGAGTTGCGTGCCGAGTCCCTTGTCGTCCAGCGATCCGACCCGGCCATCTGCCAGGAACTCAAAGCCATCGCAAATCGTCGTCTTGCCCGTCCCGTTTTCGCCGTAGATCAGCGTCAGTTTCTTGCCCTTCTCGAATTCGAGCCGAAACGGCGTGGATGCCCCTCGGAAGGCGGACAGAGAGAACGATTTGAGAGGCGAGGAGGTCATTTTTCGGCAGCCTCCTTGTTCGACAGGTCGATTTCGAGGTTCCAGTCCCCTTCCTTCATTTCACCGGCGGCGACCTTCGCGATCAGTTGGTCGCGTTTGACAGGGCGGAGATGCTCTGCGTCCAGCCGACAGTGGAGATGGCGAAACGTGCATCCCGCCAGCGCATCGACCCGCTGATCGATGAAAGCCCGGCGATCCGGGAACGGGTCAAACCGGCCCGCTCGCGTGACGCCGGCAACACCATGCTGTCGAAGGATTTTCCCGGCGGCACCTTGGTGCTGACCGGCGCCAACAGCGCGGTGGGCTTGCGCTCCATGCCGGCCCGCTACCTGTTTCTCGACGAGGTCGATGCCTATCCGGCCTCGGCCGACGACGAAGGCGATCCCGTCGGGCTGGCCGAGGCCCGCTCGCTGACCTTCGCCCATCGCCGAAAGGTGTTCCTGGCCTCGACGCCGACCATCCGGGGCATGTCGCGCATCGAGCGGGAATACGAGGCCAGCGACCAGCGCCGGTTCTTCGTGCCGTGTCCCCATTGCGGGAGCATGCAGTGGCTGAAATTCGAGCGGCTGCGCTGGGACAAGGGCCGCCCCGAGACGGTGCGCTATCACTGCGAAGTCTGCGAGCAGGAGATCGCCGAGCACCATAAAGGTGCCATGCTGACGTCAGGCGTTTGGCGGGCGACGGCCACGGGCACTGATCCCGGTACCATCGGCTTCCACATCTCGGCGCTGTATTCACCGCCGGGCTGGCAGTCGTGGCGCGACATCGTCCGCCTGTGGGAAGCGGCCCAGGGCAATGACGATGCCCTGCGGGTGTTCAAGAACACCGTGCTGGGCGAAACCTGGACCGAATCCGGCGAGGCCCCCGACTGGCAGCGGCTCTATGACCGCCGCGAAACCTGGGCCAATGGCAGTGTGCCGGAAGGCGCCCTGTTCCTCACCGCCGGGGCCGACGTCCAGAAGGACCGGATCGAAATCGACGTCTGGGCCTGGGGCCGCAACCTCGAAAGCTGGCTGGTCGACCATGTCGTCATCGACGGCGGGCCGGAACATGCCGAAACCTGGACTGCGTTGGAGCAGGTGCTGGCGAAGACCTGGCAACATGCCAACGGCGCCGCCCTGAAGATCGCCCGCCTCGCCATCGACAGCGGCTACGAATCCTCGGCGGTCTATACCTGGGGCCGCAAGATGGGCGTCGCCAGCGTATCGCCGGTCAAGGGCGTCGAGGGATTCAACCGCTCCAGCCCGGTGTCGGGGCCGACCTTTGTGGACGCTACCGAGGGCGGCAAGAAGGTGCGCCGTGGTGCCCGCCTCTGGACGGTGGCGGTGTCCACCTTCAAGTCGGAGACCTACCGGTACTTGCGCCTGGAGCGGCCCACCGACGAGGAACTGGCCGAGGGAATCCGTTTCCCGGCCGGAACGGTGCATCTGCCATCGTGGGCAGAGTCCGAGTGGTGCAAGCAGTTCGTCGCCGAGCAGCTGGTGACGGTCAAAAACCGGCGCGGCTTCACCAAGCTGGAATGGCAGAAGCTGCGGGAACGCAACGAGGCGCTGGATTGCCGGGTCTATGCCCGCGCCGCCGCCTGGATCGTCGGTGCCGATCGCTGGTCGGAGGCCAAGTGGCGGGATCTGGAAGCCCAGATTGGCCCGTCCGAGACGGTTCAACCCGAAGAAACCCAGGCGGGCCAGATCCGCCGCACCGTTCGTCGCCCCCGGCGGATCATCAAGTTCAGCGGGATGCACTGATCATGACTCTCGACGAGATGAAGGCTGAGCGCGAGCGGGTGCTGGCGCGACGCAACTCACTGGTCGCCCGCGTTACGGTGGGCGACCGCACCGTTCAATACGACCTCACCCAGGCCAACCATGTCCTGGCAGATCTCGACCGCCGCATCGCCGTGCTGGAGGGCAAGAAGCCCCGCCGCCGGATTCTCGCCGTCGCCACCAAGGGGCTGTGACCATGCTGGGGAGTTTCCGCCGTCGCCTCGGCGCCCTGATCGGCGGCTTCGAGGCCGCCCAGGGCAGCCGCCGTCTAAAGGGCTTCCAGCCCAGCCGCGCACACGTCAATACCCTGATCGCCGCCGCCGGTTCCGACATCACGGCGCGAGCCCGTTATCTGGTGCGCAATAACGGCTATGCCCTTAATGCCGCCGAAAGCTGGACCGGAAATGCCGTCGGCACCGGCATCAAGCCGTCGTCGCTGATCGCCGACAAGGATCTGAAGACCTTGGTGCAGCAGCTTTGGCTGGCCTGGACCGACGAATCCGATGCCGAGGAGCTGACCGATTTCTATGGCCAGCAGCGCCGCGCCGCCCGCGAGGTGTTCATCGCCGGGGAAGTGTTCTTCCGTCTGCGCCCGCGTCGTCTGGAAGACGGCCTGACGGTGCCGTTGCAGCTTCAGATGCTGCCCTCTGAAATGTTGCCGTTGACCCGAACCGAGGCTCTTCCCAACGGCAACGTCATCCGCCAGGGCATCGAGTTCGACCGCATCGGTCGGCGGGCGGCATATTGGTTCCTGCGCCGCCATCCCGGTGATCTCACCGATCCCGGCATGGTCGGCGAAATGGTGCGGGTGCCTGCCGCCGAAATCATCCATGTCATCGATCCGGTGGAATCCGGCCAGCTTCGGGGCGTGTCCCGGCTGGCCCCGGCCATCGTCAAGCTGTTCCTGCTCGACCAGTACGATGACGCAGAACTTGAGCGCAAGAAGATCGCGGCGATGTACGCGATGTTCGTCATCTCGCCGGCACCAACCGATATTATCGATGTGACCCCAGCCGACGATGGTTCCGGCGACCGCATTGTCGAGGTCCAGCCCGGCCAGGTGGTGCCGCTGGAGCCGGGCGAGCAGATCCAGACCTCGGCCCCCGCCGATGTGGGCGGATCGTATGAGCCGTTCGAGTATCGGACGCTGCTGCAGATCTCGGCCGCCACCGGCATCCCTTACGCCTATTTGTCCAACGACATGCTGAAGGCCAATTACTCCAACTCGCGCATGGCGCTGCTGGAATTCCGCCGCCGGGTCGAGGCATGGCAGCACTCGGTGATGGTCCACCAAATGTGCAGGAAAGTGTGGCAGCGCTGGCTAGATGTGGCGGTGCTGTCCGGGGCGCTCGACATTCCCGGCTACGAGCGCAACCGCGCCAGCTTCATCGCCTGTTCCTGGCTGCCGCCGAAATGGGACTGGGTCGATCCGCTGAAGGACGCCAAGGCCGAGATCGAGCAGATCGGGGCGGGTCTGAAAAGCAGGACGCAGGCCCTGGCCGAGCGTGGCTATGACGCCGAACAGGTCGATGCCGAGATTGCCGCCGACCGCGAGCGCGAGCAGCGGCTGGGGCTGACCTTCGGTTCCGATCCGACACCGCTCTTGTTGCCCCCACCGACATCGTAAGGACGGACATGCACGATTTGCCCCATCTCGCGGCTCGCCTGTATGGGACGCCGCTGCTGGTCGCCCGCAGTAAGCTGGATGTGATCCTGGGTGCTCTCGGCCCCCGGCTGGCTGGGCAGTCCATCTCCTTCGACGGCGATACGGCTCCGTCCGCCGATGTGGCGGTGACGCCCGACGGCATCGCCATTATCCCGGTGATCGGCACTCTGGTGGCGCGGTCGGGATACCTGGGGGCCGCCAGCGGGCTGACCGCCTATTCGGACATCGCCGAAACCATCGAGGCGGCGGCCACCGATCCCGGTGTCCGGGCCATTCTGCTGGACGTGGACTCCTCCGGCGGCGAGGTCGGCGGCCTGTTCGATCTGGTCGACCACATTCAGGCCGTCCGCGCCCAATGTGGCAAGCCCATCTGGGCGATAGCTGACGAAGCCGCGCTGTCGGCGGCCTATGCCATCGCCTGCACCGCCGACCGCCTCTACGTCACCCAGACCGGCGAGGTCGGCTCCATCGGCGTGGTCGCCGTCCACCGCGACGAATCGGGGGCCGATGCCCAGGCTGGGCTGGCCTGGACTTTCGTTCATGCCGGTGCCGCCAAGGTGGATGGCAATCCCCACCAGCCGCTGTCCGGCTCTGCCCGTGCCGCCCTTCAGGCCGATGTGGATGCCCTCTACGGGAAGTTCGTCGCCCTGGTGGCCAAATGCAGCAAGCAGCCGCCCGAGGCGATCCGCGCCACCGAGGCCACCGTCTATCGCGGCGATCAGGCGGTGACCGCCGGATTGGCCGACAAGGTCGGCACGCTCCGCGTTGCCCTGGCCGATCTCGGCACCACCCTGGCGCGCCCGTCTATCCGTTCCCCCGTCCTGTCCAAACCCAAGGAGACCACCATGTCCGAGCAAACGGGGGACATCCCCGTCATCGAAACCGAACGTCCCACTCCAGCAGCCATTGTTCCGGTGCCCGGCGCAGTAACCGCCCAGGTGGAACAGCGTCTGCGCGCCGAATATTCCGAAATCAGCGCCATCGCCGCCCAGGCCGCCCGGCTGGGCGTGACCATCGATCCCGCCGAGGCCATGGCCAAGGGCATCCGCCCCGAGGCGCTGCGCCGCTCGGTGCTGGAGCAACTGGCCGAGCGTTCCGAAGCCACCGACGTGGTGGCCGCCGCTCCGGCGAGTGCCGCTCCCAAAACCGAAACCGAAAGCCCCATCGTCCGGCGTGCCCGCGAAGCCGCCGCCCGGAAATAAGGACACGCTGCCATGCCTGTGTTGACCGCTTCGCCCACCCTGGGCGATCTGCTGAAGTTTGAACTGAACGCCAGCTACACTCGCGAGACCGTCACCCTGAAGGCCGGGAGCCGCTATCCCCTGGGTTCCGTGCTGGGCCGCATCACCGCCAGCGGCGAATTCCGCCTGTCCTCCGCCGCCGAAGTGGTGGGTGACGAAGGGGCGGAGGTGGCCGTCGCCGTGCTGCTGGACACGGTGGATGCGACGGATGGTGTCGTCACCGGCCTAATCGCCGCCCGTGGCCCGGTCATCCTGGCGGATTCGGCTCTGGTGTTCGACGCCTCCATCGACCAGCCCACCGAACGGGCCGCCAAGATCGCCCAGCTTGCCACCGTGGGGCTGGTTGCCCGCACCACCGTCTGATCGGAGCCTTCCCATGACCCAGATCATCAATCCCTTCGACGTGGGCGGCTACTCGCTCGCCGAAATGACCCAAGCCATCAACATCCTGCCCAACCTGTACACCCGGTTGGGCCAGATGGGCCTATTCCGCTTCGAGGGCGTCACCCAGCGCAGCGTCATCATCGAGCAGGCGGAGGGCGTCCTCAACCTGCTGCCCACCGTGCCGCTGGGCGGCCCGGCCACCGTCGCCAACCGCGATGCCCGGTCCATGCGCTCCTTCACCGTGCCGTGGATTCCCCATGACGATTCCATCACGCCCCAGGATGTCCAGGGCGTGCGTGGTTTCGGCGTCGCCGATGCCGCCGACCCCCTGGCCACCGTCATGGAGCGCAAGCTGACCCGCATGCGGAGCAAGCACGCCCAGACCCGCGAGTTCATGGAAGTCAACGCCCTGAAGGGCGTGGTCCGCGATGGCGGCGGGTCCACCCTGTACGACTACTTCAGCGAGTTCGCCCTGTCGCGGCAGCAGGTGGATTTCACCCTGGGCACCGCCACCACCAACGTCCAGAGCAAGATCCGCGATGTCCTGCGCAAGGTGGAGGTCGAGTTGAAGGGGGAGACCATGACCAGCGTGCTGGCCCTGGTCAGCCCGGAATTCTTCGACAAGCTGATCGGCCATGCCAAGGTCGAGCAGGCATACCAATACTATTCCTCCACCGGCGCCCAGCCGCTGCGGGAAGACGTGCGACGCCGCTTCCCCTTCGCCGGCATGGTGTTCGAGGAATACAGCGCCACCGTCACCCTCTCCACTGGCCAGACGGAAACCCTGATCCCGGCCGGCGAAGGTATCGCCTTCCCGTTGGGCACCATGGACACCTTCGTTACCTATGGCGCTCCGGCCAATTTGATCGAGACGGTCAACACCCTGGGCGTGCCCATGTACGCCCGCCAGTTGGCACGCCAGGACGGCAGCGCCATCGACGTCAAGACCGAGGCGTCCATCCTGCCGGTCAACAAGCGGCCCCGGCTGGCGGTTCGTTTGTTTTCGGGCAATTGATAAGCGCCTTCGCCGATGCCCTCGACGACCTGTTCGCCGATCCGAACATGGCGGTCACCGTCACCTACCAGGGCTGGTCCATCCGTGCCCTGGTACGGCGGCCCGACCGCGATATCGAATTTTCGGACATCACCGTGCAGACCAGCACGGCGGTGTTCGATATCCGGCGGCGGGAGGTTCCGGCACCCCAGGCGGGGGATGTGATCGTCCACGATGGCGACAGCTTCGTCGTCCAGGGCGAACCCCGTCTGGATGCCGAGCGGCTGGTTTGGACAATCGACGTGAGACCGGCATGAAACTGGCGGCGGCCATATCCGGTGATCTGCGCAAGATCATGGCCGAGGAGATCAAGGAAGCCGAAGACGCGGTCACCGCCGCCATGCGCCAAGCCGTCGACGGATTGAAGGCCGATCTTCGCCGCCAGGTCACCGAGGCTGGCATGGGCCAGCGTCTCGCCAATACCTGGCGGGCCGAGCTGTATCCCAAGGGGCGCAAAAGCATCAAGGCGGCGGGCTTCGTCTTCACCAGGGCCCCCACCATCATCCGCGCCTTCGACCAGGGCGCGGTGATCAAGTCCAAGCGTGGCTTCTGGTTGGCGATCCCCACGCCCGCCGCCGGAACCGGCGCCCGCGGCAAGCGCATTACGCCCGGCCTATGGGAACAGATGCACGGCAGCCGGTTGCGATTTATCTACCGCCGGGGTGCCCCCTCGCTGCTGGTGGCCGAGAACATGCGGGTCCGCACCGGCAAGCGGGGTGGTTTCGCCAAGGGCAGCGCCTCGGCACTCCGCTCCGGGCGTGGGATGACCAGTGTGGTGATGTTCATCCTGGTGCCGCAGGTGAGCTTGAAGAAGCGCCTCGACGTCAACGCCGCCGCGGAGCGGTGGGCTTCGGCGCTGCCGGAACTGATTGTGGGGAATTGGCGGAGGTAGCTAACAACGTGCCTTGAGCCTGGCGAGCGGTAGGAATAAGCGGCGGGGCTGTCCGGAAAACATTACGAAGCCATACTTTGCGTAGAATGCCGCAGCCTTGTCATCCTTGGCCTCGACGACCATGGCATGAATGGCGATGGCATCGCTGGCCCGCATAACCCGCTCGAACACGTTGAGCAGCAGGAACTTTCCGTACTGCTGTCCATGAAAGCGGCGATCAACCGCCAGACGCCCGATCAAGGCGGCCGGAATCGGGTAGCGGGGCAGTTTACGGGCCAATTCCTCGGGCAAGTCGTCCCGACTGAAACTCGCAGCGCTTAACGTGTAGTAGCCGATGATCTGTCCGCCTGGGTCATCGACGGCGACAAAAACGCTGGTCAGGTTGCGACGGATATCCTGGCCGGCGTGGCTGCGAATGTACTGATCAAGCGCTTCTTCGCCGCAGCAGAAGATGGATCGATCATGATGAATGTCCAGCGGTTCGACGCGGGGAAGGCGAAACCCCGTCATCCGCCGGTCACCCGCCCGTACCACGCGAAGGCTTCCTTCAGCTTCTCGTTCGGCTCGGGCGGATTGAGCAGCAACTCCTGAAACCGCTCCCATTCCTCGGCATTCAGGGTGATGACCTCATGTTCGCGCACCACGGTGTCCGCCTTCTGCAAGGCGACATCGACCATGAAATCGGTGAGCGTCTTGTCAGAATAGGCGGCAGCCCGTTCCAGCTTCCGCTTCGATTGCGGGCTGAGACGGATGCTGATGCGTTCCTGGCGCTGGGCGATTCTGGACATAGAGCGGCTCCGGTATCTGGCTCTCATTAATGTACGTCCGTCTGACGCACGTTTCAAGGATTTCCCATGCCCAGCATCCGCGAACAGATCCTGTGCACCCTGTTGGCGCGGCTGGAAACCATCCCCGCCGCCACGGCGAAGCGCGAAGCGCCGTTGCCCGAAACGGTCCCCGCCGGTGGTCTGATCATCCTGCGTGACGGTGATCCCGGCGATCCCGAGGTGGTGCTGTCGCCAGTCTCCTACCTATGGGAACACCAGACCGAGATCGAAATCATCCTCCAGCGCGGCCAGGACGACGACAGTGCGCCGCTGGATACCTTGTTGATGGCGGTTGGGAATGCCCTGGCCGCCGACCGTTCCCTTGGTGGTCTGGCTGAATGGCTGGAATGGGGCGCTCCCAAGACTTCCGGCCTAGCCATCGACGGAGCTGCTGCCCTGCGCGGCGCCACCGTCCCGGTCACCATCCATTACGGCTCCAGCGACCCGCTGGGCTGAGCCACACCTTATATATGGGAGTTCCCCATGGCGAAGACTCGGGCCTACGGCGCCGATTGCATCCTGCTGGCCGCCTTCGAGACGGTTTACGGCACGCTTCCGGCCGACGGCTATGGGCGGCTGTCGTTCAAGGAATCGAGCCTGGGGGCCGAGCGCCCCTTGGGCTACGACCCGCTGCTGGGCCAGGGCCGCGACGCCCAGGACCCGTTCTATGAAGCGATCAAGGACGAGGGCGATATCGGCGTGCCGCTGGATGTGCGAGCTTTGGGCTTCTGGCTGAAGGGCCTGTTCGGCGCTCCCGCCACCGCCGATAACGGTGACGGCAGTTTCGACCATGTCTTCACCTCGGGCGGCGATCTGCCCAGCCGCCTGGTCGCGATCGATGACAGCGGCGTCCGTTTCCGCTGGAAGGACTATCGCCATCACGACAAACAGAAGGTGATGACGCTGCAGCCCAGCGAATTCATCCGCCGCTTCCTGCTCCACGTCCTGCCCGACGGCTTTCACCGCATTCGCCACTATGGCTTCCTCGCCAACGGCCGCCGCGCCGCCAAGCTGGAAAGCTGCCGCCGCCTGCTGGCCGTGTCGGCAGCGCCGCCGGTCACCGTGACCGAAACCCCGGACGACTACCGCGACCGCCATCACCACCTCACCGGTCACGACCTCCGC
>NZ_LWQU01000132.1 GCF_001650635.1 Magnetospirillum moscoviense | reverse complement strand
TTCGAGGCCGAACGGCAACGGCCCGGCACCATTGCCCACGCCGCCGACAGCGAGGGCCGACTGCTATATGCCAGCCCTGGTTCCCCCTTCCGTGACCGCTGGCGTGGTCGGGCGGTCAGCCAATGACGAACCGGCGACTCTCCGCCTTGATGACCGCTGCCGAACGCGACATTGAAGCCGCGCGACGGTTGCTTCCCGAAATGCCCGACCAGGCTATCTTCCATGCCCAGCAGGCGGCCGAGAAGATGACGCGGGCGGTCTGCGAAGGCGAAGGGCTTGCCGTCGGCCGCACACACAATATCGGACAGGCCGCCGGTTCCCTTCCCGACGGCCATGTTTTCAAGGAAGATCTGTTGGGCCTGGATAGCCTTTCAGCGGCGGCCACGGCGTGGCGCTACCCCAGCCCCGGCGGCTGGTTCCCGGCCATGCCCGATCCGGGCGACGTCGAGGCGGCACTGGCCGACATCGAGGCGCTGCTGCCCGAGATCCGCGACTGGCTGTCCGAACGATAATCGCGGGAGGTCATCGTCGTGACATTGCCCTCGCCTTCCGCCATTGACGAACCCGCCCTGCGCTTGACGCCCCACGGACACCTGCTGCTGGACTCCGGCGGCGCCCCGCTGGCTACGGCTTTTGCACGCGGAGCCGGTCACGGCTTGCTGCATCTGGGAGCCGGAACTACCAAGGCGTTGCCGCCGCCCCTGTTGTGGTGGCGCGATTTTGTCCGCCGCGCCGTGTCGGCCTTGTGCCATCAGGCCTCCACCGATATTCCGCCTCCGACCGAGGCCGAACTGGCGACCCTGGCGCTCACCGCGCCGATGATGAAAGGGGCCGAATACCTGACCCCCTCGGTGCTACGCGCCCTGTGGGATGAGATTGTGGCGGCGGTGGCGAGCTCTGCTGGCTCGGACTTGCAGGCCTTTCTGTCTTCCTTGAACCCGACCTGGAACACGGTGGGACGGGTCCATTTCAATCTGGCGGAGAACCGCCGCGACCCCGACTTTCCCTTCGCCTTCATGGCGACCTACACCACCGAGCTGGCGGCCAGCGGCCAGGCGCGCCATGTGCCGTTGGGTCAAGCGCTGCAAGATTATGCCGCAGACCGCCCCCGATTACTGAACCTGCTGCTCCCGGTAAGCCGCGCCAGCCAGTCCTGCCCCTGGCTGAAGGCGATGGTCGAGGACGGAGAAATCTACCATCCCTTGCGCTGGACGCCGTCCGACGCCGCCCGATTCATGGGCAGCGTGCCCGATCTCGACGCCGCCGGGGTGATCGTGCGCATGCCGGCGGGATGGGCCGCCGCCCGACCGCCGCGGCCCAAGGTCACCGCCGCCATCGGCAGCCGTCAGCCCTCGGCGCTGGGCCTGGACGGGTTGCTGGACTTCCGCATGGAAGTGACCCTGAACGGCGAGACGCTGTCGGCCGAGGACATGGATATTTTGCTGGCCGGAACCGACTCGCTGGTGCTGTTGCGCGGCCAATGGGTGGAGATCGACCGCGACCGTCTGGACCGCGAGATGCGACGTTTCCAGGACGCCGATGCCATGGCCGAACGTGACGGACTGACCTTCGCCGAGGCCATGCGCCTGCTGGCCGGCGCCGCGATCGCCGAAGACAGCCCCGACGAGGCCGCCCGCCAATGGTCGCAAGTCATTGCAGGCCCGTGGCTGGCCGAGACCCTGATGGCGTTGCGCGATCCCGCCGCCATCACCGATCCCGCCCCCATGCTGAAGGCGACCCTGCGGCCCTATCAGAAGGTCGGCGTCCACTGGCTGCACCTGCTGACCGGGTTGGGGCTGGGCGCCTGCCTGGCCGACGACATGGGCCTGGGCAAGACCATCCAGGTGCTGGCGCTGCTGCTGACGCATCGGGACAAAGGCCCCTCCCTGCTGGTGGCTCCGGCCTCGCTGCTGGCTAATTGGGCAGCGGAGATCGACCGCTTCGCGCCCGACCTGCGTGCCTTGATCGTTCATCCTTCGGCGATGCCGGCGGACCAGATCAAGCAGATGGATGGCTTCGATGACGTCGATCTGGTCATCACCTCCTATGGCACGCTGTTGCGCTTGCCGGTGCTGACCGCCACCGACTGGACGTTCCTAGTGCTGGACGAGGCCCAGGCCATCAAGAACCCCAAGGCCAAACAGACCAAGGCGGTCAAATCCATCAACGCCGCGGCGCGCATCGCGCTGACCGGCACGCCGGTGGAAAACCACCTAGGCGATCTGTGGTCGATCTTCGACGTCATCAATCCTGGCCTGCTGGGCAGCGCCAAGCAGTTCTCCAGTTACGCCAAGGTCCTGGCCGCGCGCGAACACAACGCATTTGGCCCGCTGCGCGAGTTGGTGCGGCCCTACATCCTGCGCCGCATGAAGACTGACAAATCCGTGATCGCCGACCTGCCCGACAAGACCGAAATCAAGGCTCATTGCCTGCTAAGCCGCAAACAGGCGGCGCTGTACGCCCAGACGGTGGAGGATCTAGCCGAAGCACTGAATAATGCCTCGGGCATTCAGCGCAAGGGGCTGGTGCTGGCCACCATGATGCGGCTCAAGCAGATCTGTAATCACCCCTCGCAATGGCTGAATGATGGGGATTGGGCCGAAGACGACAGCGGCAAATGGTCACGCCTGCGCGAAATCGCCGAGGTGGTGGCTGCCCGCCAGGACAAAATGCTGGTGTTCACCCAGTTCCGCGAGGTGACGGCGCCGCTGGAGGCCTTTCTGTCCGGCATTTTTGGCCGGCGCGGGCTGGTACTGCATGGAGACACGCCGGTCAAGGAGCGCAAGTCCCTGGTCCAGGCATTTCAGGAAGATGAGACTGTTCCGTTTTTTGTGCTGTCGCTGAAGGCTGGCGGGTCCGGCCTGACCCTGACCGCCGCCTCGCATGTGGTGCATTTCGACCGCTGGTGGAATCCGGCGGTGGAAAACCAGGCCACCGACCGCGCCTACCGCATCGGCCAGAAGCGCAACGTTCTGGTCCATAAATTCGTCTGCGCCGGCACCGTCGAGGAAAAGATTGACGCCATGATCGAGGCCAAGAAATCCTTGTCCGAGGATTTGTTGAGCGGATCGGCCGAGATCAACCTGACCGAGATGAAGGATGACGACCTGCTGCGCCTCGTCGCTCTTGATCTTGCCGCCGTCGCGAAGGAGTGACACGCATGGTGCGATGGGCGCCCTATGTCCCGGTGGCCGAACGGCGCAAGAAGGCCGAACGGGAAATGGTCAAGCGGCGCAAGGCCGGCCAGGCGGTGTCGCCGGTGGTCATCACCGGCCGCACCATCGCCTCCTCCGCCTGGGGCAAGGCATGGTGCGACACCATGGAGAGCTTCGGCGATTACGACAGCCGCCTGCCGCGCGGGCGTAGCTATGTCCGCAACGGGTCGGTGGTCGACCTTCAAATCACTGCCGGCAAGGTCACCGCCCAGGTCGCGGGATCGTCCCTCTATGCGGTGACCGTGACCATCCACCCCCTGCCCAAGAGCCATTGGCAAATTCTGCGCAAGGACTGCGCCGACAGCATCGACTCGCTGGTCGATCTGCTGCAGGGGAAACTGTCCAAGCCGGTGATGGAACGATTGTGCCGCCCGGGCACCGGCCTGTTTCCCAAATCCTCGGAAATCAAGTTCTCCTGCTCTTGCCCCGATTGGGCCTCCATGTGCAAGCATGTGGCGGCGACGCTCTACGGCATCGGCGCCCGCCTCGACCACCAGCCCGAACTGCTGTTCGCCCTGCGCGGCGTCGATCACCACGAGCTGATCACCGATTTCGGCCAAGGGGGCCCGCTGGCCAAGGCGCCTCCATCCTCGGCCAACATCCTGGAGACCGACGACGTGGCCGCCCTGTTCGGCTTGGACATGGTCGCCTCACCGGCTCCGCCCATGGAGACCCCGTCCCAGCCGAAGCCCGCTGCCCGCAAGAAGAAATCCGCGCCCGCAAAGGCCGATATGGAGCTGACCGCAGATGGCTATGTGAAGTGGTGGAAGGATTGAAGTCGGCTAAATTCTGTATCGCAATCGTGTTCCAGGGGCATCACAGGTACGCTTATTAGCTGTATTTCCTGGACGATCAGCATTTTGTCAAATTACCTGAAGGTCGTATCCCGGCAAAGTCGCAGAAACGCTGAAATTGCGGCGGCGGGCCTTCGACCGGGAACCGAGGAGGGTTCATAGAACTGCGAAAAATGTCGGATTTCTGCGGGATTGATCGAAAATGCATCCACCGGAAACCCGTATACCATCCGCAGTTCGCCATCATCACCGGCATAATCGAATTCCGCTCCAAGGAATCCGTGAAAGCACTCGATGCTCGGCTTCGACAGGGGCACCGCGGATGGCGGCACAAAAGGAACCTCGACCCGGACCAGGGTTATCCAGGCGTTCGCTACGTCATGCTCCATATTCGTCTTCGGTGGCGAAATGGCGCCAGCAGCGGCGGGACGGCGTGTTGACGCGCTGAGGGCGAACGAATTCCGCCGCCTTCGACCCGGAACACCGCACCCAGCCCGGCCTGCCGCTGAAGCCGGGCAAATGCGCCACCATGACCCACGACAACAAGCGGAACGGCACCACCACCTTGTTCGCGGCCCTGAATATCCTCGACGGCACTGTGATTGGTCGTGGCATGCCCAAGCACAAGCGCCTGCCTGCACCATCTGAATGAATCAGTGCACTAGATTCTTGCCCGTCGAACCAGTTCGGCGACGACGCGTTCGGCGCATTCATCTGGCGATAGGATGGCGGTATCCAGCCTTAGTTCAGGGGCCTCCGGTGCCTCGTAGGGCGAATCGATTCCGGTGAAATTGGGCAATGATCCCGCCCGCGCCTTGCGGTACAGCCCCTTGGGATCTCGCTGCTCGCACACTTCCAGCGGCGTGCTCAGATGGATTTCCAGAAACTCGCCGCCTTCCAGCAGTTCTCTGGCCGTGTGGCGTTCGCTGCGAAACGGCGAAATGAAGGCGGTCAGGACGATCAGCCCCGCGTCTACGAACATCCTGGCGCATTCACCAATACGGCGAATGTTTTCCACCCGGTCGGCGGTGGTGAAACCCAGATCCTTGTTCAGTCCGTGGCGGATATTGTCGCCATCCAGAAGATAGGTGTGGCGTCCCAGGGCCTGCAGCTGCTTTTCCACCAGATTGGCGAGAGTGGACTTGCCCGAACCAGATAGGCCGGTGAACCACAGCACACATGGCTTTTGTCCCTTTAACCGAGCACGAGCGGCTTTATTGACCTCCACATGCTGCCAATGGATGTTCTGGGCGCGGCGCAGGGGGAAGGAAATCATGCCGCCTCCCACGGTCTGGTTGGTCACGCGGTCGATCAGAATGAAGGCACCGGTTTCCCGGTTTTCGCCATAGGCATCGAAGGGAATGGCCGCATCGAGCGCCAGATTGCAAAATCCCACTTCGTTGAGAGCCAGAACTTTGGCCGCAACCTGTTCCAGGGTGTTGACGTTGACCTTGTGCTTGATCTCAGTCACCTGTGCAGAAAACTGACGGGTGCCCAGACGTAACAGATAAGACCGCCCCGGCAGCAGCGGCTCTTCCCCCATCCACACTACATGGGCGGCGAATTGATCCGCCGTATGCGGGCGTTGGTGGGCGGCGACAAGCATGTCGCCCCGGCTGACATCGATCTGGTCTTCCAGCACGATAGTGACGGCCTGCCGGGCCTCGGCTCGCTCCAGATCGCCATCCATAGTAACAATGCGCGCCACAGCACTAGTCCATCCTGCGGGAACCACCGTCACGCGATCGCCCAGCGCCACAGCCCCCGACACCACCGTGCCCGAAAAGCCTCGAAAATCCTGATCAGGACGATTGATCCACTGCACTGGCAGGCGGAACGGCGCGGCCACGGCAAGGTCCTCGACCTGGGTAGTTTCCAAAATCTCCAGCAGTGACGGTCCGGTATACCAGGGCATGAACTGGGAGCGGAAAATGACGTTGTCGCCCCTCAGCGCCGAGACCGGCACGAAAACAGGATCGGGGATGCCCATCCGCGCGGCCATAGCACGGTATTCGGTGGCGATGGCTTCGAATACCCCCTGGCGATAATCTTGCAGGTCCATCTTGTTGACGGCCACCACCACACGGTGGATGCCCAGCAGGGAAACCAGGAAGGAATGGCGCCGTGTCTGGGGCAGCATCCCCTTGCGGGCGTCCACCAGAATGACGGCCAAGTTGGAGGTCGAGGCCCCGGTAACCATGTTGCGGGTGTATTGCTCGTGCCCGGGGCAGTCGGCAACAATGAATTTGCGCAGAGGCGTGGCGAAGAAGCGATAAGCCACATCGATGGTGACGCCCTGCTCGCGCTCGGCTTGCAGTCCGTCCACCAGCAAGGCCAAGTCTAAATCCTTGCCGGTGGTGCCAAAGGCGCGGGAGGCTCCGGCTAGGTCCGTCAATTGATCGTCCAGCAACGCCTTGGAATCGTAGAGCAGCCGTCCGATCAGGGTGCTTTTGCCGTCATCTACACTGCCGCAGGTGATAAAGCGCAGGATATCCTTGGCCTCGTGCCGGCGCAGGACCTCCAGGGTCTCGGCGGCCTCCATCAGAAATAGCCCTCACGCTTCTTGGCTTCCATGGCTGCGGCCTGATCGTGGTCGATCAGTCGTCCCTGGCGCTCCGATGTGCGGGCGGCCAGCATCTCTCCAATGATTTCGGGGAGGGTTTGCGCATGGCTCTCCATGGCCCCGGTCAGCGGATAGCAGCCCAAAGTGCGGAAGCGGACCCAGCGCATTTCCGGCGTCTCGCCCGGCATCAGCGGCAGGCGTTCATCATCGGCCATGATCAGCATGCCGTCGCGCCGGACGACTGAGCGCGGCTTGGCGAAGTACAGCGGTACTACCGGAATGTTCTGGGTGTATATGTATTGCCAGATATCCAGTTCCGTCCAGTTGGACAGAGGAAAGACGCGAATACTTTCGCCCGGACCGACGCGGCCGTTATACAAGGACCATAATTCTGGCCGCTGATTCTTGGGGTCCCAGGCATGGCTGGCCGAGCGGAACGAGAAGATGCGCTCCTTGGCCCGGCTGCGTTCCTCATCCCGCCGTGCACCGCCGAAAGCGGCGTCGAAACCGAACTTATCCAAAGCCTGTTTCAGGGCTTGGGTCTTCATCACGTCAGTATGCACCGCCGATCCGTGGCTGAACGGGCCGATACCGCGCGCAACGCCATCCTGATTCACGTGCACGATCAGTTCCAGCCCCAATTCAGCCGCCCGGCGATCACGGAACTGGATCATCTCGCGGAACTTCCAGGTGCTGTCCACGTGCAGCAGCGGAAACGGTGGCTTTGACGGATAAAACGCCTTCAGGGCCAGGTGCAGCATCACCGCGCTGTCCTTGCCGATGGAATACAGCATCACCGGGTTGCGGCACTGGCCCACAACCTCGCGCATGATATGGATGCTTTCTGCCTCGAGGCGCTGAAGGTGTGTCAGGGGCATCGCAGGTCCCGCGATGCTTCCGCGCGCCTGAGACCTGCAAAATCCACTTCGGTCCTGATTTGCTCGTCGGCCAAGTTCAGCTTCTCACGGTAATTGCGCGGGTGAGCCTGTACCTCGTTAGTATATTTGGCCCCGTGACGTGTCAAAAGGAAACTGGCCGAAGGCCCTTGCGGGTCGGAGCCTCCTGATGACCGTCTTTGGGCACGGGTCTTTCGACGACATATGGGGGGGAGCGGCGCGGCTTACGGGTGCCGGGCGGCTTTTTCGGGGTCTGAGGCGGCCGCGTCGTCATTTCTGGCCTTGAGCCTGCCGGTCGCGCGGGACCGCAGGCGTTCTGCCTCCTCGTGGTTGCCGAGGGTCTCCTCGGCGCGGGCCAGATTTTCGAACCATTGCGGATGGGTATTGAGCAGTTCGAGCGAGCGCCGCATTTCCTTGCAGGCTTCCTCCGGTTTCTGCTGGGCGAATAGCGCCGCCCCGAGGAAATGCCTTGCGGCGGCGTGGGCCGGACGTGCATTCAGCAATGTGCGGAATGCCGTTTCAGCTTCGGCCGGACGATTGGCCTGGAGGTGTTCCATGGCCCCGAGAAAAAGTCCGGAAGGCAGCTTTGGCAGCGGTAGCGGAACGGGGAGCGGCGGAACCTCGGCCAGGGTCGCTTCGAGGGGGGCCAGGTATTCCGCGTAATTCTTCCACTTCGCCTTGGAGCTGGTATAGACAGGCTGCCTGACCTGCCAGACGCTGGCGGTCCGGACCGCGCGATCCAGGTTCTGGAAGTCCAGGATATTCTTTTCCCAGGGCAGATCGAGGAATGTGATGATCTTGCGCGCCCAGCCCTCGACGTCCTCGACAAGGGAGTCGTAATCCACCTCGAGAATCTCGCCCGGAAAAACCTTGTGCCAATGATCCATGAGCCGCTGGTGATCGACCAGCTGTTCGCCGATCCAGGACAGGTCATAGGCGAATCCCATGCCGCCAAACTTGGCCGAGTAGTCGATGAAGTAGTTGGACATGGCGACATCTCGCGGCTCGCGCTTGAGATGCAGGATCTTTGCATTGGGGAAAAGAAGCTTGATCAGCCCGATATGTTCGAAATTGTGGGGCAGCTTGTCGACGATGCGTTCGGCGTCGGGAGAGTAGGCGCGCAACTCGGTGAGATGCTTCTCGGCGAATCGCTTCGATTCGTCGAGGCCGAGATCGTCGATGCACTCGGGATATTCACGCCGACTTCCCAGCTTGGCTTCCCAGGCATTCAGCTTCTGGATCAGTTCGGGGATGAGGGAAAGTTCGCCGGCGCCGAACACCTTGCTGTGGCTGCCGAGAATCTGCTCCACCAGGGTCGTTCCGGAACGGGGCATTCCGAGAATGAATGTCGGGAGCGGACTTGGGCTGCCGAATCCCTCGCGGCTGCGCATGAACTCCTTGGAGAACCGCGCCATCTCCCGTTCGACCTGATGGTGGTGCACTTCGGGGCGATACCTCAGCCGTTCCTTCGAAGCGGTGTTGGCCGCGGATGCGAATTTCCATGCCTGCGCATAGTCCTTCTTGCGCTCCCACGCCATGGCCAGGGTGAAGAGCATGTGCGCCTGTACCGGACCTTCGAGGGACGGGCGAAGCGCGGCCTTCTCGAGCTGCTCGAGAACGGCGGGGTCGTCGGGGACCTCGCGCGCCTGGATTAACTGGCTCCACGCCTGGAGGGGGGCGATCGCCTTAAGGCGCTCGAACTGCGAAAGCGCCTCGTCGACGCGGCCAAGCTGCATCAGCAATTGCCCGAGGCCGTTGAGCGCCGGAACGCAGTTGGGAAGGAGTTCGAGCGCCTCGCGATAGGCGCTTTCGGCCTCCTTATGCTTCTCCTCATTGGCCAGCACATGGGCGTGTGTGGCCAGTGAAAGCGCATGGGCGGGGCCGCCACGTTCGCGAGTCATTTCGAGCGCCTTGTCGGCGGCATCCCGTCCGCTCTTGCCGCTCTGCCGCCGCGCCTCCAGCATCGCGCGGCGCCGCCACAGCGAGGCACGGTCGGGCGCCTCCTTCAGTGCCAGATCGAGGTAGTGGCCGGCTTCGCCGAAGCGTCCCCTGACCTGCGCCACCTCGGCCGCCAATTCGAGTAGGGATGGGGTTGCAGGAGTCTCGTCGAGTGCCTCGCGTAAGATCCGCCAGGCATCATCGTGACGGCCCTGATAGCTGAGAAGGTTGACCAGGGCCTCGACCGCATCGGGACTGTTGCCGCCAACGGTCTGGCGGAGCAGGGCTTCCGCCTCGGAATGTTGCCCCATCCGGGTCAATAGCCCTGCCCTGGTCAGGCTATAGATGGCCTCTTCCTTGTCGGGCAGGGGCGCGGCCTTGTCGAGCGCCACGAGGGCCGCTTCCAATTGTCCGCTCTCGATCCGCGCCTTGGCGAGGTTGAGCCACGCACCGCCCGAGTTCGGCAGTAATTCCACGGCCTTTTCCACATAGGAGAGGGCATCGGTCACGCGCCCGATGGCCAGCAGGCAGGCCCCCAGCCGAGCATTGACCAGAGGGTGCTCAGGGGCCCGTGCGGCTGCGGCGGAAAGAAAGGCTATGGCGTTGGGGGCGACCTCGAGCCGGAACCAGGCGCTGCCTGCCGCCAGCAGGATCTCGGCCTTGCCGATTTTGGCCGGTTCCGGGATTTCGCGGAGCGCCGCCATGGCCTTTTCACGCTCATCGGCAAGGGCGGCGGCTAGGGCAAGCAAGGCCAGCGCGGCGACCCTGGCCGCCGGAACCTGACTTAGCGATTCCGCTTCGGCCATGGCTCCCGCTAGGTCGTTGCTGGAAATCCTCATATTGATGGCGTGCAGTCTTTGATCGAGCGTCTTTGGCGCGATGGCCGAATTTCCGTTCTGCATCATGAAGTTACCGCGAAAGCGTGATGGGACATTGGCGCCTCGACTCTCTACTGATGATCTCGAACGGAAGGTGGTCAACATACATCGGCCTCGGCTTGAGCATGGCCGCCGAACTTGTGGGTAATTGAAAGGCTCACCGGATGCTTACATGGAAACCGAACGGACGAGCGTATTTGCTCTATTGCGAGTCATTGGCCGCCATTGGGGGCCGGTCACGGAGAACAGGTCAGTCGCGAGAATCAACGGGATAATTATCTCTCGGTAAGAGGTCGCACACCGCTGCCGACGAAAGGTTCGAGCAGCAGCGCCATCACCGAGCGCTCTCCTGTGATAATGGCAGACATAACCTGGACGCCTGGGCGCAAGGCATAGCTGTCATTGCCCCGACGGAAGGCGAGCTCCTTGGGGGCGAGGCGGACGATATAGTAGCTCATGCCACCGGCTGCGCCCCCCTGCGCCGGAGCGCCGGTCTTCTCGTCGGACAGGGAATCGGGACTGATATGCACAACAGTGGCTGCTATCGTCGAATAGCCGTTGCCGCCGCTGGCGATCGACAGCCGCGCCTTCGCCCCGATCCCGACATAGCCGATCTCTGAAATCGGCAGCTTGGCCTCGACCAACAACGCCTCACCTTCCGGCACCAACGTCGCGATGGTGCCGCCCGGCGGAACGACTGCGCCCTTGTTCTTGAAAAACAGGGTCAGAATGGTGCCGGAGACGGACGTGCGCACCAGGGTGCGATCATGAGAATCTGCCGGCTTGCGCAGGCGCTCGCGCACCGAAGCAAGCTCGGTGTTCGTATCGAGAAGGTCCTTGCGCAACCCCACATCCTCTTCGTGGCGGAAAGCGTCGAACGCTGCCTCCCCTTCCTCAAACGCCTTGACCGCACGCTGCTCGTTGGCAATGGTGCCTTTCCTGTCGGATTCGATCTGAGATTGCTCTTTCTTTAACTGCAGGTGTTCGTACTCGTTGCTCAGGTCCTGTTTAAGGAGGTCCTCGCTGATCTTGACCTGCTGCCCGATAATTTGGCTGCGCTTCTGCAAGCCGGCCAGTCGCTCCCTCGCCTCGAGAATCTCGGCGCGGCGCTGGGCGGCCTTGGATTCGTGAGTCTGCACCATCGCGTTATAACGGCTTCGGTAGGCATTGAAGGCCGAGCGACCGTCACGAGCGGAATCCGGGAAGCTTTGCTCGAGTTCCGCAGGCAGTTTGAGCTCGGCCTGTCTTTCCAGATTTGCCATTAGCCGCAATGACTTAATTTCCAGGCTTGCTGCCCGTGAACGAAGATCACTGGCATCGGCATCCGAAGCCACATCCTCGAGTTCGACCAGGGCCTTGCCCGCTTCGACCTGCTGCCCCTCGACGACTTCGATGGAGCGGATGATGCCGCCCTCGAGATGCTGGATCTTCTTGAGTTGTCCCGCCGGAATCACCTGACCTTGAGCATAGCTGGCGACGTCGAGTTGGAACAGCGAGGCCCAGAGGATGAAAGTCAGCACGGTGCCAACCATGGACCACAGCAGCGGAGCGCGATTCCACGCCTCCATCATCACCACATAGCCGCGCAGGGACCTGACCCGGTCCAACACGTCAACTATCCACCGAGTGTTCATGGCGTTACCCCTGCTTCAGGCGGGGTCCGATTGGGTCGAACGACGCTCGGCACGGGCTTCTTGGACATATCCACCACCACGTCGGCGGCACGCAGAATGAACCCCTCGTTGCTGGCGATGACTAAAGTGCGCTTCTCGGTGAGTAAGCGGTTGAGCAACTTGGCGACGGCAGCCTGACCGGCCTGGTCCAGGCCCTCCGTCGGGTCGTCGAGGAAAACCACGCGCGCATCGCCCAGCACAGCGCGGAGCAGCACGAAACGGCGCCGCAACCCCGTTGCCAAGCCGGTCTCGTGGCTGGCGATGGGGCGGTCCAGACCCGCAGGATCGCTGGCCAGAAAGCTTTCCAGTCCGATCTCGCGGATGAGTTCGAGAACCGTTTCGTCGGCGATGTCGCGGTCCAGCAGCAGGTTTTCCCGCAATGTACCGTCGAAGAAAACGGCATCCTGTGGTGCGTAACCGATCTGCGAGCGCCACCATCCCTGCGAAATTTGACGCAGTTCGATGCCGTCGGCTCGTATCAGGCCGCGCCCGGGAGAAAGCAGGCCGAGCATTAGCTTGATCAGTGTGGATTTGCCCGAACCGTTCGGACCGGTCAGGACCAGCACTTGGTGCGGCGGCAAATCAATGTTCAGGCTTTCGAACAGGGGCACGGGCTGCTGGGGGTAGGAAAACGACACGTCGGATACCGACAGGTGGCCCTCGAATCTCGCCGGGGTGACACCGGCAGTGGAAGCGGCCTCGGTCACCTCGACCTTACGTAACGCGGCGTCGGCTCGACCAGCGCGCAGCAGCGGATCGGCCAGATACGCGGCCCGGCTGCACACCGCGAAAGCGCGACTGACAAGGATGTTGGCGCCAATCAGGCCGCCGGTGGTGAAGTCACCGCGGACGACCGCCATGGCTCCGACCGCGTAAACGACGACCGAAAGCAATTGCCCGACATTCTGAATCGATTGCTGCAAAAGCGCCTGAAGGTTCATGCTTGTGCGCCGGCTGCCCAGACTTCCGTCCTGCGCCTCGCCCCAGCGCCGCGACAAAGGGCCTATCAGCGGCAGGCAGCGGACCGCCTCGCCGGCGGTGAGGAGAAACTGGCCCAACTGCTGGGCTCGCGAATTGGCCTTGGCATAGTCCTCCGCCGCCCCACGCTGCTCACGTTCGCTCAGAAAGCCCAGCAGCAGCGCCAGCCCGCAGGCCAAGACGCCAAACAGGCCCAGGGGCCAATAGAGCAGCATCGCGCCAAGGGCGAACATCAGCGCATAGGGCAGGTCTAGAATGGCGGCGAGATTGGTGATCGAGGTCAGTTGCTGCATCGTCGCAGGCGCGCCGAGCGCCTCGCGCCGCTCAGCAAGCGGAATTTGCAGCAGCGGCTCATAGCGGGTGGTGGAAAAGGCGCTGAACACTCGGTTGCTGGCGTCGGTATCAGCTTCCTGAATCAGGCTCGTCAGCACATTTTGCCGTTGCTTGCGCAGCAGAACCTCGAAGCCGATGGCCAGCAGGACGCCAAGAGTCAGGGTGATCAGTGTCGGCGCCAGGCCGATGGTGACGTAGCGGTTAAGCAGATGAATGCTGTAAAGCGACGACCCCAATGCCAGGACGTTGATGGCGACCGTCGAGGCTAGAAGCTCGGGGGTTCGCGGCGATGTCAGCAGCCGGTCCACAAGGGCGCGGATCATGGCATAACTCCCGTCACCTCGTCATAGATCGCCTGCGGGCGGGTATAGAATTCGCGGTCCCAGCGGCCATGCTCGGGGCAGCCGCGCCCCGATTCCTTCCATCCCCCGAAGGGTGCCGAGGCATTGATGCGCGGCGGGCCGCCCATGCGGACGATACCCGCCTCGATCCCGTCGAGAAAGGATTGTCGCTCTTGCGGGGTTCCTCCGGAAACCCCCGCGAGCAGCCCCTGTGGAACGGCATTGGCCAGGCGTAGCGCGTCGTCCGCACCCCGCGCTCTCAGCATGACGACGATGGGCGCGAAGCTTTCTTGCTGCACAATATCCAGATCGGGATCGTTGCATTCCAGGATGGTCGGCAGGAAGGCGCCGGGGACATCGGCATGGCAACGGCCACCGGTAACGAGACGAGCGCCCTCGACCAAGGCGCCCTCAACCAATGCCTGGACACGGACGGGGGCCAGGTGTGGCCCGATGATGGTGCCTGGCCGGTCGGGCAAGCCGACGGCCAACGCCTCGGCCGCGCCGACGAAAGCTCTCAGAAATTCGCAGTACACGGAGTCCACCACGATCACCCGGCGCACCGCCGTGCAACGCTGTCCGGAAAAGCCGAAAGCCCCCCGCGCGAGTGATCCGGCGATCATGGCCGGATCAGCCCCTTCCAGCACCACATGCGCGTTGTTGCCGCCGAGTTCCGCCTGCAACGGCTTGCCGCCGATGGCGCAGAGCGCGGTGGCAAGCCGCCCGCTGGCGGGGCCACCGGTCAGCGAAACGGCGTCGATAGATTCGTCGAGCATCAGCCGCCGCGCGGTTTCCGCATCGCCTTCGAGCAGCGTCACAACATGATCGGGCAGTGCTCCGGTATCGCGCAGGCAGGTCAGCAGCGCGCGTGCCGTTCGCGTGGCATAGGGTGACGGCTTCCACACCACCGTATTGCCGAAGGCAAGCGCCGGCGCGATCTTGCCGACGGGAATGGCCAGTGGGTTGTTCCAGGGGGTGATCAGCGCTACCCGGCCCACCGGCCGATAGCGCACCCGCACTCCGTCCGTGACGGCCTCGCTTTCCTGCAAAGCCAGTTCGGCGGCGTCATCGATATGGGCGAGCGCCCGGTCGAATTCCTCGCTGGCGTCACCGAGCGGCTTGGCGATCTCGTCGACCATGCCGGCAATGATAAGGTCACGGCGTTCCTCAAGAATAGCCCTCCAACGCCGTAGCATGTCCACCCGCCGTCGTGGCGGCGTCAGGGGCCATTCGTCCGCGTCGCGACCGGTTCGCTCGACGGCCGCCCACTCCCCGTTCTCAGCGGCGGGTGCCCCGAGGATCTCGGCAATCGGCGCGAAGACCACCCCATGGGTAGACAGGTACTCGCGGGTGATTTCCCCATGCAGCACATCCGTCGTGGCCACGCCGTCATGGGCGATGACCACGCCCAGGCCGTGCGCATAGGCATCCAGTGCCGCCGCACGTACGCAGGCATGAGTGTAGAGCCCGGCGACGACCAGGGTCGTGACCTGGCGATCCCTGAGCCAGGCGATGAGTCCTGGATTCTCGAACGGACTGAAGAAGCGCTTGAAGAACATGCCCTCGCCGTCCAATGGGGCAAGCGATGCAGGCGGCAGCGAGCCCGCCGTGCCGGCGCTGCAAGCCGTATTGCCCTTGGCGCGCCAATGCGGCATCGCATCGGAACCATCGGCTG
Organism: Magnetospirillum moscoviense; assembly: GCF_001650635.1. GTDB lineage: Bacteria > Pseudomonadota > Alphaproteobacteria > Rhodospirillales > Magnetospirillaceae > Magnetospirillum > Magnetospirillum moscoviense. The sequence goes on along the minus strand of NZ_LWQU01000132.1, from coordinate 28,643 downwards.
ATACGCGGGTATGGGCATGGCAGACGGGCAAAGCAAGGCGGCGGAATCCCTCGAGCAGAACCGATACCCGTTCTACAACGTCACCGGCCCCGGGCAACAATCCGGGGCGGCACAGAAAGTCTTCCTGAATATCGACGAGAAGCAGAGCGGTTCGTTCGACAGTCATGACTTCGACCTGGACCGCAAACGCGCTCGAAAGGCCTCTTCGACCAGACGCGCCATCTCACGCGTGCCCACTTCCTTGCGGCCGGGCAACATCATGTCCAGCGTACGCCAGCCGGCCTCGAGAACATCGGCGATGGCGGCGTCCAGGCAGCATGCCTGCGCCGTCAATCCATAGCTTTCGCGCAGCATCATGGCGAATGACTGAATCTGGCCCAATGGATTGGCAACATCCTGTCCGGCGATGTCGTAAGCCGCGCCATGGCCGGTCTGGTAGACGGATCGACCGCCCGGACCGTAATTGGCTGAATAGGACAGCCCACGCGACGCAAGCAGGGCACTGGCGCCGTCGGCGAGCACGTCGCCGAACATGTTGGGCGCCACCACTACGTCGAAGCGTCTGGGGCTAGCGATGAGCTGATAGCTGGCGTTGTCCACCTCGAGGAATTCCAGGGCGATGGCCTCATCCGCATTCAACGCCTGGGCGCGCTGCCGCCAAAGCTCGCTGATGGCCTCGACCCCACCAGGCTTGTGGATCACGCAAAGGCGGCCACGCCGCATTCGGGCCGCGTTCAAGGCCACCTGCAAGATACGGTCGATCTCGGGAGCGCGGTACTCGAAGGCATGCCGCGCCACCATACCGTCGGCCTCGCAGCTCAGCGACGAGTTGCTGAAATACAGGCCGCTGACATTCTCTCGCACCACCAGGATATCGACGCCGGCCACATATTCCGGACGCAGCGGACCGGTATCGGCCAGGGCCGGCAGCGGCTTCAGCGGGATCAGCTTGCAATAGAGATCGAAGCGCCGACGCAGATCGTAGACAAAGCGAACACCGCCGGGGCCGCACAGCAGGGAGCCGCCCTCTTCGAACAGCCACTCGCAAAAGCCATCGACTTCGGGGGAGAGCGCGACCCCCGACTCGCGCAGGGCCTCGCTGCCGATTTTGCCGCCGTGGCGAACGTCGAAGACGATGCCCTCGCATTCCGCCAAGGCATGCACCAGCCGGAGGCAGGCGTCGATCACTTCCGGGCCGATGCCTTCACCCTCGATGACACCGAGCAACGGCCGCTCCGGCGCCGAAACATGGCTGGTAAAATCAGGAACTGCTGCCGCGATACGCACTGTTCCGCTCATGCCTTGCTCCATGTCGGATTGCTCAGTGCACGGACTCATCACGCCGTCTCAGCAGTTCGGGCAAAGCCGCCCGCATCAGTTTCCCCGCCTCGTTACGGGGCAGCTCCTTGACGATGAAAAAACGACGGGGTGTCATGCCGCCCAACTTGCGCTCCTTACAGAACTCGACCATATCGCTGACCGGCTGGTCTGCTTGCTTCAAGACCACGGCCGCGACCAGCACCTTGTTGCCGTCCTTGTCCGATACGGTGAAGACACCTGAGTCCCGCACGTCCGGATGGGAATTGAGCACGGCCTCGACCCGCTCGGGATACAGCTTCAGGCCACCGAGATTGATGCGGTCGTCGCTGCGCCCCTCCAGCCGGACGAGACCATCCGAAGTCACCGTGCCGATGTCGTTGGTGTAGAACCAGCCGTCGCGGAACTTCTCGGCGGTGCGTTCTGGATTCATGTAGTACTCGGCCGGCATCTCCGGAACCCGGACACGCAACTCTCCAATCTCACCCGGCCCCAGGACCTTGCCCTCAGGGCTGACGACTTCCACCTGCACGCCCGGCTTGGGCCGGCCCGCGTAATCCGGGTTGGAGTCAAGAAGGGCCGGGTCGGCCATGGAGATAGCGCCGACTTCACTGATTCCGTAGGGTAGCCAGATGTTGGGAGTGAGATGCCGCTTGGCCAACGTCACCAAGTTCTCCGAGAGGCCGCCGCCGACAATGCGCAGATAGCGGATGCTCGGGAAGGCATTGCCCTCTAGCGGCAAGGCCGCCGCCAGGTCCTTGATGGTGGCCGGTGACGTCATGGCATGAGTCACTGCGTAAAGCTGAATGGAACTGATGTACGATTCGATCTGGCGCTGCTTGTGGAAAACAACCACCCCACCCGCCAACAAGGCGGCAAAGGCCGATATGTTGCCCATGGTGAGATGGAGGTTGCCAGGCATCAGGCGCGTCGACTCGTCGCAATGCTCGACAGTGTTCAAGATGCGGTGCAGCCAGTAGGCGTGCGTATAGCACACCGCGTTCGGGAACCCCGTCGTACCCGAGGTCAGGCCAATGCGACCAAGCGTGTCAGGCGTGGGCCAGTAATCGAGCATCCCCCGAAGGTCCATACGTGCGCCGCCTTGCGTCGGTGCCGCCTTCGGCTTCAGTTCGTTGATACGGATCACCTCGACTTCAGGCGATTGAGACGTCCTCTCCGGCGCATTCGCGGGGGGCGGCACCGTCACGACCCGCCGAGCGCCAAACTGCTTCATCAGCCGTAACTTGTTGCGGGGCGGCGAGCGTGGATGAACCGGAAGCGAAATCGCTCCCAGCCGCGCCAGCGCCAGGATCAAGGCCAGATGCACCGGCGCGTGGTGAAGCGAGACGCCGACGGTTTCTCCGGGTTGGACACCCCGCTCGTGAAGTGCCAAGGCGAATTGGCAAACCATGTTCAGAAACTGGGCGCGGCTCATCACCTTGCCCTCAAAGATACAGGCTGGCGCCCCAAGATTTTGGAGCGTTGTTTCGAGAAACTTATCTAATAGCATCATGCGGCAGTCACAAAATATGGTTGAAGTGAATTCAGTGCTTTATCCTACCGCATGTGGATCCTGGATAGGTTCAAGCATCGCAGGGGGCACATAGGGAGTCGGAACATCACCGTCGTCGTTGGATATGGTGCCGTCAGTATAGGCGAACATATCCAACGAGGCACTGTTGGAGTCGATCACCGTATCCCCAATCTGAGTCACCGATGCCAGAACGCAGAAGCGCTCATCGTTCTCGGCCCCGAAGTCGTGGGAAGCCTCAAGCGTAAAGCGCCCGGTCGTCTCGCCCTCAAGGAAGGTGATCGAGCCGCTGATGGAATTGCCCTCAAACGGACGTCCCGTGGTCGGATCGATGAAATCGTCGGCGCTGATGCCATCCCCGGCGTCGGTCTGATCTGGCACACCCACGCTCCATTCCACCTCCATGGCCATGTCCGTCGGGCCGTTGCGTAGCACCTCGAACACGAAGCGGGCCCGGTCCTCGGCCTGGGAAAGGTTCGCCGTGATGATCTGGATGCCGTAATCGTCACCCTCGATCATGCCGGAGACATCCTGGCCACCCTGGGTGATTTCCACCGAGCCGCTCGTGTTGCCATCGTTCTCGGCGCTGTCCAGATGGAACGTGAACCGCTCGTGGCCCTCGACCAAGGCATCGCCCTGGACGTCGAGCTGAACGTAGTAGCGCTGATTGTCGCTATCGTATTGCAGCGTCCTCTCGGAGCACGACAGGGCGTCTTCGTCATCGAACGTGCCTTCGGCGAAATCGGCCGCGTCCACATCTCCGGTAAGAGAGAAGCTGACCAGGACGTCCTCCAGACTGGGGCTGTTCTCGGTCTGACCGAGGACGTCGATGTAGAACCGCATGCTCTGCGTCCCATCATTGCCCTCGATTACCGACATATCGCCGTCCTGGGCCAGGGCGATCAGGATGTCGTCGTCCTCGACGGTCATCAATGCCTCGGCGGTCACGATGCTCGCGCCGATCTCGTTCTGGTTGGCATCCTCGGCCTCGACACTGTCGAGCACCACCTTGAACGCTTCGCTCGGGCCGAACAGGCCGTCGCCGGCCACGCCGATATCGATCAGCACGCTTCCGATGCCATTGCGCAGCGAAATGGTCGCCTCGCCCGACGGCAGATCGCCCGGCTCGAAGTCGTTGCGGTTCATGGGACGCAGGCCGGTGCCCTCGATGTGCCAGTGCACGACCGCCGTCGTGGCGGTGGCGGCGCCACTTGCCTCGATGCGGAAGTAGAACGGGGTCGACTCGCCTGCGTCACCTTCACGGCCAGACGCGGTTCCAGGCGAGGGAGAGTCGCCGCTGCCGTAAGCGACCACGCTGACGCCCAGATCGTCATTTCTGATCGTGGCATCGACCGAATTGGGACCGATGATGTCGGCATCGCTGAGGACGATCTTGAAGTTCTCGTTCTCCTCCCAGTCATTGTCGCCGCCGGTCAGAACCGTCACGGTCTTGACCGACTCACCGTCGCTGAAGGTCACTGTGCCGGAGGGCAGGAAGCCACCGAAATCCTCCTCGTCGATGGGATTGTCGCCGGACGCCTGGATCTGCCAGTTGACCGTGGTTACGCCCGTGGTGTTGCCCTCGCGCGTGATAGTGAAGGTCATGGCGTTATCCGAGCCCTCGTTGCCCTCGTTCACCGTCGTCGTCGCCATGGACAGCGTGATCGCCGCGTCGTCGTTGACGACACTCTGGGTCACCGTTTCGGTGCCAAGGTTCGATCCGTAGCTCGGATTGCTCAGAGCCACCGTGAATCCCTCGTCGAATTCGCCGATCTGATCGTGCTTGACCCGCACCTCAATGGTCCGGGGCGTGGTGTCGCCGGCGGCGAAGGTGATCGTTCCGCATCCGAAGTCGTCGGAGATCACCAGATCGCCGTCAATCCAGATGCTGTCGATGTCGGCGGCCGAGATGGGATGCGCGACACCGGCCGTCTCGACCAGCCAGTCAACGGTCGCCTGCCCGAGGCTCGATCCACTGCGGGTGACGTTGAAGGTGTACAGCGTGTAGCCGCCCTCGGTGCTGCCTTCCACCCGCGCCTCGTTAAACTCGCCGGCGGCAATCGAGATGGTGTCGTCGTCATCGACCAGGGCCACGGTGGCCGAGGGGGTGACGATGGTGCTGGTCGTGTCGCCGGCTTGGCGGCTGAGGGTCATGCGCAAATTGGCCGCACTTTCGACCGCGCCGTCGCCAACCAGCGTGACGGTGATCTCCTTGCTGGTTTCATCGGCATCGAAGATCACCGTCCCGCCCAGGCCATTGGCGGTAACGCCTGTGCCGCTGACACTGACGTCGCCGGCCTGCACCGCGCTTCCATCGCCGCTGGCGGCCGAAAGCGTCCAAGCGACGGTCGATGTCGAATGCAAGCTGGTCGAGTCGGCGGCACGGGTGACCACGAAGGTCACCGTACCGGGCGGCGTTCCAGCCGGCGTAGTGTCAGCGGTTTCATCCGTATTGCCCTCGGTCACCGTCGTCACGCCGTCCTTGATGGCGATGAAGTAGCCGAGGTCGTCATTGCTGACCGTACCGCTGGCCGAGGCCAAGCGAAGCGAGCTGCCTTCGCCTGGGTTGGAAAGCGTCACGGTGTAGGTCTCGTTGGCCTCGTAGGCCGCGTCACCGGCCAAGGTAACTGTGATGTCCTTATAGGAGTAGGTCTGGCCGTTGGCCCCCACCGCCGTGGCTTCGTTACCATCGAAGGTCACCGTTCCGGTCAAGGCGGCGGCGAAGTCGTTGGTCGAATTGCTGGTGCTTGCCGGATTTTGTCCGCTGCTGGTGATCGCCCAATCGGCCGTGCTCCCGCCCGAGAAGTCGCCCTCGCGGATCACGCGGAAGGTGATCTGTCCGGGGGTGCCGGCACTGCCTTCCAGCGCAGCGGTGATGGTTCCGAGCGTGCCGTCGGTACCGGCGACGGAGAAGCCCTCGTCGTCATTCAGCAGCGTTGCCGTGGTCCAGGCCGTCCCGCTGGTCCCATTATTGCGGTCGAAATCCATCTTGAGGGTGAAGAGCTCGTTCTCTTCCCACTGCACGTCACCGCGGACCGGGATGGTGAAGGTGTAGGTCGAGGCGCCGGCCGGGAAGGTGAAGTTGCCGGTCGAAGCGCGGAAATCGTCGGAGGCGGCAAAGCCGACCGCGTCCGAGTAGTCAAGGCTGCCGGCTCCGGCATCGGCGTTATCGCCGAACAGCAAGGTCCAGCTCACCGTCGCAGCCAAGTCGGTCGCCCCGGTGCGGGTGACAGTGAAGGACATGCTGTTGTTGCCGTCGCCTTCGTCCGAACCGGGTGACGTGGTCTGGGCAACCGACAAGGAGTAATCGTCGTCGCCGATCTTGCCGGCGGCGTTGTTCGAACTCTCGACGATGGTGCCGACGCTTGGATTGGACAGGACGATGGTGAACGACTCGGAGGATTCCAGGGTGTTGTCGGGGCTCAACGCGAGCACCACCGTCTGGGTGTCGTAGTTGTCGGCGGTAAACGTGCTCGTGCCCTTGATGCTGTTGGTCGACGAGTCGTACCAGCCCGAGGCGGTCACCGACGTCGGCAGCGAGGCGAAGTCACTGACCTGGGCCGTATTGCCCGCGCCATCCGTTGTCAACTGGACCAGCCAATCGACGGTGGAGGTACCGGTCACCCCAACGCCCGAGCGCACCACATCGAAACGATAATACTGCGTGGAGGATCCAGACCCTTCGATCTGAGTGATTTCCTGGCTGTCGTTGATATAGATGGCCGCGTCGTCGTTGACGACCACTCCCTTGGCGCCGGTGCCCGTGACAGCGAAAGTGTCGTTCTCGGAACCGGTCCCGAAAGCAGTGACCTGGACCGTAAAGACCTCATCCGCCTCGGGCGAGGTGTCGGTGTTCGGTGTCTGGATGGTGATGGTCTTGCTCAGCTCACCGCCGGTGAAGGTGACCTGGCCACTGGGCAGGCTGCCACCGAAATCAGCGGAATCCACCACGTTGCGGCCGCCCTCGCTCAAGACCGTCCATGTGACGGTCTGGTCCTGTGGAGTCGCCACACTGCGGGTGATGGTGAAGGTGAACGTGCCGCCCGAGTTCTCAGTCACCGAGCGGGTATCCGCCTGGACCGAGAAGACTGTGTCATCGTTGAGCACCGTCACATAGGCCGTGGCGCTGGTCGTGCTGCTCAGGGCGTAGGTGCGATCACCCAGGGCGGCCAGCGTGTCGTCAGTGACGTCGCCGTCGGCCTGATCGGTGCTGCTGCCAAGCAGCATCTGATCGATCCCCGTGGATTTGCTGAGAACCAGACGGAAGTCCTCGTCGTCCTCGACCGTGGCGTCACCCTTGACGTCGACCGTGGTGGTGATTGTCTGGGACTGGACTCCGAAGCCGTCGGCCATTGCGCCGACCGTGCCGGAGGTGTTGGTCATGGTCACGGAACCGCCCGTCGTGCCGGTGCCGAAGTCGGTGCTGTTGGTATCGACGTTATATTTGGCCCAGGTAAAGCTCGAACTGCCGGAAAGGTCGCCCACGCGGATCACCGTCGCCTGGACCTGAACGGTGCCGCTGTCGCCTTCGGTCACGCGGAAGTCGTTGACGAGCACGCCGGTGTCATCGTTGACGATGATCGCCTCGACGCTGTCATTGGCGCTATCCACATAGCCGACACTCGGATTGTACAATTCGACGGTGAAGTGCTCGCCGTACTCGACCTGCGAGTCGGGGTTGATGTTGATACGCAGCACCTGGCTGACATCGGGGTTGATGGTCACGCCGTTGACCGCGGCATAGGTGGTCGGGCGTTGCCAGATTCCGTTAACGTCGAAGCTGTGGCTACTGAACGAGATCACGCCACTCGTCGTGCCGCCCAGGAAATCGCTCGCATTAATGTCATAGCCGTCCACTCCGACGATACGCCAGCCCACCGAGGACCCCCCGTGGTAGCCGCCGGTAATGGAGCTGCCCAGGCTGCGGGAGATGTCGAAGTCGATATAGGCCGAACCACTGTCGCCCTCGGTCACCTTGTTGTCGCCTTCGGTCGAGGCCCGAGCAATGCCGTAGGTGACGTCATCGTTCAAGGCGACCACATCCACGGTCATGGTGTCACGACCGGCGAGATTAGTGGTGTGATACGTACTGCCCAGCGCCTCATAGGAGTAATTTGGCGTGAACAGGATATTGCTCGGCGAACCGGCCACCGAGAAGGCAAGTTGGAAGGTCTCGTTATTTTCGACGGTCCGGTCAGCGGCCAGGAGACCTTCGATCTTGGCTGCAAACATGGTCGACAGGTCGGTGGATGCCGAACCTGCGACGGTTACTATACCCTGCACACCGGCCACAGAAGCGAGCACGGTGGTGTGATTGCCACTGCCATCCACCCAGTAATCCGAGTTGAAATCGGCATAGGAGGCGGTGCCGCTCAGAACCACCTGCCAGTTGAGGGCGATGTCGCCGGACTGAACACCGGCACGTGCGAACGTCAGGTTGAAGTCGCCATCGTCACTGGTATAGGCTTGGTCAGCGGTATAGCCGTCCGCAGGATTACCCTCGTTGACGGTATAGGCCTCCCAGGGATCCCAGGAATTGCTCGCATCGACATCGCCATCGGGCGTCCAGTCGTAATTGCCCGAGTAAGAATAGGGATAGGCGGAACGGAAATCGCCCAACCAGAGCCGGATGTCGTCATCCACCACCGTGGCCGTCGCGGTATAGGCGTTCGGATCGCGGATGGTGGTGTTCCAGTCGGCCAGACTGCTGCTCATTCCAATGCCGGCCGTATCGGCGAGTGCTGCACCGGCGTTTATTGACGACGAGGTGGTGTAGACGGATTCAGGCAGATGCTCGGCGTCGTAGAGGGTGACCGAAATCGACTGATTGCCTTCAATCATGTTGTCGTCGGGCACACGGAAGACCACCGTTGCTGTGGTCTCACCCGCCGCAAAATCCACGGTCCCGCGCCAGAATGATGAACTCGAGTAGTCGGTAATCTGCGCGACGGACCCGGTCTCGAGCACCATATCTGAGCTACCATAATTGCTCTGGCTGAGATCGATCTCGAAGAAGGCTTGGCTGGCGGTCGCGTCGGCATGCGACCGGGTGAAGGTAAGAACCAAGCGGTGATCGTTGGGTGTGCTGTCGTTGCTGTAGTCGTTGTCGCCGCTGGTAAGCCAGTCGCTGGATGTGCCCTCAAGGAAGGCGTTGTCGATGGCGGCGTTGCCCACGTCGTTCGAAAGCGTGTTGACGCTTGCATCACTGCTGTTGTCCAGCCAGCCGATGCTGACGGACACGGTGGTCCCGTCGTTATCGCCGACCAGGAAGTCGGCAAAGCCGCGCGTCTCGGACACACCGGGGTTGCCGTCATTGCCTTCCAAGGCCACAGGGTTGGTCAGCACCACGCGGAACTGCTCCGCGTCCTCGACGAGCGAATCGTTCTTGACCGCGATGGTCACCACCCTCTCGGTCTCGCCGGCAAGGAAGGTGATGGTCTTGGCATCGGACGAGGTTACGTCGCCGACGGCCGCCCCCCAGGTGAAGCCCCAGGCGCTATCGTAATTGCCGCTGGTATAGTCCAGGAAGTCGCTGGTCTCGGCCTCATGGGCGCCGGCGGCCTGGGTGTCCAGCCCAGCGGTTTCGACGAAGCCGCCCGAACCATCAACGCCCTTCAACTCGATCACATAATCCACGGTGGCCGCAGCCGACGAATCGCCTTCCCGCTTGATGACAAACTGGTGCAGGGAATAGCCGGCGGGCGCGGTCAAGCCCGTGGGCGTGCCGGCGATAGCCATGCCGTCGTCATCCGCCTGGGTATAATTGTTTGCGTTGCCCGTGACCTTGCTGTTGGTCGCCTCGTTGATCACCAGCCCCTTAATGGTAAACACTTGGTCATCATTGACGATCTTGGCGTAACCGGCCCCGTCGAACACCATGTAGGTCTGGGTGGCATCGGGGTTGCCCAGCAATTGCACGCCGGCAGGCGGCTGGTCGAGCACCACGCGGAAGTCCTCGTCCGCCTCGCCGATATTGTCGGTACGCACGCGGACGGTGATGAAGGCTTCCTTCTGGCCGTCGGCAAAGGTGACGGTGCCGGTGGGCAGGCCGCTGCCGCTCTGGGCGGACTGACCGTCGCTGGTGATGATGACGAAATCCTCGGCATTCACCGTCCCGGTGTAGGACTGGGCGTAATAGCCGTGCACATAATTGGTGGAGCCATCGCCGTCGATGAGGATTTCCGAATTGTCGCCGCCCAGGGCCTGGACCGACCAGGTGAGGGTCAGTTCACCGGCAGTGGCGTATTCGCGGGAAACCACAAAGGTGCGGTCCTCCCAGACGCCGTCCTGGGTCTGAACGTCCACCGAGACACCGTCGCCGATATCGCCGCCGACGACGACGACTTCGATGGTGGCCGTACCGTCGCCTTCGTTCACCGTCGTCTCGCGGGCAACGATGATCGGATCCACATGGGTGACCTGGGCGCTGGCCGCTTCAATCAGTGCCTGGGCTTCCGAGCCGTAAAGCGCGGTGTCGGAAATCGCCGAGCGGGTCAGAATCTGCTTCGTCCCGGCGGGAACATCCACCTCGTAGAGGAGATAGCCGGTCGGCTCGCCGTCCACCATCTCGGCCACGCCGTCGAAGGAGAGGAATTGCGGCGGGCTGCGATGCAGCCGGTCGGTCAGAGTGAATAGTGAATCCTGATTGTAGCCCTGGCCGGTGCCCGGCATATCCTCGTCGATCAGAGCCAGTTCCCACTGGCCCTGGAAGCGCAAGGTTACGGTAAAGGACTGGGCCGCGCCTGCATCATTGGCCAAGCTGTCCGACTGGTAATTCGTGTTGGAATAGGTGGTGGACGGCACATCGCCGTTGCGATTGTTGATGTCGATGGTCTGGACCAGATAGCCCTGGTTCAGTTGCCCATCGACCAGAGTGCTGTAGCCCACCGTGATCTGCGGGCTGTCATCGTCCACGACCACCGATGTCCCGGACTGCTCGGGAACGGTGAAACTGTTGCCCGACTCGGCGGAAACGGTAAGGCCCAGCGTTTCGACCTGCTCGTCGAGATTGTCGTCGATGATGGGAACGCGAATCAGGATCTCGTCCGTGCCAAGGCCGGCAGTGATGGTCCCGTCATAAGCCATCTCACCGCCGCTGACCGAACCGCCCTGATCGAGCGTCAACGCCTCTCCGTCGAAGCCCGTGATCAACTCGCGACCGACGAAGGACACAAGGTTAGAGAACCCACCCTCGAGCATGCTCTGGTTGACGTCCCAGACAGAGCCGGTACCGAAATCGGCAAGCGTCGCCTGGTTACTGCCACAGCCGTCCTCTCCATAATAGCAGTCGAAGACACCGAGGACATTCCTGTCGATCACGCTGCTGGAGCTGGAACAGGAGCCACTGCGTTGGGCAAAAGCACCAAAAAACGTGAAACCACTTTCCCCCTCGCGGACAAAGTTGCGGAAGGCATAAGCGTCATCCACGCTTCCCCACGAACCCGAGTCGCTGCGCGACTCGCTCAGCGCCGCGTGCCAGCCGTTGCCGGCGAAAGCGGAGCGGTCGATTTCGATGCGATCGTTCCAGCCGAAACCAGAGAAATCAAGCGGTGTGTCGGGGGCATCGTTGAAGTGTACCACCACACGATTTTGGTCCAGCCCGATCAGATCCTGGCCGGTAAATTGGTCGAAGGCATAGGCAGCCTCGTCATCGTCCAGGGTGCCGTTGGCATTGGCATCTATGAAGGCACCGTCGGCCTCAACGACCACATGGATGGTGGACGTGACAAAGCTGATGCGGTCCATCAGACCGCCATCGCCATCGATCACCGACGTATTTTCGCCGAAGGTCGCGAGGACGGCGCTTCGTTCCGAGCCGTCGCTCGATGTACAGGTGCCCACCGACAACCGGTTGTCGCCGCTGGCACTGCGCGCCGCATTCACCGCAATGCTGGCACACGACGAGCACACGGTCTTTTGGCTGCTGGCCGCACCGGATCCGCCGGACCAAGCGTCGCTGCTCTGACTCCCCCCCTCGTTCGCGGCACCGTGCCAGCCGTTGACGCCGAATGCGGTGCGGTCGATCTCGATGCGATCATCAAGGCCGAACTGCGACAGGTCGAGGGCCTGGTCGGGTCGATCCTCAAACTGGAGGACCACCTTGCTGTGCGCAAGGTCTATGAGGGCATTGCTTTCGCCAGCACCAACGGTGAAGTCGAAGGCCAGATTGTCGTCGGTCTTCTCGCTGGACTGCAAGATGCCGTCAGCGTTGCTGTCGATCCAGCCGCCGTCGGCTTGGACGATCACATGCTCGACGTGGCTTTGGACGAAGCTGATGCGATTCATCAACCCGAAATTGCCGTCAATGATCGGATTGTTGGCATTATCACAGCCAAACTCGGCTAGATCCGCCCGCATTGAGGATGCACAATCAGCATCGACATACATCCCCAATGTGTTGGAGCTAACATAACCTTCAGAAGATTCGAAATCGGCATAGACCTCGAACTCGTAGGTATTTCCCGCTAGGGTGCGCCCGCTCAATCCAACCGAACTTGAGAAGGACTTAGTGCTGGACGAGAGGGAAATGCTATTGGAGCGCCAGGAATCCGTGAAGTCTGCCCCAACGTGCCAACCATTCGCCCGAAGCGCCGACAGGTCGATCTCGATGCGGTCGTCTTTGCCAAAGCCCTCGAAGTTAAGGGCGCTATCCGGCGCATCGTTGAACTTGATGACCACACTGTTATTAGCCAGGTCGACATGATCGTCGAAATGCCAATTCGAGTCGTCATCCCAGCCGCTCTGGAAAGCACGGTTGGAGTCAACGGCTTCCTCGTTATCAAGCACACCGTCGGCGTCGGTATCGATGAAGGCGCCACCGGATTCGACCACGACGTGAATGGTCGGATTGTGGACGAAGCTGACCTGGTCGTTGAGGCGTCCGCTGCCATCGACGATGGGGTTTCCATGGGAGTTTAAGGGATTGCCGAAACTGGCCAACCCCACGCCATTCGTCCAAGCGAAAGAGGAGTTGGAGCAGGGGCCGTCGCTGTTCATGCGATAACCCGACACTCTCAGCAGCACCGAGCTCCCAGATGAGAACTCGGCATTCGCATAGAAGGAGAATCCGTCACCATGAGCGGTTTGGCCCGAAAGGCAGAGATCGCTGCGGGCATGGGAAATTTGACTGCAACTCGACCAATTCCACCCGCCGGCAGCGGTATCGGTGACCGTACCAAGTTTCCAGCCATTGGCCGCAAATTCGGCGAGGTTGATCTCGATCTTGTCGTCGCTCCCAAAACCGCGGAAATCGAGAACGGTGTCAGGCACGTCGTTGAAGCGAACGGTGACGTGGTTGCTGGCCAGGTCGACGAAGTCCTCGCCTGTTTCGAAATCGAAGGCAATATTCTCCGCGGAGGCCTCGGCGGCGTCGAGCACCCCGTCAGCATCCAGGTCAACGAAAGCACCGACGCCAGTGCCCAGGTCGCCATTGTCGTAATGATCGACGATGACCTGAATGTTCTGTACCGGCTCGGCATCGGGCAGGTTGACGAAGCTGATGCGATTCATCAGTCCGCCGTTGCCGTCAATGCTGAAGTTGATCGCGGTTTCCGACAGATATCCGGTACCAAACTGGGCCAGTTCTAGGCCGCTGCCGCCATTACTCCTAACCGTCAGCCTGTTTACCTCTGCTTGGGCACCGGAAGAACACCAATACCCTGAAGAGTAGCACATGCTGCGAACAGCGGAAACTCCGAAAGTAGATCCATCACTAAAGTACAAAGACCGATTACTGCAGAAAGAGCCAGAATAGTATTCATTGTGGACATTGGCGGACCGCCATTCGTCATCCTTCATGCCGCTGATGGCGTCGTTCCAGCCGTTCGCCTGGAAGGCAGAAACATCGATCTCGATACGGTCGTCCCGGCCAAAGCCGGTGAAGTCAAGCGCCTCATCCGGAGCGTCGTTGAAGTGGATGACGTAGCTGCCGTACTCCAGTCCGACAAGATCGGAACCATCGCTGGTGGAAAAGGCCAGCGTGCTCTCGTTATCATCCTTGATCCCGTCCGCATCGCTGTCGACGTAGGCGCCATCGGAATCGACCACGATGTGCTGGGTCGGGTTGTGGACGAACGAAATCTGGCGATTGAGGCTGTTCTCGCCATTGACCAGTGCCAGAGCAGTCTCACTCCCGCCTAAAGTCGCGACAGCTTGGCTTGTCCAGCTTCCACTGCGGGAGCCTCTGAATTCGAGCGTTTGGGCCCCGTTGCCGCTCGCCTCGGCATACGCGGTTACATCGAATGCATCGCCATGTATGGTCAGCCCAGAAACCTCTTGCGATGAACAGGCCCTATAACGCTCTCCGCCCCCCGACGAACTATGACAGCCGCTTGCCGAACGCGCGGTGATGTCACCCAACGCCCAGCCGTTGCGAGCCATTTCGTCAAGGTTGAATTCGATCCTGTCGTCGGCCCCGAAGCCGCTGAAATCGAGCGCGCTCTCGGGAAGGTCGTTGAAACGCACGGTAACCCGATTAACGTCCAAACCGACGAGATCGTTGCCGTCCGCGTCGAAGGCAAGGTTGTCTGACGTTGCCTCGCTCGCGTCGAGCACGTGATCCTGGTCGGTGTCGATGAAGGCGCCGAGGCCGCCATCAGCATCATAGCCGACAATGACCCCGATATCGCGATGGATGGGCGCCGGGGTGGAATCGTCGCTGACGATGGCGTTGAACTGGAATACCAGCTCCTGGGTGCCCTCCCCGGCGGCGAAGCCAAGCCGGCCTGCCATGGAATCCGAGCCGTTCAGGAAGGCGGCATCGGTAAGCTGCGGCACGTTCAGCCGGTAGTTCACCACGTCGTCGAGACTGTCGTCGGGGCGGGTGACGGTGACGTGCACGGTCCGGATGCCGGTGGCGGCATCAATGCTGTCCTCGGTCACCTCGAAGGTCGGCTGCAGGCCTTCGGGCTGGAAGGAGTCGATGGCCGACATACCGTTGGAGACGTTGAACACGGCCTGCGCGCCAAGCGCGATGTCGGCCGCGACCGTCGTTTGGCCCGCGTCAAGGGTGACGTCCTGGACCACGCGCAAGTCGCTGAACACACCACCATCCTGCGGAGCAACAACCATGGCGGGATCGAGCCCCTCCACGCTCCACGTCATGTCGCCGTAGCCGTCCCACTCCATGTCGAAGCGCAGGAACTGGACCGCGACCGCATCGCTGTTTCGCATGGCGAATTCGGCGAAATACTCCTGAACGTCCTCGACCGAAACACCTTCTTGTTCGAACTGGGTGTTCCACCAGGCCAGCAGGGCCTGGGTGGTCTCGGAATCGGGCTCGCTCAGCGAGGCCAGTCCGGCATAGTCACCGCTAAGGCTGCCGCCGCTGCCAGCGATGCTGACCCGCAAGGCATCAGTGTCGATCTCTACGTCGGCACGAACCGGTATCCAGACGGTAAAGAGTCCGGCACTGCCCGAACCACCTTCGTCTCCCGCCCCGACGAAGGAAACCGCCTGGAGCATATCGACGGAATTGAAGTCGCTGTTGCCTTCGCCCAAGCTATGAGCCAACTGGGCCTCGGAGCAGCTGTACCAGAAACCACTGCAATGCGCCCGAACCCCAAATGACGAACCGTTCTGGTAGGCAAGGAACGCGGTAGAGGCATAGCCGTTATCGGTGCAGCCGGTGTTATAGCCCTTGCTGTGGCAGTATGGCCCGCCGTAGTCGTCGGGGGTGGAGTTGGCGAAGGTGGTATTGGCCCAGTCTGCAGTCCAACCATTATCGTGGAACGCGGCGCGATCGATCTCGACTCGGTCATCTGCGCCAAAGCCGCTAAAATCGAGTCCCTGATTCGGCCTGTCGTTGAAATGAATGACGACAGTATTGTTGGCCAGATCGACGGAATCGTTGCCCCCGCAATCAAAAGCTTCGGTATCTTCACCCTCGTCATGCACGCCGTCGGCATTGTCGTCGACATAGGCACCGTCCCTGTCAACGACGACGTGGATCGTTCCTCCGGCGTTGGGGCCGGCATGGCTCAGCCCCTGCAGCACACCACCAACCCGATAGCCGGAATCCGCCTTAAGGTCCGAGAATTCGAGCCAGCTGTCGAAGGATTCCCCGCTTTCACTATTGTCGAACTGGTAGGCGACGGAGACCTGATCGTCGACGCTGCTTGATGCGGCCGCGTAGTTGAATTCGAACACCGGGGCGCTGGTCTGCCAAGTGGCGCCGCCGTCGGTGCTGTACTCGAAATAGCGGGCGACGTCGCCGGCCTCGCCTGCCGAAGAGGATTGGGCGGCGGTTTGATCGGACAAGGCGACACTGAAGGTGCTGTCCTGGGTCAGAGCCTTGCCGAGATCGACGGTGAATTGGACGGCTTCGTCCATGCCTTCGATGGCAGTGCTGCCATTCACATTGACGCGGTAGCTTGGCTGGGCGCTATCGTCGTCCGCGACAGTGACCACAACCTCACGGTCGGCCACCGTGGCACCCGAGGCATTATCGAGGAACAGACTGAAGCCTTCACGGGTCTCGTAGGTCCCGTCGGCAAGCAGGTTGACGGTGACGGTACGGCTGAGATGCTCGGCATCGAAGGTCAGCGTGGTCGCCGGCACGGCGGTATAGTCGGAACCGGATGTGGCCGAACCGAGCGAGCCCTCGACGTTGTCGGCATTACTACCGCTGTAATTGATATGACCTTCGTGACCGGGGACATAGGCATTGCCTGACCAGGGATCCGAGCCAGAGTATTGCTCGGTTGTGGAGGTTTGCTGGCTGTCCCAGGCGTCGTAGTGGATCTGCACCTCGTTGGTCACCCAGACCCCGGCCTCGTCACGCAGGACGTTGAAGGTGGCCAGCGGGATCGAGTCCGAGTTCAGGGTGTTGTTCCGCACCGTATTGGTGCTGGTGCCGTAGCTGAACTCATCGATGGCCGCACTGTTGCCGGAATTGGCGACGCTGAGCACGAAGGAGTAGTTGGACTCGACGGCGTCGTCGCCCTGCGGGCGGAAGGTGATGGTCTTCGGGGAGGTGTCACCCGCAGCCCAACTGACCGTCCCGGTGGCGGCCTGCCCCGACATCATCTGGTTGGAAAAATTCGTGGCGTCGGACACGCCCCAATTGAACGATACGGCCTGGCGCGGATCGCCGACGCGTTCGAAGGTGATCGACTGCTCGATATAGGTCTGCACCCCATCCTGGCTGGGGTTGACGTCGCCGTCTTGGTCCGGCACCGTGCCTTCCGCCAGGTTGGTTCTGATATCGGTGATGTGGATCCCGACATCGTCGTTGAGGATGGTGCCCGCCGCCTCATCATTGTCACCGATGGATGTGCCAATGGAGGGGGTGTTGTTACCGTAACCGGAGTTGCTGGTTTTAACAGTGGCGCCGTTGCTCAGGGTGACGGTGAAAGTCTCATCGCCCTCGAGCGAACTGCCCTGGGTCGTGGGATACCTGTTCAAATAGTCGTGCCACTCGGTGAAGGTATCGGCCCTGACGTTGACGGTGATGGTCTTGGACGTCTCGCCAGTGTTGAAGGTGACCTGGCCGGTGGGCAGCGCAGAGTAGTAATCGATGGTGTTACTGCTGAAGTCGCTCGAGTTAAGGGCGCCGTTCGGCGCGATCGACCAGGTGACGGTCGAGGCGAGATCTGCGGTGTCGCCAGTACGCTGGATGGTGAAGGTGAACGCGGTTGTGCCACTGTCGCCTTCGTCGTGGCTGACGGCAAGCGATCCAGCGGCAAACTGGACAGTGACGTCATCGTTCTCGATGACGGTCTGGGCGCTCTGGCTGCCACCAGCCAGCGACGTACCGGCGGAGGGCGTGCCGAGAGTAACGGTGACCGTCTCGGAGCTTTCTTCCAACCAGTCCTTCTTGACCTTGAGGACGATGGTCTTCTCGATCTCGTCGGCGGCAAAGGTCACGGTGCCGGAGGTGACGGCGTCAGAGAAATCCTGTGCCGTCAGGCCATTGGCGAGATTGACACTCCAACCGACGGAGGAAACCTGTTCGGTTTTACCCTCACGATTGACGGTGAAGGTCAGCGTCGTCCAGCTGTCGGTGTTGGCGCTGTTCGATGGCGTTGGGTCCGAACCCTCTGCGAGGCTAGCGCCATCGCTGGCGACCAGAGTCAGCTGGGCATCGTCATCAATCAGATCGGTCTCTGCCGTAAGGGCAAGCGACTGGTCGTCGGTCAGCGGGGTCGAGAAGCCGGAATCCGAATACAGGGCGATCGTCGCCGTCTTATCGGCATCGACGATGGAATCCTGCTTGACCTTCAGGGCGACGACGGCGTTTTCGGTTGTTCCCGAAACAAAGTCGTAATAGCCCTTGATGGAGCCGCCGCTGCTGCTGTCATACCATGCGGCGCCGGTACCGGGATTGCTGGTCGGCAGATCATCGATATCGGCGTTAGAAGCGCCGGTGACCTGCCAGTAGACACGGCTATTCGCGCCGATCGCGGCGAGGTCGAAATAGATGTAGCTCGAACCGCTGGCGTCATTGCCCTCGGACAGTTCGGCATCTCGCGCGATGACGTTGTAGCCGGCGTCGTCGGCAATCACTGTGACGGCATAGTCACTGGCCTGAAGGTTGCCGCTGACATCGGTCAGGTGCAGGGCCAGAGCCTCGGTCGGCTCGATGATACGATCAGCGTCGAGGGTGACGGAAACGGTGGCGGTCGTCGCCCCCTGGGCAAAAGACACCGAGCCGGTCGGCAAATCGCTATCCAGAAGTTGTCCCTGGCCGGAGGGGAAGTCGCCGGCCGTGACCGGGAAATTGCCGCTGCCGACAATGCGCCAAGTGACGGTTTCCGCCGCCAAGGTGCCGGTGGCATCGCGAGTCAGGGTGAAGTGAATGGTATTATCAGGATCATTCGGGCTGGCCGAAGTGGCACCTTCCACGACTTCATTGCGGGAGGTGGAGGCGTTCCAGGTGGCGTCGCTGGAGATGGTGATCTTGTTGTCGTCGTTGGTGATCGTGGTGCTGGCGCTAGCATGAGTTCCATCAAGGCTGGCCTGATAGCCATTCTGCGTCGTCAGCGCACCCAGCATGAGCGTCAGCGCCTCGCCGGATTCGAGGGTGTCGTCGCCGCTGACGGTATAGGTGATGTCCACCCACTGCTTCGGCTGGGCGCCTGAGGCATAGACGGTGTCATCATCGGTGGCGGCGTGGAACGTCACCGACGACGGCCCCGAAACCCCCGAGGCGCCACTCGGCGACAGCGCCACCGTCAAATCGGACTCGATGTCGCCCTGACGGAAGATGCGGAAGGTGACGTCGCGCGACTGCCCGGACTTGCCTTCGGAGATCGCACTCACCAGCTGCTCGACCCAGACGGAGGCGTCGTTGTCGTGCAGGGTGGCCATGGTACCTGTGGCCGCGCTCAGATCGGCGACGCTGGCGCTGCCGCTGTTAGCCAGGGTAAGGCGAATCGCCTCGTCCCCCTCGATCAGGACATCGCCGTTCACGGTGACGGTGATGGTGCGGGTCGAGGTGTCGCCGGCATCCCAATGCAGGACATTGTTGCCGTCCTGATCGGCGGCGGTGAATTCGCCGGCCGAAAGGGCGTCGGCCAGGCGCAGACCATTTACGACGATGGTCGAGCCGGCAACCGACCACGTGAGGTCCGTCGCCTGATTGGCGGTGTCGCCGCTGCTGCGGCTTACTGTGAAGGTCAGCGTGGTGGTCTGGCCGTCATTAGCCTCCAGCGTCGTGCCGCTGACCGCCGCCGAAATGGCGACGTCGTCATTGACCAGGGCACCCTCGGCGGTGATGTTGCTGGTCGCTAGGCGAGTGCCATTGGCGGACAGACCGGTGGTGTCGAGGATAACCGAGAAGGTTTCATTCGACTCGACGGAGGTGTCCTTAACCGGGGACAGGACGATGGTCGCCGTGGCCGAGCCGGCGGCGAACACGGCCGTGCCCTCGACCGTCCCGGAATAGGGATCGCCGTTGGCGTCCTTGAAATCCGGCGGTGCGGCGGTCTTGCCGTCGAAGCCCAGGTGCCAGTCGACCGAGGTCTCCTTTGACAGGTCACCGCTGCGGGTCAAGGTGTAGGTGATCGTCTGGCCGGCATGGCTGGCGCCATCCTCGCTGACCGACTGGCTGAGATTGCCACCGCTCGTGCTGAAGGACACCAGATCGTCGTCGTTGGTCAGGGTGACGGTTGCGGTGAGTTGAGCCGGATCGGTACTCAGGCTGTGCTGGGCCGCCGTCGTGCCGACCAGGGCGACCTGGAATGATTCATCGCCTTCGACGACATCGTCGGCGGCTACAGTGAAGGTGATCAGGGCGGTGCTGCTGCCGGCAGCAAAGGTGACGGTGCCGCCGGGGAACCGGTTGCCGACAAAATCGGCGGCGGTGGCATCGTCGGCTTCGATGCCGCTGGCGCTGGCAAGCCACTGAACCGCTGCCGAGGGCAGCGAGGCGCCGTGCGTATCGCGGACGATTGTCAGCGTGACGGTCCGGCTGCCACCCTGCCCTTCATCTTCACTGACGACCAGCGAATCGGCATCGATGGAGATCACCGCGTCGTCGTTGGCAATGATGCCGGTGGCGACATTGTTGTCGGACAACTGCGCGCCGCCCTGGATGGTATCGCCATCAAGGACAATGCGGAACTTCTCGCCGTATTCGAGCGCGTTGTTGCCGGTCAGCGCGAAGCTGATATCGGCCTGCGTCGCCCCCGGAATGAAAGTGACCCGACCGCTGGGCAGCGCCCCGGACACGAAGTCTTCGGCCGAGGCGCGCTGGTTGGACGGCACCGAGCTATCGGAGATCAACTCGACATACCAGCCGATGCTGACCTCGCTACGGGCGAAGCCGTCGCGCACGACTGTCACCGCAAAGTGTCCGTCCTGCCCGGTGGCGCCTTCCCACGCCGAGGCCGGATCGGTGCTGGCGAATCCGATAAAGGCATCGTCGTTGACGATGGTCCCGACGGCGCTGATGCCACGCACCTCGGCCGGACCGCTGGCGACGTCGATATCGACATAATACTTCTCGTTCCGCTCCACCGCGCCGTCGGAGGCTGGAGTAACGAAGATGGTTCCGGAATGGGTCTGGCCGGCGGCAATGGTAACCGTACCGTGCTGGAACGCCCCTCCGACGAAGTCGGCGGCGTTCGCCGCGTTATCGCCACCATAATCGGAAACCGTCCAGGTTATGACGACATCCTCGTCGGTGGCCTCGGACAGTTGGACCTGGAAGGATTGTGCGAAGGTCGTGCTGTTAGAGCCCTCGATGAGCTTGGCGCTGACGGGTACGATCGTGGCGGTGACGCCATTGGGCACGAGTTCACCGCGCGCGGCCGAAACGCCGATGACGACACGGTCGGCGGTGCTGCCGGCCAGGTCGGAATCATCCTCGGCAATGCGGACTTCGAAGTGGCGGATACCCTCGGTCTTGAGGCCGGGGCGCGCCTGGAAGGTAAAGGTGACCGTATCGGAGACGGCATCGGGATCGTCGTTGGCGGCAAACACCACCCGGCGGTCATCCTCGAGCAGAAAGTTCTCGGCCTGGGCCGGATTCTCTCCGATACCAACCAGATCGAAGTTGAATGCGTGCTCGAATCCCAGGCTGCCCGTCCGCTCGACGGTAACGGTATAGGTGGTGATTCCGTTCACCGTCTGGCCGGCCTCGACGTCGGTCACGCTGATGCTGGCGTCATTGCTGACGACGATGCCTTCCGAGGCGAACTTCGAAATATTGACCGTACCGTTCTCGTCGGACAGGGCGAGGTAGAAGCGCTGCGGATCGGCGATGGACTCGTCGTCGACGGTATGAAGAGTGATGGTCTTTTCGGTCTCGTTGATACCGAAATACACGGCCCCCGATGCGGCCGTCTCGTCGGAATCCAGCGCCGACCCCAGGCCCTCGCCGCCCGTTGCCGACAAGACGTCGTAGCGCAGGGTGACCGTCTCACCCATGCCGCTGATACGGCGGATGGTAAAGGTGATGTCCTGGCCCTCGACGACGGTCTGGGCTGCGGATGCGAAGGCAAGAGTCGGGTCGTCGTTGATGATCCGGGTTATCGCGACGCTGTCTTGGCTGAGGCGCCCCTCGCCCGCGGGCGCGCCCAGCTGAACGACCACGTCCTCGTTGGCTTCGCGCGTCGCATCGCGGACTACGCGAATCTGGATCGCCTTTTCGGTCTCACCCTCGGCGAAGCTGACGGTACCGCTGTAATCGCTGGCCTTGAGGTCGCTGATGGCGCCGCCAACCTGCCAGGCGACAGTGTCAGCAGGATAATATTCGGCAGTGCTGACACGGCTGACCACGAAGGTCATGATGGAATATTGGCCCGTTTCGTCACGCACGTCCGGGTCGTCGCCCGGATTACCCTCGAGCACGGCGGCACTGTCGGCGATGATAGAATAGACCGGCAGATCTTCCGCGTTGGTAAGTATGCGGACCGTGGCGGTATCGGTGGCCGCCGAGAACGCCGTGCGGCCGCCGACCGATGCTCCGAGGGAGAGATCGAGGCGATCGCCGGCGCTGTGGCTGCTCTGGTCCCAAGCGCGGAACGTCAGACTCGCCGATCCGGGCAACGCCCCGTCTTCCGGCACGAAACGCAGATAGTCGTCCGGGCCAAGCAGCAGCGCATGCTTGGTCAACGTGCCTGTATCGGGAAGCAGAGCACTCCAACCCTCGCTGTCGGCAAGGCGATATTCCCAATGCCCGCTGGCGCTGATGCCGCCACCGACCACCGCGATGGCATGCGGCGTTTCGTCTTCGGCTGAGAGATCCTTGTCGGTGATGGCGCCGGTCGCCAAAAGGTCCCCGACACGGGTGCCTTCGTTGTCCTGGTCCGTGCGGTCGATGACGCTCAGGTTAGCGTCGTAACTGACGTCGAGCACCGGAGCGTCGTTGAGGCCCGAGATGCTGACGGTGAGGGTGATTGTGGTATGGCTGAACGGCGTGCTACCACCGCGGCCCGTGACATTGATGCCACTGTCCTCCGAGTTGAGGACGGAAAGGTCGTAGGTGGTCTGACGACCGCTGGTGAAATTATCGATGCTGGTGTCAATCAGATAGGCGGTGACACCGCCCGAGATACTGGTCTTGCCAGGGGACGGCACGAAGCGGACTTCGTCATCGATGGCAAGAAAGATCGGATCGGCGTTGCTGCCGTGACCGTCACCGGCGCTGCGCAAGTTGACCCAGGTCGAGGTGCCGGCCACACGGTACTGCCAAGCACCATCGGTGATCGCCGTGCTCAAGCCGGTGATGGCGATGCCGGCCAACGCATTCATGTCGTCGGAATTCTCGCCGGCATCACTGAACGCGGGCAGGACTAGGTCGCCGACGATCTGTCCCACCGGATTGGGATCACTCTCGGTAACGCTCACGGCCTCGGGAGTACCGCCGACGATAGGAGCATCGTTGAGGCTCTCGACCTCAATGACGACGTCGGCCACATCGGTATCCACGTCACCGGCCGTGGTTGCGAACCAGCTAAAGCTGACCGGGCCGTTGTAGTCCTGGCTTGGCGTGAAGTTCAGGTTGCCAAGATTAGCGACGGTGATGACATCACCATCCGACACCTCGGTTCCGCCCAGCCTGAGCGTACCATTGCTCGGCAGCGAGGTGACGGTGATGCTGGCCAGCGAGCCGCTGGTCGAGCTGACCGCGCCCGTGAAGTCGGCTTGGGAGAACTGAAGGACCGTATCCTCGGTGGCCGTCTTCTCGAGCGTATAAGCCAGCGCCGAATCATTGGCCAGTACAGTTAGTTCCGCCCTGTTGGTATCCGCCGAAACATGGCCATCCAGCGAGGCCAGGGTAACGGTGCTGCCAGCGGTGTTGCCACTACCATCCCAGGCCTTGAAGGTGATACTCGGCGTGCCCTGCCCGTTCGGCACATAGCGCACGGAGGTGTCCGAATCGAGCAACGTGGCGCTACCCGACGCCGGGGCCGCCAGCGTGGTCCAGCTTCCGCCCGAGAGCTTGTACTCCCAATGACCGCCGTTGATGACGGTGAGATCGGTGACGGCGACGCGTTCGGGCGTCTCGCCGGGAAGAAAATCGACGTCCTCCAGGGTGCCGGGAACGACAAAGTCGCGGACCAGCGTCCCCGCGTTCTCCCCATCGGTCACGGTCGCGTCGATATCGGCAAGGCGCGGACTGCTGTCGGCCAGTGTCGGCGTGTCGTTGACGGCGGCCACGGCGAACGTGACGGTCTGGGTCGAAACGGACAGCGGCTGCCCGTGACGGTCGTTGATCTCGACCTCGACGGATGCGCTCGGATAGAGGCTGGTATTGAAATCAGCGTCGAAAACGGCCTTTACCAGATTGCCGGCAGCAAGAGCACTGTCGAGAGCGGAACGGCTGCCCAAGAGGGTGATCGTGTCCGTCTCCTCGCCTTCCACCGTGACTCCGGCGGGAGCGGCGCCGACCAAACGCAATTCGCCTTTCTCGGCCGCGCTGTTACTGAGGGTCAGGCGGACGGAAATGGTCTCGGTGATGTCGAAGCGGGTATCCCGGTCGATATTCATCGACGGCAGGACGACCGATACCGCGTCCTCGGTCCCCCCGATCTTGCCGCTGCCGTCCAGTTCACCGCTGTCCACGGTAATGTTCGGCGTTTTAAGGACGGTGATGGTCAGAGTGCCTTCGTAGGCGGTGGTGCTGTTGTCGGTGGTATCGGTGTACGAGGCGTCGATATCGAGGACGACGTCTTCCGCAAGTTCGGCCTCGGACACTGCCGCCAGGTTGCTGATCCAGGTGTTGCTGACGGTGTAGCTACCGTCGCCAGCTATGGGCAGATCTATGGTCTTCGAGGTGCCGTCCTGGTTGACGTTCGCCTCATCGAAATAGACCAGCTTCATCCCGGCGGGAACGCCTGAGATGACGATTTCGTCGAAGGACTTGCCGACACCGAGCACGGGCAGACGGATGTCCAACGGAATCGGGGCGTTGGCATAGCCCTCCGCCGGGGTGGTGTTGAACATCTCCAGCGTATTGATAATGCTCTCGACCTGATCGCTGACCGCCGTCGGGTCGCTGTAAACGACGGTCTGGACCAGCGACGGGGCCAGCGAGATATCGCCACCACGTCCGGTGGCCGCTTCCTGGCCAAGACTGGCGAAGGCTTCGGCCAGCACGCTTTGGCCAAAGCGCAGAGACGCCTCGGAATCCTTCGAGGTCGGATCGGATCTGGCGCTGTCGTTCACCGACTGCAAGACGTTCGCCAGGACGACGCCGAGCAGGTTCGCGTCACCATCGACACCACTGACGCTGGCATGAAGGTTGCTGGTGATGCCGTCATCGTTGGCCGTCTCGATGGCGTCGTTCAGAACGGCGGTCAGATCGGCGGGCGAACCGAGATCCAGTGTGCCATTGACCATCTTGTCGATGACCGCGGCATAGGCGATGTCGATACCGGCGTCGCTTTCCTCGTTGGAAGCGCCGTCGATGAGCGCGCCGATGGCGCCGATCAGTACGCTGACCTGCCGGACATAGGCAACGATCTGGTTCTGAAGGGTCGCGTCGATGTCGTCGTCGGGATTGTCCTCACCCGGGTCAAATTCATTGAGCGATTTGCCGCCCATCGCTTCCTTCGAGGGCAGGCCAAGCTCGTTGCGCACGAAGTTGTCAGCCTGGTCCGAGGTGAACCCCTGGTCGACATAGGTCGTAAGCAGGGTTGACAGCGACGAGACCGCCACACCAGTCTTGCCGTCCTGACCCGCACTGGCGTTATCGATAATCGCCTTGAACGATACGCTGTTCGGAGCGCCGGACCGGGTATCGACGCCGCCGACACCAACGATACGCGAGCCCTGGGCAACGCCATAAAGGGTGAACTGCCCCTTCGAATCGGTGATCGAAAACTGCTCTCCGGCGTCCAGCCGCCCGTTATTGTTGGTGTCGATGAAGACCTTGGCGCCGGCGATGTAGTCGTCGAGGATAACGCCCGTGAAGCCGGCGCCCTGGCCACCCGACGTCGTGCCGGAACTGGAGGTGGTGTTGGAGGAAGATTGCAGGTTGGTGGAGAACACGCCATCACGACCGACGTTGCCGCGCCCTAACTCTCCGATGCCGAACTGCGTCTTGCTGCTATCCGTCCCAAGGACCGTCGTGCCCTGGAAGGCATCGGCGGTAATTAGAGTGTTCTCGGTCTTGGAGCCACCGATCAGATTGGCGTTCGAATAGCCGTCACCGGTCAGCGCTGTGACTTCCGGGGGAGCGAAACGCCCGGAGGACTCGTTATTGGACCTGGAGACGTCGTTGTAGGTAAGGCCGGTGATCTCTGGCCGCTCGACAAGGCCATAGCCACGACCACCTTCCGAACCTTTGGCCTGCGATCCGGTTTGCTCGAAAAGAGAGGCGATATTTACGGGGGGGGCCTTCGCCGCCGTTTCAAAGTGCGGAGTGGCGCTGGTAACCTGAGGCTCGGGCTGGGTTGAAGACGACGGCCGACCAGACGACGCGTCCGGAGTGTTCGCCTTCGTTCCGTCGCTGCTTTTGATGCCCTGCAACGCATTAGGCCCGCTGCCGATAGTTGAATCCTGCGGCGGGACGAGCGTGACCAGAGCCTGCGCAACCATGTTGCTGAGCTGGGCGATCAAGTCCTGCGACAGGCCCGAACGGGCGCTTTCCGATTGCAAAGCCTCAAGGGCGGCTACGACGGCATCCTTGCTGCCCGCTGCTTCCGCTTTCTGATAGGCGTCGAGGACGGCCTTCGCGGCTTCCTCGGAGATACCCTGCTGGCGCAGGGCAGCTTCAACTTGCGAGAAACGCTCCGATTTTTCCATGGCATTACCTCGCCGGTCCGGCTAATTCCACGGACACGGCATTGCCGCCCGACATCGCGGCTTTCCGCTTGTAAGCCGGCACGTACTGAGCCAAGGGCACGATCGGCTTGGGTGCGGCGACAACCACCTGCCCAGCATCAAGGGCGCCGATGGCACGCAGCATGCGGAAGGAGGCGAGCACCACGTCCGTTTCCGCCGCCGAGGCGTCGGACAGTGCGTTGATCAGGTTGGTTTCGCCCGACAACACGTCGAGCAATGACCGCCGACCGAGCTCACGCTCCTTGCGCGCCAACTCGAGGAAATGCCCTGAGATCTCGGCTTGGTCGTTGAGATGGGCCTGTCGGTCCCGAGCCGCCTTGAGGTCAGTCCAAGCGTTCTCGGCTTCCTCAATGGCCTGCCGGCCCACATAGAATGCCTTATTTCGCTCGGAAGCGGCGGCAAGACTGGCGGCTGAGGTGGCGTAGTCCGCCTTCAAGCCGGCATCGAAACTCCATGACACCTGAACAAGCACCTTCATGTCATTACGCGAACCCGCGGTGCCGTCGCTATCGCCCCGCTTGCTCACATCACCCACAAGCTCGATACGCGGCATATATTCCTTGGTGCTAATCGCGTCACGCTCGGCATCCTTGAGAGCCGCACGGGAACGGGCGGCGATAATGTCCGGATTTTGCCTTTCGACCTGATGCAGGGCCTGTTCCAGCGAAGGCGGCAGCACGGTCTGCGGCTCGAGCACCGCCTCGAGAGTGGCCGGGACGTTCACGACCCCGAAGACCGCGCGGTAGCGGTTCACCGCAGTATCGACCGCACTCTGGGCCGAGACGCGGCGAGCATGGGCCCCTGCCAGTTGCGCCCTCGCTTGCAGCAGATCGGTCGTCAGACCTTTGCCGGTCTCGATGCGGTTACTCTCGAGCTGGGTCTGCAGCTTGATGTTTTCCACGGATCGGTTCGCGTATTCGAGCTGCTGGCGCGCCTTGAGGAGCTTCAGGTGGGCCTCGATCCCCGCGAGCAGCAGATTGATCCGCTGCGTATCCCGCTCCTTTTCCTCCTTGGTGTAGTTCACCTCGGCCCGCGTGACGGCGGCGCTGGTGGCACCAAAGTCCCAGAGTAACTGGGTCACGGTGAGCCCGACCTCGCGCGGATCGTAATTCTTCTGCATCGTCCCCGCGCTATCCAAGGTGCGGTCACGGTCAACACGCTGCTTGCCCGCATTGGCACGAACCCCGACGCGCGGCATGAAGGAGCTGTAATCGACCCCGATCTGCTCGCGCGCGGACGCGACGTCGTTATTGACGCTCTGCATTAGCGGATGGTCGCTCATGATGCGGCCAAGCCCCTGCACGAGCCCCCCCCCTGCTACCGGAGCGCCATCTGAGGCAGCGATACTGACTCCAACGGCCGTTGAAGGCGGTACGGTAAACGGCGGGGAGGCGTCGGAAACGGCCGGGACGGAAGCGAGTTGGGCGGGCCTCTCGGTGAATATGTTGTCTGCCACGGCCTGAGCGGGTACGGCCTGCGCCAGCTGGGTTGCCCCCTGCCCATCTTGCGCGGATTGGCTGGCTTTGGCGCAAAATTGCCCGGCGCCACACTTGATCGGCTTAGCCGAAATCACCGGCGCATACAGCAACGGCACAAGCGCAAGCGCCAACACACGATACGCCCCTAAAAACATGGCAGCCCCCTATGGCATTAGATCACCTATCGTAGGTATGAATTTGAAAAGGAGCAACATGAGTAACAATAAGTCACATCTCAGAACAAATCAGCGACCCGAGCGCACCATTCAGGCCGATTGGGAGGCCGACGACAAGGCAGCCGTCAGAGGACGCTTACGCAACTTCGGTCTCAGGGCTGCCGTCACGTTTACGGGTCTTGCCTGAGCATGCGGGTGCTTGCATTGCGGTGCTTACCCTGCGCTTACCCGGCCGGCGCGGGGATGACGGGGCCC
Organism: Magnetospirillum moscoviense; assembly: GCF_001650635.1. Classification (GTDB taxonomy): domain Bacteria; phylum Pseudomonadota; class Alphaproteobacteria; order Rhodospirillales; family Magnetospirillaceae; genus Magnetospirillum; species Magnetospirillum moscoviense. The sequence continues at coordinate 153 of NZ_LWQU01000132.1, read as the reverse complement.
AAGAATCCAGAAGCCCGTAAGTCGTTGGACTTACGGGCTTAATTTTTGGTTGCGGGGGCAGGATTTGAACCTGCGGCCTTCAGGTTATGAGCCTGACGAGCTACCGGGCTGCTCCACCCCGCGTTAAGCATGTTCCAGGCGTGACGCCCGGTA
>NZ_LWQU01000131.1 GCF_001650635.1 Magnetospirillum moscoviense | reverse complement strand
GTTCGCGCACCGCCGCTGCCGTGGCCGCGCCCTGGTAACCGCCATCGGCGAAGATCCGCACGATGAACGGAAACAGGCGGCGGACCTCCTTGAGCACCGGCAACGCGCCGTCTCGGTCCTGGACATCGGCGGGCTGGATGTGGGCCGCCAGGATCAGGCCGAGCGTATCGACGACGATGTGCCGCTTCTTGCCTTTGACCTTTTTGCCCGCGTCGTAGCCCGACGGGTCGATCCGCGCCCCCCTTTTTCCGCGCCTTTGACGCTCTGACTGTCGATGATCGCCGCTGTCGGGCTGGCTTCCTTGCCAGCCAACTCCCGTACCGCGACGAACAGCACGTGATGGAGGCGGGCCAGGGTGCCATCCCACTCCCACAGCCCGAGATATTCATGCACCGTACTCTTGGGCGGCAGGTCTGTCGGCAGCGCCCGCCACTGGCACCCGGTCATCAGCACGTAGAAAACGCCGTTCAACACCTCGCGGATGTTGACCGTCCGCTGGCGGCCTCCACGTTTCGCCGGGGGAATCAACGGTTCCACCAGCGCCCATTCTTCATCCGTCAAGTCGCTGGGATAGCGGAGGCCGCGCCGCTCATAGACCCGCCGGTTCTCCTTCGTCCACATGCTGCCCCCCGATTCGTCTGGAGAGCTATGGAATCACAACTGATTCATCGGACTCAAGAACCTTCCGGACGGGCTCTTAGCCAAAATCCCCTCCGATAAAATTACAGTCGTGCTTGAGGCATGCTTTTCAGGAATCAGCCCATCTGGCACGGTCATTCCAAATGCTTCGCCAATCAACATTCTGCCCAAGGTGCCGAAGGTCCCTACGAACGTCACCGTCATTTCAGCGGGTGCTGCCGATCAGATGGCATCATGGGAGCAGGACAAATCTCATGGGCTGTTTACCAAGCATTTCCTGCTAGGCGCCTCTGGAACTGCCGACAAGAAGCCGTTTGGTGATGAAGATGGATTGGTCACATCTGAGGAACTTGAGCGTTATCTGGCCGAAAACGTAACTTACCTTGCCCGCCGCCTTTATGGCCGTGAACAAAATGTCCAGTTCCACCAAGTGAGTAAAAGATAGTTCGGATTGGAATTTTGCCGCCGAGGAACTGCTCCGGGATCAGCCAGGGCCGGGGGAGCGGGTGAACTGATACGAACCATGCCCACGGCGGAAACATTCCAGCCATGCGCTATCCACCGCAATCCACTCCTTTCCATCGACGAAGACGGAAGAAATACGGAAGACGGAAGATTTCAAATCTTGCTAAGTCATTGAAATCGCGTGGCGTCCCCAAGGGGATTCGAACCCCTGTCGCCGCCGTGAAAGGGCGGTGTCCTAGGCCTCTAGACGATGGGGACGTCGCGAGGTGAGGGCGTCTAGATACAGGGGGTGGGGGGGGAAATCAAGTGGCTTTTGGGAAAAAATCACCGGGCCGGCGCGGCGTCATCGACCACCAGCTGGACCGAGGTGGTTCCTTGCCACGAATCAGCCCGAAGAGTCCCAGCCAAATGGAAGGTCTGGCCGGCCGAACGCAGCAGCGCCAGCCCCATGTCGCTGTCGGCGGCGCGAAACGCAATGGCCTTCAGGCGTTGGCCGCCCTGCCCGACCAGGATCAGTCGCACATGGCCTTGGCCCACCACGTCGGCCTTGACGATACGAGCCGCCGACACCGCGAAGCGCGGCTCGGCATTGCCCGCCCCGAACGGACCGATCTGCTTCAAGGTCTCGATCAGATCCACCGTGCAGCCGGCGCAATCCAGGGCGCCGTCCAGCTCCAGCACCGGCACCAATTCGCCGGTCAACTGGGCCTGCAGGCGCTCGGCCAGGAAGGTCTTGAAATCGTCCAGGCGTTCGCGCGCCACGGTGAAGCCGGCCGCCATGGCGTGGCCGCCGCCGGCCTTCAAGATGCCGGCCTGGCGGGCGGCGATGATCGCCGCTCCCAGGTCCAAACCGGCCACCGAACGGCCCGAGCCCTTGCCCTCGCCGCCTTCCAGCGCGATCACGCAGGCCGGGCGGGCATAGCGTTCCTTCAGACGGCCGGCGACGATGCCGATGACGCCGGGATGCCAGTTCTCGCCGGCCGCCACCAGCAGCGGCAGCCCGTCGTCGGGACGGCCCTCCACCTGCTCGATGGCTTCCAGCAGCACGGCGGCCTCGATCTCTTGGCGCTCGCGGTTATAGCCGTCCAGACGCCGGGCCATTTCCGCCGCCTCCAAGGGGGCGTCGCAGGCCAGCAGAGTATGGCCCAACGGCGCCTCGCCGACCCGGCCGCCGGCATTGACGCGCGGCCCCAGCACATAGCCCAGGTGATAGGCGTCCGGTCGCTCGCGGATGCCGGCGATGTCGGACAACGCCGTCAGGCCGACGTTGGCCCGCTTGGCCATCACCTTCAGGCCTTGCGTCACCAGGGCGCGGTTGACGCCCTTCAGCGGCACCACGTCGCACACCGTGCCCAACGCCACGACGTCCAGCCATTGCAGGGGGTCGGGCATGGCGCGCCCCTGGTACCAGCCAGAATCCTTCAGCACCCGGTTGACCGCCACCACCAGCAGGAAGGTCACGCCGACCGCCGCCAGATGGCCGTGCGGGCTGTCCTCGTCGACGCGGTTGGGATTGACCACCGCGAAAGCCGCGGGCAGGTCGGGCTCGGCCTCGTGATGATCGACCACCACCACGTCCAGGCCGGCCTCGGCGGCGCCCTTCAGCGGCTCGTAGGCGGTGGTGCCGCAATCGACCGTCACCACCACCCCCACACCGGCATCCTTCAAACACAGCAGGGCCGGCAGGTTGGGGCCGTAGCCCTCGGCGATGCGGTCGGGGATGTGTACCTGGACCGTGGCGCCGGCCGCGCGCAGGAACCGGGCCAGCAGCGCCGACGAGGTGGCGCCGTCGACGTCGTAATCGCCGAAGATGCCAATGGCTTCGCCGCCCTGCACCGCGCGGGCGATGCGCCGGGCCGCCTTGTCCATGTCCTTCAGATGGAAGGGATCGGGCAGCAAGGCGCGCAGGGTGGGCGCCAGGAAGTTTTCGGCGTCGGCCAGACCGACGCCCCGGGCCGCCAACACCCGCCCCACCACTTCCGGCAGTCCCAGGCGTTGGGAGAACGTCAGGGCCAGACGCGAATCACCCCCGCTTTCCTGCCAGCGCCGACCGGTCAGCGACCGTTCAACCCCCAGGAAGGCGGGGCCGGTGGTCATGGGTCCTGATGCAGCAGGATGTGGCGCTTGAAGTCGTGCCGCGCCGTCATCTTGCGCACCGTGCCGGTGGCCGAGCGCATGACCAGCGAATGGCTGACCGCCCCGCCGTCGAACAGGGTCACACCGTCCAGGATGTGACCGCTGGTGATGCCGGTGGCGGCGAACATCACATGGCCCTTGACCATGTCGTCCAGGTCGAACTTGCGCGCCAGATCGGTGAAGCCGGCACGACGCGCCCGGCCGCGCTCTTCCTCGTTCCTGAGCAGCAAGCGGCACTGCATGCGCCCGCCCAGGCATTTCAGGCCGGCAGCGGCCAGCACGCCCTGGGCGGCACCGCCCGAGCCCATGTAAAGGTCGATGCCGGTTTCCGGCAGGCCGGTGGCGATGGCCCCCGACACGTCGCCGGCCTCGATCAGCACGACGCGGGCTCCGGCTTCGTAGATGCGGCCCAGCATGTCGGTGTGGCGCGGCCGATCCAGCATGCACACGGTCAAGGACGATACCGGCACGCCCTTGGCCTCGGCGACGCGGGCGACCATCACCTCGGCCGGCAGGTCCAGATCCAGCACGCCTTCGGGCACATCCGGACCGGCGGCGATCTTTTCCATATAGACGCCGCTGGGAACCTGCAAGAACGAGCCCTGCTCGGTGGCGGCCACCACCGACAGCGCGTTATGGCCGGCCTTGGCGCAGATGGTGGCGCCCTCGATGGCGGTCAGTACGATGTCGAGCCTGGGTCCGGTGCCGGTGCCGACCTTGCCCGAGCATTCCTCGCCCTCGCCATTGACGACGTTGCCGTCCATGGACAGGCTGTTCAGCGCCTCACGCATCGCCTCGGCGGCGGCCTGGTCGGCGGCGCGCTCTTCACCGCGCCCAACCCAGCGGGCGGCGGCAAGGGCGCTGGCCTCGGTGACGCGCACCACTTCCAGGGCAAGGTTGCGGTCAAGCGCGCGCGGTGGCGGGACGAAAAGGCGGTTGGGCATCGCGGGCTCGTTCATCAAAGGGCTTCGATACGGATGATGCGAGGCTGTTCCAGCACGGCGTCGAGAGCGGAAATCCGGGCCACGGCACGGTTCATCGCCGCCTCTTCGGTGTCGTGCAAGGTCATCACCATCGGCACGCTGTCGGCGGGCGAGCGGGCCGGCTGGATCATTTGTTCGACCGAGACGCCCTCGTCGCGCAAGGTGGCGGCGACTTCGGCCAGCACGCCCGGGCGGTCGACCACCGACAGGCGCATGTAATAGGCGCCGACCCGGCGGTCGATCGAGGCCACCCCTTGCGCCTTGAGGGCGGCGGCCGGCACGCCGAAGGCCGGCACCCGGCTGCCGCGCGCGATGTCGATGATGTCGCCGGCCACTGCCGAGGCGGTCGGACCAGCGCCGGCACCGCGCCCTTCATAGATCGAGCGACCGACGAAATTGCCTTCCGCGACCACGGCGTTGAACACCCCATCGACGGTGGCGATCGGCGTCTTGACCGGCACCATGCACGGATGGACCCGCTGCTCGATGCCGTGATCGGTCATCCGGGCGATGCCCAACAGCTTGATGCGATAGCCCAGCAGATCGGCGAAGCGGATGTCGTCGGCGGAAACGTGGCGGATGCCCTCGACATGGACCGAGGCGAAATCGACCGGAGTCCCGAAGGCCAGGCTTGTCAGGATCGACAGCTTGTGGGCGGCGTCGATGCCGTCGATGTCGAAGCTGGGATCGGCCTCGGCATAGCCCAGCGCCTGCGCCTCGCCCAGCACGTCGGCGAAGTCCCGCCCGGTTTCGCGCATGGTGGTCAGGATATAGTTGCAGGTGCCGTTCAAGATGCCGGTGACCTGGCTTATGACGTTGCCGGCCAGGCCTTCCTTCAGCGCCTTGATGATCGGGATACCGCCGGCCACCGCCGCCTCGAAGGCCAGCAAGACGCCCTTGTCCTCGGCCGCCCGGGCCAGCGCCGCCCCATGATGGGCCAAGAGCGCCTTGTTGGCGGTGACCACGTGGCGGCCCTTGGCGATGGCGTTCTCGACCACCTGGCGGGCAATGCCGTCCGAGCCGCCGATCACCTCGACCACCACGTCGCACTCGGCCTCGTCGGCCATCTTGGCGGCGTCGTCGTACCATGCCACCGAGGCCGGGATCGCCACGCCGCGATCGCGGCTGCGGTCGCGGGCCGACACCGCCACCACCTCGATCCGCCGCCCGGCGCGAAGCGCGATGATCTCGGCATTGTCCGACAACAGCTTGACCAGGCCGGCACCGACGGTGCCCAGGCCAGCCACGGCAATCTTCAAGGTTTTCATCAGCAGGTTCCCGCGCGTTTCTTTTCGGAATCTTCCAAGACCTTATCGTACTGGCCCAGGAAGGTCTTGATGTTACGCACCGCCTGCCGGGTGCGCTGGGTGTTTTCCACAAGCCCGATGCGGACATGGCCGTCGCCATATTCGCCGAAGCCGATGCCCGGAGCCACCGCCACCTGGGCTTCCCGCATCAACAGCTTCGAGAATTCCAGCGAACCCAGATGGGCGAAGGCCTTGGGGATCGGCGCCCAGGCGAACATGGTGGCCGGCGGGCTGGGCACGTCCCAGCCGGCGGCGGCCAGGCCCTCGATGATGACGTCGCGCCGCGCCTTGTACATCTGGCGGATATCCTCGACGCAATCCTGCGGCCCGTTCAGGGCGGCGGCCGCCGCCACCTGGATCGGCGTGAAGGCGCCGTAATCCAGGTACGACTTGATGCGGGCCAGGGCGGCGATCAGCTTCTTGTTGCCGGCGGCGAAGCCGATGCGCCAGCCCGGCATGTTGTAGGTCTTGCTCATCGAGGTGAATTCGACCGCAATGTCCTTGGCGCCCGGCACTTCCAGGATCGAGGGCGGCGGCGCCACGTCGAAATAGATTTCCGAATAGGCCAGGTCCGACAGGATCCAGATGCCATGATGGCGGCAGAAATCGACGACCTGGCCATAGAAATCCAGATCGGCCAGCAGGGCGGTGGGATTGCTGGGATAGTTCAACACCAGGGCGATCGGCTTGGGCACCGAATGGCGCACGGCGCGATCCAGCGCCTTCAGGAACTCGGCGTCAGGCGTGACCGGCACATAGCGGCACGAACCGCCGGCGATGATGAAGCCGTAAGGATGGATCGGATAGCTGGGATTGGGCACCAGCACGATGTCGCCGGGGCTGGTGATGGCGTTGGCCAAATTGGCCAGGCCTTCCTTCGAGCCCAGGGTGACGATGCATTCGGTCTCGGGATCGATATCGACGGCGAAGCGCCGGGCGTAATAGGCCGACAAGGCCTTCCTGAGGCCGGGGATGCCGCGGCTCATGGAATAGCGGTGCGCGCGGGGATTGCGGGCGGCCTCGACCAGCTTCTCGACGATGTGGGGCGGCGTCGGCTGGTCCGGATTGCCCATGCCGAAATCGATGATGTCCTCGCCGGCGGCGCGGGCGCGCGCCTTCATGGCGTTGACCTCGGCGAAGACGTAAGGCGGAAGCCGCTTGATCCGGTGGAATTCCTGGTCGTTGCTCATGGCATCCATCTCGTGACAGACTGCGCCAGTGCGCAGGCAAGGCACTATATCTAGCGTGCACAGGGGGAATAATCACGCGCTTTTTGGGCGCCCCGGCCGCTTGAATTGGGCAAAAGACATGGCTGCAAGCTTACGCATTGTATTGGTTTCCGCAATGGCCGCCTTTGGCCTTTCCCCGGCATGGGGTGGCGACCTTCACCAATTGTGGGACCGACAGTGCGGCGGCTGCCACGGCCATGCCGGACCGTTCGCCCGCCGGTCCCTGATCGAGATCGACGGGCACCTGATTGGTCGCGCTTCGGGCCGAGACTTGGCCGAATTGTTGACCATCCATAATGGCGGCTACGGCCCCGACGAAATCGCCTCGTTCCGCATCATGCTGGCCGCCCAGTTGGCGACGCCGCCGCTATACGCCGAACGCTGCGGCGACTGCCACGACACCGCTGCCGAGTTGATCCGCGATCTGGTGGTTCGCGGCGACGACGGCGAATTGCGCGGCCGAGCCGGCCGCCATCGACTGGCGGAATTCCTGCCAACTCATGCCTCCCTGTCGGCCGAACAGACCCAGGCGATCATGTCCGTGCTGGATCGAGTGGAATCAGAAGTGAATCACCGCTGATCGTCCGACACCCGCCTGCGGCATCCCCAGGCGGCCAGGATGTCGTCGATGGCCGGGGCGACGGCCCAACGGGCGGCGTCCGGGTCATAGAAGTCGGCCAGCAGGCCATCGTAATCGGTGTGGAGATGGCGGATGGTCGCCACCATCGACAGCCAGGCCGCCGCCTCGGGCGAGGCCTTGCTTAGACCCGGCGAATCCATGGCGTGATCAAGAATCGCCATGCGCTCGAAGGCCGGCACATGCCGGGCCAGACGATCCAGCGCCCCGGCGATCCGGTCGCGCCCCGCCGTCAAATCACGTCGAGATAGACCTGGGCCCCGGCACCGCCCATGCTGGCATAGCTGGGATCGGCGGCCACCATGATCTTGCTGGCCGGCACGCCACGGCGCGACAATTCGCGGGCGACGGCGACGGCGCGATCATTCGAGGCATCCAACCCGCCCATCAACTGGTGGACGGCGTCACCGGCCGAGAATTCCGGCGTCGGCGCGAACCCGATCACCCGGACCACGCCACCGGTCTGCTTGTAAAGCCGAGCGACCTCGGCGATGGCGGCCCGGTCGGCCGAGGACAGCTTGGCCGACGCCCCGGTGAAGTCGAGCGACGCCACCTGGAAGGACGCCGCCGGAGCCGGAGCCGGGGCCGGCGCCGCAAGGCCCTTGCCGCCGCCGCTGCTGCCGCCACGACGGCCGGTGGGCGGAACCAAATGAATCGGGGCGTCGTCGGCATAGGCGCCGCCAGCCGAGGCCGGGCGCGGCATATCGACCATGCCGGGATAGACGCTGGTCTGGGCGGATTCCGCCAGACGCTTCTGGAACTGCTCTTGAATCGGCTTCATCTTGCGGCCGCCGGGCATCGGCACCTGCTCGGGCACATCGGCGCGGGCGGGCGGCTGCATGTTCATGCTGGCGGGCGGCGCGTCGGGGCCCAATTCGCCGCGGGCGGTCGGCTGACGGCGGTCGGGCGACAGCCGAGGCTGCTCGGCCGCCTGGGCCACCTGGGTTCCAGAATCCGGCAACGGGCTGGCCTGGACCGCCGGCTTGGGCGGCACCACACCCTGCGCCGAGTTGGCGACCTGGGTGTCCGCCGGCGCGGGCGTGCGCTTGGCCAACGGCTTGGTCGGCGCGACCTCACGCGGGACCGGATCGGCATACTTGGCGTTGGAGCGGTCGGCGACCAGGCCCTTGGGAAGGTCCTTGCGGGTGTCCGAGGTGCGCTGCGGCACGGTGTTGACATCCGGGTAGCCCTTGGCGTTCGAGGCCGGGCTGGCCACCTCGGGACGCTCGCGCCCGGTGATCAGGTCGCTGGCGCCCTTGTACCATTCAACCGGATTGACGGCATCGGGAACCGACGAGCAGGCCGACAACAGAGTTACCGCCCCGACACCAAAGACTTGCGTCAGCACGCGCCTGGCGCAGCGGCGCCAATCCATCTTCACGCGACCCTTCATGGCTCGACCACCACCCCTGACGTCACAAAAAAATCTTTGAATGACCACCAAATCCGTCAAGTTCACGTTTAACAGGCCGGCGATCGAAAGTATATAGGGCTATGGGGGGAATTCAAAGGACGGGCCGAGGCTCGGCCTTTCGCACCTCCCCGCCGGCAACCCCTCTGGGTGGCTTGGCCCGGTGCAATAGTGGCGAGGGTTTCCAATGGCTGATGATAAGGGTACCGAGATCAAGATGATCGACCCGGCGGAACTATCGCAGGCGATGACCGGCATCGCCGAGCGCAGCCAGCGTTTGGTCGCCGATTTCCTGCAACGTCAGACCGCCGAACCCAAGGGCAACGGATCTTTGGACCCCTTGAACATCGGTAACGCCTTCCTGGAGATGACCACCCGGATGATGTCCGACCCGGCCCGCCTGGTCGAAGCCAACCTGTCCTTGTGGAACGATTACATGGCGCTGTGGCAAAGCACCGCGCGCCGCCTGATGGGAGAGACCTCGGAGCCGATCGCCACCCCCGACGCGGCCGACCGCCGCTTCAAGGACGAGATGTGGCAGGACAACGAGGTGTTCGACTTCATCAAGCAGTCCTATCTGCTGTCGGCCCGCTACCTGCACGGCCTGGTCGATGGGGTCGAGGGCATGGACGGACACACCGCCCAGAAGGTCGACTTCTACACCCGCCAGTTCGTCGATGCGATGGCACCGTCGAACTTCGTGCTGACCAACCCCGAGGTGCTGCGCGCCACCGTCGAGACCGGCGGCGAGAACCTGGTCAAGGGCCTGAACAACCTGCTGGACGATCTGGAACGCGGCAAGGGCAAGCTGTCCATCAAGATGACCGATTACGACGCCTTCAAGGTCGGCGAGAACATCGCCGTGACGCCGGGCAAGGTGGTCTTCCAGAACGACCTGATGCAGTTGGTCCAGTACGACCCCACCACCGAGACCGTCGCCGAGCGGCCGCTGCTGGTGGTGCCGCCATGGATCAACAAGTTCTACATCCTGGACCTGCGCCCCAAGAACAGCTTCATCAAGTGGGCGGTCGACCAGGGCCACACGGTGTTCGTCATCTCGTGGGTCAACCCCGACGAGCACTTGGCCGCCAAGGGCTTCGCCGACTACATGCTGGAAGGCCCGCTGGCCGCCATCGACGCCATCGAAAAGGCCACCGGCCAGAAGCAGGTGAACGCGGTGGGCTATTGCCTGGGCGGCACGCTGACGGTGTGCACCCTGGCCTATCTGGCGGCCAAGGGGAAGGATTCCATCGCCAGCGCCACCTTGTTCACCACCATGACCGACTTCGCCGAACCGGGCGAGCTGGGCGTCTTCATCGACGAGGAACAGCTGACCAGCCTGGAAGAGAAAATGAGCGAGCACGGCTATCTTGACGGCCGCGACATGGCGATGACCTTCAACATGCTGCGCGCCAACGACCTGATCTGGTCGTTCGTGGTCAACAATTACCTTTTGGGCAAGGACCCCTTCCCGTTCGATCTGCTGTACTGGAATTCCGATTCCACCCGCATGCCGGCGGCGATGCACAGCTTCTATCTGCGCAAGATGTACCAGCAGAACAAGCTGGTCGAGCCGGGCGGCATCACCCTGGACGGCGTCGCCATCGACCTTTCGACGATCAAGACGCCGATCTACATGCTGTCGACCCGCGAGGACCACATCGCGCCTTGGAAAAGCACCTATTCCCTGACCCAGCGCACCGGCGGAACGGTCAAGTTCGTGCTGGCGGCGTCGGGCCACATCGCCGGCGTGGTCAACCCGCCGGCCGCCAACAAATATTGCTATTGGACCAACACCAAGAAGCCGAAGGGCCCCGACACCTGGCTGGCCAGCGCCAAGCAGGAAGAAGGCTCGTGGTGGCCGGACTGGCACGGCTGGGCGACCAAGGGGGTCAAGCAGGTGCCGGCCAGGAAGCCCGGCGACGGCAAGCTTAAAGCCATCGAACCGGCGCCCGGCGCCTACGTCAAGGCGCGCGCCGTTTAACAAAGCCGCCCCGGCCGGCATTCCCGGCCGGGGCGTTTTCTTTCAGGATCGCCCAGCCCCCGCAGGGGGCGGTTCCTATTCTGATCGATGGTATTCATACCGACCTCTTTGTGTTAAAGAGGCGCCCTCATCCCACGTCGCACGGCTTCGTTTTCATGATCAAGCGCTGGCTTCCCTGGATCATCAAGGGCGGAATCTCCGTTGGCCTGATCACCTGGGTCCTCTCGAAGGTCGATCTGCCGTCAGCTTGGGCCAAGGCCAAGGCCATCGACCCGCAACTGGCCGGCTTGGCCGTGGTGTTTATGCTGGTGCAGATCGGTCTGGGCGGCGTGCGGTGGGGTCTGGTGCTGCGATCGCTGGACGCGGTGTTCGGCTGGACCAAGACCATCAGCGTCTTTTATATCGGTGTGTTCTTTTCGATCGTACTGCCGGGCGCCGTCGGCGGCGACGCCGTCCGCATGTGGTTCGCCCGCAAGGGCGGGCTGTCGCTGGCCACCGCCATCAATTCGGTGATGCTGGAACGCGCCGTCACCGTGTTCTCGCTGGTCCTGCTGGTGTGCCTGACCCAGCCGATCTTAATGTCGCGCGTCCCCAATCTGCCGGGCGGCACCATGTTCCCGGTACTGCTGGCGGTGTGCGTGATCGGCATCTTGGTGCTGGCCTCGTTGGACAAGCTGCCGGAATCGCTGCATCGCTGGCGGCTGGTGCGCGGGCTGGTCCATCTGGCCAGCGACACCCGCAAGCTGTTCTTCCATCCGGGCTGGAGCCTGACCTGCGTGCTGGTCGGCCTGGCCGGCAACGCCAACATCTCGCTGGTGGTCTACATGCTGGCGGAAGGCCTGGGCATGGATGTCCACGTGCTGGATTGCCTGGTGCTGGTGCCGCCGGTGCTGCTGGTCATGACCTTGCCGATCTCGATCGCCGGCTGGGGCCTGCGCGAGACGGCCATGGTCACCGCCTTCGGCTTCGTCGGAATCGCCGGCGACGAGGCGCTGGTGCTGTCGATCTTGTTCGGCATCCTCACCATGCTGACGGCTCTGCCCGGCGGGCTGGTATTCCTGTTGTCGGGCGGACGCAGGATCGAGGCCGAGGAGTTGGCCGACGAAGCCGCCGCCACCGACGAAGATCCCGGCGTGCGCAGCCCCGCCCCACCCTTGCCGTAACAATCCGGATCCGCCATGGCCGACCTTGCCCGCTACACCAGCTTCACCTCGATCGACTTCGAGGGCAACATGGGGGCGGTGCTGCGCCATTTGCGGCGTTATCTCGACGATCCGGCCCTGACCAACCCGTTCTGGCAGCGCTTCGAGCAGCGCCTGAGCCAGGCCGAGGCCGCCGAACGCCCGCTGGCCGACAAGCTGCTGCTGCTGCATTCCCACGTCTATTACATGGTCGAATTGTTCGAGGACCATGACGACGAAGCCGCCCTGGCGGCCCTGCGCCTGCTCGAGGAAGAGTGTTTCTAAGCCTCTTTTCTTCCCCGCCAGGATCGCTACATTGGGAAGACCCTTTTCTCGCCCAATGCAAGGATTCCTGCCCATGAAGATCAGCTTCGCCAAGCCGCAACTGCCGTCCGAAGGCGCCCTGGTGGTCGGTGTCCTGGAAGGCAAGGGGCTGACCGGCTCGGCCAAGGCGATCGACGATCTGGCCGCCGGCGGCATCGCCCGTGCCGTCGCCGCCGCCAAGTTCACCGGCAAGAAGGACCAGACCCTGACCATCCTGGCGCCCGCCGACAGCGGACTGGGCCGGGTGGTGCTGGTCGGCCTGGGCAAGGCTGAATCCATCGATTCCCAAGCCGCGCAATCCTTTGGCGGCACCGGCCTGGCCGCCGTGCTGACCTCGGGCGACCCCAACCTGGCGATTGCCTGCGACGACATCCCCGGCCTCAAGATGTCGCCCGAATCCTTCGCCGCCCAGGCGGCCTTCGGAGCGCGCCTGCGCGGCTATCGCTTCGGCAAGTACTTCACCAAGGAAAAGAAGGACGACAAGCCGTCCATCAAGAAGGTGACGGTGCTGACCGCCGCGTCGGGCGCCAAGGCCGCTTTCGCCCCCATGGACGCGCTGGCCGACGGCGTGTTCCTGACCCGCGACGTGGTGTCCGAGCCGGCCAACGTCATCCACCCCGAAAGCCTGGCCGACGAATGCCGCAAGCTGTCCGCCCTGGGCGTCGAGGTCGAGGTGCTGGGCGAGAAGCAGATGAGGAAGCTGGGCATGGGGGCGCTGTTGGGCGTCGGCCAAGGCTCGGACCGCGAAAGCCAGCTGGTGGTGATGCGCTGGCAGGGCGCCAAGGATGCCACCGCCGCCCCGCTGGCCTTGATCGGCAAGGGGGTGTGCTTCGATTCCGGCGGCATCTCGATCAAGCCGGCCGGCGGCATGGAAGAAATGAAGTGGGACATGGCCGGCGCCGGCGCGGTGATCGGCGCCATGAAGGCGCTGGCTGGGCGCAAGGCCAAGGCTAACGTCGTCGGCATCGTCGGTCTGGTTGAGAACATGCCGTCGGGCACTGCCCAGCGGCCGGGCGACGTGGTGACTTCGATGTCAGGCCAGACCATCGAGGTGATCAACACCGACGCCGAGGGCCGCCTGGTCCTGTGCGATGCCCTGTGGTACGCCAAGGAACGCTTCAAGCCCGCGGCGATGATCGACCTCGCCACCCTGACCGGGGCGATCATCATCGCGCTGGGCAACGAATATGCCGGCCTGTTCGCCAGCCAGGACAAGCTGGCCGAGCGCATCACCGCCGCCGGCGGCAAGGTGGGCGAGCCGGTGTGGCGCCTGCCGCTGGGCGATGCCTATGACAAGCAGCTGAAGTCCGACATCGCCGACATGAAGAATGTCGGCGGCCGCGAGGGCGGCTCGATCACCGCCGCCCAGTTCCTCAAGCGCTTCGTCGCCGACACCCCCTGGGCCCATATCGACATCGCCGGCACCGCCTGGACCAAGAAGGACAGCGCCACCTGCCCCAAGGGTGCCTCGGCCTTCGGGGTGCGGTTGCTCGACCAATTGGTGGCCGACCATTACGAAGACAAATAGGTGAGGATCGCTTTCGCGGCGACGGCGCCCGCCGCCGCCGCACACGTTCGGGCGGCGGCGAAGACCGAGATTTTCGCCGCCGCCCAACCCTTCACCATCACCGTGAAGACCTCTGACGATTCCCGCCTGGACGGCGCCCGTCTGGCGCCGCTGCTGGCCGGCTGTCCGTCACCCGTCGCCATCGATCTGGACCTTGCCCCCGACCAGGCGGCCGGGTTCGCCTTTGGGCTGCGGCTTCGCGCGGCGCCGCAACTGACCAAGTACCGCACCCGCCCCGACGAAACAGCCCCCCTGCCCCATCCCAACCATGTCGTGGTCGTCACCGCCGACCCCGCCGCCGCCCAGGCCGAGTTCGACCGCCTGGAAGCGGTGGCGCGCGGCGTGTTGCTGGCCCGCGATCTGGTGACCGAACCCGGCAACATGCTGGCGCCGGAGCCATTGACCGAGCGCGCCCGCCTGCTGGAGGCCCTGGGCGTCACCGTCGAAGTGCTGGAGCCCCAGGCCCACGGACTGAACCTGCTGGCCGCCGTCGGCCGCGCCGGCCACCAACCGCCCCGGCTGGTGGTGCTGCGCTGGCCCGGCGACGGCCGCGACGCCAAGCCGCTGGTGCTGGTCGGCAAGGCCATCACCTTCGATGCCGGCGGCATTTCCATCAAGCCGGCCCAGGGCATGGAAGAGATGAAGGGCGACATGGCCGGCGCGGCGGCGGTGCTGGGCGCCATCGCCGCCATCGCCGGACGCAAAGACCCGGTTCCGGTGGTCGGCGTGCTGGCGGTGGCCGAGAACATGCCGGGCAGCAACGCGCTTCGGCCCGGCGACGTCATCACCTCGCACAAGGGCCTGACCGTCGAGGTGGTCGACACCGACGCCGAGGGCCGATTGGTGCTGGCCGACGCGCTGTCATGGGCGGCGGCCAATCTGAACCCCGGCCTGATGGTCGATGCCGCCACCCTGACCGGGGCAGTGGTCCGGGTGCTGGGGCTTCATCATGCCGGCCTCTATACCGCCAGCGACCGGCTGGCCCGGAAGCTGGTGGAGCTGGGCCGGCGCGAGGCCGAGCCTTTGTGGCGGCTGCCGCTGTCGGCGGCCTGCGACGAGCACCTGAAATCCGACATCGCCGATTGGAAGAATTGCGGCTGGGGCGCGCTGCCCGACAATGACGACGCCGCCCGCTTCCTGCAGAAATTCGTGCCGCCCGGTCTGGCCTGGGCCCATCTGGACATCGCCGGCACCTCGGAAACGCCCGAGGACGCGGACTATTCCCCCAGGGGCGCGACCGGCTTCGGCGTGCGGCTGTTCGCCGCCCTGGCGCAGGATTACTTGCAGACCTTGTAGTCGCCGCGCACCTCGTTCTGGATGGTCTCGGCCTGGACGGTGAAGGCGTTCCAACCCTTCTTGGTGACGTCCTTCAACAGCTTCTCGATATTGCCGCAATAGGCGATGCCCAGCGGATAATGGCGGTAATAGGTCACCAGACGGCCGTCGAAATAGGTCATCACCTCAAGGGCCTTGGTCTTGAACTCGCGTTCGAACATCTTCTTGCGCTTGGCGGTCTGCTGGGCGAAGCGGGTGCCGACATTGGCGTCGAAATCCTTCCACATCTTGGCGGTGCCGGGATTGTATTCGTCGCAGCGATTGCCGGATTCGCGCAGGAAGATGCCGTGCCGGACCAGTTGCTCGGTCTTGATCTCGGCTTCCGACAGGCAGCGCTTGACCTTGACCTGGGCCAGGACCGGCTGGGCCGAGAAAACCATGATGGCGAGAAGAACAAGAATGCGGATCATCGCCCCAGTATGACCCCAGCCGGGTTTTGGCGAAAGGCCTTGACCGCGCGCCAGCCCAGCAGCACCGCCAATACCAGGGCGTAGATCAAGGGCTCGCGGATATCGGCCTTGACCATCATCCAGAAATGAACCACGCCCAGGCAGCCGGCCGGATAGACCAATTTATGCAGCATCCGCCAGCGCTTGCCGCCCATCCAGCGCACCATGGCATCGGTCGAGGTCGCCGCCAGCGGCACCAGCAGCACGAAACAGATCATGCCCAGCGTGATGTAGCGCCGCTTGAGCACGTCCTTCCATAAGGTCTGCCAGTCGAAGAACAGGTCGAGCCCGATATAGGAGGCCATGTGCAGGCAGACATAGAAGAAGGCGTAAAGCCCCAGCATGCGGCGCAATCGGGCCAAGGGCGCCCAATGGGTCCATTGGCGCACCGGCGTCACCGCCAGGGCGATCAGCAGGAAGCGCAAGGCCCAGTCACCCAGGAAGCGGTTGACGGTCTCGATGGGGTTGACCCCCAGATCGTCCAGCCAGAAGCGGCCGGCCAGCCAGGCCACGGGCAGCAGACCGAGGGCGAACACCAAGGGTTTGAAGGGCGCTTTCATCAGAAATTGGCCTTGAGGTCCATGCCGGCATAAAGCCCGGCCACCTGATCGCCATAGCCGTTGAACATCAAGGTGTCGCGGCGGCGGAACTCGCCGATGCGCCGCTCGGTCGCCTGGCTCCAGCGCGGATGATCGACCGCCGGGTTGACGTTCGAATAAAAACCATATTCGCGCGGGTTGGCCTTCATCCAGCTCGAGCGCGGCTGCGTCTCGGTGAAGCGGATGGCGACAATCGACTTGATGGATTTGAAGCCGTATTTCCACGGCACCACCAGCCGCAGCGGCGCGCCGTTCTGGGCCGGCAATTCGGCGCCGTACAGGCCGACCGCCAGCAGGGTCAGGGGATGCATCGCCTCGTCCAGCCGCAAGCCCTCGACATAGGGCCAGTCCAGCACGCGCGAGCGGATGCCGGGCATCTGCTCGGGGTCGGCCAGGGTGGTGAAGTGAACGTACTTGGCCTTGAGGGTGGGTTCGAACCGGGCCAGCACCGCGCCCAGCGGCACGCCCAGCCACGGGATGACCATCGACCAGCCCTCGACGCAGCGCATCCGATAGATGCGTTCCTCCAGCCGGTGCGGCTTGACGATGTCGTCCAGCGCCAACCGGCCGGGCTTGGCGCATTCGCCCTCGACCACCACCTCCCACGGCCTGACCTTCAAGCGCCCGGGGGCGTTCCGCGCCGGCTCGTCCTTGTCGGTGCCGAATTCATAGAAATTGTTGTAGGTGGTGACCGCCTCGAGGGGGGTCGGCTTCTCGCCGGCCGGGGCCTCGCCCTTCTGATAGCCGGCCAGATTCAAGGCCAGCGCCGGGCCGGGCAGCAGCGACGCCGCGCCAGCCGCCAGGAACAGCCGGCGGTTCAGATAGGCACGGTGATCGGTGACCTGGGATTCCTTAAGGCCGGGGCGGCGGATCAGCATCGGGCGAACTCCATCGGACTGGTGTGAAGATGGGTTCGCCCGCGCCGGAAAAAAGGTTACGCCCCGGCGGCGACGTTCACCACCACCCGACCGCGGATGTCGCCCTTCAGGATCCGCGCGCCCAGTTCGGGCAGGTCGGCCAGCTTGGCCTCGGTGGTCAGTTGGTCCAGCAGGGTCAAGGGCATCTCGGCGGCCAGGCGGGACCAGGCGGCCAGGCGCCGGGCCGTCGGGCACTGGGCGCTGTCGATGCCCAAGAGATTGATTCCGCGCAGCAGGAAGGGCAGTACGGTGGTCGCCAGCTCGATTCCGCCGGCATTGCCGCACGACGCCACCGGCGCCCGCATCTTCATGCCGGCCAGCACGGCGGCCAGGGTCGGGCCGCCGACACTGTCGACGCAAGCCGCCCAGCGTTCGGCCAGCAGCGGCTTGGCGGCGCCGCCCGACAGCTCGGCGCGGTCGATCAGGGTGGTGGCGCCCAAACCCTTCAGATAATCGTGCTGGCTGGCCCGCCCGGTCGAGGCCGCCACGTGATAGCCCTTGCGGGCCAGCAACACGGTAGCGACGCTGCCCAGGCCGCCGGCGGCGCCGGTCACCAGCACCTCGCCGTCAACCTCGGGTGACAGGCCGTGATCTTCCAGGGCCATGATCGCCAGCATGGCGGTCAGTCCGGCGGTGCCCAGCGCCATGGCCTGGCGGGTGGACAGACCGTCGGGCAGCGGCACCAGCCATTCGGCCTTGACCCGGGCTTTCTGGCCATAGCCGCCCCAATGGATCTCGCCGACCCGCCAGCCGGTCAGCACCACCTTGTCGCCCGGCTGATAGGCCGGATTGTCCGACGTCTCGACGATGCCGGCGAAATCGATGCCGGGGATGTGCGGATAGGTCCGCACCAATCGGCCCAATCCGCCCAGGATCAGGCCGTCCTTATAGTTCAGCGTGCTCCATTCCACCCGCACGGTGACGTCGCCGGCCGGCAGGTCGGCATCGGCGAGACGGCGGATCGACGGCGTCACCTTGCCGTCGGTTTCATGCAGCATCAGGGCGGTGAAGTCGCTCAACGTCTGTCTCCTCGTGCGGAAGGGGCACCTTGTGGTCATACCAGATTTCCAGGCCACAGCCCAGACTGCCGGTGGATTCCATACCGCAAGAGGAATACTCTACGCCGACTTCAACGCTTGCGGGGGGCAGGCCGTGCATCCTTTCCAACAAACCTCGAACACCGGCCCGGTGCTGCGTCTGGCCCTGGTCAACGCGCTGCTGAACTTGGTGACGCTGACCCTGTGGCGCTTCTGGGGCAAGACCCGGGTGCGCCGCCATTTGTGGTCGACCACCCTGGCCTTCGGCGATCCGCTGACCTATACCGGCACCGGGCGGGAATTGTTCGTCGGCTTCCTGCTGGTGCTGCTGTTCGTCTTCCTGCCCATGGCGGTGGCCTATGGCCTGCTGCAGATGATCGTGTTGACCCAGCCGGCCGTGGCCGGGCTCGGCTTCGCAGGCCTTTACGCCCTGGGCGTGTTCCTGCTGGGGGCCGGCCTGTACCGAGCCAAGCGCTACCAATTGTCGCGCACCCGCTGGCGCGGCATCGCCTGCGGCCTGGATGGCGATTCCTGGCGCTATGGCCTGCTGTTCCTGGCTTCCGGCGTGTGCAGCGTGCTTTCCCTGGGCCTGGCCGTGCCATGGTTCCAGGCCAAGTTGGCCCGCGCCATGATGTCCAACACCCGCATCGGCGACACCCGGCTGGAGTGCACATTGCGCGCGGGGCCGTTGTACAAGCGTTTCCTGGTGCTGATGGCCTGCTTCGTGCTGGCGCTGCCGCTGCCGATCTTTCTGGTCGTGGCGGCTGTCGGCGCGGCCCAGATGAGCGGCGCCGATCCGGCCGCCCAGGCCAGCGGAATAACGTTTCTCGCCATGATCTTGCTGCTGGTGCTGATGGCCTTCCCCATCGCCTGGTACCGGGCCGGCTTTTATCGCCACCTGGCCCAATCGACCAGCCTGACCGGCCAGGCCTTTTCCTTCCCGGTCGGCTCGTGGGGCCTGATCGGGCTGTTCCTGGGCAATTTCGCCCTGATCATCTTGTCGTTCGGCATCCTGGCGCCGCTGACCGGATTGCGCCTCTTCCGCTTCGCCGCCGCCCATCTGGAGATCGCGGGCGAGCCCGACTTCGCCCGCATCACCCGGTCCGACGCGGCCGCAGCCGGCTCGGCCGAAGGCATCGTCGAGGTGTTCGACGGAATCGGCGCCTTTTGATGCGCGGGCGCTTTTGCGACGGCCGCGTCGCCCTGGCCCACGAGGTCCGGGTCGAAATCGGCGAGCGCGTCCTGACCATCGCCGCCCTGGACGGCTCGGCGCTGGCCCACTGGCCGCTGGCCGAGATCGAAAGAGACGGCGCCGCTTTCCTATGCGCCGACGCCACCTTGACCATCGACGATCCCGAGGACTTGAGCCGCCGCCTTCCCCGCCCGTCCCGCCGGACAGACAAGCCCTGGCGGCTGGTGGCCCTGTTGGCGGCGGCCCCGGCCCTGATCGTCCTGATCTGGCTGGCGATTCCGCCCCTGGCCCGATTTGCCGCCCGCCATGTGCCGATGGAAGCCGAGATCGCTATGGGCGATTCCCTCCATTTCCAGATCCTCAAGGCCTGGCCGGCCTGCACCGGCCCCGAGGGCGGCGCCGCCTTGTGGTCCCTGACCAGCCGGGTCAACGGATCGGATCAAACAAGGCCGCGCCGGGTGATGGTGGTCGATTCGCCGATGGTCAACGCCATCACCCTGCCGGGCGGAACCATTCTTATCCTGCGCGGCCTGGTGGACAAGCTCGACACGCCAGAGCAACTGGCCGGGGTGCTGGCCCATGAGATCGGCCATGTCCGGCGCCGCGACGCGCTGGCCGCCTCGGTTCGGGCCATCGGAGTCGGCGCCCTGGCCGCCATCGTGGTCGGCGACGCCTCGGGCATCGTGGGAACCGCCGCCGGTTCGCTGCTGGGCTTCACCTATTCCCGCGACGACGAGACCGAGGCCGACGCCCAAGCCCTGGCCCTGCTGAACCGGGCCGACATCGACCCCATCGGCATGGCCCGCACCTTCGAGATGCTGGAAAAGATCGAGGGGAACGTGCCGGAATTCCTGTCGTCCCATCCGGATTCGTCGGCCCGGGCCGCCGCCTTCCTGGCCGATCGCCAGGCCGGGCGCGCCTACCGCCCGGCGCTCGGCCCCGCCCAGTGGCAAGCGCTGAAGGGGATGTGCGGCGGGCAAAAGTGAACCGATTCCACTGTTCTGCTTCGTTCGTATAGATTACTATACTTTGGAAGCAGCGATTTGTGCGTAATGCCGGCATCTCCACTCCCGTATCCCAGGAGATTCCCTTTAGGCCGGGCCGCCGCTTGATCAGCGTAAGCAGGGCCGGCTGCCAATCCCCCCATCAGGCGGCCGGCTTGCTTTCGACATTGCCCAGGCTTGCAGGCTCGAGGAAAAATTCGCCTCAGCCTCTCTCTTGCCGTCACCCCCGCGCAGGTGGGGGTCCATCGTGGGGCGAGATGACGACCTTGCCGGAAGATATCGAGTGGCGGAGGCATGGATTCCCGCCGGCGCGGGAATGACGTTCTTTTCTCGAGCCGGCTAAATCCGCTCGGACAGCCAGATGGCGATCCGGCAGCCGGTCTTGATGGCCGTGGACAGGAGCGGATAGCCGGGCGCCTGCTCGGCCTCGTTAGCCAGGCCGATATCGCGGTGCTCCAGTTCCTCGGCGCGGAACTGTTCGATGGTCGCCTTCAGCGGCGCCTCGTCCTCGCCCAACTGCGCCGCCTGTTCGGCGTAATGGGCATCAATGGTCTCCTCGACCGCCACCGTGCAGGCCATGGCGGCCCGGTCGCCCAACAGCGCGGTGCCGGCGCCCAGGACGAAGCCGGCGACATGCCACAACGGCGCCAGCACGGTCGGCCGGGTGCGGCGCTCGCCGATCAGCCGGTTGAAGGTGTCGAGGTGATGCTGTTCCTGCGCCGCCATATGGGCCAGAAGCGGACCGTGACGGCCCTTGCCCAGAACCGCCCGCTGGCCCTGATAGATGCGCACCGCCCCCAACTCGCCGGCCTGGTTGACCCGCAGGAAGCGGTCGATCAGCTGGTCCTTGGTGGGATCGCCGGGAATACGCCGTTCCGCCGTCTTCATCGTCCATCCTTTCGCCGCAGCAGCGCCGCCAGCACCATCAAGCCCAGCCCCGCCGAGAACGGCACGTTCAGCGCCGCCATGGTGATGCCGTGCCATTGCCAGGCCGGCTCGTCGCACTGGGCCTCGGCGGGTTTGCTCATCATCGCCGCCAGGTCGGTGACGTCGAGCGCCTGGCCGGCCGAGCCGGAACAAGACGACGCCCACCATTTCTGTTCGACGCCGACGTGATAAACGGCGATGCCGGAATTGACCAGGAAGGTCAGAACCACCAGCGGCATCACCCATCGCCCCAGGCGCGGCAAGGCCAGCACCAGCCCTGCGGCCAGACCGGCCAGGACGAATGGCACCCGTTGCACCAGGCACAACACGCACGGTTTCAGGCCGAAACCGTATTCGGCAGTCAGGGCGAAAGCCAAAGCGGCGACTGAAACCGCCAGGACGAACAGGGGAAGACGGGCAGCATTTTTCATGGCGGCGACCATAGCAAAGGCGGCTGGTCTTGACCACACTCGCCGGTCCATGGACAATCGCCGCCATGGACCTAGACACCCTGAAAGCCGGCGGCAAAGCGGCGCTGGCCCGCGCCCTGGCCGAGATCGAGCGCCACCCCGACGCCCCCGAAACCGTGGCGCTGCTTGACCAGGCCTACCAGGCGCCCACCGCCCATGTGGTCGGCATGACCGGGCCGCCCGGCGTCGGCAAATCGACCCTGATGAACGCCCTGATCGGCGGCTGGCGCAAATCCGGCCGCCGCGTCGCCTGCATCGCCGTCGATCCGTCGTCGCGCCGTTCGGGCGGAGCGCTTCTGGGCGACCGCACGCGGCTGTCCACCGACCCCGAGGATCAGGGCATCTTCGTTCGCTCGATGGCGGCGCGCGACCGGCTGGGCGGCCTGGCCGGGCTGACGGTGTCGGCGATGGTGCTGATGCGCGCCCTTTACGACATCGTGCTGATCGAGACCGTCGGCGTCGGCCAAAGCGAGACCGACGTGGCTGGCGTCGCCGATACCGTGCTGTTCTGCGTCCAGCCGGGATCGGGCGATTCGCTGCAATTCATGAAGGCCGGCATCGCCGAAATCCCCCATGTGGTGGTGGTCACCAAGGCCGACATGGAGCAGGCGGCACAACGTGCCCGCTCGGATGTGCTGGGCGCGCTGTCGCTGGGCGGCGCCGATGGGGCCGACGGCTGGACCGTGCCAGTGCTGATGGTATCGTCGCTGCGCCAGGACGGCCTGGACCAGTTGATCGCCGCCATCGACGACCATCGGGCCTTCCTGGAGGGAAGCGGCCGTCTGGTCGATGCCCGCCACGGCCAGGCCGCGCTTTGGCTGTGCGAGGCGGTCCGCGAACGCTGGGGCCGCGAGGGAATCCGCCGGGCCGGCGACCTGAGCCTGCCGCCGGGGGAATCTCCGTTCTCGCGACTGGCGACCGTCAACACTCGCCTTGGCTGTGCGTAAATCGCCCGGTTGTTGACATTCCCATCCGTTGGGCAGAGCATCCACACAAAGGATACGGGAGAATTGCAAGGTGACGGCTTCCATGCCGGCCATGACGACGACGGCTATGCTGGACCATGAGCTTCTCGAGCTCGTGTCGTCGCTTGTCTGCCTGTTGAAGAACGGCAAGATCGATTTCGTCAACCATGCTGGCGCCCGCATGCTGGGGCTGAACAGCCAGGCCGAGGCGATCGGCACCCAATTCGAGGATTTCGTCGTCTCGGACTACCGCTTCCTGATGGAAGCGGGATGGGAGCTGCTGGCCGAGGAAGAATTCCTGCCGCTGAAGCTTTTGCGCGTGGACGGCACCGCCTTCGAGGCCGAGCTGCGGGTGCGCAGGGCCCAGCCGACCAGCGACATCTTCCTTTTGGAAGTGCGCGACATCTCGAAATTCGTCAAATCGGCCGAGGCCCTGCGCGAGCGCGAGGAGCGGCTGCAAGGCGTTCTGGCCTCGGTGGCGGAAGGCATCGTCACCATCAACGATTCCGGCCGGATCGAATCGGCCAACCCGGCCGCCGACCGGATGTTCGGCTATGCGCGCGGCAAGCTGGTCGGGGCCGATCTGGTCACCTTGCTGCCCGAGGCCGACCGCGAGCGCCATCACCGTTTCTTCGACGCCTACATGGCCGGCCTGTTCCCGACCCTGATGGGCCGTCAGGTCGAAGGGCTGGGCCAGCGCGCCGACGGCACGAGCTTCCCGATGGAAATCTCGGTCAGCGAGTTGCGCCACGGCCGCCACCGCCTGTTCACCGCCATCCTGCGCGACATTTCCGAGCGCAAGGAAAACGAGGAACGCATCCGCCGGCTGGCCCACCATGACAGCCTGACCGGCCTGCCCAACCGCAATTTGTTGAACGACCGCATGCGCCACGCCTTGGCGCGCGCCCAGCGCAACAAGTCGCGCATGGCGCTGCTTTATGTCGATCTCGACAAGTTCAAGCCGATCAACGACACGCTGGGCCACGAGGCCGGCGACGAGGTGCTGCGCGAGGTGGCCGAGCGTTTGAATCGCTGCGTGCGGTCGTCGGACACGGTGTCGCGCGTCGGCGGCGACGAGTTCGTGGTGCTGCTGGAAACCGTCGCCCGGCCCAACGAGGCGGCGCTGGTGGCGCGCAAGATCATCGATTCCCTGGCCAAGCCCATCGATTACAAGGGCAATATCTGCCAGGTCGGCGCCTCGATCGGCGGCGCCGTCTATCCCGACGACGGCGAAACCATGGACGAGATCAGCAAGGCCGCCGACATCGCCATGTACCGGGTCAAGCATGCCGGCCGCAACGATTTCCGCTTCTACTCGGAAATCGCCGAAAGCGAGCTGGATTAAGTTATTCGGCTTCCGGCAGCACCACCCAGCCGGGCACGGAATAGGACAGGGCCTGGCCGGCGCAGCTCAGCGCCTTACCGGCCCGCACCGCTTCCAGCCGCAACAAGGCCAGCCCGACATTGCCTTGCGCGCTGCGCATCTCGCCGGCATCGGACTCGCCGGCCGTCACCGGGGTTCCCGGCGCAGGCGCCGCGCCCTCGAACGACACCGGCAGCAGGCGCTTCCTGACCAGACCGCGATAGCGGGTCCGGGCCGTCAGTTCCTGGCCCATATAGCAGCCCTTGTCGAAATCGACGCCGTTCAGCTCCCAGAAGCCGTTTTCCAGCAAGATGCCCTTTTCCACCTCGATGTCGCGGCCGCCGTCGGGCAGGCCCAGCCGAATGCGCGCCTGGTCCCAGGCGGCGAAGGCCGCTTCGCTCAGGCCGGCGGCCACCAGGGCGGACGGGTCGGCGGCGACAATGCGCGCACCGGCATCGGCCAGACGGGGATCGACATAGGTCGCCCCCTTGGCGGCACCGGCGGTCGGCGCAAGCCCCAGCGCGGCCAGGGCACCGTCACCGAAGGCGGCGAACACCGAAAGCCCGCCATCCAACTCGACCGTCACCTTCGAGCGTAATTTGTACATCGACAGCTTCTTCTTGAAGGCCTCGGCGCGGTCTGCTTCCACATCGATCAGGAAGCGGTCGCCTTCCTCGCAGATGAACAGGTCCCACAGGAACTTGCCCTGCGGCGTCAGGAAGGCCGACCAGATCGCCTGCGCGGCGCTGACCTTGTTGATGTCGTTCGAGATCAATCCCTGCAGGAAGGTGCGGCGGTCCTCGCCTGCGACGACCACGACGGAACGGGGCAGACGGGTGAAGCTGGCGGCCATGCGATATCCTTCGGGGGATTGTTTTGTCGGTGCCCGCAAAAGGTGGGGCAACCAGCCCGTCTTGGCAAGACCCGACCGTGCGTCTTATAACAGGGCACGATGCATATCACCCTGGTCGACGATTCCATTCCCTTCGATGGCTACACCGCCTCGGCCCGCCCGCTGGGCGGGGCCGAAAAGGCGTTCGCCGCCCTGCCCGGCGCCCTGTCCCGGCGCGGCCACACCGTCGCGGTCTATAATCGCTGCCGCTGGAGCATGTTCATCGAAGGCGCCCAATGGGAAACCTTCGAGGGCAGGAAGCCGCTGACCACCGACGCCCTGATCGCATTCAGGAAGCCGGCCCTGCTGGAATTCGTCAGGCAGGCCCGCAAACGGGTGCTGTGGCACACCATTCCCGGCCGCTTCCTTGACCGCAAGGACACCCGGGCGATGCTGGACAACCACAAGCCGCTGGTGCTGCTGTGTTCCGAATCCCAGGCCATCGACTGGAAGGCGCGAGGCCTGGCGGTCGGCCTGCTGCCGCCGGCCTTGAAGTCCGATTTCCTGAACCAAGCCCAGGTCGAGTTGGCCGAAGTGCCGCGTGCCATCGTCACCTCGCATCCCAGTCACGGCTTGGACTGGCTGGTGGATCTGTGGGTCGAGCGCATCCATCCGGCGGTGCCCACGGCCGAGTTGCACATCCATTCCATGGCGCTGGCGGCAGCCGCCGAAGG
The DNA here is from genome assembly GCF_001650635.1 of Magnetospirillum moscoviense. GTDB lineage: Bacteria > Pseudomonadota > Alphaproteobacteria > Rhodospirillales > Magnetospirillaceae > Magnetospirillum > Magnetospirillum moscoviense. Next base: position 20,109 of record NZ_LWQU01000131.1, on the reverse strand, counting down.
TGGCGGCATCGAGCCGGCGCTGGAATTCCTGGCCGCCAAGGTGTTCGCCGCCTCGGCCCAGAACGTCCGGGTCGAACGGCCGCAGGGCGACCATTTGATGGCCCAGGCCTTCCAGCAGGCCTGGCTGCACCTGTATCCCGGCCATCCCGACGATTCCACCGCCTTTACCTTGATGGAAAGCCAGGCGGCCGGCTGCCCGGCGGTGATCCGCCCGCTGGGCGCCGCACCCGAGCGGGTGGCTGACGGCCGCTCGGCCTATGTCGCCCCCGATTCCGACGCCTTCGCCAATCTGGCCTCCACCATCCTGGGCAATCCGTCGGTGCGCGCCTCGCTGTCGGCCGAGGCCCGCGCCCTTTACGGCGGCCGCACCTGGGACGCGGCGGCCGAGCGGCTGGAGGCATTCCTGGCATGACCCGCCTGCTGCAAGCCATGGCCGGCGCCGAGCATGGCGGCGCCGAAGCCTTCTTCGAGCGTCTGACCCTGGCCCTGCAACGGGCCGGCATCGACCAGCACGTCCTGATCCGCACCAATCCCCGCCGCGCCGCCTTGCTGCGGGCCGGCGGCGTAACGGTGACCGAACTGGGCTTCGGCGGCCGCCTGGATCTGGCCACCCATTGGGGCTTTCGCCGCGCCGTCAGCCAGTTCAAACCGACCATCGCGCTGACCTGGATGAATCGCGCCACCCGTTTCTGCCCGCGCGGCGATTTCGTCCATGTCGGCCGGCTGGGCGGCTATTACGACCTGAAATATTACCGCCAGTGCGGCCACCTGATCGGCAACACCCCCGACATCCGCAATTGGATGGTGGATCAGGGCTGGCCGGAATCGCGGGCGCACTATGTCCCCAACTTCGTCGCCTGCGACAGCGCGCCGCCGGCACCGCGCAAGGCCTTCTCGACGCCCGACGGCGCGCCCCTGGTGTTCGCCCTGGGCCGCCTGCACGCCAACAAGGCCTTCGATGTGCTGTTGAAGGCGATGGTCGAGGTCCACGACACCTATCTGTGGATCGCCGGCGACGGCCCGCTGATGGGCGAGCTGGAACGCCAGGCCCAGCATCTGGGCATCCTGCCGCGCGTACGTTTCCTGGGCTGGCGCGACGACGTCGCCGCCTTGCATGCCGCCGCCGACCTGTTCGTCTGCCCGTCGCGGCACGAGCCTTTGGGCAACGTCGTCATCGAGGCGTGGGCGCAAGGAAAGCCGGTGGCCGCCTCTGCCTCGCAAGGCCCCAGCCAATTGATCGAGGACGGCCAGACCGGCCTGTTGTCGCCGGTTGACGATGCCGCCGCCCTGGCCGCCTCGATCCGCCGCCTGCTGGCCGAGCCGGGCCTGGCCGCCCGGTTGGGTGCCGCCGGCCGCGCCGCCTATCAGGCGCACTTCACCGAAGAGGTGGTGGTCGCCCGTTATCTCGATTTCTTCCGCCAGGTCGCCGGCTGATGTGCGGCCTGGCCGGCATCGTCACCGCCAACGGCCAGGCGCCCGAGCCGGCCCTGCTGGACCGGCTGCAGGCCGCCCTGGCCCATCGCGGCCCCGACGGATCGGGACGGCGTATCCTGGGCAATGTCGGCCTGGTGCAGACGCGGCTGTCGATCATCGACCTGGAAGGCGGACGCCAGCCGATCATCGACGGCCACGGCCGCGCCATCGTCGCCAATGGCGAGGTCTATAATTACATCGAACTGCGCCAGGGATTGGCGGGCCAGACCTTCGCCACCGGCTCGGACTGCGAGCCGCCGCTGCACCTTTACGGACAGGACGGCGAAAGCTTCACCGACCAGTTGCGCGGCATGTACGCCATCGCCATCGACGACCCGACCACCGGCCGGGTGGTGCTGGCCCGCGACCCGTTCGGCATCAAGCCGCTTTACCTGGCCGAGGGCCCGTGGGGCGTGGCCTTCGCCTCCGAGGCCCAGGCGCTGATCGCCGCCGGGCTGGTCGCACCGGCCGTCGATTCGAAGGCCCGGGCCGAATTGCTGCAATTGCAGTTCACCTGCGGCGCCGACACCATCTTCCCCGGCATCCGCCGGCTGGCTCCGGGCGAGCGGGTGGTGATCGAGGCCGGGCGCGTGGTGTCGTCCCACGCCGCCCCCTGCCTGCCCGCCGGCCGGATCAAGCCCGAAGGCGAGGCGCAATTGCTGGACCAGTTGAACCGGGTGCTGGTCGAGGCGGTCGAACTGCACCAAAGGTCCGACGTGCCCTATGGCATGTTCCTGTCGGGCGGCATCGATTCCTCGGTGCTGCTGGCCTTGATGTCGCGGCTGAACCCGCGCCCGGTCCTGGCCTTCACCGCCGGCTTTCCCGGCACCGCCGCCCGCGACGAGCGCGAGCATGCCCGCCTGCTGGCCAAGGCGGTCGGCGCCACCCATGTCGAGGTCGAGTTCACCGAGGCCGATTTCTGGTCGCTGTTGCCGCAGGTGGCGGCGGCGATGGACGACCCGGCCGCCGATTATGCCTGTCTGCCGACCTTCAAGCTGGCGGCCGAGGCCCGCCGCCACGTCAAGGTCATCTTGTCCGGCGAGGGCGGCGACGAATTGTTCGGCGGCTATGGCCGTTATCGCGGCGCCATGCGGCCGTGGCCCTTGACCCGGCCGATGCGGCGCAAGGGCACCTTCGACGGGCTGAGCATCTTGCGGCCCGGCATCGCCGATGGCTGGCGCGATCGTTTCGCCGCCTGCGAACGCACCATGGACACGGGCGGGCGCAGCCGGTTGCAGGTGGCCCAGGCCATCGATTGCGCCGACTGGCTGCCCAACGATTTGCTGATCAAGGCCGACCGCTGCCTGATGGCCAACGCCATCGAGGGCCGCGTGCCGTTCCTGGACCGCAAGGTGGCCGAGTTCGCCTTCGCCCTGCCCGACCGCTGGAAGGTCGAGAAGGGCCTGGGCAAATGGCTGCTGCGCCGCTGGCTGGACCGCGCCCTGCCCGAGGCCAAGCCCTTCTCGCCCAAGCGCGGCTTCACCGTGCCGGTGGGCGAATGGATGGCGGCCCAGCCGCACCTGGCCGAATTGATGGCCTCCGACCCAGCCACCGCCGAGATCGCCGCCCCCGACGCGGTGCGATCGCTGTTCACCGCTGCGTCGCCCAAGACCGCCATGGCCCGCTGGACCTTGCTGTTCCACGCTTTGTGGCACCGCCGCCATATCCGGGGATTGGTGCCACAGGGTGGGGTGATGGAGTGTTTGGCTCAGCGTTGATCCAGGCGGAACTCGATGCGGCGGTTGCGGGCCAGGGCGACCTCGCCGGGGCCGTTGTCGAGGGGCTGGAACTCGCCGAAGCCGGCGGCGGCCAGGCGCTCGGGGGCGATGCCTTCCGCCACCAGGGCGCGGACCACGCCAATGGCCCGCGCCGTCGATAATTCCCAATTGGACGGAAAACGGTCGCTGGTGATCGGGCGGCGGTCGGTGTGGCCGTCGATGCGCAGCACCCAATTGATATCCTTGGGCATCTGGCGGGTGATGTCCTTCAAGGTGGCGGCCAGTTTGCGCACCTCACCCTGACCGCGATCGCCCAGCGCGTCGGAACCGGTATCGAACAGCAGCTCGGACTGGAAGATGAAGCGGTCGCCCTCGACCCGGATGCCGGGACGGTCGCCCAGCACCTTGCGCAGGCGGCCGAAGAATTCCGACCGGTATTTCTGCAATTCCTCGACCTTGGCGGCCAGGGCCGCGTTCAGCCGCTTGCCGAGATCGGCGATCTGCACCTTCTGATCGCGATCGCGGGCGTCGGACGCATCAAGGGCGGCGGCGATGCGGGCCAGATCCTGGCGCAAGACGTCAAGCTGGCGGTTCAACAGCGCCGCCTGGGCCCGCGCTTCCTCGGAAACACGGCGCTCGTCGGCGGCCCGCATCCGGCTTTCGCCCAAGGCGGCGTCAAGGGCGCCGATCTTTCCTTCCAGTTCCGCCTTCAAGGCTTCCAGGGCGGCGATGTCGTGGGACAGAAGGGCGGCCTTCTCGGCCTGGGCGTCGCGCTCGGCCTGAGTGGACTTCAGGTCCTCGGTCAGGCGGGCCAGGTCGGCCCGCAACTGGGCAGATGCCCCCTTTTCCAGCGACAATTGATCGACCAGGGCGGCCAGTTCGCGGCCCAGGCTGCCGATCACCTGATTGCGGTTGGAAAGCGCCTGGCCCAGGAAGAACTGGGCGACCAGGAACACCAGCAGCACGAACACCACCACCATCACCAGCGAGGCGAGGGCATCGACGAAGCCGGGCCAGATGTCGGGCGAGCGGCGGACGCGGCGGGCGGCCATTACGATTTCATCCCCGGCTCGGCCTGGGCGACGGCGGCGATGGTGCGGGCCAGCAGGCGGAATTCCTGACGCAGTTCGCCCACCAATTCGGTCCGGGTCGCCTTGGTCTCGGCGGCGACCACCTGCAGGTGATTGTCGATGCTGCGCAGATGGCCCAGGCTGGCCTCGTCGATGCCGCTGCCGGCCGGCTGGTCGACAAGGCGGGCCAGCACCTGGCGCAGCTCGACCTGACCCTCGCCGACCTTCAGCATCAGCGATTGCTCGACCCGCATATGGTCGGCCAGCACCGACAGCTTATCGACCAGGGCGGTCAGACCGACCGCCGAGGATTGGCGGTTTTCCTCGGACCGGACGATCAGCCGCTGCAGGCTGTCCAGGCTGTCGGCGGTCTGTTCCAGCAAGGCCTGCAGATAGGCTGGCGCGCTGGCCCCTTCGAGCGAGGGGGCCGCCCCCAGCCGGGTCTGGGCCGACAGCCATTCCTCGAGCTCGTTGTAGAAGGTGTTCTGGGCGCGGCCGGCCTGCAGATCCAGGAAACCCAGCACCAGCGAACCGGCCAGGCCGATCATCGAGGTCGAGAAAGCCGTTCCCATGCCGGCCAGCGGCAGTTCCAGCCTGGTCTTCAAGGACTCGAACATCGCGGCCGGGTCCTGGCCCGACACGTCCATCGCCCGGATCACCTCGCCGACCGAGCCGATGGTCTGCGACAGTCCCCAGAAGGTGCCCAGCAATCCCAGAAAGATCAGCAGCCCGACCATGTAGCGGGCCAGTTCGCGGCTTTCGTCCAGGCGGGCGGCGATGGAATCCAACAGCGAGCGCAAGGCCATCGCCGACAGGCTGATCCGCTCGTGGCGCTCGCCCAGCATCGAGGCCATTGGCGCCAGCAGCCGCAATCGCCCCGATGCGGCCGGCTGGCCGCGCTGCCACCCCTCGACCCAGGCTGCTTCCGGCCCCAGCATGGCGACCTGGCGCAAGTTCAGGCCGATTCCGATCAGCAAGACGCCGAAGATCAAGCCGTTAAGCGCCGGATTGTAGGAAAAAGCGATCACGATGCCCGGCCACAGCATGGCGGCAACGCCCGCCACCAGGGCCAGAAAGATCATCATGCGCGCAAGATAGGATTTTGGACGGGTCATCGTCGGGGCCTCCTGATCCGGGCCGTTCACCGTCGGCCCGGATTGTGGCCAAATTGGGGCCGCCGGCCGGCAATCAACCTTCGGACAAACTCCCCCTTGACGACCCCCCGTTCCGTTGGGTACACATGCGGCCTTCCCGGTGGCGGGTGTAGCTCAGTTGGTTAGAGCGCCAGGTTGTGGTCTTGGATGTCGTCGGTTCGAACCCGATCACTCGCCCCATTCCCCCCTTGTCGATGATTTATAGAACGCCCAACAGGGCGCCCAGCTCGTGCAGGCTGTCCAGCCGGCGGTAACGGGGGTGATCCGTCGGCGGCTCGGCCCGTTCGTGGGCCCAGGTCATGGCATAGGGGACATGGATCGCCGCCCCGCCGATCGCCAGCACCGGCAAGATATCGGACCGGACCGAATTGCCGATCATCACCGCGCTTTGCGGCCCGTCGCCATGGCGGGCGAACAGCGTCCGGTAGGTCGCCTCGTCCTTTTCCGAGACGATTTCCACCGCGTCGAACAATTCGGCCAAGCCAGAGCGGGCCAGCTTGCCTTCCTGGTCGAACAGGTCGCCCTTGGTGATCAGCACCGTCTTCAACCCCAGGGCGCGCGCCGCGTCCAGCCCGGTCCGGGCGCCGTCCAGCAGATGGGCCGGATGGGCCAGCATGTCCTTGCCGCGATCCAGCAATTCCTGGATCACCGCGTTGGGCACCTGGTTGCCCGACACCTCCAACGCCGTCTCGATCATCGACAGCACGAAGCCTTTGATGCCATAGCCGAACAGGGCCAGATTGGCGATCTCGGTGGCCAGCAGCTTCTCGGCCAGGTGGTCGGCCGGGCAGAACGGCGCCAGCAATTCGGCGAAGCGCTGCTGGGTCGCCCAGAACAAGGGCTCGTTGTGCCACAGCGTGTCATCGCCGTCGAAGGCGGCCAGGGTCAGTGCGCTCACAGCGCCGCCCCCAGCCGCTCCAACTCGGCCTGGTTGGCGGGCAGGCCGACCCGCAACAGATTGGGCCGGCCCAAGAAGGCGCGGACCAGGATGCCGGCCCGGCCCAGCCGGTCATAGATCATTGCCGCCTGCGGGTGCGCCGCCAGCCGGAACAGGCTGGTGCCGCCGACCACATTCAGGCCGGCCCCGATCAGCACCTCGTCCAGGCGGTCGGCCTGGCTTGCCAGATGCGCCCGCGTTGCCTGGGCCCAGCCATCGTCGGCCAGCGCCTTGGCCGCCACCGCCAGCGCCATGCCCGACACCGGCCACGGCCCCAGCCGGGCGGTCAGCGCGCGGCCCAGGGCAGACCCGGTCAGGGCGAACCCCAGCCTGAGACCGGCCAGGCCGTAGAACTTGCCGAACGAGCGCAACACCACCAGGCTGTCCGAGGCGCTGGCCGCCACCGACAGCTCGGGGGTGACCTCGCCGAAGGCCTCGTCCACCACCAGCAAGCGGCAGCGTTCGGCCAGGGCCAGCAGATGGGCCGGCAAGATATGGCGGCCGTCGGGATTGTTGGGATTGACCACGACCACCACCTCGCCGGCATCCGGCAAGGAATCGATCTCGGTGACTTTATGGCCGGCCAGCGACCAGGCGCGAGCGTGCTCGCCATAGGTCGGGCCGACCACCGTGACCGCCGACGGGGCTTGCGAGAAGGCCAGGGCCAGGATCAGCGCCGAACTGCCGCCGGCCATCACCAATTCGGCCGAAGGACAGCCGAAGGCATGGCGGGCGGCGGCCCGGGCCGCCTGTTCCTCTGGCTGTCCCGGCAGGCGGGTCCAGCAGGCCCCCGGCAGGTGGCCGACCGGATAGGACCACGGATTGATGCCGGTCGACAGGTCCAGCCAGCCGGCGGCGGGCTTGCCCCAGCGGGCCTCGGCCGCCGCCAGGTCGCCGCCATGGACGGGAAGCTCTAACGCCATAGGTCCAGCACCGCCTCGACGGGTTCTTCCTTGAAGGGACGGCGGTGATAGGCGCGGGCGCCGTCCAGGAACACCGGCAGCAGCACCTCGGCCAGATTGTCGCGGTCGATGCCGTCCTGGACGATGCCGCGATCCTTCCATTGCGGATGATGGGCGACCTCAGAGGGTTCCAGCACCGGCTCGAAACAGCAATCGACCGGCGCCAGCAATGCCACCCAGGCATCGCGATCCTTGCCGCGAAACAGCGTGTCGAGGTCCGAGATCAGCTCGTTTTGCGGCATCGGCTCGGACTGGCGGGTGATCCAGTGCGGCCGCTCGACCGCGATGCAGAAGCGTTCCCAGAACTTTTCCTCGATGGCCGCCAGGGCGACGAAGCGGGAATCGGCGGTCTTGTAGATGCGATAGAAACCAGCCCCGCCATTGATGATGTCGTCCTCGCGCCCGACCGTGCCGAACCGCTTGGCCGCCGTCAGCACGCCGCCCATCCACGACAACGCCGCTTCCGACAAAGACAAGTCCAGCCGCGCCCCCTTGCCGGACACGCCCCGGCGGACCAGGGCCGACAGGATGCCGATCACCGCCAGCATGGCGCCGGCATGGTCGGCCAACGGCGGGAAGGTCATCACCGGGCGATCAGAGGTGCCGCTGGCCCACAAGCCGCCGGTCAGCGCCACATAGGTCAAATCATGGCCGGCCACCGGAGCCAGCGGCCCGGTCTGGCCGTAGCCCGACAGCGAACAATGGATCAGGCGGGCATTCAGTTCGGCCAGACGCTCAGGGTCAAAACCCAGCCGGGTCAGCACGCCGGGGCGATAGGCCTCGACCAGCACATCGGCCTTGGCCAGCAGGCCGGCCAGGGCGGCCTTGCCGCGCTCGCTTTTCAGGTCCAGCCGGACGATGGTCTTGTTGCGGTTGGCCAGCTTGTAGAAGGGCGTGGTGCCGTCGGGATCGACCGGCCCCATGGTGCGCATCGGGTCGCCGATGGGCGGCTCGACCTTGACCACCTCGGCGCCCAGATCGGTCAGCCATTGGGTGGCGAACGGGCCGGGGATGTATTGGGTCAGGTCAAGGACGCGAATTCCTTGCAGGCATTCGGCAAGCATCATGTTTCCCCTTGGATTATGTTTGCCCCTCGCCGGGCGCTCGCCTCCGCGAGCTTGGCCGCCGCCTCAATGGCGGCTGGAGCCCCGTGCGTCAAATGTGGCGCAAGGGGCTCTAGACCGACCAGGACGGTTTGCGCTTTTCCAGGAACGACGCCACGCCTTCCCTCGCCTCGTCGCCCTGGCGGCAATCGGCGAAACGGTGCGCGATCAGCCGCATCAGATCGGGGCCGGTCTCGGCTTCCGACAACAGGCGGATGGCTTCCTTCGAGCCGGCAATGGCCGCCGGCGCCCCCTTCAGGCAGGATTCGACGATGCGGTCACGCGCCTCGGCCAACTTGTCGGCCCCGACCACGGCATGGACCAGCCCGGTATGGAAGGCCTCGCGCGCGTCGAAACGCTCGCCGGTCAGCCAATAGCGGCGGCTGGCCCTGCCCCCCATGGCGGCGATCACCTGCGGCCCGATGATGGTGGCTTCCAGGCCCAGGCGGACCTCGGTCAGGGCGAAGCTGGCTTCCTCGGCGGCGACGGCGATGTCGGCGGCGGCCACCAGACCGACGCCGCCGCCCAGGGCGGCACCTTGGACCAGGGCGATCACCGGCTTGGGACAGCGATCGATGGCATCGACCATCACCGCCAATTGCATGGCATCGCGTTGGCCGTCTTCGCGGGATTGGTCGGCGCCGCGCTTGACCCAGCTGACATCCAGGCCGGCGCAGAAGCTTTTGCCCTCGGCTTCCAGGACGATGACGCGCACCGAATCGGCGACGCCCAGCTTCTGGAAGGCCTGGGTCAAGTTGGCGATCAGGGAATCGTCCAGGGCGTTATGAACCTGCGGGCGGGTCAGCCTTAGGGTGGCGACCGCGCCCTCGACCTTCACAAGCAATCCGTTTTCCATGACGTTTCCCCGTTGCGGTTTCCGGCAGGATGCCGTGTTCCGGGGGAATTGTCATGTGGGTCCGGGTATTACTCCACCAGATCGCGATAGGCATGCCAACTGGCGTGACCGATCAGCGGCAGGGTCACCACCAGGCCTACGAAGAACAAGGACAGGCCGAACAGAGTGAAGAAGGCGATCAGCCCGGCCCACAGCATCATCGGCCGGAAATTGTGCCGCACCGTGTCCAGGCTGGTCAGCATGGCGGTCATGGCGTCGCATTCGGGGCGGTCGATCAGCATGGGGATGGCGATGGCGGTCATGGCGAACACCGCCAAAGCCAGCGCGCCGCCGGTCACGGTGCCGACCACCAGGAACGGCACGCTTTGCGGCGACAGCATGATGGCATCAACCAGATGGTCCAGCGAGGGCGGCGCCGAGCCGAAGAACAGCATGAATTCCAGCATCGCCAACCGCACCCAGGCCAGGAAGGCGATCAGCAGGAACATGCCGACCAGGGCGATCTGACTGCCGTTGCGCCGCAAGGCGCCGATGGCGTCGCCCAGACTGACATTCTGCCCCACCGTCAGGCGGCGGCTGACCTCGTACAGGCCGACGGCCGCCACCGGGCCGACCAGGGCGAAGCCGAAGGCCAGCGGCAGGATCAGATAGGCCATCTCGACCTGGTCCAGGAAGAACAGCAGCAGGAAGCCGATGGCGGTGAAGACGCCGCCGTAAAGATAGCTGACCCCCGGCACGGTGCACATGTCCAGCCAGCCGGCGGACAGCCACCGCCATGGATGGTCAAGGGTTACCGCCTTCAGATGAATCCCGTCGGTCGAATGGGTATCGCTGGCGCTGATCATGGCACGTCCTCCCTGCGGGATTTCCCCTTTGCAGAGGAGTTGGGAAGCGCACAGCCGGGATTAAAGGGGTGCCCTACTTTCCGCAGGTGCAACCGCCGCCGCAATCCTCGTCCTCGGCCTCGGGCTGGTCGTCGGGGCGGAAGATGGCGCCTTGGTAGATGCGGGCGACCCGCTCGTCCAAGGTGGCGGCGATGTAGTTGCGGCCCTGGTCGTCGGCCAGCATCTCCATGCCCAGCCGGCCCTGCTCGATGGCGGTGACCACGTCGATCTCGCTGGTCTCGAACGCCTTGGCGATGGCGCCGATCAGGGCGTTGATCTCGTCGAACATCTCGCGGTTTTCCATCTAAACCTCCTTGGCGGGTGCCGCCTTATAACCGACAGCGCCGGAGAAAGTCACGCGCGGGAAGCGCTTGCGCCCGAATGCCCCGGCTGGTTCAATCGCCGGATGAATCACACCCCGCCCCGCGCCCTGCTTCTCGACATGGACGGCACCCTGGCCGACAGTCTGGGCATCATGCGCCAGGTATTCGCCCGCCTGATGGCCGAACTGGGCCTGCCCGACACCGACCAGGCCTTCGACAGCCTGAACGGTCCGCCCCTGTGGCAATGCGCCAAGATCCTGGTGGCCCGCCACGGGCTGGGGCTCGAGGCTGCCGCCATTCATCGCCGCTGGCTGGACATCCTGGACGAGGAATATCCCAACGTGCGGGCCATGGCCGGCGCCCGCGAATTGCTGGACGAGGCCCATGCCCGTCAGTGGCGCTGCTGCCTGGTCACCTCGGCCGGGCGCGCCATGGCCCGGGAATGGCTGGCCCGCTCGGGCCTGGCGCCGCTGGTGCCACTGGTGGTGGGCGGCGACGACGTCACCCGCGGCAAGCCCCATCCCGACCCCTATCTGGCCGGCCTGGCCCTGACCGGCGCGGCCGCCGGGGATTCGCTGGCGGTCGAGGATTCGCCCGCCGGCGCCATGGCCGCCCTGGCCGCCGGCATCCCCACCTGCCTGGTCGGGGGCCACCAGCCGCTGCCCGACGGAGCACGGCGCCTGGCCTCGCTGGCCGAGGTGCGGGAATTGCTGGTCAGCCGGTCGTCACCATGACGATAATCATCCACGCCGAACGCCCGCCCGCCTGAAAGGAGCCGCATGCTGCCCCATGTTCCCGAGGCCATCGCCATCGCCGGCCGCCTGATCGGCCAGACCCATCCGCCCTATGTCATCGCCGAACTGTCGGCCAACCACATGGGCGACATCAACCGCGCCTTCAAAATGATGGAGGAGGCCAAGGCGGCGGGCGCCGACGCGGTCAAGCTGCAGACCTACACCGCCGACACCATCACCATCGCCCATGACGATCCCAGCTTCGTCATCCAGGGCGGCCTGTGGGACGGGCGCTCGCTGCACGATCTTTACCAGGAAGCCCAGACCCCGTGGGACTGGCACCCGGCCCTGTTCGCCAAGGGGGCCGAGTTGGGCATCACCGTCTTTTCCACCCCCTTTGACCCCACCGCCATCGACCTGCTGGAAAGCCTGAACACCCCGGCCTACAAGGTGGCGTCGTTCGAGCTGGTCGATCTGCCGCTGATCGCCCGCATGGCCGCCACCGGCAAGCCGATGATCATGTCCACCGGCATGGCCAGCCTGGGCGAGATCGAGGAAGCGGTCGCCACCGCCCGCAACAACGGCTGCTACGACCTGATCTTGCTGCATTGCGTGTCGGGATACCCGACGCCACCGGCCGACGCCAACCTGCGCACCCTGCCCCACCTGGCCGCCGCCTTCGGGGTCCAGGCCGGCCTGTCCGACCACACCATGGGCGTCGCCGTGTCGTTGGCCGCCGTGGCGCTGGGGGCCACCGTGATCGAAAAGCACGTCACCCTGGCCCGCGCCGATGGCGGCCCCGACGCCGCCTTCTCGCTGGAACCGGCGGAACTGGCCGAACTGGTGCGCGGCACGCGGGCCGCCTGGGAAGCCTTGGGCCGCGTCACCTATGACGTCGAGGCGTCGGAAGCCGGCCTGCGCCAGTTCCGCCGCTCGCTTTACGCCGTCGCCGACATCGCCGCCGGCGAGGTGCTGACCGAGGCCAAGGTCCGCTCGATCCGGCCGGGCTTCGGCCTCAAGCCCAAATACCTGCCCGACATCCTGGGCCGCACCGCCCAGCGCGCCATCAAGCGCGGCGAGCCGATGGATTGGGACATGGTCAGCCCGAAGAAAAGCTGATCAGGCGCGGATATCCAGCGAGGCCCCGGTCTTCAGATAGCTGCCGGTGGCGGACCTGGACAATTCGTTGAGCGAGCCGGCCAACCGGGCGGTGAAGCGCTGCCTGTTGCCCAGTTCGTCGGACACCGCCGCCAGCAGCTCGCGCCGCGATGTCGCCGTCGTCAGCGCCGCCCGGACCGTCGACAAGGCCGCCTCGATTCCGGACTCGGTGGTCAGATCCAGTTGCGATACCCCAAGTTCCCTGGCGGTCAGCGGCTGCACCGTCACCGCGATGGTGCCGTTGGGCGAGCTGATGCGGACATTGGTGGTGGGGGTGCCGATCAGGTTGGTGCCGCCCGCCGACGACAAATCCACTGCCTGATCGATATTGGAGGCCGACTGGTCGGCCTCGGCCTGCAGGGCGAAAACATTGGTATCACCGCGATAGCTGGGTACCGACAGGCCTCGGGCCTTCTCGACGGTTTCCTTCAGGCTGGCCAGTTCGTTGATGACGGTGTCGGCGCCACTGACGGCGGCCGACAAGGCCAGCCGCCCCTCGCCCAGATTGAGCCCGACGGGGGCCTGGGCCGAGCTGCCGGACAGGCCGCTGACGCCCTGATTGAAACGGCGCAGCCCAGTGGCCGATGCGGCGTCCAACACGCCGACCGGGCGACTGACGAGTCCCTGTCCGTATCCGATCCCGCTGATCATGAGCGTTTCAGCCATGGGGAGGCCGGAATTCTACCGGCCCTGATGAAAAAAATATTAACACAATCAGGGACCTAGACACAAGGTCGCCCCGAAGATTCCCCTGGCGATCCCCCCGCCCCCGTGCTAGGCTTTGGATAGGAGCAATCTTCGACAGAATTGTCGATCTCGTCACCCGCAGCGGGACGAGGAGGTGCAGAATGGCTGGGAACTCAATTCAATTCTCTCTCTACCAGAGCATGGCGGATCGCGCGCGCTTGAATATCAAGCTCGGCTCGGCGCTGCGCATGGAAGAGGAAATACGGCGCATCAACGAGAAGTACGACGGCTCGAAGGAAAGCAACATCGAGCAACAAGTCGAGAAGTTGAGCGAAAAGGCGATCAACGTTTCCGACTATCTGTCGCGCGCCCAGACGGCGCTGAAGAAGATCGACGACATCCGCGACGAATTGATCTACATGCGGACCAATGCCGACGCCGGGGGCTTCGAGGCCTTCGACCACAATTTCAGCACCCTCAATCAATATGCCGGCGTCCGCTATCACCAGCCCGACAGCCTGATCGCCAATCCGACCAACGGATTGGGCCAATGGTCCGATCGGGTCGATCAGGTCGATGGCGGCCACGGCACGGTGATCTCGGTCGATCGCAAGTTCATCGGCAACGATTACTCGATCGAGCTGTCCGACGGCAGACGGCTCAATCCCAGCATCAAGTCCTATGCGATGGAAGGCGATGACGGGACCAAGCTGGAATTCTCGAAATTGTCGGTGACCTCGCTCGACAGCGGGACCGGGGCCATCACCTTCCATTACGACGATGGCGCAGCCGGCGTCGATTATACCGGCACGCTGACCCGCGGCGGCGGAACCGTGCTGAACGCCTGGCTTTACAACAATTTCGCCACCCAGGCCGACAAGGACCGGGCCGCCACGGATATCTCGGCCGCCCATCTGCGGATTTCCAGCGCCGAGCGCACGTTCCTGAACGACGAAGCCGGCCTGTCCGCCGCCCGCACCACCATGAAGGCCGAGGTCGACGAGCTGAACAAACAGTTCGCCGCCGTCGCCGAGGAAAATCTCGATGCCAAACAGGCGGAAATCAAGGCCGCCAAGGCACGCTTCGGCTTCCTCAACAATTCGTTGGCCCTGACCCAAGGCAACGCCACCGCGTTGATCCAGCAATTGACGATGAACGATTGGGGCGTCAAGAAGCTGTCGATGACCGACATCATGTTCCAGGCCCATGGCTATTGACCGCCTGAGTGCAGGGAAATCTTAATGCTTTGACAGCCAGGATTCGCGGGCGGGAGGATGCGCAGGTCGCACCACCGCCCGTTTTCCATGACCCGTAGTGGGAGTCACTCGTGAAAAAGTCCTTCGCTTCGCTCAGTGTACTTTTTTACGTTGATTCAAAAGGAGAAAAATAGGCTTGGGGCGGTCCTACGCCTATTTTTCATGTTTGACGGCCGCCTAAAGGCGGGAAAAGACCAAAACCCGCGCGGAGAGCTTGCTTGAGCACGGGTTTACCCAACAAAATCGGGGAAAAGTACACCGAGGCGAAGCCGAGGGACTTTTTCACGAACAACAGGGGATGACCGGTGCCGATTCTCAATACCTTCCGCCGTGACCTCGGCGACAAGCTTAAGGGCAAGTCCATCCTGGTGACCGGCGGCACCGGCTCGTTCGGCCACCAATTCGCCCGCACCGTCCTTGAACGCTACGACGTCCGCCGCCTGATCATCTTCTCGCGCGACGAGTTGAAGCAATACGAGATGGCGCGCGAATTCCCGGAAAGCCGCTATCCCGCCATCCGCTATTTCATCGGCGACGTTCGCGACCGCGAACGCCTGATGATGGCGCTTCGGGGCGTCGATATCGTCATCCACGCGGCGGCGCTGAAGCATGTGCCGGTGGCCGAGTACAACCCCACCGAATGCCTGCACACCAACGTCTGGGGCGCCGAGAATCTGGTGTGGGCGGCGCTGAACAACGACCTCGAGGCGGTGATCGCGCTGTCCACCGACAAGGCGGTCAACCCGGTCAACCTGTACGGCGCCAGCAAGCTGGCCGCCGAAAAGGTCTTCGTCGCCGCCAACAATCTGCGCGGCACCTCGCGCACCCGCTTCTCGGTGGTGCGCTACGGCAACGTGGTCGGCTCGCGCGGGTCGGTGGTGCCGCTTTATCAAAGCCTGATCAAGCAGGGCACCGACCATCTGCCGATCACCGACGATCGCATGACCCGCTTCTGGATCACCCTGCAGCAGGGCGTCGATTTCGTGCTGTCGTCCTATGATCTGATGACCGGCGGCGAAATCTTCATCCCCAAGATCCCGTCGATGCGCATCACCGACCTGGCCAAGTGCCTGGGTCCGAACCTTCCGCACCGGGTGATCGGCATCCGCCCGGGCGAGAAGCTGCACGAAGTGATGATCGCCGAGGAAGAATCCCGCACCGCCTTCGAATATGACGACCATTTCGTGATCCAGCCGATCATGCGGTTCGTCGAGACTGACGCCCCGGCCGCCGGCGGCAAGCCGGTCGCTGAAGGCTTCCGCTATGCCAGCGATTCCAACGATTGGTGGCTGAGTGAGGGCGAGCTGCTGGGAATGATCAGCCGCATGATGGTATGAGCCCGCCATTCCTGCCCTATGGGCGGCAGCTGATCGAGGATGACGATCTGGCCGCCGTCGCCAGGGTGCTGAAGGGCGATTTCCTGACCACCGGCCCCGAGGTCGCCGCCTTCGAGGCCGACCTGGCGGCCCGCTGCGATGCCCCCCACGCGGTGGCCTGCGCCAACGGCACCGCCGCCCTGCATCTGGCCGCGCTGGCCATGGGGCTGGGACCGGGCGACGCGGCCATCGTGCCGTCCCTGACCTTCCTGGCCACCGCCAATTGCGCCCGCTATGTCGGAGCCGAAGTGGTGTTCGCCGATGTCGATCCGGTCACCGGATTGATGGGGCCCGAGCATCTGGAACAGGCCTTGGCGCGGGTCGGCTCGCTTACGCCTCGCGCCGTGCTGCCGGTGCATCTGAACGGCCAGTGTGTCGATCTGGAGGCGCTGGCGCCCCTGGTCGCGCGTCACAATCTGGCGGTGATCGAAGATGGCTGCCACGCCCTGGGCGCCCGTCAGCGCCGGGGCGGCAATTGGGATGCGGTCGGCAGTTGCCGGCAATCGACCATGGCGGTGTTTTCGTTCCACCCGGTCAAGACCGCGGCGATGGGCGAAGGCGGCGCCGTCACCACCCGGGACGATCAGTTGGCGGCCCGGCTTATGCTCTTGCGCAGCCACGGCATGAGCAAGGATGCCGGCGCCTTCCTGTGTCCCGACCAGGCGTTCGATTCCGACGGCCAGGCCAATCCCTGGTATTACGAAATGGCCGCGCCCGGCTTCAATTACCGGGCCAGCGACATCAATTGCGCCCTGGGCCGCAGCCAGTTGGCCAAGCTGGACCGCTTCGTGGCCGAACGCTCCCGCCTGCGCGGGCTGTACCAACAGCACTTGGCCGGGCTGACCCCACTGGTACGGTCCGTGCCGCAGGTGCCGTGGTCTCTTCCGTCCTGGCACATCCAGGTGGTCCATATCGATTTCGCCGCCGCCGGCACCAGCCGCGCCCAGGTGATGCGCGCCCTGGCCGCCGACGGCATCGGCACCCAGGTCCATTATCTGCCGGTCCACCGCCAGCCCTATTACCGCCAGCGCACCGGCCTGCTGTCCCTGCCCGGGGCCGATGCCTATTATTCCGCCTGCCTGACCCTGCCCCTGTTCGTCGGCATGACCGACGACGATGTCGCCCGGGTGGCGTCGTCGCTGGCGCGCATCCTGGGGGGTGCGTCGTGATCGCCGTCCTGGGCCTGGGCTCGATCGGCCTGCGCCATGCCCGCAACCTGCTGTCGCTGGGCGTCCGGGTGATCGGCTACGACCCGTCCGAGGAACGCCGTTCGATGCTGGCGGCCGAAGGCGGCCTGCCGGCGGTTCATCGCGACGAGGCGCTGGCCGCCGCCACCGCCGCCGTGATCGCCTCGCCGTCGGGGCGGCATTTCGACGACATGCGGGCCGGCCTGGATGCCGGTTGCCATCTGTTCGTCGAAAAGCCGCTGGCCCACACCACCGAAGGCCTGGCCGCCCTGCTGGACCAGGCCGACGAATCCGGCAAGGTGGTCGCCGTCGGCTTCAATTTGCGCCACCACCCGGCGGTGCTGCAGGCGCAGCGCGCCATCCGCGAGGGCCATCTGGGCCGGCCGCTGTGGGCCAGGCTGGAACTGGCCGACTACCTGCCCCACTGGCGGCCCGGCACCGATTTCCGCCAGGGCTATGCCAACGACCCAAAGACCGGTGGCGTCATCTTCGACATCGTCCACGAATTCGATCTGGCCGCCTTCCTGCTGGGGGTGCCCGAGGTCAAGGCCTGTGTCGCCGCCCATACCGGCACCCTGGGCCTGGAATCCGAGGACCTGGCCGACATGGTGCTGGTCCATCCCGGCGGCGCGCAATCGCTGGTCCATGTCGATTTCGTCAGCCGGCCGCGGCGCCGCCACACCCTGGTCTATGGCACCGAGGCGGCGATGCATCTGGACCTTGATGCCCGCAAGCTGAGCATCGTCCGGGGCGACGGCGTCCCCTTGGCCGAGCACCAATTCCCCGGCGCCTATGCCGACGATTACCTGGACGAGATGACATCGTTCCTGGCCTGCTGCCGGGGCGAGGCCCAGCCTTCGTGCCCCGGCCGCGAAGCGCTGGACGTCCTTGACCGATTGATCACCGCCCGCCGCATCGCAGGATTGCCGTCATGAAGACCATCGCCATCATTCAGGCCCGCCAATCCTCGACCCGCCTGCCCGGCAAGGCCCTGATGGACCTGGCCGGCAAGCCGGTCATCGCCCGTGTGGTCGCCGCCGCCCAGGCCATCCCCGGCATCGACAAGGCGGTGGTCGCCACCACCGACCAGCCGGCCGACGATGCGCTGGCCGCCTGGTGCGCCGCCAACACCGTGCCCTGCCATCGCGGATCGGAAGAGGACGTGCTGGACCGCTTCCTGTTGGCCGCCCGCGCCGAGCAGGCCGACATCATCATCCGCCTGACCGGCGATTGCCCGCTGCTCGACCCGTGGGTGGCGGGCTCGGTGGTGGCGTTGCGCGCCGCCCGCAAGCTCGATTACGCCAGCAACATCGCCCCGGCCACCTGGCCCGACGGCCTGGATTGCGAGGTGTTCACCCGCGCCGCGCTGGAATCCGCCGCCGCCGAGGCCAATCGGCCGATGGAGCGCGAACACGTCACGCCTTACTTACGCGATAACCGCCACCGCTTCCGCCAGGAATGCGTCATCGCGCCGCTGCCCGGCCTGCAGGCCGAGCGCTGGACCCTGGACGAGGATAAGGATTTCGAGTTCCTTGCCGCCGTCCTGGCCCGCCTTCCGGCCAAGGCCGCCCCGCCTTCGTGGATGGAGGTGTGGGCGGTACTGGAAGCCAACCCGGACTTACGCGATATCAACCGCAAGATCGTCCGCAATGCCGGCTTCGCCAAGACGCTGCGGGCCGAGAAGGCGCCGGCCTGGCGCGGCGCCAAGGTCTCGGGCGAATTGCTGAAGCGGGCGGAAAAGGTCATCCCGCTGGGCAGCCAGACCTTTTCCAAAAGCCACATCCAATATCCGGCCGGCGCCCCGATGTTCCTGACCCACGGCCAGGGCGGCCGGGTGTGGGACGTCGACGGCAATTGCTATGTCGATCTGGTGTCCGGGCTGTTGCCGGTGGTGCTGGGCTATCAGGATCCCGACGTCGATCAGGCCATCCGCAGCCAATTGAACAACGGTATCTCGCTCAGCCTGGCCACCGAACTGGAAACCGAACTGGCCGAGCGCCTGGTCGAGATCATCCCCTGCGCCGAAGCGGTGCGGTTCGGCAAGAACGGCACCGACGCCACCAGCGCTGCCATCCGCCTGGCCCGCGCCTTCACCGGCCGCGACCGGGTGATCGCCTGCGGCTACCACGGCTGGCAGGATTGGTATATCGGCGCCACCGTCCGCCACAAGGGCGTGCCCGGTGCCGTCCGCGAATTGACCCACATGGCGCCCTATGGCGACCTGGACGCCCTACTGGCGTTGTTCAAGGCCCATCCCGGCGAGATCGCCGCCCTGATCATGGAGCCGATGAACGCCGTCGAGCCGCCTGCCGGTTATCTGGAGCAGGTCAAGGACATCGTCCACGCCCATGGCGCGCTGTTGGTGTTCGACGAGGTAATCACCGGTTTCCGCTATGCCCTGGGCGGCGCCCAGGCCTTGTTCGGCGTCACCCCCGACCTTGCCTCGTTCGGCAAGGCCATGGGCAACGGCATGCCCATCTCGGCGGTGGTCGGCCGCGCCGACATTCTGCACGAGATGGAGAACATCTTCTTCTCGGGCACCTTCGGCGGCGAGACCCTGTCGCTGGCCGCCTCGATCGCGGTGATCGACAAGATGAAATCCCAGCCGGTGATCGAGCGCCTGTGGCAGATGGGCGAGGTGCTGGCCACCGAGACCGAGGCTTTGGCCGCCAAGCACGGCCTGTCGGACGTGGTGTCGATGGTCGGCAAGGCGCCGTGGAAGATCTTCGCCTTCAAGCCGCATCCCCAGGCCCGGGTCGAGGCGATGAAGACCTTGTTCTCGTACCATGTGATGCAGAACGGCGTGCTGCTGCTGGCCAGCCACAATCTGTGCTATGCCCACACCGAGGACGATCTGGGCGTGGTGTTGCGCGCCTATGACACGGCGTTTGGCCGCGTCGCCGAGGAATTGGCCACCGGCAAACTGGAAGAGCGCCTGCCCTGCAAGGCAGTCGAGCCGATCTTCAAGGTGCGGTGACAGCGGGGCTTGAGTCTGCCTGGCTTTGGCTGAAGCACAGTTCCTCCACCCGTCATGGCCGGGCTTGACCCACTGCTGTCCGGTTTAATTTTCGGGCTCATAGCAACACCATCTGATTGGGAGCGCCCCTGGGGCTGCGGTCGTCTCCGATTAGGCGGTCGATGCGGCGCAGGTGCATGAGGTTGGCGCGGACCAGACGGGCAAAGGCAAGCGGGCTTTGGACCAATTTCTGGGCCGTCTGGGCCAGGCGCAGC
>NZ_LWQU01000130.1 GCF_001650635.1 Magnetospirillum moscoviense | reverse complement strand
TTCCGGCCCAAGGCGATGCCGCGCAGGGCGCGTTCGGCGGCATTGTTCGACAGACAGATGCGGCCGTCGTCGAGGAAACGGGTGAAGGCGGGCCAGCGCTTGAGCATGTAGTCCATGGAAGCGGCGAACTGGCAGGCGCATTCGGTGCGCGGCTTTATTTCCGGTTCCCTGAAGAAGTCGCTGGGCCTTGAGGTCACCAGCGAAAAGGTCGAGACCGGTGGGCGAGTCTATCGCATCCGGGACTGCTGATGGGAAGCCGCAGCCCCGGCAACGGGTGGCGGCACGTCCCTTCACGGCTCTCTCAGAACCTCCGGGATGTCCTGCGCTCCGTGCAGGATGCGCAAGATTCTCGGCGGGACCCGCTGGGAATTGTAGACGATGACGTAGGGAAAGCCGGTGAGGGCCACGAAACGGTATGGTGGATCAGCCAAGTCGGGCCTGATCATCCCGATCTCCGGGTGGAAGCCGATCCGTCCCGCCGCGGCCGCGACTGCTTCCCTCAAGGCGCGCGCAGCGGCGGGATTGTCCTTGGTGATCCAGCGAATCGCCGCCAGCAGATCATTCCGCGCCCTGGGCGACAGCGTCGCGACGCTCATTGCTGGCTGGTTTCAATGATCCCATCGACCTCGGCCAGCACATCGTCCAGGGCAAAGTCGCCCTCCCTATCAGCCTCGGCTTCCACTGCCGCTAGCATGGCGCGGAACCCGGCCCGGCGCTCCTCGGCCTCCTGTAGAAGGCGCAAGCCCGAGCGAACCACTTCGCTGACGTTGTTGTAGCGACCGACCTCCACACAGGTCCGGGCGAAACGCTCCAGTTCCGGCGTCAAACTCACATTGGTCGCCATGATGAGCCTCGAATGTCAAACATTGACATAAGGTAGGTCGCCGGACGGTGGGATGCAAGAGGCATCGTCAGCGGGTTTTGCGTCCCCCCCGGCGATGCAGGCCGGGATGGATATCGAAGCGGTCGGCGGCCTCGTGTCCCGCTTCGTAGGCGTCGGTCAGCACCGTGCGGCCGGCCCGGCGGTCCTTGACCGTGAACTTGATGCCCAGGCGGTTCAGTTCTTCGTCCACGACCGACGCCTTGATCGGCACCAGATCGCGCCCGGTGGAGCGGACCATCGCCGCCTCGCGCTCCTCGCGCAGGGTGTGCAGCTTGCGGGCGATGCCGTGACCCAGGCCGACCTGGAACGAATTGGTGCCGCCGCGCCGTTCGCTGGAATGCAACTCGGCATAGACGGCACCAGCCTTGAAGCGATCGGTCTCGGTGGCGAAGGTGATTTCGATCAGGTCGTAGAGGTAATGGGCCGCCTCCACATCGGCGGGCAGGCCGAAGAAGACGTGGCGCAGCAGTCCGGCCGGATTTTTCTCGATCCAGGTGCGGCAGTCGAAGAAGGCGGCGACCGAGGGGGTGCATTCGTCGATGGGGCCGGTGCGGCGGCGGGTGGTCTCGATTCCGACGCCCTCGCAGGCCTGGCGGCGCAAATCCAGTTCGCTGAGCGACAGGCCGTAGCGGTCCAGCAGTTCCGCCACCTTTTCGGCGGCGGCCAGGGCTTCCTGTTCGGTACAGCCCTGGTCGACCGTCTTGGCCCTGAGCGCCTGGATGCGCTGGATCAGGCGGTCGAGATCGGCATCGCCGTGGGAACCGGCGGGCAGCACCCGCACTTGTCGGCGCAGTTCGTCGAACAATTCACGCACCACCGGGGGAAGTTCACCCGTCGCCACCTTGCGGCCGATCTCGGCGGCGATGGCGTCCAGCGATGGCGCCCGCCCACCCCAGCCGGAGCGAGCCCGGCGCTGGAGCGTTTCTATCATCACCGATGCAAGCTTGCCGTAGCCGTCCGCCAGATCGTCGCGCCCGCAGTGGCGAGCGAAGGCGCCGGTGGACACCGCTTCGATCAGGTTGTCGGAATCGGCCATGCGGCGGGCGAGGGCAAGGTCATCGTCACCGAGTTCGGCTTCGGCCCAGGCGAAGGCCAGGGCGTCAATGTCGCTGTCCTCGGGGCCGTAGGGAAATTCGGACGACTGGCCGAGGCGGTCGGAAATGTCGGTGAGGCCGGGGACCTCCAGCCCGCCATGGCGCAGGACATGGCGATAGATTGTCTCGGCGCAGCGATGGGGATTGGACAGGCCCTTGCCTCCGGGCCGGATGAAGGGCAGTGCCACCGCCAGGGTGGCGTCATCGAGCGGGGTGACGGCACTGACGGCGATGAAGGCATCGCTTCCCGGAATCGGGCACAGCCGCATCGCCAGCGTCAGCCCCGGCATCGTCGGCAGGGCGTCGTCGTAGAGGCGCAACTTGGTGCCGTTGGCGATGTCGTCGAGCAGCAGGATTCCGGCACCGTCCTCCCCCTTGATCCGCAGCAGGCGGAAGCGGATTTCCCGCAGGGTTTCGTAAGCGTCCTCGTCCCCCGGTTCGGGGCGGCGCTGGCGCAGCAGGCGGTCGATGGCGGTGCTGCCGCTGGTCGAGGGCAGGACCATCGCCAGATCGGCGGCCAAGGCCAAGGCGCGCGCCAGCACGGCTTCGCCGTCCGGATCGGTGGGATCAAAGCCCTTGCTCAGCCAGCCGCGGACGGTGGTCTCGACCTTGGCCCGTGGCGAGAATGCCAGCGCTTCCAGCGCCAGTTCCGTCACGGCTTGCCGCAGTCGGCGGGCCCGCTCGGCCAAAGGCAATGGAGGAGCATGGATGGTCATTGGCTGTCGTCCGTGATTGTCGCCGTGTCTTTGTATCACGGAAATGGCCCAGGCGAAGCCGTAGCGCAACGGTAGCCCAGGCTGTCGTAGCCCTTGATCCGTTTGCCGCTCAGGCGCGGTACCCATTCGTTGGCGCAGGCCGGGGAGTATCCCGACTTGCCACTCTTGGGATTGCTCCAGCGCTTGGGGAAGACATCGTCGCGTCCTCGGAACAGCGAGTGGAACAGAGCGATCTTGGCGGCGGGGGGAGATGCGCCGGTCACGCGGGCCGTTGGAGATCGTTCGGTATCCGTGGCGCGACGGTTGGCTTCGCGGGCGCGGAGGCGGGTGAGCCTGGATTCAAGGTCGGCGCGTTCGGCATCCAGAGCCGTCAGCCGAGCCATGATCGCGGCGATTTCGTCCGCCTCGGATAAGATCATGAAGAACGGCGCGGGATCACTCCCGCTCCTGCCGTTCGGCTTCCGCCGTCAACAGTCGGATTGCGGCCGCCAGCGGGGGCAGATGTTCGCCGACGATATTCCAGGTCGCCCGCACGTCGGTACGCTGGTATTCGTGCCGCAGCAGGTTGCCGATGGCTGCAATCTGCCGCCAGGGAATGTCCGGGGCCAGTTCCTTGAGATCGTCGGGAATATGGCGACTGGCCTCGGAGATGATTTCCAGCCCGCGTTCGACGGCACGTTGCATGCCCCAATTGTCGGTATAGCTTTTGAAGCTGGCTTGGCCGATGACGGCTTCAATGCCGGAGATCGCATCCATGATGTCGGAAAGGCGAAGCAGGACGGTGAGTCCCATCTCAGAACACCAGCAGCGCTTCGGATTCGATCCGGGGCCGAAGCATCGGATGTAGGCTGGCACGGGTCATGACGTCGGATTCGGTGCCCAGGATACGGCTGACCTGCTCCTGGATGTCCACCAGTTCGATCAGGCTGAAACGGGGATTGTCGGTATCGAAGAAAAGGTCCACATCGCTGTCTGCCCGCGCCTGCTCGCGAGCGACGGAGCCGAACAGATACAGATGCGCGACACCGAAGCGGTGCAATTCCGCTTCGTGAGCCCGCAGTGCCGCCATGACCTGCTCGCGATCCATGTCCATCTCCTGGTCCGGTTGCGACTATACAACGTCGGAGCGGGCGGTGCAAAAGCGCCTTTGGCAGTGGTGATCAGCCCTGGTGGTGGGGAAACGGGCGGATATTGGAGGCGGGGGGTATGGATTGCGCCGCTTCGTCGCTGCTTCCCCGTAGCCGCCACCGGGAGATTCCGAACACGATGCCGTCGGGGGGGAACCTCATGGTGTTGACGATGCGGCCCTGGTTGGCGGACAGCCACTTGCCCAGGCGCTTGCCGCTGATGGCGCCGCCGTCGCCGGCCACCGCCAGCAGGGCTTCCCGGAATTCGGGGTTGATGAAGTCCGCCCGGCCATGGAAGCTGGCAAGCTGATCGGTGGCGACATCGATCACCTCCTTGACCGAGATGCGGCGGCTGCCGAGATGGGTGTGCCATTGCTCGATCACCGTGGTCAGCGCCTCCAGCTTGGGATCGGCGCCGCGCACCTCTTCCATGGTGGCGCAGGGGGCGGCCTCGCCCAGCCAGATCAACCCGTCGCGGACCCAGCGCGACCACTCGGTGAAGGAGCCCAGCGGCGTGGTCTGCTGCGGGCGGCCGGCGAGGTGGAAGGCGCGCAGGATGGTCAGCGCCGCCGCCACGTAATCGCCGCGGGTGGCGGCGACCGTGGCGACCGGGTCCCGGTCGAACTCGCGCAGTTCGGGGCGCTCGACCCCGGCATCCAGGGTGCAGCGGATGGCGCGCCGGGTCATGTCGCCGACCACGGTCAGGTTGTTGCCGGTGGCGAACACCGCCGCCGTGCTGGGCACCTCGATATTGAGCGATTTTCCCAGCAGGCGCACCTTGAGCATGGGCTGGGTCAGCACCTGGCACAGCAATTCTCCGCCAAGGCCGATCTCGCAATTGTCGATGGAGATCAGCGGATCGCCGGCGATCAGGGCGGCGCCCAGGCGCTTTTCCATTTCTTCCTCGGTCTTGCCTTGGGCGATGACCGCGGCGGGGCGGCCCGAGGCGATCATGCTGGCGATGTCGACCAGCAGGGACTTGCCCGATCCGGCGGTGGGAGCGTTGAAGCCGTGGAGCGGCGCCGCCGGCAGCGAGCGGCGGATGGCGGCGGTCAGCATGCCCGATAGCGCCACCGCCCGGTCGGCCCCGGTGACGAAGGGAAAGGTCTCGATCACGCCGCGCAGGAAACGCAGGGCCGACAGCGCCAGACCGCGATCCGGATGGGCGGGGATGGCGGGGAAGAAGCCCCCTTGCGGATCGTACAGCAGGCCGGTGGCGGCATCATAGCCGGGCTGGTTCAGCAACGAGCCATCGGCGCGGAGCGTCGGAGCGTTGATGATGCCGGTCAGCACCGGCAGCTTCCACATCCCTTCGCGGGCGAGATAGGTGTCGGCGATGCGCAAGGGGCAGTCGGTCGACACCCAATCCTCGGCGCGGGCGTCGATCAGCTCAGGCGTTTCCTTCTCGTAGCGGCGCAGTTGGGTGACGCCCCGATCAATGGCGCCACCATCCTTCGGGTTCTTGTGCTCGACGATGGCGACGGGAATGCCGTTGACCACGAACATCACGTCGGCCCGGTTGCCCTTGCGCGCCGGGGGCTTGATTTTCCATTCCCAGGTGACGTGAAAGGTGTTGTCCGCCGGATGTTCAAAATCGACGAACTGGACGGATGCCGGCCAAAGTGATCGCCACAGGTTTGCAACAGGCGCTGGGCAACTTGGCGATAATGTTCCTCGGTTTCCGCGTGATCATGTTCTCCTCCCGTTACTTGGACATATTCAAGTGGTTCAGAGGAGCCCAATCGACGTGCAAACAACGTTGGTTGCCTGCCCCCGCAACCAAATTCGATAGAAATATCAAACAATTAGCCGCCCATCGGGGCGCGTTTGGATAATCGCCATGGACTCACCATGGACTCATTAGGAATCGAAATCCTGCGCAGGAGGGTCACGGCCTCGGCCCCAGCAAGGCCATCATCTCGGTGAGCCCAATGGCCTCCAGGTCATCCTTCAGAGGATATCGCTCGGTGCCGGGATAGACCACGAAACGGGCATCGGGCTTGATGTCGTCGCAGGCCAGCCAGAATCCCTTCGATGGCTGCGGTGACAGGCTGCGCTTGATCTCGATGGCCCATAGCCGGCCAGGTCCGGTGGACAGGATCAGATCCACCTCGGCGCCCGCCGACGTCCGGTAGAATCCGGCCTGGGCATTGTCTGGTGCTGCCGCCAGCAGGTTCTCGATGACATAGCCTTCCCAACTGCTCCCGGCGACCGGGTGCCCGAGAAGGTCTTCCATTGTTTCCAGCCCCAGCAGTGTATGCACGATGCCGCTGTCGCGGACGAAAACGCGAGGCGACTTGACCATGCGCTTGCCGGTATTGGACATCCACGGCGTCAGCCGCCGCACCAGCAGCAGGTCGACCAGCAGGTCGAGATAGCGAGCCACGGTGACGCCGGCGACCCCCAGGCCCTGGCCAATGCGCGCGGCGTTGAGCAGCCCCCCTTGTTCGTGGGTGAGCATGGTCCAGAATCGGCGCAGGGTTTCCGCCGGCACCCGTGGCCCCAACTGAGGGATGTCGCGTTCCAGATAGGTGCGGATGAAGGCCTGCCTCCACTCGGCGCTGTCGCGGTCATCAGGTGCCAGGAAGCTGTCCGGGAAGCCGCCGCGCAGCCAGTGGCGATCCATATCGCCGATGCCCTTTACCACTTCCTGAGCGTCGAACGGGGTCAACTCGAACGTGGCGATGCGCCCAGCCAGTGTCTCCGATGATTGCTTCAGGAGTTCGATGGAGGCAGACCCAAGCAAGAGGAAGCGGTCAGACCGCCGACCTCGCCGCCGACCCGCGTCGATCAATCCGCGCAGGACTTTGAACAAATCAGGCACACGCTGGACTTCGTCGAGAATGACCAGCTTGTCTTCGTGGGCGGCCAGGTACAGTTCGGGTTCCGCCAGCTTGGCCAGATCGGAAGGCGATTCGAGATCGAGATAGATGGACTGGCGGCTCTCGCCGATTTCCAGCGCAAGCGTGGTCTTGCCACTCTGGCGAGGTCCGAGCAATGCTACTGCCGGATGGCGCTGGAGCAGGTTCTCGATGGCGGGGCGGTGACGGCGTTCGATCATCCTTGCAATTATGATATCGGATGTCAGAATTGCAAGGGAGAACCGCTGTGGGCTTGGTGTCGGCCAAGGAGAGGAGTGACATGGACGATTGGGATGCGCCGGACGGCATCGATCTGAACGGTCCCTTGCCGCACCACAAAATTCAGGCAATCGAGGTCTCGGGCGGATTTCTGGACGGTACCCGACTGGAGTTTGTCGATGGGCTGAATTGCATCATCGGCGGGCGCGGCACCGGCAAGACCACCGTGCTGGAATTCATCCGCTACGTCCTCGATCTCATGCCCGACCCGGCGGACAGCCGTCCCCGCGCCAAGATCATTGACGGGATCGTGCGCGGCAATCTCGGCAGCGGCACCATCGCGCTTGAGGTGGAGACCAAGCACGGGACCAGCTATCGCGCCGAGCGCCCCTGGGGCGACAGCGTTCAGGTGCTGGATGAGGATGGTGACCCGGTATCGGTCTCGCTTGAGCGTGACTTGGTGTTCAAGGCCGACATCTACAGTCAGAACGAGATCGAGGAAATCGCCACCAATCCCCGCTTCCAATTGTCATCATGGCATTGGAACAATCCCCGGACATCTGGGCGGGTGTCGCCACCCAGTATGTCGGCGCCTGGGGCAGCGCCGCCCCCGTCGTTCAGATCGCCGCTATCATCGCCGTGGTGATCGTGGTGGCGATCCCATGGTCGCGGCGGCGGGAGCAACCGGATTCCTCCGGTGTCCCGGTCGAGGCCTTCGCCCATGTGGTCGAGGAGCAGGCCCGCCAGACCGAGGCCCTGCGCTCGGCGGTCGAGGGCCTGTCCGAGATCGTCCACCAGATCCGCCTGCTGCTGGAAGCCCGCACCCTGTGCCCCTATGGAGACCGGCGCGATGCCTGATCCGGCTCTCAGCCAGGCGCTGAAGGAGGCGTTCGCATCAGCCCCGGCAGGGACGGTGATTCTCGATACGCTGGAAATCTGGCATCCCAGCTTCACCGAGCCGATCCGGGTGGTCCGCGACCATGCCGATCTCACCGCCCGGCTGGAGGCCGGTGCTCCCCGCGATGGCGGCAAGCAGGTGACCTTCGCCGCACTGGCCTTCGAGTTCTCGCCGCCACCGGTGGATACCGCTCCGGTGCCGGAAATCACCGTCACTCTCGATAATGTCGGCAGCGACATCACCGACGCCCTTGAGGGAGCCGCCATCAGCCAGCAGGTGATCGAGATCACTTGGCGACCCTATCTCTCCACCGATCTCAACGGCCCCCATATGGACCCGCCCATCACCATGACCCTGACCGATGTCGAAGCCGACACCATGAGGGTCACCGGGCGCGCCCGCATGCTGGACGCCGGCAACAAGTCCTTCCCGTCCATCACCTACACCGCCCGGCGCTTTCCCGGTCTGGCGCGAACTTGGCGAAAGTCCAGGGTGGTCGCTTCTGTCCTATCGGCCAACTACCGCTCCCACTCGCCTTTACGACGGCGCCAGCACGTATTCGAGGCGCCGCCCACGGCGAAAGGTGTCGGCAGATTTGACATCTCGAACGGTCCCCGGGAAGAAAAATCATATTTTCCAATGCTGTATTTGTGTGGCCCGCTGTGTGCATGACCTGCCGGTATCCGTAGTTTCATCGCGGGTCCCGTGAATTTTCCGAAGGTGCCGTGCCATGAACAAGTCGGTTGTTTCCGCCCGGAACTCCTGCTCGAAATGTCCTCCGGCCAATCGGACGACACCGCAGCTCCGAGCCGAGGCGGAGGCGACGTTCATCCGCACTCCCCCCAAAGTGCCCGCCCTGTCGCCGGATCAGCTGCTGCATGAACTTCAGGTGCATCAGATCGAACTGGAGATGCAAAACGAGACCCTGCGCCAGACCCAAGCGGATCTGGTCAAGTCACGCGATCGCTATATGGACCTGTACGAGTTCGCCCCGGTCGGATACGTCACCCTGAACAAGTCCGGCCTGATCGAGGAATTGAGCCTGACCGCGGCGGCCTTGCTGAAGCGCGAGCGCAGGGATCTTGTTCAGCAGCAATTTTCCAGCCTTGTCGCGCAGCAGGACCGCGAGGGCTGGCAGAAGAACTTCCATCACGCCGTCAAGCATGGCGGAAAGCACAGTTGCGAACTGACGCTGATTCTTGATGACGGCACCGCTTTCGAGGCCGGCCTGGATTATCTGCGCATCGGCGGCCAGGCGGATCGCGCCGTCCGTCTGGCGGTCACCGACATCACCGCGCGCAAGAAGGCCGAAGTCGAGATGCGTATTGCCGCCATCGCCTTCGAGTCGCACGAAGGCATGGTCGTCACCGACCCCGACGGGGTGATTCTTCGCGTCAACCGGGCCTTCACCCGACTGACCGGCTTCAGTGCACAGGAAGCGATCGGGCGCAAACGGGTCCTTCTGGTCTCCGGCAGGCAGGACAAGGGTTTCTATCAGCAGATTCGCCAAACCCTGATCGAGGAAAAATATTGGCAGGGAGAGATGTGGAACAGGCGCAAAAACGGCGAATTGTATGCGGAATGGCTGACCATCTCGGCGGTCGTCGCCCCCGACGGCACCACCACCCACTATGTCGGCGCCTTCTCCGAGGTCACCAAGGACAAGGAGGCCGAGGCGGTGATCCGCCACCTTGCCTATTACGATGCCCTTACCAATCTGCCCAACCGGCGCCTGCTCCACGACCGGATCAGCCAGGCCCTGGTGGGGGCCACCCGGTCCGGACACCATGCCGCCGTGGTTTTCCTTGATCTCGACAATTTCAAGAGCCTGAACGACACGCGCGGCCACGATATCGGCGATCAGCTTCTGGTCGAAATGGCCCGACGCATTCTGGCCAATGTCCGGGCCGGCGATACCGTCGCCCGGCTGGGCGGAGACGAGTTCGTGTTGATTTTCGAAGATCTGAGCCCCGATGGCGCGGCGGCCGCCGCCCAGGTCGCCCAGTTGGGCGAGAAGATCCGCGAGGCCATTGCGCAGCCTTGTGATCTGGGCGGAATTCCGTTTCAGTGCACCGCCAGCTTCGGCGTCGCCTTGAGCCGGGGGCAGGAGGAATCCGTCACGACCTTGCTCAAGAACGCCGATCTGGCGATGTACAAGGCCAAGGGCTCCGGGCGCAACACGATGCGTTTCTTCAATTCCGCGCAGATCGGCTGAGCATCACGGGAACGCCACCTCGGAGGCGGCCAACTGGATGGTCAAGGCCCGGCGTAAGCGGGCCAGGCCGACGTCCGAGGTCGATTCGCAGCGGGCCACCAGGGTCGCCTGGGTATTCGAGGCTCGCAACAACCACCAGCCATCCCGGGTGGTGACCCGGACGCCATCGATGGCGACCATGCCGGCTCCGGCCTCGACCAGTCGGTTCCTGACCTCGGACACCACGTCGAACTTGCGGTCGTCGGGGCAGGGGATGCGGAGTTCCGGCGTGTTGTGCAGCCTGGGCAATCGATCGTATCGCTGGGCCAGCGTCGTGTCTTGCCAGCGCGAAACCATGCCGACGAAGCGAATGGCGGCATAAAGGGCATCGTCATAGCCGAAATAGCTGTCGGCGAAGAACAGGTGGCCGCTCATCTCGCCGGCCAGCGGCGCACCGGATTCAGCCATCCGGGTCTTGACCAGGGAATGGCCGGTCGGGCACATCACCGGCTGGCCTCCCAGGGCGGCGACGTGATCGAACAGCGCCTGGCTGGATTTCACGTCGGCCAGCACCATCGCGCCGGGGCGGGTCGCCAGCATGTCTTCGGCCAGCAGCATCAGCAGCTGATCGCCCCACATGATCCGGCCCAGGGAATCGACCACGCCGATCCGATCGCCATCGCCGTCGAAGGCGATGCCAAGATCGGCGCCGTGATGGCGAACCGTATCGATCAACTGGATCAGGTTTTTCGGCTCGGTCGGGTCGGGATGGTGGGCGGGGAAGGTGCCGTCGATTTCGGCATTGAGCAGGATGTGGGTTCCCGGCAGGGCTGCCGTCAATCGGGTCATCACGTCGCCGGCGGCGCCGTTGCCGGAATCCCAGACGACGGTCAGCGGGCGCAGGCCGCGGTAATCCTCGAGCAGTCGATCGACATAGGCGCCCATCACCGGAATGTCGAGCGCGCGGCCGCCTGCGCGGGAGTGACCGGTTCCCGCCGCCGCGCGGCGGCCCAAATCGCGGATTTGATCGGCATAGAAGGGCTTGCCGGCCAGCACGATCTTGAATCCGTTATGATCTGCCGGGTTGTGCGATCCGGTCACCATGATCGCCCCGTCGGCGTCGGCCACATGGGCGGCATAATAAAGCATCGGGGTCGGCCCCATGCCGATCCGGTGGACGGTCAGCCCCGATGCCACCAGGGCGCCGACCAGGGCCGATTCCAGCTCGGGCGAGCTGAGCCGTCCATCCAGGCCGACGCAAACCGTTTTTCCGCCATTTTCAAACACCAGACTGGCGAAGGTCCGGCCAAGGGCATGGGCATCGGCGCACGACAGGGTTTGTCCGACGATCCCGCGAATGTCGTATTCGCGCAGAATTGACGGATGAAAGGCATGGGGCATGCAATGGTGTTCCCTGCACGGGGTACGGCTATCCCGTGGCCGGCCGCCTGGATTGGGGGGCATTGGTAGGCCAGCCACGGGAGCCGTCACGGTCGGCCCCCGAGAGGGCGTGGGGGCTTCGCGTGTTCCGAATCATCCAGGGCCGTTTCGTTCGAGGAGTTCGGTTCGTTCGTAACCGGCCAGAGATCATCCGATTAATAGTATAGGCAGGGTCCAATGCTTGCCATCAGCGTCGGAAACTACCCAGGCGTTAGACCATCGAGCCTCAGATATGAGGCACGATGGTCTAAGTTTTTGGTTGTCCCTCGCCGGGCGCAAACCTCCGGTTTGCTTGGCCGCGCCCTCAATGGGCGCTGGAGCAGCGCGCCTCTGATTAAAGGCGCGCCGCCCTAACCTATATGGCGCACCACATGCGGCCCCAGGCGGTTGGCGACCGGAAGCGGCAAGCGTTTCCATGCGGCGATGAACAATCGGTATTTGGGATTGAGCGGGTTGATCTCGGCCGGCTCGCCGCCGCCCCTGACCTTGAATTCGTGGCGGATGGGATCCGGCTCGAACCCCCAATTCTTCTTGAAGCTGAACGGTCCGGAGCCCACTTTCGACCGACCGAAATCGAATATGGTGAAGCCATGGTCATGGGCATGGCGCATCAGGCGCCAATACATGAAATCGTTGGCGCCCAGATCGCGGGCCATGGGCAGGCAGCCGGTGTAATAAGGCATGACCGAGCCGCGGAAATAGAAGTTCAGGACGCTGGAAATGGCCATTCCCTGATAGGTTACGGTCAGGCAATCGCAGCTGCCGGCGAATTCCTTCATCAGGGCGGTGAAGAAGCTCCGGCCGAACACCGGCGTCCCCATGTTGCGCATGCTGAAGGCGTAGAGCGGGAAGAACCGGCTGGGTTCGGTCTCGTGTTCCTCGACCAGCAACCGCGCGTCGATGGCCTTGCGCACCACGGCCCGCTGTTTGCGCGGTATCTGCTTCAGGCATTCTTCGTCGGTGGCGGCGATGGGGCGCGAGAAATTGGCGTAGATTTCGGTCTGGGCGCGCCAGCCGTCGCCTTGGTGCGGGCGGGGCGGTCGGCGCAGCTCCAGGCTGTCGGCCCCCAGGGATTCCATCAGCCGGACCGCTTCGGCATCGAGCGCCGCATGGGCCTCGTCATCCAGCGCCGCCACCCCGCCGCCGATGGTGAAGGCGGTCGAGATCAGGCGGTTGCCGAACAGTCGGCTCTTGACGTGAACCAAGGGCAGGATTCCGACGATCCTTCCGTCGCGTTCGGCATAAAGATAGTGCCCTTTCTGCCCATAGACGGATTCGATGACGTTTTTCCAACCATAGCGATGAAAGAAGGTCGCATCCGGGCATTCGGCCAGGACGAAGCGGTCCCAGGCCAGCCACTGTTGATCATCCAGTACCTTGATGGTGACGGCCATGTCGGTGGTTTCCCTGTGGTTATGTCCCCGGGCGAAAGACCCGGTCCATGCGATCCCAGGCGAAATCGGACAACAGCCGATCCAGGCGCCCTGCTGTCTTGCCGAGATTGAGGTAGTGGCGAAGCCGGGACTTGAAGCCGAGCGGCTTGACCCGCGGTTGACCCGGGTCGATTTCCCAGGGATGCAGATAGAAAATGGCCGGCTTGTCGTCGCCGGTATTGACGGTGGAAATCGCCGCCCGGCTAAGGGTATAGGGCAGCAGCCTGAAGAATCCCCCGCCACCGCCCGGCAGGTTGCGTTGGCCAAGCCGGACGGTGGTGATGGGGTATTCCTCGAATGCCATGCCGACCAGGGGGAAGAAGGCGAAGCGCGGCGCGCCGGGCATTCCGTAATTGTCCCGCTGGACCGGATAGACGCTGGACGAATAGGTATAGCCTTCGTCGGCAAGGATCGCGAAAGCCCACAGATTGCGGTCGCTGATCGAGAAGGTGGGGGCGCGATAACCGCACACCTGGACGCCCGACAGGTCCTCCAGCAGGGCCTTGGAGCGGCGGATATCCTGGCGGAAGCTGTCGGCGTCCTGATGATCGGCGCGGCGGTGCTCGCTGCCGTGGCTGGCCAGTTCGTGTCCTTCGGCGACGATTCGCCGCACCAGGGTCGGATGGCGCTCGGCGATCCAGCCCAGGGTGAAGAAGGTGGCCTTGACCGCGTGGCGGGCGAACAGTTCAAGGATGCGGTTGGTGTTGTCTTCCACCCGCCGTGGCTGGCGGTCCCAATCCTTGCGGTCGATGGCCCCGGCCAAGGCCTGAACCTGGAAATAGTCCTCGACATCCACCGACATGGCATTGACCAGCCGGCCACCCTGACGCAGGGGCTCGAAACATTTGGTTCGATAGGTTGGATTGGTGCCGGGCATGTCGGTTCCTTATTCGGGATCGGTGTCGCCGGATTCTTCGTGCAGCCCTCGTTCGATGGCGTAGGAAAAGTATTTCAGGGCGCGGCCGTGACGTTCGACGGTTCGTTCGATGCTGGCGAGGCGCTGGTGAAGCGGCGTGGAATCGCTCGAAAGCATCACCCCCTCGGTTCGATCGCCCGAGCGGTCCAGGACCTGGCTGGTTTCATGCGACAGGTCGTCGATGACGCTTTTGACCACCTCCCGATCCACGGTATGCAGTTCATCGAGGAAGCCGAACAGCATGATTCGCGAGCACAGGGTGTTGATCTTGCGGGGAACGCCGCCGGTGTGAAGAAAGATGTCGGCCAGCGCCTCTTCGGTGAAGTGCGGGTTGTCATTCCAGCCGACCACGGACAGGCGGTGGCGGACATACTCGCTGGTTTCGGCCGCCCCCATCGGACCCAGGTGGAACGAGGCGATGATGCGTTGGCGGAACTGCTCGAGATTCGGGCTGGCCAGGGTGCGCCGGAATTGCGGCTGCGCCAGTAGGAAGCTTTGCAGCGGCACCTTGGCGCCGACCTGGAAATTGGAGAGCATCCGCAACTCCTCCAGCGCCTGGGGCGGCACGTTCTGGGCTTCATCGACCAGAAGCAGGGTCCGCTTGCCCTCTTGATGATTGCCGATCAGGAAGTCCTCGATCCGGCACAGCAGCGTCGCCTTGTCGATATTGGCGAAGGGCAGGTCGAAGGCGGCGGCGACGGCGCGCAGCATGTCGTCGCCGGCCAGGTGCGAGCTGACGATCTTGGCGGTGACGTAGGCCAAGGAATCCAGGGTGGCCAGCAGATGACTGAGGATGGTGGTCTTGCCGGCGCCGACGTCGCCGGTGATGACGATGAAGCCCTCGCTCTGTTCCAGTCCGAACAGCAGATGCGACATGGCTTTGCGGTGGACCGTGCTCTCGAAGAAGAAGCGAGGGTCGGGGGTGAGCTGGAAAGGGAGATCCGTCAGGCCGTAATATTTCGTGTACATCGACTCGCTAGAAGGTTTTCTTGATTCCGACCGCAATGACATCCTCGCGGATGCTCCCGGCCGGTGTCGGCGACGTGGTCGCCACGCTGTATCCCAGGGACCCCAACAATGTCGGGTTCATGGAGTAGCTGAGTTCCGCGCTGCCCTTTCTTTGGGTGGTCCGGCCGGGTGTGGTGTCGCTGACGATCGTGTCGGACTGCGAAATCATCGCCATGCTGCTGATGGCGGGGGTGAGGTGGTGCCGCCACGACAGGCTGGCCCCCTTGGACGTGGCCGATCCGCTGGCCAATGTCGTCGTGCTCGATCCGCTATAGCCGCCCAGGATGCGCTGTTCCGCCAGGCGGACCGACAGGGCGAAGCTGTCGCGCACTTCGTCGTGGCGCAGCACGAAGTCGGTGTTGCGTTGCCAATAGATCGCATTGGAGCGGGTGAACGGCGATGTGGCGGGGTCGGCCTCGAAGCCCGAGAAGGGATTGACGAAATTACCGGTCTCGTCGCGGCGGACCGCGTTCAGGGCCTTCTCGAAGGACAGCGCGTCGGTGGTGATGCCGGAATCCGACGACACGCGCAAGACCGTGCGTGGACCCAGCCAGTGGGCGCCCAGGATGATCCAGTTGGGGCGGTCGTAGCGATGGCCAAGGCCGAATCGCAGATCGGTGGCGGGCGATGGCGTCCAATGGACGCCGCCGGTATAGAAAACACCGCCATACTTGTCCAGATCGACCGAATTGCTGTGGATATAATCGTTGCCGACGGCGGCAAGCAGGCTGAAATCGCCGGATAGGCGGTATTCGGCGCCCAGGGTGTTGCTGACCTGGTCGTAGGTCCGGCCTTTGGTTTCCTCGTGATCGACGTCGCCGGTGTAATCCCACAGCAGCCGCGAGAATGATTCTCCGCTGCGGACCTCAAGACGGCCGCCGTCGGTCACGCTTTTGTCGAGATCGGCCGCCTTGACCGCCGCCGTCGAACTGGTCGAAGCGGATTGCGCCTTCGAGACGTCCTCGTAACGGGTTTCGTCATGGTGGTAGGAAATCTGCCCCAGCGCGACATCGCCGAAGCGCTGTTGGAAGCGTGGCGCGATGCTTTGGGTGTAGACGCGGACGGTGTTGCCGGCCGAGGTGCTGCCGGCGCCGGTGGACTGCCCGGTCTGGCCGGTATGTTCCCGTTGGCTGACGCTTTGCTCGCTGACGCTGGCCCTGGCGGCCAGGAACAGCCGCTGATCGATCAGTTCGGCGTCGAACAGCCCGATGCCGTTGTGGCGGAAGCCGTCCATCTCGGAATAGGTGGCGTATTTGTCGTAGCCCAGGCCGTACTTCAGCCCGCCCTTGATCAGACGGCTATCGACATCGGCGGCGACCGTGCCATTGGCGGTGGTGACGAAGTCCGACTTTGTCGGGCCGGCGGTCCTGTAGACGTTGTTGGTGAATTTCTCGCGGCCGGCCGCACTGACGGTGACGGCCACCGGGCGGGGCGCGTCGGCTTGCGGCTTCAGGTCGGGAACCTGGAATGACGGCGGCAGCAAGGCGCCCGCGGTGGGGAAGGGGGCAAATAGCGGCGCCGCCCCATATCCTCCGGCCCCGGCATTCAGCAGCGATTGCGGCGCCAATTGGGACGTCGGGCGTTGGGGCGTGTCGGCCTGCTGGGCCAAAGTCGGCTGCGCAGCCAACAAAAGGATGCCGGAGATCGATACGGCCGTCTTAATGCGCAATTCTGCCTCCCGGGTTGGCAATATCCGACACAAGAGTCGGATTAACGACCGTACCCGTCAAAGTTTTAATATCCGTAACCAGAAAAATTTTCTTCTTCCGGCACCAGATTGAGTATGCAGCCAAGATTTCTTGCTCCTTCCAGCATGTCGAGGGTTCGTCGAAGCTGTCTGACCGTGGTGCGGTCGTTTTCGACGATGACCAGCGTCTGGCCGACATAGCCGGACAGCACGACAGCTTCGGTACTGGCCAGGATCGGCGGGGTGTCGATGATGATGATGCGGTCGGGGTAGCGGGCCGCCAGTTCCTGCATCAACAGGCCGAATTGCTTGCTGGCCAGCAATTCCGCCGAGTGCGGGTGCGACCTGCCGCCCGAGACGAACGACAGGTTCGGCACGCTGGTCCGTTGGATCAGGTCGCCGACCTGCAAAGTCTTGTCCACCAGGATATCGACCAGCCCGCATCCTTCGCGGGCACCCAGCAAGTCGCCCAGGAAACGGCGATGACCGTCACCATCGATCAACAAGACGTACAGATCGTGTTCGGCGCAGAAGCTCATGGCCAGGTTCAGGGCCAGGAAGGTCTTGCCCTCGCCGGGCATGGAGCTGGTGACCATGATGACGTTGTCATGGTGGCTGCCACCGGAAACGCCCTTGCGCCCGTTGGGAAAGGCGGTCTTCAGCAGCTGGCGCTTGATGGCGCGGATGGCCTCGGTGCTGGCGGTTCGCCCGGTGTCGGGGGTGATGAAGCCGGCGGCCTGCAATCTGGCGAAATTGATGTCGAGGAAGGCGCCGCCCGGATTGACCGGGACGATCGTCTCATCGACTTCCGGCGCCGCGATGGGCACGGCGGCTTCGATGATCCTGGGCGGCGGCATCGGCATCGTGTGGCCGCCGCCCAGACGGCTGGCGACGCGTTCGGCAAGCGAGCCGCCGTCGGGGCGATCAACCGACATGGTTCAGTACCCTTTGCAGGATGGCGGGCACGTCCAGGCGAAGCAGCGAGGGAAATGCCTGTTGGGCGAAGGCTGTCGCCAGGATCACGATATAGACCGCGAACAGGCCGCCGGCGGCGAAGGTGAAGTTGCGGACTTCGATCCGCCGCCGCGCCCGTCCGACCACATTGTCGACAAGGGGCATGGTGCCGTAGACCCGAAGATTGAATCTCGCCGCCAGGATTGCCGTCGATCCAATGGTGTCGTCGATGGCTTGGCGGAGAAAGACCACGCCACCGCCGGCGGCCAGGGCCATGACCAGCACCGCCGTCACCAGCAGCGGCCGGTTGGGGAATGCCGGGCTGGTGGGAACCTGTGGGGCCTCGATGATGCGGAACTGGATCTTGTCGCCCCTGGTTTCCGCGGCCTCGCTCAGACGGGCCGATTCGCGCCGGCCCAGCAATTCCTCGTACTTGGCCTTGATCACGCCGTATTCGCGGTTCAGGTCCGCCGCCTCTGCCTCGATGGCCGGGGCGCCCTCGGCCAGGGTCTGCAGGCGGCTGGCCTCGTCGCTGGCGATTCTGGCGCGGCTTTGCGCCTGGCCCAGATCCGCTTCCGCCTGGATCAGCCGCAGCTTGACCTGTTCGTAAAGCGGATTGGAGGCACGCCCCCGTCCGCCGCCGCGCGCGCCTTTTTCGTCGCTGGGCTGCAGGGCCTCGCGCTCGGCCTGCTGGCGCGCATGCTCCAGCGAGCGCCGGGTGGCGACGACATCGGGGTGCAGTTCGGTATAGCGGGCCTGCAACTGGTTCATCTCGGTTTCCAGTAGCTGGACGCGGCCCCGGGCCGACATCTGGGTCGCCGTCCCGCCCGAGATGATCACCGACCCCGGCGAATCCACATCGTGATAGGGCGAGATGGTGGCGAGATTGGCGTTCAGCAGGGCGCGTAGCGCGATCATGTCTTCGACCTTCGCCTTGGCGATGGTCAGCTCGCGCTGGGCGGCGTCGATGCGGGTCGAAAAGCTGACGTTGCCCTCGCCGGCCAGGACGCCGACATGGCGGGACCTGAACTCGGCCAGGCGGCTGTCGGCCTGCTTCAGTTTGCGTTCGTAATTGGCGATTTCGTTCTCGATGAAATTGCGGGCGTTGCCCATGCTCGAACGGTTCTGGCCCAGGTTGGTCTCGACGAAGATGTTCAGCAGGGCCTCGACGATCTTCTTGGCCATCTGCGGATCGGAATTGGAATAGGTGACCGAGAACAGGTTGTTGCCCTCGGTCTTGACGACGATCTGCCTGGAAAGCTTGGTATAAAGGCGTTCCTTGTCCTGCTCGGATTCCAGGTCGAGATCAAGGTCGGCGGAATGGGCCACCGAGGCCATGTTCTTGCGATTGAGCAAGGTCCGCTGCAAGACCTCGATCTGCTTGATCACGTCGGCCTGCACGGTGATGTTGCGCAGCAGCGGCGTCAGCAGGTTCTCGGTATCGACATAGATGCGGGTCATGGCGTCGTAGCGGTCGGGCAGCACGATGATCACCAGCCAGCCGCCGACCGACACGATCCAGCCGATGGCCAGGATAATCCGCCGCTGACGCCAATAGGCCCGGAGTTCGGTCCAGAATGCCGCTGGAATGATGGTGTTCATGGGGCGCCTCTTGTTCCGTCCGACAGCGGTTCGGCGTCGATCACGGGGTCCTGTCCACTCAGAAGTAGCTTTGCGGGATGATCAGGATGTCGCCCGGCGCGACCGGCACATTGGCCGAGATGTCGCCGTCGTTCAGCAGATCGTCCAGGCGGACCCGGTAAATCATTCTTCGACCATCGACGGCTCGCACGATCGACGCCCGGTTGCCGGCGGCATACTGGGTCAGGCCACCGGACAAGATGATGACGTCCAGCACGGTGATGCCGTTGCGATAGCTGATCGATTGCGGTTTGGATGCTTCGCCGATGACGCGGATCTGGCGGTCCAGCGGTCCGACGAAATCGGTCATCATCACCGTGACCACCGTCCCCTTGACGAATTCCGACAGCTTCTGCTCGATCTCGCGCCCCACTGCCGAGGGTGTCTTGCCTTCGACCGCCAGATCGTCGATCAGCGGGACCGAGATGCGTCCGTCCGGGCGGACCCGGACCA
Organism: Magnetospirillum moscoviense; assembly: GCF_001650635.1. Classification (GTDB taxonomy): domain Bacteria; phylum Pseudomonadota; class Alphaproteobacteria; order Rhodospirillales; family Magnetospirillaceae; genus Magnetospirillum; species Magnetospirillum moscoviense. Next base: position 169,272 of record NZ_LWQU01000130.1, on the reverse strand, counting down.
TTGTGGACAATTCGGGACTGCGCCACACGAAGACCTGCAGCTGATCGCCGGGGCCGATGGTGTAGTCCCTGGTGACGGCCGATCCCGGCGAGATCGTGGCTGGGGCGTCGGGACCCGGAACCGAGCAGGCGGCCAGCAACGCGGTGGCGATCAAGACGCTTGCCGCGGCGAAGATGTTGCGCGCGATCATGGTGTGGCCCCCTTTGGTGCGAACAAGAAATCAGCCCGGCGGCCCGCAGGCAGCGACGATAAGCGCCCGCCCTTGATGGCGGCCAGGGTCGGAAACTACTCATGCGCCGGTTGCCGCACCTCATCCTTTGACCGGAACGAGCAGGCGTTCCAGCGCCGCCAGTTTGTCGTCCCAGTCATAGGAGCCGAGGATGCGGCGCCTGGCCGCCTCGCCGATCGAGGACCCGGCCGGGTCGTTCAGGGCCTTCACCGTCGCCGAGATGAAGGTGGCGGTATTGTCGGCAAGCAACAGATCGCGCCCGGCTACGGCGTCGATGCCCTCGTAGCCGGGTCCGGTGGTGATCACCACCTTGGCCATTGCCATGCCTTCCAGCACCTTGTTCTGAATGCCGCGCGCCACCCGCATCGGGGCGACGCAGACCGCCGCATGGGCCAGATAGGGGCGGATGTCCGCCACGCGGCCGGTGACGGTGACGCCGGGCAGGGCCCTCAGGCGATTGACCCGGGCGGTCGGATTGCTGCCGACGATGAAGAACGCCGCGTCCGGCACCGAGCGGCGAATGGTCGGGAGCATGCTTTCGGCGAACCAGGTGACGGCGTCCTCGTTCGGCCAGTAATCCATTGCCCCGGTGAACACCACGGGGCGCGTTCCCGGGGGGAACGGATTTGGCCGTGCGGCGTCGGGGGCGAAGAAGTCGGTATCGACACCGTTGGAAATTGTGACGGTCTTGGCAGAGGCTGCCGGAACCAGATCGCGAAACAACGCCGCCTCGGCGGACGAGACGAAGACGCAAGCATCGACTGCAGCGGCGATTTGGGCGTCGTAGGCCAGAAGATAGCGGCTTTCCCGCTCGAACACCCAACTGAGCGGCCATGGGCGCATGTCCGCATACTGGCGCCATTTGTCGGAATCGACATCGACGAAATCCATCACCACCCGCTCGGGGCGATAGGGCGCGTCGGGGCGCAGATATTGCCCCATGACCGAGGAATACAGAAAGGCGGCGGGCGGGCGAAGGTTGAGCAAGACGCTATCGACCCATGCCTGCAAACGCCGGCTGCGGAAGTAGGGCTCGCTCATCGAGGTGCCGTTGAACAGCCCCGACAGACTGCGCAGCTTGGCGCTGCGCCGGTTCAGGCCGATGCAGCAGATGTCCAGGCAATAGGGGCGCAGATCATCGACATAGTCCCAGTCCTCGGGGGCATCGATGAAACAGCCCAGATGGACCCGCCACGATTTGGACAGGTGCTTCAGGATCGAGAACGACCGGAGCTTATCCCCCTTGTTGGGGGGGTAAGGTATCCGCTGGCAAAGTAGCAATAAATGGTTCATGGTGAAAATTGTTACATCAATGGATTGTTTGTATATAAAAAAATGTACGCACACTACTAACGCCCATATGAGTATATGTACTCAGATGAACAAAACCTTGTCAGTGCTTGGTGTGGTCTGCATGAAAGATTGTCGTGATTTGCCGAGTGGTCCTGGCACCCGTGAGGGCGGTGACGCAAGTCAGGTTGTCGATGGCCGGACATGGTCTTTGGCGGTTGGGGGCGTGTGCCTGGTCTTCCTGTTGATCGTGGTCCTGTTCCGGGGGGACGTGCGTGCAGCGGTCGGGTTGTGGCTGAGTTCCAGCGCCTATAGCCACGGACTCCTTATTTTGCCGGTCTTCGCCTTCATGCTGTGGGCCAAGCGGGCGGAACTGCGCGGATTTTCGCCGCGACCGACCCTGTGGGGCGGCGCCATCATCCTGGCCTTCGGCGGGGTCTGGGTGCTGTCCACCCTGTCGGGTGTGGCCGAGGCCGCGCAATTCGCCATCGTCGGCATGATCCAGGGCGTTCTGCTGACCCAGTTGGGCTGGCGCCTCTATGGGCTGCTGCTGCTGCCGTTCGGCTATCTGTGGCTTCTGGTGCCCAGCGGGGAATTCCTGGTGCCGATGCTGCAATCCTTCACCGCCCATGCGGCGGCCCGATTGCTGGAACTGGTCGGCATCGACAATTTCCTCGACGGACTGACCATCGAGGTGGCGTCCGGGACCTACCTGGTCGCGCCGGGCTGCGCCGGGCTCAATTTCGTGCTGGCCGCGCTGGCCACCGCGCTGGCCTATGCCGAACTGGTTTACCGGACCTGGGGGCGGCGGCTGGCCTTCGTGCTGGGGATGGTGGTGCTGGCGGTGGCCGGCAATGCCTTGCGGGTTTTCCTGATCATCGCCATCGCCCACCTGATCGAAGATGTCGGCAACATCGCCGACGACCACATCCTTTATGGCTGGGCTTTCTTTTCGGTGCTGCTGCTGGGCGGCATGGCCTTGGGGGTGCGATGGCGCCAGGACCATGGCCCCGGAAAAATCCCGCCGCGTGAGCGTTCGGCGCCCCGTGCCGCAATCCTTTCGGCAACCGCCGTCGCGGCGGTGCTGGTGATTTTGGCCCCGGCCCTGGTGTGGGTGATGTGGTCGGCCGAGGCGCGGGCGGCCCTCGCCTTGCCGGTCCTGTCCTGCGGGGTGCTGGGAAAATTGGCTGCCGACCCGGAATGGTCGGCCGATGTCGCCGAGGTCGATAGCCTGGCGGCCATCGATTGCGGCGGGAATGGCCATCGGATTCATTTCGTCATGGCCGCACTGGACCGGCCGGTCCGGCGGGGCAAGCTGGTGGGCGTCGAGCGTTGGGTCGGTGCCGGCGACGGGTGGACCCGCATCGCCCGACAGGTCGCGGCCGAACCGATCGGCGGCCTGCAGGTTCCGGTTCAGAAGGACCTCGAGGCCAATGGGCATCGTCGCCGGGTGATCTGGTCGCTGTTCTGGACCGGCGATGGCTGGCACCGACCGGGCTGGCCGGTCGCCCTTGCCGACCTGAAGGCGGAACTGGCCGGGCACCGCCACGCGGTGCTGGTGATGGCCGCAACCTCGGCGGATTCGGGCGAAGCGGCGGCAGCCGAGGCGCTGCACGATTTCCTGTCGGGACAGTCGGCGGCCTTCGACACCTTGTCCGGGCGGGGGCGCTGATGTGTGGATTGGCCGGCCTGTTCGATAGCCGGGGCTGTCGCGAAATCGACGGCGCCACCCTGCGGCGGATGACCGATTCCTTAGCCCATCGCGGCCCCGACGGCCGGGGCGAGCATGTCGGACCGGGAATCGGCCTGGGACATCGCCGCCTGGCGATCATCGATGTCGGCGGCGGCCATCAGCCGCTTTACAACGAAGACGGTCGGGTGGTGGTGGTCTTCAATGGCGAGATCTACAATTTCCATGACCTGGCCGTCGAGCTCCAGTCCCTGGGCCATGTCTTTCGCACCCACAGCGATACCGAGGTCATCGTCCATGCCTGGGAGCAGTGGGGCGAGGATTCGGTCCGGCGGTTTCGCGGCATGTTCGCCTTCGCCCTGTGGGACGAGGACCGACAGACCCTGGTCCTGGCCCGCGATCACCTGGGCAAGAAGCCGCTATATTACGGCGCGCTCGCCGACGGGATGCTGGTATTCGGGTCGGAACTGAAGGCGCTGCTGGCCTGTCCGGCAGTGCCCCGCGATCTCGATCCGCTGGCCGTCGAGGATTATTTCGCCTTCGGCTACATCCCCGATCCGCGCTCGATCTATCGCGCGGTCAGGAAGTTGCCGGCCGCCCACCTCCTGGTGTGGCGGCGCGGCGAGGCCAGCCCCCGGATCCAGCCCTTCTGGGATCTGGGTTTCCATCGGCCGGCCGTGACCGACATGGACCAGGCCAGGGCTGAGTTGATCGAGCGCCTGACCGAGGCGACCCGCCTGCGGCTGGTGTCCGAAGTGCCGCTGGGGGCCTTCCTGTCGGGGGGCGTGGATTCCAGCGCGGTGGTCGCGGTGATGGCCGGCCTGACCGCCGAGCCGGTCAAGACGTTCTCGATCGCCTTCGACGACGCCCGCTTCGACGAAAGCGCCTATGCGCTGCGCATGGCCCGGCGATACGCCACCGACCATCACAGCCGAACGGTCGGCACCGATGATTTCTCGCTGCTGGACCGGCTGGCGGAAATCTATGACGAACCGTTCGGCGACAGTTCGGCCATGCCCACCTACCGGGTCTGCGCCCTGGCCCGCCAGCGGGTCACGGTGGCGCTGTCGGGGGATGGCGGCGACGAATTGTTCGCCGGCTATCGGCGCTACGCCCTGCATGCCCGGACCGAAGCGGCGCGCCGCCTGATCCCTGCCGCCATCCGCCGACCGTTGTTCGGCTTTCTTGGCCGCGCCTATCCCAAGGCCGATTGGGCGCCGCGCCGGTTTCGCGCCAGGACCACCTTCCAGGAACTGGCGCTCGAGACCTGCGACGGATATTTCCAGGCGGTATCGGCGATCGATGATGCCGGCCGGGCGCGGCTGTTCAGCCCCGCCTTTCGCCGCGACCTCCAGGGCTATGGCGCCGTCGAGGTGCTGCGCGGGCATATGCGCCGGGCCGATACCGACGATGCGGTGCTGCAGGTGCAGTATCTGGATATGAAGACCTGGCTGCCGGGTGGCATTCTGGTCAAGGTCGATCGGGCCAGCATGGCCCATTCGCTGGAAGTGCGCGCGCCGCTTCTTGATTGCCGGCTGGCCGAGTGGAGCGCCGGACTGGCCCCCGATCTGAAGCTGAAGGGCGGCGAGGGCAAGGCGGTGCTGAAGCGCGCCGTCGAGCCCTTGGTCGATTCCGATCTGCTCTATCGTCCCAAGCAGGGGTTTTCGATGCCGTTGGCGCGGTGGTTCCGCGGGGCGCTGCTGCCCCGCCTGCAGGCCATGGCGGCCGGGCGGACCCTGGAGGGTAGCGGAATCTTCGACATGGACGAGGTGCGCCGGCTGGTCGGCCAGCACGCGTCCGGTCGCCATGACCATTCGGCGGCGCTGTGGCTGCTGCTGATGTTCGAGGCGTTTTTGTCCCACGCGGCCCAAGTGCCGCTTCGTCAACCGGGCGAGGTCAACGGCTACCATGTATGAGATCCTCAAAACGATCATTCTGCCGCCAGCATCGCTTCTGATCTTCGCGGTCGTCGGACTGATGTTGTGGCGGGCCGGCGCGGTGATGCGGCGGCTGGCCGTGGCCGCCCTGTTCCTGCTTTATCTGTTGTCCACCCCTGCGGTCGGCGACGGCATCCTGGCCGCCTTGGAAGTCATTCCGCCGATGGCGGTGGACGAGCCGTGGCCGGACGGCGGCGGGGCGATCGTCATCCTGAGCGCCGAGGCCAGATCGACGCCTGAATATGTCGCGCCGTCCCCCGGCTCGATGACCCTGGAGCGTCTGCGTTACGGCGCGGTGGTGCACCGGGCCACCGGATTGCCGGTCCTGGTCGGCGGCGGCGTGCCATCTGGCCAATTCTTCAGTCTGGCATCGGTCATGCAGCGTTCCTTGACCGAGGATTTCCAGGTGCCGGTATCCTGGGTCGAGGGGCTGTCCCAGGATACCCACGAGAATGCCGTGCGGGCTTCCGCCATCTTGAAGGCCGACGGGATTTCCTGGGTCATCCTGGTCACCCATGCCTGGCACATGCCCCGGGCTAAGCGGGTGTTCGAGGGGGCGGGACTGACCGTGATGGCGGCCCCGACCGCCTTCACGGTCGATCGATCCGGTCGGGGCGGCCGTGTCGGCGAATGGGTCCGCGAATTCCTGCCCTCGGCCAGGGCGATGCAGAACAGCTATCTCGCCTTTCACGAGATACTGGGGCAGGCCTTTTATCGCATGGCCTATCCGTCAGGCCCGGGCGTCCTTCTGTGACGCCAGCGGGCCAGGGCTGTGCCTAGCAAGGCGGACTCAGGCCCCCCGGGGCATCCGGACAGCCGCCATAAGCCCAGCAGGAGCGCCGGATAGACCGCGGCGCCGAGGGCGATATCCACGGCCATTCCGGCCAGAGGCGATGACAGGCTGTCGGGGTGCAGCAGGGTGATGGCCGCCGCCATCCCCGCCGCAGCGGCCACCGGACGCCACAGGATCGACGCCAGCTCCGCCGGGGAAATCCACTTCCAGGCCAGGATGCGGACGAAGATGCCGGCCAGGACAGCCACCATCACCGCGATGCGCGCGGCCGGAATGGCGTCGATGCCCAGCACAGTGGCGGCGGCGGTGACGGCGATGACGGCGATGACGGCGAAGGCCAGGTTGGCGAAGGCCAAGGTCCGTTCCCGACCGCTGGCGATCAGCACCGGGTCCAGCATCAGCCACACCCCTTCCAGGGCGCCGAAGATGCCCAGCCAACGGACGAAGGGAATGGCGCCCCGCCATTGCTCGCCCAACACCACAAGGACCGCATCCTCGGCGATGACCGACATGCCGACGCCGACGGCGCAGGCGATGATGGCGGCGAACCCCAGGACCAGGCGAAAGCTGCCTGCCAACGCCTTGGCATCATGGGCGACCCGGGCATAGGTCGGCATCAGCGCGCGTCCTGCCGGCAGCATGATCTCGCGCGTCGGCATCATCGCCAGGTCGAAGCCGACCACATAAAGGCCGGTCTCGCCCAGGGTGCCCAGCCGGCTGATCACCAGCGGGTCGCAGCGTTCGCCGGCCAGCCGGGCGGCGTTGAACAGAATCTGCCAGCGTGAGAACTGCCAGAAATCGCGCCAGCAGGACAGGCTCAGGCGCAGGCCCGGCGTCGCCGGGGCGATGGCATGGCTCAGCGCCACGGTTACCAAAGCCTGGGCCGGCATCGACCAGGCCAGGGCGGAATAATCGCGCAAGACCAGGACCAGCGCGATGCCGGACAGGAAGCTCAGCACCCGCTGTCCGACCAGATAGCGGAACTCCATGGCGAAATTCAAAGTGCGGCGGAACCAGATGATTCCGATGCTTTCGAAGCCCAGGATCAGCGGCCGAAGGGCTACGATGCGCAAGATGTCGGCGATGCGCGGGTCGCCGAAATGGATCGAGACCGGCACGGCCAGGGCGGTGACCAGACCCCAGGCGACGATGCCGGCGATGATCTTCAAGGTCCAGCCGGTGTGCAGCAATTCGGCAGGCGCGTCGGCGGCGCGCACCAGCGCCATCTCGATATCGCCGTCGGTGATGGTGATGATCAGATCGACGGCGATCATCGCCACGGCGACCAGCCCGAAATCGGTGGGGCTGAGCAGGCGGGCGAGGATGGCGGTGTTGACCAGGCCGATCAGCCGGATGACCCAACGCATCGACACCATCCACAGCGTGCCGCGGACCATGGCCCGACCGACGGTGCCGGTGTCAGCCGGGTCCATCGAGGGCCCGGCTGCGGATGTCCTGCGGCGTGGCCGCCTTGCCCGCCATCTCGTCGAAGAAGAAGTCCAGATAGCCCTGAAGCCAATCCAGCAGGGCGGTCAGGTCGGCCTGGTTGCGGACATAGGGCGTGCCGCCGACCAGCAGCGATGAACTGTGATAGGAAACCGAGAACAGGCGATGGCCGGCGGCGGCCAGCCAGCGGGTGACCCGTTTGGCCTCGGCCAGGGTGGTGCCTTCCGGGGTGAGCGGGATGCGGTCCAGCAGGCGCAGGCGCGACATCACCGCCGGCAGGCGCAACCTGGCCGCCAATGGCGAGGTCGTCCATGGATAGACCGTCTCGGCCAGGCCCAGGCGATCCATCAGCCCCACCATTCCTGCCGTCAGCGGCAGCTCCAGCAGGCTGCGGTCGGGGTCCAGCCAGAACGGATCGGGGCCGAAGGCGCTGAAATCGGGGCCGTGGCGCGGTTGAAGATTGACCCAGGGCAGGACGCTGCAATCGATGTTGTAGCCGTGCGTGCACAGTGCGGCAGCCGTGTTGCGGCCAAAGCCGTAGCGGCCGGCGCGGTAGATGGTGGGGCGCACCCCGAAGCTGGTTTCGATGGCGGTGGTCAGTCGCTTGATCTTGGCGCTTTCCAGCGCCTGGGGCAGGTTGCCGGCGAACGAGGTGTGAGGGGAAATTTCCTCGTCGAACGGCGGCGTGACCCACGAATGCAACTGCGCGCCGATCCGGCACCGCCCGTCGGCGAGAAACTCGGCCAGGGGACGGATTCCTTGGTCCTGCGATGCCACCGGATAATCGACCATATAGGTCGGAACCACGCCGAAGCGGTCCAGCACCTCCTGCGCCAGGATCTGCCGGGCGATGTTGTCGACGCTGACGGCGGTGCGGCGATAGCTGGTCCAGTCGAACTCCTCTTCGGCATCGACGATGACCAGCAGCAGGGGCGGGCTGTCGACCGGAAAGTGGATGAAGCGATCCGGCGCCGGGAAGGCCAGTCGGGTTTCGTCTGGTTTCATTCACGCTCTCGCTTGCGTTTTGGCCCTGCCGTCCCCATGGCCAGCAATCCGGTGGTCTCGCCATCCAGCGGGACCTTGTCATTGCGTCGGGCCCACAAGATGACGATTCCGATGCCGACAATCGACAGAAGAAGTATGAAGCCTTCCATATGAGTATCCATACTGCATCAGTTGCGGAAAATACTCACGATACCAGGTGATGAATAAGTTATCTGGTAGGCTTGTTTGGATATATAACAGATTTCATGCGGGACATCGTGCTTCTTGTGGCAATTATATTTTTCTTGGGAGTGGCGTTGCGCTATCCCTATGCCGGGACGCTGACCTGGGGGTGGCTCACCATCATGAATCCCCACATGATGGTCTATGGCTTCGCCCTGGGCTGGCCGTTCAATTTCGGTGTGGCCGTGGTCACCGGGGCGGCGTGGTTGCTGTCGGGCGGGAGCCGGCGATGGCCGGGGGATGGTCTGCCGTGGCTGATGGTCGCCCTGGTCATCTGGATGAGCTTCGATTCGCTGTTCGCCGTTGATCCCGACTGGTCGTGGCCGCTGTGGGGGCGCGTCGTCAAGATTTATGCCTTTATCTTTCTGTGCCTGGCGATGATCGACAGCAAGGCCAGGCTGCACGCCATGGTCTGGGTCATGGTCATCTCGATCGGCTTCTTTGGCGCCAAGGGCGGGGTGTTCACCCTGCTCAAGGGGGGCGCCTATCACGTCTACGGGCCCGACAACACCATCATTCGCGACAACAATCATCTGGCGCTGGCGGTGGTGATGACATTGCCGCTGGCCTATTACCTGTTCCTCCATACCAGGAACCGTTGGCTGCGCATCGGTATCGGCCTGACCTTTCCGCTGCAGATCGCCACCGTCCTGGGCAGCTATTCCCGGGGCGGGCTGATCGCCTTGGCGGTGGTGGCCGGGTTCTTCTGGCTGCGCAGCGGGCGCAAGGTGGTCCAACTGGTGGTCGCGGCCGTGCTGGTGGCCGGGGCCGTGCTGGTCATGCCGCCGGCCTTCTTCGATCGCGTCCAGTCCATCGACGGGGCCCAGACCGACGAATCCTTCCAGGGGCGGCTGACCGCCTGGAAAGTGGCCACCAACTTCGCCACCGACCATTTCCCGCTGGGGGCGGGGTTCGCCGGGCCGCAGCTGAAGATGGTTTATAATTACTATTTCCCCAATGCCGAGACCCATGCGGCGCACAGCATCTATTTCCAGGTCCTGGGCGAGCACGGCTTTCCCGCCTTGTTCCTGTATCTGCTGATCGCCTTGCTGTCGGTGCGCAACACGCGCATGGTGATCAAGCATTGTCGCGGGCGGCCGGAACTGGCATGGGCGGGCGATCTCGCCTCGATGGTCGAGGTCAGCCTGGTCGGCTTCTATGTGGGTGGGGCGGCGCTGTCCATGGCCTATTACGACGGCTTCTTGTTGCTGCAGGCCTTTTCCTCGATCCTGCGCGGCATGGTCGAGCGGGCTGCGATCGCGCCGATGGCGCCGATGGTGCGTTCGGCGATGCTCGCCAGCCAGCGCAGCGGACCGGGCCGATAGGCCAGGATCCACGCCAACTCGTCCTGCCCCGAGGCCAGGCTGGTCTTGTAGCGGGATTGGCCGGCCAGGAAACGATAGGTGGTCAGGCCTTCGCCGCGATAAAGCTGCATGGCCAGGACATGGGCCACCAGGCCCGGCCGAGCCTGGGCGTGGTCATCGAAGCGAAAACCGCTCTGGTAGGCATAGGCCACGCCCCGCCAGCGCAGGTTATAGAGATAGCCGATGACCTCGCCGCCGCTCTGGATGCGCAAAAGGTCCGTCACCCCCTCGTGAAAGCCGGTCGAGATCAGGCGGCGGTGGAAATCCCCGAAGGCGGGATCGGCAAACGCGCCGGCCTTGCCGCGTTGGCGCCACGAACGGGTATGCAGCGCCTCGAGCCGGTCCAGCCACTCAAGCGCCTGCGCGGCGTCGCTCGCCCGGTCCAGGATCAGTGGCGAATGGGCTTCGTAGTGGCGCATGGACCGGCGAATCTGCTGGCGGCTGTTTCGCGTCATGGCGGCCAGCAGATCGTGTTCGGGCCGAATTTGCAGGGCGGCGAAGGGGGCGGATTGCGGTGGGCGCAGCAGACATGTCGCCAGCCCCAGGCCATGGCACAGCGGGCGCCAGTGGCCGGCGACGCCCGACAGGGCCAGATCCCGTTTCCCACAGCTCTTGTCTGTCTTCATGGCGGCCAGCAAGGCCCAGGCGGCTTCGCTTTCCCTGCCGGCCAACGTCAGCAGCCCGTTATATTCCGTCATGATCCGGTCGCGTGCCGGATAACCGGATTCATTGAGATGCAGGGCGGGCGGCCGTAGCGCGAAAAGCCGGCTGTGCCCCATTCCCAACAAGCCGAGGCCGATGGTCCGTCCGTCGTCCCTGACCCGGACCAGCACCGTGTCCGCCTCCTGGGCGATCCCTGTCGCGGCAATCCACGGCCAGGACAGGAAGGCCGAGCCCGAGGATTTGCTTTCCAGGTCCCGCCACTCCTCCTCTAATCCGGGTGGCACCGGGCCGGGAGTGAACGTGGCCACACAACTCATCTTTGCTCACCAGCAATTGTTCGGGCAATGGTTTATGCTACAGCAAGAATTGAAATATGAAGTCGTCTTTGATTGCGTTATGCGTGGTATGAGTATTTTCCGATACTGGATTGGTCGATGGTCGGTTGATTATGTTTTTGGATGTTATAAATAAGATGCCATATGTGGATTTATAAAGTCATGAATTCAGAGTTACGTCACGGCATAAGATATTTGTCGTCGCAAAAAGCCGTTGTTGTCAGCAAGGCGAAAAACGGGAGCCTTGGCGTCATCACCAATCTCAGCAGCGGCGGATTATGCGTCGCAATGATTGGTTCTCCGAATCCATTAAAAGAAAATCGGATCGACCTGAAGGTTCACCGAAGGTCGTTGTTTTGTAATGTTGTGAATAGTGGCAGGGAAGGTCTGCACTGCCAGTTCGATGACTTCCTTGACGAGGGCGCGATGTCGACATTGTTCAACGTCACCCGGGACCCGCTGCCATACTTGCCGTATGCGGCGCCACAGCCACGGCTGCTGGGGCACCATTCCACCTATGACCGCACCGGACGGTGGACGGAGACGGTGGGACTGTCCGCCCCCCGCGCCACCGGCACCGCCTTGGCGCGGATTTATGCCGAGGGCTGCTTCGTCGCGCGCGAGCAGATCGACCCCGCCATCGAGGAGATGGATGCGGCGATGGAAGTGCTCAATCCCTATCAAACCCCTGACGAACGAGGCCATTGGGCGCGCGGATTCATCGATTCCATCCGCCACATGAGCAAGTATTGGCCCCGGTCGGGATGAAGATTCTCTATCACCACCGTACGGCGTCGCGGGATGGCCAGGACGTCCATATCGAGGAAATGGTGGCGGCGATGCGGCGCCAGGGCCACGAGGTCCTGGTGGTGGCTCCGGGCGGGGCCAAGGGCGCGTCCTTCGGCCATGACGGCGGTGTGGTGGCGCGGATCAAGCGGCTGCTGCCCAGGGTGCTTTACGAGGTTCTCGAACTGGCCTATTCGGTGCCGGCCTTCTTCCGGCTGGAACGGGCCTGCGCCGCCTTCGGTCCCGACGTGCTTTACGAGCGCTACAACCTGTTCTTCCTGGCCGGATTGTGGATGAAGCGATGGGCCGACATTCCCTATCTGCTCGAGGTCAATTCACCTCTCGCCCACGAACGCGACCGCCATGGCGGCTTGGCCCTGAAAGCGCTGGCCGGCTGGAGCGAACGGGCGGTGTGGTGCGGCGCCGACATGACCTTTCCGGTGACCGAGGTTCTTGCCGACTTCCTGCGCGCCGCCGGGGTGGCCGAACGGCGCATCCGGGTGGTGCCCAACGGTATCGACCGGCAACGCTTCCCCCTTGACGGCAACGGAACGGCGATCCGGGCGGAATTGGGCCTGACCGGCAAGGTCGTGCTGGGCTTCGTCGGCTTCGTTCGCGACTGGCATCGGCTGCCGGACGTGCTGACGGCGATGGCCGCGCTGGAGAACCCAGCCTCCCTGCATTTCCTGATTGCGGGCGAGGGCCCCGGCCTGGCGGCGGTCATCGATCAGGCCGCGCGGCTGGGTATGGCGGATTGCGTCACCTGCATCGGGCTGGTCGGGCGCGACCGGGTTTCCGACTATGTCGCGGCCTTCGACATTGCCCTCAATCCGCGGGTCGAGCCCTACGCCTCGCCGCTCAAGCTGTTCGAATATATGGGGCTTGGCCGCGCCATCATCGCGCCTGACCAGCCCAACATCCGCGAAATCCTGACCGATGGCGACAATGCCCTGCTGTTTCGTCCCGATGACCCGGCCCACTTCCGCGAGCGGATCGCGCAATTGTGCAGCGACGAGGCTCTTCGCGGACGACTGGGCCGCAGCGCCACGCGCACCATCGACGACAAGGGCTATACCTGGGACGACAATGTCCGCCGGGTCCTGGCCGGGGTGGGGCCGTCGAACAGGGCGCCATAGGCGAGGAACATCAAGGATTCATCGAAGGTGGCGCGGGCGTGGTCGGCATTGGCTGCGCCGATGCGTCCGGCTTGGGCCGGGTCGTCCAACAAGGCGCCGATGGACTGGGCCAGCGCCTGAGTCCGGGGGGCAACCACGAAGGGCCGGTTTTCCCGGCAAACCATGTCGCGGACGTCGCCGACATCGGTGGCCGCCACCGGCTTGCCGGCCGCCATCGCTTCCAGCACCGACAACGGCATCTGTTCGGTATTGGATGACAGGGCGAAGATGGTGAAGGCCGGCAGAAGGCTTTCGGGGGCGGCCATGGCGCCGGTGAAGACCACCCGGTCGGTCAATCCCAGCACGCGGGCCAGGGTGGTCAGACAGGGCATGTCCGGCCCGTCGCCGATGATCACCAGCCGGGCGGGGCGGGTGGCCGACACCAGCGCGAAGGCCTTCAGCAATCGCGACAGGTTCTTTTCCGACCGCAACGTCGCCACCGTGCCGATCACCGGTTCGGGTCCATTCAGCCCCAGCCGTGCCGCCAGTCCGTCGTCGGCCTGGCCGCCGAAGCGACGGCAATCGACGCCGTTGGGAATGTGGCGCAGCCTGTCCTTGGGCAAATGCCAGACGTTCCTGGCGATGCTGTAAAGCGTTTGCGATGGCAGCATGACGGTGGTGCGGCGCAAGGCCAGGCGCCTGGTCATCACCCGGCGTGGCAGCTGGCGCGCCACCTCGTCCGGCCCGAAGCCGTCTTCCATGTGCAGGTGTGGGCATAATCCCGGGATATTGGCCAACGCCCATTCGATGGTCCCCCAGTTCGAGGTGACCAGAAGATCGGGCCGCTCATCCTTCAGCACCTGGCGGAAGGTGTTCAGATTGGACCACAGCCCGGATTTCCTGACCGGAATCTCCAACTGGCGCGCATCGATGTCGGGGGCAAGCCGGCCCAGAGCATCGCAATTGCCGTTCATCGAGATGATGAGATGGCGATAGCGAGGCCCGAAATGGTTGGCCAGCTGGACCATGCGCATCTGCGCGCCCCCGATGGCGAAGGACGGGAAGACGTGCAGAAGGGTGCGGGGGGAAGACTGGCTCATGCCGCCACCATCCTGGCCGTGCGCTGCGGATGACCGTGGCCGGCGACGATTCGGCGAAACAGCGACAATTGCCCGGTGGTCGTCGCGTCCCAACTGAATTGCTCGGCGTGGCGGCGGGTGGCGGCCCGGTCGGGCGGCGCGGCGAGCAGGGCCGATAGTGCCGCCACGATCGCGTCGGGGGAACGTTGGGGCATCAGCAGGCCGGCTTCCGGGCAGGTGACCGCCTCGCCCGAGCCCCAGACATCGGTGGCCACCACCGGGGTGCCGCAGGCCATGGATTCCAGCAAGACGTTGGCCCAGCCTTCCCGGCTCGAGGCCAGGACCAGGGCGTCGGCGGCGCCGTAGATGTCGGGCAGGTCGCGATGCGCCACCTCGCCCAGGAAACGGACCCGCCCGTCCAGGCCGGCGGCGGCGGCCCTTGCCGTCAGGGCGGACCGCTCGGGGCCGTCGCCGGCGATCAGCAAGGTGAGTTCGGGCATCCGCGCAACGGCGTCGATGACCAGATGATGGCCTTTGCGTTCGATCAGCAGCCCCACCGAGACGACAACCGGACCCGATACCCCCAGACTCTGGCGCGCCGCCGCCCGGTCTCGCGGCCGAAAGGCCTGCAGATCGACGCCGTTGCGCAGGACCGTCACCGATTCGGCCGGAATGCCCAACGAGATCAAAGGCTGCTTCAAGGCGTGGCAAACGGTGATCAATCCGTCGGCCCGCCGGGCCGCCCAGCGGATCTGGGCGCGCGGCAGGGCGAAACGGGGGATCAGATTGAGATCGGTGCCGCGGGCTGTGATCACCAGCGGCTTCTTGAATTGCCGCGCGAGCAGGGCGGCGGCAACCCCGTCGGGATAGAAATAGTGGGCGTCGATCAGGTCGCAATCCGCAGCGGCCAGCAGGCGGGCGACGGTGTTGCGCACGCCCAGATACATCAGCAATGGTGCGACGCTCATGCCCATCTTGGGGATCACCGGATAGCGCGGATGCCATACGCCAAGTCCATGGCGCTCCTCATGGTCCGGCGCGGCGGCGATGCGATCCCAGCGGCCGGGCCGGACCAAGGGTTGGGGAACCCACGGGACAGGTGCGACGACGCGGGCGGTGATCTCGCCGCTTTGGACCAGGTGGCTCAGGCGGTTTTCGACGAAAACGCCGTTGACCGGCTGCGCCGCATTGGGAAACAGGGTCGAGAAGGTCAGGACCCGCAAGGGACGGTTGCCGTCGGTGTCCATGGGTCAGCTCCCGCTCAAGTCGGAATAAAGCTTGCGGGCCTCGTCGGCGCCGTCGAAGGCCACCTTCGAGTCCACCACGCCCTTCAAGATGGAGCGGGCTTCGGGCAGGTCCTTGCTGTCCACCAAGATGACGGCCATGTGATAGGCCACCTGCGGGTCGCCGGGTGTGGCGGCGAAGGCCCGCTTCACCAATTCCCGGCCCTGGGGCCGCAGGCCGTCGCGATAGAGCAGGCTGCCGTAAGTGTCCATGATGGCCGGACTGTCCGGCGACATGGAATAGGCGCGTCTGGCCGTCTCGACCGCCCTGGCATCACCCAGATGACCGTAGGTCCAGGCCAGGTTGTTCAGCACGGCGGCATTGCGGGGCAATTTGACCGCGACGGCCTCGTACTCGGCGGCGGCGCCACGATAGTCTCGGTGCAGGGATTTGTGGCCGGCCAGCACCACCCGCACGCTGGAATCGTCGGGGTTGGCCTTCAGCCAGGTCGTCAGCAGATTGCCGGCGGCGGCGGAGTCGCCCTTTCTGGCCAGCGCATGGAACAGGCGTACCACGGTGACCGATGACGGCGCTTGCTCGAAGGCCTTGCGATACGCGGTCTCGGCTTGCGCCGCGTCTCCGGCCGACGACAGCAGGTCGCCTTGGATCACCTGGGCGGCCGGGACGTCGGGGTTTCGAATTCTGGCGGTTTCGGCCATGGCCATGGCCGCATCATGGCCGCTTATCTTGCGTTCCAGGGCGATCCGGTTGATCCAGGCGGACAGGGCGCGCGGCTCGGCGGAAATGGCGCGATCGAACGCGGTGCGGGCTTCGTCGTCGCGTCCCAGCAGGGCCAGGGCCTGACCATAGCGTTCGTGGGATTGCGCCATGTCGGGGAACCGGGTCTGCATCTGGCGATAAAGGTTCAGCCCGTCCTCGGATCGTCCTACCGACAACAAGGCTCGCGCCGCCAGATCGATGGCGGCCGGATTGCCCGATTGGGTCCGCGCCAGGTCCAAGGCGGTGGCGGCCAGCTTGTTCTTGTCGCCGGTGGCCGAATGCGCCCGCAGCAGGTAGACGCGCGGCGGGATTTCCCCCGGATGCAGCCTTATCGCCGTTTCCAGGAAGGGAATGGACGCCGCCGGCTTGTTCGCCCGGGTCTCGACCTGTGCGCGCGCCTGCAAGGCACGCAGATCGCCCGGCTTGCGCTTCAAGATGGTGTCGAGCGTGCGGCGGGCGGAATCGAACAATCCGTCCTGCATGTCCAATTCGGACAGATAGACGGCGGCCGGGACGTAATCGGGGTTCCCGGCCAGCGCGGACTGGAAGTCGCCGCGCGCCCCCGGCCGATCGCCCTTCGCCAACCGGGCGGCCCCGCTCAAGGTCGGCGGCAGGGGGGCTTTGGGCTGACGGGCGGCCATAGCGGCTGCGGCGGCGATGGCCTTGTCGTAATCGCCGTTACCGATATGGCTCGAGACCAGGGCCAGATCCACCTGCGCGGTGTCGGCCCCGCTGGCGACAAGGCCTTCCAGCTCGCGGATGCCTTCCTCGCGGGTCGAGGCTTGACCGGCGCGGCTTAAGGCCAGCCGGGCGCGGGTCGAGGGATCGTTGGGCCTGGTCTTGGCCGCTTCGGTCAGCAGCTCGTTGGCTTCCTTGATCTGGCCCTCGGCCAGGTAAGCCGAACCCAGCAGGCTTAAGCTCTCGTCGTCGTCGCCCAGGCGGTCGCGCAGCGGAGCCAGGATGGCGATGACCTTGGGAAAGGCGTGCAGGCGGAAGTGGATATCGGCCAGCAGCTTCGCGCCGACAAGGCTGTCCGGGGCGGTATTGTGGAACTTGGTGGCATAGTTCACCGCCTCTTCCAGATTGTTGCTGCGCGAATGGATCAAGGCCAGCAGGAAGGTCCCCTGGGGGATCTGGGCGATGGCCGATTCCGCCGGGCGGACCGTGTCCAGGGCCTCGGGAATTTTATTCGCCCGGACCAGCAAGGCCGCCTTGAGGTATAGCGCCATCGGCGCCTTCGGGGTCAGGCCCAGGACCTGGGTGATCTCGGCCCTGGCCTCGTCGTCCTTGCCCAACGCCATCAGCGTCAAGGCCTGGCTCTGGCGAATCCGGGTGTCGTTGGGCGCGGTTTCCAGCGCCGTTTGGTAATGGATGCGGGCGGTATCAAGGTCGCCGGCCCGGCGGCGCAGGTCCCCCTTGGCGGTCTGGGCCTCGCCGTTTCTCGGATTGCCGAGCAAGACCGCGTCGATGATCCGCTCGGCCTCGCCATTGTCGTTGCGCACCATCAAGATGATGGCCCGGGTGGTCCGCCCGGTCTCGCTATCCGGGTCGGCGGCCAGCGCGGCCAGGGATTCCTTGTCGGCGTCGTCCGGCTTGCGCAGGGCCAGAAAGGCGCGCGCCCGCAAGGCCAGCACATCGGCCTTGCAGGCCGGATCGGCGGGGCACGGCGCGATGTCGTCCAGGACGCGCTGGAACTTGCCCGCGGCCAGATAGGTGTTCGCCAGCAGCGGATTGACCTGGGCGAGATCGAAGCCGCCTTCGCGGGCCAGGAGGAATTCCTTTTCCGCCGCCAGGAAATCGCCGCCGCGGAAATGCAGCAGCCCCAGTTCGAATCTGGCCTCGGCGTTGCCGGGATCGGCCTTGACCGCCTTCTTCAACTGGATCATCGCCGGGCGATATTCCCCGTTCTGGATCAAGGCCCGGCCGGCCGTCAGAAGCCGGCCGCTTTCCGAGATGTCCGCGGCCGAGTTCTGGGACGCATGGGCGGTTCCGGCGATCAACATCGTCGTGACGCAGAGAAGCGCGAGTTTCATGACCGGTCCCTCCTATTGATGGGCATGTTGGCGGCGTGCATGATTTCGTAGAGTGTCGGGCGCGACACGCCCAGAAGTTGCGACGCATCCGAGACATTGTTGTCGGTGATGGCCAGGGCGCGGAGGACCGCTTCGGCCTCGGCCTGCGCGCGGATCTGGCGCAGGGTCGGCATCTGCAGGATGTCGGTATCGTCGCATAGCTCGAGGTCGGCGCTCGAGATCGCCTTGCCATCGGCCATCAGCATCGCCCGCTTGACCCGATTTTCCAGTTCGCGGACATTGCCGGGCCATCGGTAACGGGCGATGGCCGCCAGGGCATCGGTGGTGAAGGTCTTGGGGGCGCGCTGGAAGTCCTTGGCATATTTGGCCCGGAAGTAGCGGGCCAGAAGGATGGCGTCGCCGGGGCGGTCGCGCAGCGGCGGCATGTGCATGCTGACTTCGTTCAGACGATAATAAAGATCCTCGCGGAACGATCCGTCGGTCATCATCGCGGCAAGGTCGCGATTGGTGGCCGACAGGACGCGGACATCGACTTCGATCTCCTTGCGGCCGCCGATTCTCTCGATGGTGCGGTTTTGCAGGAAGCGCAGCAGCTTGGCCTGCAGCGACAGGGGCATGTCGCCGATCTCGTCCAGGAACAAGGTGCCATGATGGGCCTGCTCGACCTTGCCGATGGTCTGTTTGACCGCGCCGGTGAAGGCCCCTTTTTCGTGGCCGAACAATTCGCTTTCCAGCAGATTGTCGGGAATGGCCGCGCAATTGATGGCAACGAAGCGTTGGTGGGCGCGGGCACTGAGATCGTGCACCGCCCGGGCCAGGATTTCCTTGCCGGTGCCGCTTTCTCCGGTGATCAGCACGGCGATATTGGCGGTGGCGACCCGTTCGGCGCTGCGGCACAGGCCCAGCATTTCCGGCGACGACGCCACCAACCCGGCCAGGGGCGAGGTTCGTCCCAGCGCCAGTTGCTCGTTTTCCTCTTCCAGATCGTGCAAGGTCAGGGCGCGGTCGATGATCAGCCGCATGACATCAAGGTCGGCCGGCTTCGGATAGAAGTCATAAGCGCCGAGCTCGATCGCCTTCAAGGCGTTGCCCCGCTCGTCGTTGCCGCTGGCGACGATGACCTTGGTCAGGGGCGCTAGTTTCAGCAGCTTCTCGAGGGTGGCAAGCCCTTCGCTGGCGCCATTGGGATCGGGGGGCAGCCCCAGATCCAAGATGACCACCGGGGGGCGCTTGCGTTCGAACTGGTGCAGGGCCTTGGGGCCGTCTTCGGCGACCAGGACCTCGAAGTTGGCCAGCGCCCATTTTAACTGGGTGCGAAGGCCCAGATCATCCTCGATGACCAGGATTTTGCGTTTGTCGTCGTTCATCCGTGTCGTGCCTTCAAGACAGAGGTTTCATCGGGAAGTGCTGACGGGGCGGCGGCCAGGGGCAAAACGATCCGCATGGTGGTGCCGTGATCGGGGATGGAATCGACTTCCAGGCGGCCGCCCATTTCGCCCACCAGATGGCGGGTCTGGAAGGCGCCGATCCCGTAGCCCGCGGGTTTGGTCGAGGCCAGCGGGCGGAACAGCTCGGTGGCGATGAAGGCGGCATCCATGCCGGGACCGTCGTCGGCAACCTCGATCAGGGCGTGGCCGGGAGCGGTGCAAAGGCGCAGTTCCACCGACCCCGAGAGGGCGACCGCCGTCAGGGCGTTGTCGATCAGCAAGTCGAGCGCCGAGACCAGTTTCGTCGGATCGACCGGGGCGAAGACCGGCTGTGCCGGGGGGGCAAAGGTCAGGTTGGCGGCACTTTTGCCCCAATGGGCGGCGACGCCGTCAAGAATGGTCGCCAGGTCCAGAACTTGCGGCGGCGCCGGCGGTTGGCGCTGGATCGCCAACTGTTCCAGCATGGCGCGCATCCGGCTGACGGAATTGCCGACGGTTTCCAGCATGTCCTTCTGGAAATCGGGGTTGTCGCCGTGGGTCTTGGCATTTCCCAGCAGCAGCGACATCTGTCCGACCACGTTCTTGATGTCGTGCACGACGAAAGAGAATTGCCGATTGAAATCCTCGAGGCGGTGCGCCGCGCGCAAGGCTTCGGTGGTCAGTTCCTCGGCCAGGTAGCTGGCGGCCTGAATGGCGGTGGTATCCAAGAGGTCGCGATCCTCCCAGTCCAGGCGGCGAGGTGCCCGGGCCTGATCGAGAACCACGAAGCCCAGAACGTCGCCGCGATGGACCAAGGGCACCACCAGCCACACCGCCGGGCGGGCGACGATCCAGTCGGGAAGGATGGTTCCCTCGTATCGTGCAGGGGCCTTGCGGTATTCATCCATGTCGATGACCCGGCCGGTGCGGCGAAAGAAGCCGATCATGGCGCAATCCGAGCGAACCGGCGGGTGGGGCGGCGGCAAGTTCCAGGCGGCGGCCGAGAAGAAGCACTGCTCGGGGCCGAGCAGGACCCACAGCGCACTGGCCGGGCAATCCATCAGGTCGGCCATGGCGCGGACCAGGCGAGGGGCCAGGGCCGACGGCTGCTGTGCCGACATGATCTGCAGGAAATGCAGCCATTCCTCGCGGTAATCGTAGCGATAGGCGAAGAAGTTCTTGAGAACGAAGATCTTGGCGTGGGACTTCAATCGCGACGAGGCGATGCTGACCAGCATGATCAACAGCGCCGCCACCATGAAGGCGATCTGCAACGGCGCGCCCCATTTGCCGCCGACGATGCGGATGTAATAGGCGACGCCGGCCATCACCAGCAGGTACGAACCGCTGGCCACCAGCGCCATGGTGTAGAAAGCGGCCTTGGGCGAGGCGATCAGGCGGATTTCGGCATCCCTTTTCCAGGTCCGCAGCCGATGGAACGAGACCCACAGCAAGGGGACGATCAGGATGGCGACCAGGGCGCGGGCGGTGACGAACACCTCGCCGACGGCGCCTTGCACCAGGGCGTCGGAATAGATGAAGAAATCGAACGACAGCGCCGCGCCCAGGCCCAGGCCCAGATGCTTGATGGCCCACCGGCCGGTCGTGCCGCTGATCCGCAGCAGGTTCTCGATCAGCAGCAGACCGATTACCGGCAAGACGATGTTGACCAGGGCCTTGATCGGCAATGCCTGCTCGTGCAACGCGCCGATGTCGAGAGACGTGGGAAGGGCGACGAGACCGATCACCACGACAATGGGAACAAAGGCGCGGGTGACCAGGATGCGCCGGACGGTGGCGCCGCGGCTGTCGTCCAGGCGCCCCCACAAGGTCAGCAGGAAATAAAGCCAGCTGCCGACGCGCAGCACCTCGCTCAGATTGAGCAGCGCCGCAGGAATCGCCATCAGCCAGGTTGCGGCGATCAGTCCGGCCCACAGGGCGGTGGCCAGTCCGGCGACCACGAAGTGCCGCCGCCTCATCCCTTCGGTCTCGGAGTTCAAGGCGATGGCCGCCAGGCCACCATAGGCAATGGCGCAAATTCCGTAGCTGGCGGCATCGAACATGTCGCTCAAATGAATTCCTCCGTCATGCATCTCGATTTGTCTGTACGGCCCGTGGCCGGGTCCGCGCGGGCTTGTCGCACTTTCCGATCCGACCCCGTCAGATCGGAAAGTGCTCTAACGGGCGCCGTCGTGCCAAATAACGGCCTTGACGGTTTGCATCATGATGATGATGTCCAGGAAAAGTCCGCCGTTCTTGATGCTGTACAGGTCGTATGCCAGCTTCATCTTGGCGTCGTGTTCCGTGGCGCCGTACGGATAGTTGATCTGTGCCCAACCGGTGATGCCGGGCTTGATGACGTGGCGTTCGTTGTAATAGGGGATCTTGCGCGCCAAGGCCTCGACGAACACCGGCCGCTCGGGGCGGGGCCCGACGAAGGACATGTCGCCGCAGAGCACGTTGATGACCTGCGGGATCTCGTCGATTCTGACCTTGCGGATGAAGGCCCCGACCCGGGTGACCCGCGGATCGTTCTTGGCCGCCCAGACCGGGCCGTTCTTTTCGGCGTCGGTGCCCATGCTACGGAACTTCAAGACCATGAACGGCTTGCCGTGCAGCCCGACCCGCTCTTGCCGATAGAACAGCGGTCCACGGCTTTCCAGCAGGATCAGCAATGCGGTGGGGATGGTGATCGGCAGGGTCAGAACCAGCACCAGGCTGCTGACCACGATGTCGAAACCACGTTTGACGAATCGGCGCACGATGCCCAGTCCGAAGCTGTCCGAGAACAGCATCCAGCTGGGGCTGATCTCGTCGGGATCGACCTGGCCGCTTTCGCGTTCCCAGAACGATGCATATTCGGTGATCTGGGTGCCTTGGAACTTGCAGGCCAGCAACTCGCTGACCGGCAGCATGCCCCGGCGTTCGGTGCTGGCCACCACCACTTCCTCGACGTCGTTGGCCTGGCAGAACTGGGCGAGTTCGGCCGGTGCGACCCAGAAATCGGCGCGCCGTTCGCCATTGCGCCGTCCGCCCGCATCCGAATGCGGATGAACCGGCCGCGAACCCAGGCGGAGATAGCCGATGATGCTGATGGTCTTGTGACGGTGTTCCTGGCTGAGCTTCTCGATGTTGGCGGCGCGGCTGCCGGTTCCCAGGATCAGAACTCGCCGTTTGAAGGTGGCGGTGCGGTCGATCACCTTGATGAAGATGGCGCGCCACGCGAGCAATGACAGCGAGAATGCACTGAGCACAACAAAGAAAAACATGTAGTCGCCGTTGATGCGCTCGACATCTGTCACATAGTCGCGAATTAAGAGTGCTGAAACAATAATAATAAGTATCGCCGGTATGATGACGGTGATTCGTGAGATGATATCTGAGTAATTCATGAAATGCTGTCTGTTGTACATCCCGACGCATGCCATGCTGGTTGTTGTCAGCAGGGCCATATACGTTGCTCCGGCTCCACCAATATTCGGATTGATGTTTAAATTAAGCGACCTGAATATGTCGTATGTTATGATCGCAAGCCCAAACAGAAAGAATGTTTCTACTGCTGACAGGAGAATGGATGGGCCGTTAACGTAGTGCTTGAATAGGCGGAACATGACTGCCTCCACTAACCACTTGCCTAGAGCAAGTGGAAATAATGACGTGGTTATGCTGATACATGACGCCAATAAGAAAAAGCGCAAAAGAATAGTTTCATATATGCGGCAATATTTTGCTTGTGTGTTAAGTAGAGCGAAGTAAAGGTAAGTGCAGTAACTGAGAAAAATTGATTTGTGCAGGCTACATTGATGAAAAACAATTAGATAGGTTCGGAAATTACGCAGGTTCCAGAAAATTTATTTGAATGTATTTAATTTGATGAACGTCAATCCATGGGGCTCCCTCGACCGGGTGCAAGCGACTGCACCCGCAATCCATAGGGGGGCGACGTCCGGGCGTCACAAGTTCTGGCGATAGGCGAAAGTCGAAAAGACCCCATTATTGTCCATCAGCTGTTGATACGAGCCGGATTCCACGATGCGACCATCCGTGAGGACGTAGATGCGGTCGGCATTGATGACGGTACTCAGACGGTGGGCGATGACGATCCGGGTCACCGACAGGTGATCCAGGTTTCGCATCACCACCGCCTGGGTCTTGTTGTCCAGGGCGCTGGTCGCTTCATCCAGCAGCAACAGGGCCGGTTTGCCGACCAGCGCGCGGGCGATCAGCATGCGCTGGACTTGGCCTCCGGAAAGCGTACTGGTTCCATCGGTCAGCAAGGTGTGCATCCCCATGGGCATGGCCATGATGTCGTCCGCCAACCCCACCCGGGCGGCGATATCCCAGCACTCGTCGATGTCGGCGCGCGTCGCGCCCTTGATGTTCTCGTAAAGGGATCCGGGCATCAGCCGACCGTTTTGCATGACCACGCCGATCTGGCGGCGCACCGATCGCACGTTCAGGCCGCGCAGGTCCCGGCCGTCGTAATAGACCGCACCGGATTCCGGCTGGCCGATGCCCAGCAGCAACCGCATCAAGGTCGATTTTCCCGAGCCGGACGGCCCGACCACGGCGATCAATTCGCCGGGCCTGACCGTCAGGGACAGACCATGAAGGGCGAACGGGGCGTTGGGGGCATAACGGAAGGACACGGTGTTGAGTTCCAGGGCGCCGCTCAGGCGGCCGGGATCGGCCTTGGTGGCGGTGGTTTCCGGGACTGTTTGCATGATGGGCGCCGCGCGGCGATAGAGCGGTACCACCGAAAAGACCGTGATCACCGACTTGGACAGGGCGAACAGCGACGCCATCAGGCCGGAGAATGCCGCAACGAAGGCCAGGAACGTGCCGGTGCTCATCCCCGCCTGGCTGATCAAGCCGATGGTGGCGAAAATGCATCCTGGCCCGACGATCTCGAAGGCGCTCCAGAACACCAGGAAGCGATTGTGAATGCGCTTCGAGTGCAACTCGCCGGCCTGGAGCTTGCTGAAATCGTCGCCCCAATTGTTGAAGGCGCGTTCCTCGGCGCCGGCGATCCTGAGCTTGGTGATGCCGGTGATGATCTCGAGCAGCAGGCCGCTGATCCGCCCCGAGACGTCCTGCACCCGGGCGGTGACGGTCATCAGCCGCAATCCGGCGGCCAGCGTCACGGCGGCCAGGATCAGGATCAGCGATCCGGTCACCAGCGCGGCGATCGGGGAATAGCCGATCAACAACCCGAAACTGAAGACGGAAAACGCCCCCGAAACCAGCGAGGCCGTCACGATACCGGTCAGGCTCTTGCGGGCGATCTCGATGACCATGGTCCTTTGGGCCAGATCGCCGGCGGAATATTCGCCGAAGAACACGGCGGGCAGACGCAGCAGGCGATCCATGATGGCGGCCTGGGCAATTCCGGCGATGCGTCCCTCGACGCGCAACTGGGCGATGCTGCGGCTGAACTCAAAGGCTGCGGCGGCGAATGCGGCGGTGATGATGGCGGCGCCGACCTGCAGCATCTCCATGCTGTGGTGTCCGGGAATGACGGAATCGAACACATAGCCGGTCGCCAGTGGGATGACGGTGGCGACCAGTCCGCCTAAGGCGCCGGCCATGGCGATGGCCAGCAGATCGGCCTTGCACGGCTTGAAGCAAAGCCGCATCAGGTCGAGCAGGTCAGCGGGGTGATCGGGCAGCCCGGCATAGAAGGACCAGGCGAGCGGCGCCAAGGTTTGCGCCACCGCTTCGGTCACCACCACTTCGGTGGCGGTGGCCGGATCGAGCATGATGGTGACCGCGGCCGATTTGTGCAGCAAGGCCACCGGCGCCCCGTCATCCTTGCGAAAGGCGAGCAGCGGCCCGCCATCTTGCCGCCACCAACCCGGCGGCAGGCTGACCGAGCGCATGCGGACCTGCGAGGCGGCGGCGATGTCTTCGGCCGACATTGCCGGGTCTTCGATCCGGCGCCACTTGGCCATTGGCGGGCGGGTGAAGGTGATGTCCGATGCCGCGCCGATGGCTCGGCAGCATTCGAACAGGCAATCACCCCCGACCGGCGCCGCGCCGCGCCGGATCGCTGGATCCATGAGCTTGGCGAAGCCGAAGAAGGTGCTCTTGGTGTCGCTGGTCAGTTGAAGGGCTCGCCGCGTGAGGCGGGCATTCTCGACCGACGCGACATCGCGAAAACCGAATGCCAGATTATGAAGGACCCATTGGTGAAAGGCGTTCATCCGCAGCGATATGCGGTCGGCGTGCAAGATATCGGTGGTCGCCATTCCCTTGAGCGCGCGAACACCACCTGCGCGCAGCCAACCCTGCGGTGTCAGCGGAACCAGAATCGTCCCGTCCTCGCTCCCGACCGCCTGGATATCGATATAGAAGGCGATTCCCGGCCCCAATTGCGCCCAGGTCACCCCGCGGTGGCTGACGATTCGATCGGCTTCGGCCACACACAGATTCTGGCCGGCGGCGATGGACCGCCGCGGCTGGCTGCGGGGCGTAATGCTCTTGGCGACCCCGGACGACAGGCCCTCGATCCACGAATCGATGCAATCGGCCAGCGGCAGGGTCAAGGTGTTCCGGCGGCCCCAGAGTTTCAGCGAGGCGACGGCGATGCCAGACAGACGGCAATCGCCGTTGGCCAGGGCCAGCAGGTGGATGCCGTCGTGATCGGGATCCTGGCTGATCCCCCAGATCAGGCCGCCGGCCGACAGCGTGCACAGATGCTCACGCGGCCCGGTTTGCATTCCGTCCCGACGTTGGATGGCGAACAGTTCGATGGTGCCCTGCTGGATGAACCAGACGCTGGACGCGTCGGCGAAGACGTGGGCCGCACCGGATTCCAGCAACAGGGTTTCGCCTTCGCTCTCGATCCGGTCGCGGATGACGGGGTCTAGGACCGGGGTCTGGCTGCGCGCGGGCATGGCTCAACTCTCGACCAATTGCCGGTAAAGACCGTCGGCGGCGATCAGGGCGTCGTGGCGTCCCCGTTCCTGCACGCTGCCCCGGTCGAGGACGATGATTTCGTCGCAGTCGCGGATGGTGGACAGCCGATGGGCGATGATCAGGCAGGCGCAGCCGCGCCAGCGAATGCTGTCGATGACTTGGCGCTCGACCGCGCTGTCCATGGCGCTGGTGGCCTCGTCCAGGATCAGCACCGCCGGATGGGTGGCCAGGGCGCGGGCGATTTCGATGCGCTGGCGTTGGCCGCCGCTGAAATTCTGGCCGCCCTCGCGCAGCTGGTAGTCGTATCCTTCCGGGCGGGCGTTGATCTCGTCGTGGATCTGGGCGTCGCGGCCGGCCCGGATGATGCGCTCGTCGGGCATGGTCGGGTCCCACAGGCTGATATTGTCCGAGACGGTGCCGCGAAAAAGCATCACGTCCTGATCGACAAAGGCCAGCGATTCCCGCAAAGCCGCGCGGTCGATGGTGGCGGCCGCGATGCCGTCGAACATGATCGTGCCGCCCCACGGCTGGTACAGGCCGGCGATCAATCGGCCGATGGTCGATTTGCCGCTGCCCGAGGCGCCGACCAAGGCCACCCGGGTTCCCGGTTCCAGGTCCAGCGAGAAGTCCTTGATCAAAGGCGGCGCGGTGGGACTGAAGCCGAAGGTGACGCCGCGAAGCTGCACTCGGCCCGCCAGCTTCAGCCGGCCTGGCTCGCGCGGTGGAACGCCCTCTAAGGCGGCGGGGCGGAACTCGGCATCGATCTCGTGGACCAGAACGTCGTCCAGGCGGGTGATGTCGGCGGCCGCTTCGTGAACCTGGCCCCCCAGATGGACCAGATCGACCAGGGGGGCCGAGAAGCTGAACATCAGCGCCTGGAAGGCCACCAGGGTTCCGATGCTGATGGTGCCGTCCATCACCCGGAAGCCACCCACGATCAGGATAGCGGCCGAGCCCAGCATCGAGAGAAGGATGGGGGACATCCCCAGCAGCACGCGGGTCCGGGACAGGTCCTGTTCGGTATTGACCACCTTGGCCAGGTGGCCGGCCCAGCGGCTGAACAACAAATCCTCGGCTCCGCTGGCCTTGATGCTTTCGATGATCTGCAGTCCCTGCATGGCGACGCCGATCAGCTTTCCTTCATCTTGCAGCAGTTTCAGCGAGGCGTCCGAAAGGCGGCGGGCCACCAGCGCGAAGGCTGCCAGGTTCAGGGCGGCGAAGATGACGGCCAGGCCGGTCAGGACCAGGTCGAATTCGGCCATGATGGCGCCGTAGACCGCCATGGTGACCAGGCTCAGGGCGGTGACGGCCAGATCGCCGGCCAGAAGCTCCGAGACGCGGTCGTTCAGCATGACGCGCGAGGCGATGTCGCCGGCATAACGCTGCGAGAAGAAGCGCATCGGCAGGCGCAGCACCTGCCACAACAGGGCGGACGCCCCGCGCAGGACCAGCTTTGTCTGCAGGCGCAGCAGGGTGTGCTGGCGCAACCAGGTCAGGAACGCCCGCAAAAGCGCTGCCGCACCCATGCCGATCAAAAGCGGCGTCAGCCAGTCGGAAAAACCCTGGATCAGGATGTAATCGACGAAGATGCGGGAAAGGGCCGGCACCAGCAGGCCCGGAACCACCAGTCCCAGGCTGACCAGGGCGACGAAGGCGACCGCTGTGCCGGTGTCGTGCAGGCGCCGGATCAACCCGTCCCAGACGCTGCGTCGCCGTCCCCACCGGGTGAAGGATGGGCCGGGGGCGAAGGTCAGGACAATGCCGGTGAAGGCGGTGTCGAATTCGGCCCACGGGACCGCACGCGGGCCGCTGGCGGGATCGTTGACATAGACCCCGTGGCGCGAGAACCCTTCGACGACGATGAAGTGGTTGAAGTTCCAAAAGACCACGAAGGGCCGGGGGATGGTGCCCAGCGCCTCGGGTTCGCAGGTGAACCCCGTGGCGACGAGCCCTTCGGATCTGGCCGCCTTGACCATGCCGCTGGCCGAGGACCCGTCGCGGGACACGCCGCACTCGTAGCGCAGGACTTCCAACGGTATGTGGCGGCCGTAATGGCCAAGGATCATCGCCAGGCAGGCGGCTCCGCATTCCACCGCTTCCATTTGCAAGATGGTGGGGACGCGGATCCGGTTTCCGGTGGCCGGCCAAATGGGCGAGGGCCGGGTCATTCGAACAGGCGTTCGAACAAGGGAATCAACAAACCGATCAGGTGGACGCGGCGGACGGTAATGGTGCCTTCGGCCAGGGTCCCGGGGTTGATTTCCGTCTCGGGTCCAGCCGATGACGACCATTTGAAGCCATTGCGCGAGCCGGGATCGAGCGAGAGTTCGACCGCCACCTCGAACGGGGCCCCGCCGCCGGACAATTGCTGGGCCAATTGCTTGTTCTTCAGCTTGCGCAGCATGCCCTCCTCGGTCGATGGAATGGTGGCAACGCTGGTCACCGTGCCTTCCATGAAGCCGTATTCCTCGCGCTTCACGGTGGATGGCGAGATCTGCACATGCATCCCCGGCTGGACCTTCTTGCCGTCTTCGGGGCGGACATAGAGTTCGGCCATCAGATCGGTGCGGCGGCGGCCGCTTTGGGCTTGCGGCAGCATCGAGAACAAGGCGCGCCCGCTTTCGATCACTTCACCGGCATTGACCTTGAATTCGACGATCCGACCGGAATAGGGGCTGACCAGTTCACCCTTGCGCTTCAGCGCGTCGTGGGTGGCTTCTTCCTTTCTTTGGATACCGGCGATCTTCAGCTTCTGCTCGATCTGCTCCTTCTCCTTGAGCATGCCGAGGTTGCTTTCCTCAAGGTCGAGACGTTTGATTTCGTTGGCCGCCCGGGCCGCCTTTTCCCTGGTGGTGTTGATTTCGATCTTGGTGTCGATGACCCGGTTGCGGGCGATCAAGCCCTTGGCGGTCAGCTCGGAATCGACGGTCTCGCGTTCGCGCAGCCATTTCAGCCGGTCCTCGAGGAAGCTCAGTTCCTGGGCCAGGACCGCACGCTTCTGGGTCAGGAAGCCGCCTTGGGCCGTCCGTTCGCGCTGCTGGAACTCCATGATCCGCTGCAATTGGTTTTGCGCCTCGAAGGCCTCGGCCCTGGCGACGTCCAACTGGCTTTCGATGTCTGGCTGCGCGACATGGGCGACCACGGTGCCGCTTTCCACCCAGTCGCCGGGGACGACCAGAAAGCGGGTGATGCGACCCTGGCTCGATGAAATGACGTCCAGCACGCCGCCGGGGCTGATCAGAATTCCCCGCCCGGTGACCTTGATCGGCACGGTGCCGATGAAACTCCAGACCAGCCCGGCCGCCACCACCACGAACATGGTGGCGATGGTCACCCACGCCGCCGATGAGGTGACGTGCATGACCTGATCCAGTTGCTCCGGTGTCGAAAGGTGATCCAGCGATGTCTGGCGGAAGATCTGTCGGGCCATCGGTCGGTGCCTCCAATCCGGGACTCGCTCCCGGCGGGAAAGGCGAAGGCGCCGCAGGGGACGGGCTTGTTTGCTCCGGCTCCTGCGGCGACATCACTTAACGGCCTGGTTTAGGATCAGGGCTTTTTCTTGTAGATCGGAGCACCCAGCTTGCCGCCCGAGACCTTTTTAAGCTCTTCCGGGGTCAGTTCATGGGGCTTCTTGATCTCGTCGGCCTTCTTGTCCTTCATCGGATCAGGCTTATTCTTGTCGTTGCTGGTTTGATTGGTGGACATAGTTTTCTCCATTTCAATTTCTGTATCGCCCCCCGGCATGTGTCGACTTAATGAAGGCCCGTCAGCACTGGCGCCGGGTTGGTTGAAATATGCGGTGTCGTGGCAATACGATCTTCTGAATGTCGTGCGATTAAGCAGTGACCGCGTCCTGCGGGCTGCTGACGCCGGTATCCGCGTTCTTGCGGCGGCGGATCATGCCCAGGCCGAGCAGGCCGACACCCAGCAGGGCGAGCGGAGCGGGGGCCGGCACCTGGCGGACGTTGCTGAAGGATTCGAACTGGAAGTTGGTGCTGCCCTGACGCAGCAGGACGGTGACGGTCGGGGTGGTCAGGACGTAGAGGCCGGTATTGGCCAGGTCCGCCGTCAATTGCACCAACTGCGAACCGATCAGGAAGGCGAAGCCCTGATCATCGAAGGCGAAGGCGTTGACGTCCATGGCCGGACCGGTGTCGGTCTGGGCATTGCCGTCGCCGTCCAGGATCAGCGAGCTGCCGCTGGCAAGCAGCGGATACATCAGGTTGTCGGTGGGATTGTTGGCGCCGACGACGGTGCCGACCGGCTGCAGGGTGCTCAACGTGCCCGAGGCCAGCACGCTGTTGTCGGCCACCAGGATCTTGGTCAGGGAGCCGGTGATGGAATTGATGGTGTACGCCCCGTAATTGATGACGGCGCTGGGATTGGCGATGGTGGGGGCCGCCTGGTTGTGGTGGGCGTTGATGTAGTCGGCGGTGTTCAGCGTGAAGGTAAGGTCGTAGGTGATGCCGCTGCCGATCGGCGACGCGGCGGTGAAGTCGATGGTGATTTCACCGGCCTGGGCAGGGGTGCCAAGGGCGATGGCCAGGATGCCGACACTGATGACGCCGGCATACTTGAGAGAGTTGATGAATGCCATTTTGAAATTTCCTTTGATCAGACCATCGCTGCGAATGAATATTGCAAGCGGGTAACGGTTCTGACGCAGGAATCGTGCCACATGGCTAAGGCGTTGAAAAACAACGCTAAAGAATATTCATCTCGTGCTGCAGTGTAAAGTTTGGCGACATCGCTCGGCCCGGCGGCGGCGTGCCTTCAGCGCGCTTCGGCGACGGCCGGCCGGGGCGGCGACGGGTTATGGCGCCAGCCAGTAGCCGATGCCAATTCCGATGGCCAGCCAGACCAGGGCCTGGACCGACAAGACGACGATCAGGGCGAAGCCCTTGGGTGACGGGGTGCTGCTTTCGGTCATGGATGATCCCCCGCTGACGGTCAGGCCGGTCAGCGAGGTATAGCAGCGATGATCAGCGAAGCCTAAATGAATCGGCCCAGCCTGCTTTGGTGAACACGGTGTGGGAATTCCACAATCCCGCCGGCCGGCAGGCCGCGCAGAGAGTCCAAGGTGGCCTCGAGCCCCCGTGGCAGGCCGGTCGCGGCGCGGACGCCCAGTTCCCGCACGCAAAGGTCGGGCGACCCCAGGGAATGGCGGATGTCGCTGGAATGGGCGGCGGCGAAGTCGATTCGCGGCGTGACATGGATCAATCCGCCCAAGATCTCGATCAGGTGAAGCAGGGTGGTTTGTCTGCCGGTGCAGGCGTTGAAGATCCTGGCGGTTGGCGGCGGGTGCCGCATGGCGGCGACCAGATGATCGACCACGTCGCCCACATAGATGAAGTCGCGGGTCTGCAGGCCGTCACCGAAGACGGTGACCGGACTTCCCGCCAGCAGGCGGTTGGCGAAGATCGATATGACCCCCGAATAGGGTGAATGGGGGTCCTGGCGGGGGCCATAGACGTTGAAGAAGCGAAATCCGGTCGAGGGAATGCCGTGGACCAGGGTGCCGATCCGGGCGTGCAACTCGCACCCCAACTTGTCGGCGCCATAGGCGCTGAGCGGCAGGGTGCGGGCCGCTTCGTCCAGGGGCATGGTGGGGTTGTCGCCATACACCGCCGCCGACGACGCGTAAACCACCGGAATCCGCCCGCATCGGCGTGCGGCGTTCAGGATCGCGATGGTTCCGCTCAGGTTGGTGCGATGCGTGCCCAGCCAGTCCTCGTTGCTCTTTGGGACCGAGGCGATCGCCGCCAGGTGAAAGCAGCCGGCCGTACCGACCATGGCCGCCATGGCGGCGTTCGGATCGGCGACGTCACCGATGACCAGACGGGCGCCGTCCGGCACATTTTCTCGTCGTCCGGTGGAGAGATCATCGAGAATTCGTACCGCATGGCCCTCGTTCAAGAGCCATTCCGCAAGATGGCTGCCAATAAAACCGGCGCCTCCGGTGATCAGGTATATCGACATGTCGTCAAGACCCCGGACATATTGCCATAATATCAACAGACTTGGATCGGCGGAAGGTCCGGCATCCGAGCTTGCCTGCATATCTTATTGTGCTCCGCCTGGTGGCATCATCATCGGAAAACACTTAACCCGCGTCGGATACTTACTTGCGCATAGGAAGGCGTTTGAAGTCCTTGGGTAGACTGAAAGGCTGGCTTTACAGGAACCATAATGTGCGACCGCAACATGCCAGCCGTTCCGCGCTATTCAGAGGTTGGCCCGTTTATTGCTTGGTTTGGTGGGTATTGTGAACTTAAGGGGGAATTTCCGGAGCCCGTCATGGACGTCGGTTGCTGTCGAGGAGACACGCACGTGAAAACCAGAAATCTCATTTCATCGACGATTGGCCTGACATTGGCTGTCGCCTGTTATTCACCCGCCTCGGCCTCGCTTCTTCTGAGCGACACCGCAAGCACCTTTGCCGTCCTGGGCGGCGGCGGGGTCACCAGTTCCGGAGCCACCACCATCGACGGCAACGTCGGGGCAGCCCCCACCAATTCCGTTACCGGATTTCCCCCCGCCACCATCACCGGCGGCGCATTGTCCAGCACGACTGTGTCGCAACTCGCCCAGGCCGACGCCCTGGTCGCATATAATTTCCTGGCCCTTCAGCTGCCGACTCAGGTTTTGACAGGGGTGGATCTGGGCGGGCTGACTCTTTATCCCGGCGTCTACAAATTTGCCACGTCGGCGCAGTTGACCGGGGTGTTGACCCTTGATTCTCAGGGTGTCAGCAATTCGGTGTTCCTGTTCGAGATTGGCAGCACGCTGACGACGGCGTCGTCATCGGTGGTCTCGCTGATCAATGGTGATCCCGCCGACGGCGTGTATTGGCAAGTCGGGAGTTCGGCGACGCTGGGCGACAGCACGCTGTTTTTGGGAAATATCCTTGCCAACACCAGCATTACGCTTGCTCCGTTCGCGCAGATCGCCTGCGGCAGGGCGTTGGCCGGGATCAACGCGACCAGCGGCGCAGTCACCATGGCCGACGGCAATCGCGTTGCCATCAATGACGGCTCGGGGTGTGTGGGCGGCTATGGCGGCGGCTATGAATCCGTCTCCGGCGGTGGCTTTCGTCTGATCGGCCACTTGGTCGATGTGCCCGAGCCGGGCTCTTTGGCGCTTCTGGCCCTTGGCCTTGCCGGCCTTGGCCTGGCTCGTCGTCGGCAGGGCCCGAAGGTCTGACCGCAATTGGTCCTTTGATCGGACGTGGCCCTTCCGGCTGCGCCCGCCAAGGCGGTGGTGCGAAAGGCGACGTCATGAACAGCGTTCCCATCCCGGTTTTGCCTCAGGGCACGCCCCCGGATGAGATGGCCGATGCGATGCTCCGGTTCGTCCTGTGGCGGATCGGAGAGGAACCGGAGGGGATACGCTGGAGCGCCGGTCTGGCCCTGACCTGCCTTGCGCCGCCGATGGCCGATCCCCTGAGAGCCAAGGTCCATCGGCGACTTTCTTCCATCCTTTCGGCATGATCGGACCCCGCCATGGCGCCTCCGACGGAAATCCACGGCGTCGTTGCCGTGACGACGCGTAATTCCCCGGGTGAATTCATCGATCTGATCGTTCCCAACGCGGACGACAATGTCGGCGGCTGGTGTTCTGATCCGCCGCGGTGGCAGCCCTATTGCGGCCGCAGCTGGCTGGATCCCGGGCCGGCCGTCGGCCAGGCGCCATCTCCGCCCGAATCCCGCGACGATGATGTGGACTGATCCTTACCGGTCCGAGCGTCCGTAAACATCGTCCATGCGCACGATGTCGTCCTCGCCGACATATTCGCCGGATTGCACCTCGATCAGCAGCAGCGGGACCCGTCCCGGATTTTCCAGCCGGTGCGCCATGGTGGCGGGGATGAAAATGGATTCGTTCTCGCGCAGGATGTGGGTGGTTTCGCCCCGGGTGACCATTGCCGTCCCCTTGACCACCACCCAATGTTCCGAACGATGCCAATGTTTCTGCAGCGAGAGTTTGCCGCCTGGCTCGACGTGGATCTGCTTGACCTTGAAACGCTCGCCTTCCTCGATGGTCTCGAACCACCCCCACGGCCGCCAGCCCCTGGTTCCGGTGCTCACCTCGGCGCGGCCATCTTGTTTCAGATGCGTGACCATGGTGCCGATGTCGTGTTCGTGCGCCTTGTCGGTGACCAGCACGGCGTCGTCGGTGACCACCACGACCAGGTCGGTCAGCCCGATCGCCGTCAGCAGCCGGTCTTCGCTGCGCAGGTAGCAGCCCGACGATTGCAGGGCGACGACATCGCCGATAATCGCGTTGTCGTCGCCGTCCCTTGGCGATTCGCGCCACAGCTTCGCCCACGATCCGATATCGGACCAGCCCATATCGACGGGGACCGCCGCCAGCTTGGAGGAGTGCTCCATCACCGCATGATCGATCGACTGCGCCGGTATTTGGGCAAAGGCCTGATCATCCAGGTGAATGAACTTCGACTCGGACCGGCCTTGCGCCAGGGCGTCGCGGCACAGGGCGACCGTGCCGGGGGCGAAGGCCTCCAACTCGGCCAGGTACAGACCGACCGGCAGCAGGTAGATGCCGCTGTTCCAGCAATACTCGGCCGAAGCCAGGTATTCCCGGGCGGCTGTTTGGCCCGGCTTTTCGACGAACCGATCGACCCGGTAGCCGCCCGCAAGCGGCTTGCCGATCCGGATATATCCATAGGCGGGGTTGTCGGTGGTGGCGGTAATGCCAAAGGCGACCATGGCCCCCGATTCGGCCAGCATTGTCGCCACCTCGACCGCACGGCGCAAGGCGGCGGGATCGCCGACCAGGTGGTCGGACGGCATCAGCAGCATCAGGGCATCGGGATCCATGTCGGCCAGGATCAACGCCGCCACCGCCGCCGCCGGCGCGGTGCCGCGCCCGACCGGTTCGATCACCAGCGCCAAGGGGGCGACATCGATCTGCCCCAACTGCTCGGCGACGATGAAGCGATGCTCGGCGCTGCACACCACGATCGGCGGATGATCCAACCGCAGGGCGGTTTCCTGGAGCGGCGTGCGCGATGCCGTCAATTCCAGGAATTGCTTGGGAGTGAGGTCGCGCGACAGCGGCCACAATTGGGAATCGGCGCTGCCGGACAGGATTACCGGGGTCGGGTGCTTCATCGGACGAGACTCCTGAAGAAGAATGGGTCAGTCGGCGGTCGGGCAACGAACCGGTGGCTCGGTGACATCGTCCCCGGAACAGATGGCCGGCCAGGGACGACCGCTTCCTGCCGCCACCTGCGGGTCGAAGGGGTGGCGAAGTGCGGGGTAATAGGTTCGGATGCGAAGGACATAGGCCCTGGTCTCGGGGAATGGCGGAATGCCGCCATAATCGAACACCCGCTTTTCCCCGGCATTGTAGGCGGCCAGCGACAGCGAGACGTCGCCGCGGAAATAAGACAGCAGCCACCGCAGGTATTTCATGCCGGCGGTCAGGTTGCCGCGGACGTCCAGCGGGTCATCGATTCCGAACCGTTCAGCGGTTGCTGGAATCACCTGCATCAGGCCTTGCGCGTTGCGCGGCGAGACCGCGTCGGCCCGAAAGGCGGATTCCACCTGGATCACGGCCAAGACCAGGCGGGGGTCCAATCCGTGCAGCGGGGCGAGGTCGGAAACAAGCCTGGCGACCTCGGCCGGGGCGGCGACGGCGCGCCATGCGGCCGGCCCCGGTGGCGGCTTCCGCAAGGCGCATCGGGCCGCCAGGCCATCCGAGCCAATCCGGAAGCGTTCCATCACGGCGGCCGCCTGCGGGTCGCCATTGGCGGCGGCATCGGCCAGCCAGCGCCCGGCTTTGACGGCGTCTCGCCTGACGCCACGTCCCGACAGATACATCCAACCCAGATGGTATTGGGATTCGGCACTGCCGGCCTCGGCCGAGGGACAGTGCAGGGCCATGGCGCGGGCGGCTTCGCCGCTGGCATCCTCGTCATACTGGGCGTGAGCCATGGTGCTCCCGAGCATGGCCGCAGCAAAAACCATGAATATAATCGACGTGGTATTCATTATGTGGCTGTCCATAATGTTTGTTAGTTTGGCATTTGATTTTTGTTTTCAGGTCATTCGTGGTGAATTGTTTATTTTGCTTCGGTAAGGTGTCGGAGGCATGTTCTCTGATCGCTGAATAACTAGAATGTAGCCATGTATTTGCCATGAATGATATCTATAAGTATTGATTGAGTATTTCCCGAAGATACCCACCGCCCCGGTGTCTCGCTACCGTGGTCATGGGAAAAAGCAGCGACCACGATGTGGGGTGGTAGTGTTTTCGTCTGTTTTTTTCCAGTCTGCGTCACAAATAAAAAAATTTCATGGGAGAGACGTGTCATGAGCGTGCAAAGGAATATGCGTGAGCCGGAATCCACAATTGCCGTTATAGCTTACGAGTTGAATGCGGTTGCGCTAAAACTCGCGGCGGAGGCGGAGCAATTACTTCATCGCAACTGCTTTCCTGTTGTCGATGGGGCGCGGGTGGAAATGGAGATTGTTACGCGGATGGACGGTCTTATCGGCCACCTGCACGAGGCGTCGCTGGCGTTGCGCTATGTCCGTCACACCGGGCAAATGCCGCCACGGTGGCCGGGATCCAAATGATCTGGTCGAGAAGCACCCCGGTCGCGGCCCGGATGCGTGAACAGCCAGCCCGCCTTCCAGGCATGGAAGGCGGGCTTGGTTGTGGGGCTGCCATGTCGGCAGGTCAGGCGAGAATGGCGCCGTTGGCGGGGCCTTCGTCGGTCGCAGTGCTCCAGGTGTTCTGGCGCGACGCGAGGTGGGCCAGATACGACTTCAGTGTGTCCACGGAGACGGTGTGATGCGTCTTGTGGGCGCAGACCAGTTCTTGTGCGGCGCTGCAGCCGTCCAAGGCCTCTTCCTGCACGTTCTGCCAATTGGTTTTCGCCCAAAGAAGGTGCATCGAAATCGCGTGAAGGCTAAGTCTATTAGGAACAGGGGGGAGTAACATCGAATTATCTCCTAAATAATTGCTGCCACCAATGATGTGGCAAGATTTCAAAGCTGATTTTCGTGCAATGTGTTTCAAGTGTGACAGTATGTGTAGTGTATAGCATCGTATAACGTATATAAGTGTCGGAATTCACTCATTCATTGCATTAAAATAATGTGGAAATTGTGTAAGGATGGCATTACAAAAATCATATCAACAAAACTAACAACAGGAAAATCGTGATGAAAATGGCGCTAATGGTGTCGGAGGCGTTGTCGGCATCCGTGTAAGTTCCTTGGCTTTGGCCGGTATCTTGGCTGGGTATTTTCCGAATGTATTAGATGAGCGTTCCCTGGTTCTATTATCCGGGGTTCAGCTATCGAGTTAGGTGGGAAATGGCTCTGTCATCCGGTGATCTCCGTTCTCGGCCGGCTCCGTCCGCCCTTGGACTGCCGATTGTTGGCATCGGATGTTCGGCCGGAGGCCTGGATGCCACCGAACGGTTTCTGTCCAGCGTTCCCGCCGACAGCGGCATGGCCTTTGTCCTTATCCAGCATTTGTCGTCGGACCATGCCGGCGCTCTGGCCGAGTTGCTGCGTCCGGTCACCCGGATGACCGTGGTCCCCGTCAGCGATGGCATGGTGGTGGAGGCGAACGTGGTCTACGTCGTCCCGCCCGACAAGGACGTTTCGATCCATCACGGAATGTTGTCTCTGGCGCCGGCTTTCGAGCGGCATGGCATGCGTTTGCCCATCGACGCCTTCTTTCGCTCGCTGGCCGAGGATCGGCAGCAGGACGCCATCGGCGTGGTGCTTTCGGGACTGGAAGCCGATGGGGTGGCCGGTCTGGGTGCGATCAGGGAACGGGCTGGGCTGGCGCTGATTCAGGACCCGGCCGGTGCCCAGTCCGACGGCATTCCCCGGGTGGTCATCGCGGCGGGAGGCGTCGATATCGTGGCGCGGCCCGAGGACATGCCCGCGCTGATCGCCGCCTATCTCAAACATCCGATCCGGGCCAGGCCTGGAGATGCGGCGGCGGAAGCTTTGATCCAGGGCAAGCTTGACGAGATCATCACGTTGCTGCGCCGCCATGGCGGCAATGACTATTCACTGTACAAACGCACGGTCCTGATCCGACGGATCGAGCGGCGCATTGCGCTCAATCAGATCGCCAATCTGGCCGATTACCAGACCTATTTGCTCGGCAATCCGCACGAACTCGACTTGCTGTCCCGTGAGTTGCTGATCGGCGTCACCGCGTTCTTCCGCGATCCCGAGGTCTGGGAGGAGCTGGAGAGGACGACGATCCCGGAGATCCTGGCAAGACGATCCGATGGCGCCGCGGTGCGGGCCTGGGTTCCCGGATGCTCGACCGGTGAAGAAGCCTATTCCCTGGCGATCTTGTTCCGCGAGGCCATGGAACGCAGTAAGTCCGCAGACAGGGTAAAGGTGCTGATCTATGCCTCCGATCTCGATCATGAGGCGGTCATCCTGGCTCGCAAGGGGTGCTATTCCGGCGCGATTGCCGCCACCATGTCCCCAGAGCGGCTTGCGCAATTCTTCGTCGAGGATGATGGAAAATACCATGTGTGTAAGAAAATAAGGAATATGGTAGTATTCGCCCACCATAACATCATTGTAGACACGCCATTCAGCAAGCTTGATTTCATATCATGCCGTAATTTGCTGATATACTTCAATGATGCCCTCCGAGCGAAATTGATGCCAATTTTCAGTTACGCGTTGAATTCTGGCGGAACGCTTCTTCTTGGCGGATCAGAAAGTGCCGGTCCGCCGGCCAGTCTATTCGCACCGGTGGGGGGGGCGGCACATCTGTTCCGGCGGCTCGATCCGCCCGCGCCGGAGGTCAAGCCGCATCCCGGCGCGACACCCGGCCGTTCCGACGAGACGGCTTCCATGCCGCCGCGGGCGGTCGTGCTGGATAGTTTCGCGACCTTGACCGATCAGCTGATCCAGCAGACCTATGCTCCGCCGGCAGTGTTGATCAGCGGATCGGGCGATCTGCTCTATATCAGCGGGCAGATCGGGCCGTATCTGGAACCGGCGGCGGGCAAGGTCAACCTGAACATCCATGCGATGGCGCGTGGCGCCTTGCGGACGGTCCTGCCCGGCCTGATCCGCCGCGCCCAGCAGCAGGGCGGGACGATTCGCGGCGAGGATGTCGAGATCAAGATCAACGGAACGATGCAAGTCGTCGCCGTCACGGTTCAGTTGATCGACAGTCCAGAATCCCTGCGCGACCGCCTGCTGGTGGTCTTTCAAAACGTGGTGAGGCCGGAATCGGCGGCGAAAGGACCGGTGATGGCCGCTTTGGCCCGTAACGGCCATGCCTGGGAATTGCTGGAAGCGCGCGACGCCTTGCTGGTCATGCGCGAGGAAATGCGGTCTTCGGTCAACGAGTTGACCTCCAGCAACGAGGACCTGCAATCCGCCAACGAGGAATTGATGACCGCGAAGGAGGAGGTGCAGGCGATGAACGAGGAACTGCAGGCCATCCTCGTCGAGCGCCAAGCCAAGATCGACAGCCTGATCTCGGCCCAGAACGACACGGAAAATCTTCTCAATTGCATGGACGTCGCCACCATATTCCTGGACGGCGGGATGCACCTGCGCCGCTACACCCCATCGGCCACCAAGCTTTTCAAGCTGATGCCGGCCGATGTCGGTCGCCCGCTGTCGGACATGGTCAGCGTTCTCGACTATCCGCATCTGGTCGATGATGTCGAGGCGGTCCTGGGCTCCGAGACCTTCAAGGAACGTGAGGCCGACGCCCGGGATGGGCAGCGCTATCGGGTGCGCATATCGCCATACCGCACCAAGGACAATTCCATCGACGGAGTGGTCATCACCTTCGCGAACATCCGCAATCTGGAGGCGTCGGCGACGATGTATCGGCATTAACGCCTTCCCACTCCGGGGAGGCCGAGACGACAAGGAGCGGTCGGCCATGGGCGTTCGCGACGCGGCGAAGATCTGCGGCGACCGGATCGGTCTTCTTGATGCCGTTCATCGCCTGAAGAACCGTCAGACCCTGACGGTGGTCATGTTCCACCGGGTGCTTCCCGCCGCCCGCCTGGCCGGAGCGGACCCGGCCTACACCGTCAGCACCGAACTGTTTGGCCAGTGCCTGGCCTTCTTTCGCCGTCATTATGTCGTCGTCGATGTCGATGCGGTCATGGCCGCCCAGGGCGGCGGCGGCGTTCTGCCCGGGCGCAGCCTGCTGATCACCTTCGACGATGGCTGGGACGACAACCTTGAATACGCGGCGCCGATCCTGGCGGCCGAGGCGATGTCGGCGGTGACGTTTGCCAGCAGCGACGCGATCTTCGATGAGCGACCGTATTGGTGGCAAGAGGTGCTACTGGCGGCCATGCGCGACCAACGGGCCAGCGTCACGCAATTATGGAACGCGGTCGAGGGGGATGGCGCACCGCCTCCGGCCGACTGCGCCGCCCTCGATCTCCTGGTGCGCTATGGCGCCGTCGCCCCCGGCTGTCGCCACCAGGCGCTGTTGCCATGGATCGACCAGGAATCACCCCGTCACATGCTGACGCCTGGGCGGCTTCGGGACTTGGTCGCGGCGGGCATGCAGGTTGGGTCGCATGGCGCGGCCCATCTGCCGCTGACCATGATGGCTGAACCGCTCGAAGACCTCGAACGGTCGTGGCGAGCCCTGGAGGGCAGTCTGGCCGGGGCCTTCCGGCCCGCCATGTCGTTTCCCCATGGACGCTATTCCCCGGCGCTGATCTCTGCCGCCTTTTCCGCCGGGTTCAAGGTGCTGTTCACCAGCGACGGCGTTCTCAACCTGCTGAATGCCGGCCGGCCGGCGGCCGTTTTGGGACGGGTGGAAATCGCGGCCCAACACATCGCCGACAATCACGGGCGTCTGCAGCGCCATCGCCTTGCCACATGGTTGTTTCTGCGGCAACGCCGCCATCTGGGACGGCTGCGCTCGCTCTCCAATCTCCAAGAAAGCGATGTCCATGAGTGACGCGATCTCGCGGGTGCCGGTCTTCAACGTCAACCGCAGCCTGGTTCGAAGCTCGGCCTGGATGGTGGCGCTGCGCTGGACGCTGCGGTCCATCGGCCTAGTCAATACCTTCATCCTGGCCCGGCTACTGTCGCCCGAAGATTTCGGGTTGGCGGCCATGGCGGTGCTGGTGATCGGATTGGTCGAGGTTTTCGGCCAGACCGGGCAGATCCTGGCCCTGATCCGTCATCCCGATCCCAGTCGCGAGCATTTCGATACGGTATGGACCATGTCGATCCTGATCGGCACCGCCATCACCTTGATCTTATGGGGACTGGCGCCGTGGGCCGCCGGCTTCTTCCATGAGCCGCGCGCCATCGACATCATCGAGGTGCTGGCCTTGCGGGCCTTCATCGGTGGCTTCGAGAATATCGGTGTGGTTGCCTTTCGCAAGGACCTGCAGTTTTCCAAGGAATATTCCTATCAGGTCGCCCAGCGGGTCATCACCTTCATCTTCACCATCGCGGTGGCGTTGTGGCTGCAAAGCTATTGGGCCCTGGTCCTGGGCATTCTGGGCGGCCGCGTTTTCGCCGTGGCGATCAGCTACATGGTTCATCCCTATCGTCCCCGCCTGTGCCTGACCAAGACGGCCGAAATCTGGTCGTTCTCCGCCTGGATGCTGCTGGTCCATGTCGCCCAGTTCCTGCAAGACAAGATCGACGAAGTGGTCGTCGGCAACACCACCGATGCCGCCACCATGGGCAATTACAACGTCGCCGCCGATGCCGCCACGGCTCCGACCGTCGAACTGATCCTGCCCGCCAGCCGGGCCCTGTTCCCCATCTTCTCGCGGATCGCCGGCGACAAGTCCGCCCTGGCCGACGCCTATCTGGGGGTGTTCGCGACCACCGCCCTGGTGGTCTGCGCTACCGCCACCGGGGTGATGCTGGTGGCCGAGGACTTTGTCGCCGTTCTGCTGGGGCCGCGCTGGAGCAAGGCGGTGCCGTTGGTCGAATGGCTGGCCATGAGCGGAGCGTTCTATGCGATCATGCAAAGCGGCATCACCCTGATCGGGGCGTCGGGCCACGCCCGAACCAGCGCCGCCTTAGCGGTCAGCCGCGCTGCGCTGACGGTTCCGGCGATCGTCGCCGCCGCGTGGCTGGGCTCGGTCGAGACCGTCGCCGCCACCCGCACGATGGTGACCTTGGCGTTCATTCCCGGGGTGTTCGTCGCCCTGTCGCGGATCGTTCCCCTGCGCCCCGGCGATTGGCTGATCCGGCTGTGGCGGCCGGCCTTGTCCGCCGTCGCCATGGCGGCGGCGGTCCGCTGGGTCCATCCCCATTTTCCCGATCTGGCGCCGGTACGGCTGATCTTCGACATCGGTCTGGGGGCTTCGACCTACGCCGCCAGCCTGTTGCTCCTGTGGTGGCTGGCCGGCCGTCCGCCCGGGCCGGAATATGCCCTGATCAGCGCTTTCGCCCGCAAGCCGGCCCAGTCGATCCTTGAGCCGCAATCCCGCCATCTCCGGATTTTCGTCGTCAGCACCTTCTCGTCCCAGGCCGAAGGACGCCCCATGGCCAGGACGCCGCTGGCCTGGGGCCGCAATCGCGTCCGGCGGATGCTGGATATCGCCCAATGGCGGGTGTGGCGGCGGTGGGACTTCCATTACAGCACCTACCAGGATCGCATTGATTCCAACCGGGGCGACAGCGCCATTCGGCGCGCCACGATCCAGTTGCTGCGCAGCGCCTTTCCCGGCGATATCGATATCACCGAGTTCGGCTGGGATCAGGTCGACAAGGCGTTCGTCACCATGGCCAACCAGCGCGCCGATCTGGTGGTGATCGCCGG
Organism: Magnetospirillum moscoviense; assembly: GCF_001650635.1. Classification (GTDB taxonomy): domain Bacteria; phylum Pseudomonadota; class Alphaproteobacteria; order Rhodospirillales; family Magnetospirillaceae; genus Magnetospirillum; species Magnetospirillum moscoviense. The sequence continues at coordinate 126,163 of NZ_LWQU01000130.1, read as the reverse complement.
CGGCGGCTATATCTCGTGCGATGCCGACGGCAACCTGCCGGAGCGACTGTCCCGGCACCTCGAGGCCTATCGGTGCCTGACTTGCCCCATCGTCGGGTTCGGCTTGGGGCTGAATTGCCTGCTGTCCCAGCAAACCGGCCAGCCGGTGCTGACGGCGAAATCGACGGCGTTGCTTGAACAATTCGTCGATACCTTGACCCTGACCTCGGTGCGCGACGCGGTGACGCGCCAAGCCCTGGCGGTCGGAGCCAGCATGCCCGTCCTGATCCCCGACCCGGCGCTGCTGTTGACCGGCAAGGAGATCGTGCCGACGCGGCAAAGGCCGGACGGCACGGTGTGGCTGGGGCTCAACCTCGCCTTTCACGGACCGGCCTCGACGCGGCTGCTGGTGCGCCTGTTTCCGCTGGTGGTCGAAGTGTTGCAGGCGCTTGGCCGCACCCACCATTGCCGCATCTTCTATTTCGTCCATTCCGACGCCGAAAGGCTGATCCCCCGGCTGTTGCAAGGCGCCGGCATTCCGCTGACCGTGGTCGATGTCCCGCCAGAGGAGATGCTGTCGTGGTACGCCCTGTTGGATATCCATCTATGCGAGATGCTGCATTCCTGCATCCTGGCCACCAATGTCGGCGTGCCCACCCTTAACCTGGCTTATGATTCCAAGAACTGGGCCTTCTACGAGCTGATGGGGCTGACCGAGATCGTGCCGGCGGCGACCGCCAATGCCGCCGAGATCGTGGCGCACCTGACCAGGATGGTCGGCACGCGCGACATCCTCAATCTGGCGATCTTGCGGCGCAAGGAGGAATTGCGGGCGGATATGGATGGGTTCCTCGCCCGGGTGGTGGGAACGGTCAGCGATGAAGTCGCCGAAGAACCCGCTTGAGCCATTCCACCGGAAGGGCGGCGCGCAGCAGCAGCAAGGCGTTCTTGAGGGGGCGATTTCCCCGAACCATGGCGCGGACGATCAGGCCGGCGCCGTCCCGGCGCAGGCCGCGTCCCAGGGCCGCTCCGCCCAGCCGACCCAGCCGGTTGCCCATGATGGCGTTGACCTGGCGCGGGGTCAGGTGGTCATGCTGGGCCGCGATATGGCGGCGGATCATCGGCAGGGTATAGACCAACTGGTCTTGGAAATTGCCATTGGACAGGCTGTTGGGCGTCTCGTGGACCTGAACCAGCATGGCATCGACATAGCCCAGTTCGCCGGCCAGGGCCAAGCGGATCCACATATCCTGATCCTCGCCGACCTTCAGCGTCGTGTCGAAGGCCCCCGCCTTATTCAAGGCCTGGCGGCGGACGACGACGCTGGGGGTGGCGATGAAGTTGTAGGCCAGCAGGACCCGCCAGGCCTCACGCCCCCAGGCCGGCGGCCGGCCGGGATAGAGATTGCCGCAATCGCTGCCGTCGGGCGCGATCAGTCGGGCGCCGCAGGACACGAAATCCATGGCCGGATTGGCCCGCAGCAGATCCGTCTGACGAGCCAGCTTGGTTGGCATCCATTCGTCGTCGGCGTCCAGAAAAGCGATCAGATCACCGCGTGCGGCGCCGACGCCGTGATTGCGGGCATTGGCGGCGCCCCGGCACTGGTCCAGCCGGATCACCCGCACCACGCCGCCGGCGAAGTCGGCGGCCAGATCGGCGCTGCGGTCCGAACTGCCGTCATCGACGACGATGACCTCGAGCGGCGAGATGTCTTGGATAAACACCGACGCCAAGGCGCGGTGAAGGGTCCGGGCGGCATTATGGGCGGGGATGACGACGCTGACCAGTTCGTGCGGCATGCTTCTAAGCCCCCATCCCGTCCAGCCGCCATCGCAGCGAAAGCCCGGCGCGGATCAGCCCCGCCGAGACAGTGTGCCGATGCCACAATCCGCGGGTGAAGGTGTGTTCGGCGTTGGCGAAATCACGTTTGGCCTGACTGTCGCCGACGCCCCGGTCGATGCAGCGAATTCCCAGGGCATCGGCCTGTCCGATCAGCGATGCCACCAGGATGCGGCCGGGCGAGAAGGGTTGCAGGTCGGGATTGTAGACCGGGAACCAGAAGTGCAGCGTGCCGTGATGCATCAGGCCGAAATGCGACGCCACCCAGGTACTGCCGGCATGGAGCGTGCTCATCACCCCCCGGCACAGCGGATCGTCGCTTTTGACCAGTCGGCGCAGGAATTGCCGGGTCTTGGCGTCGGCCAGGCTGTCGGCCACCCCGGTCCGGGCGTATTGCTCGCGCTTTCGGGCGATCAGCCGGGTCAGTTCCGCGTCGGAATTGTCGTGGTGAAAGGACAGGCGAAGCGGGCCATGGGCCTCGATCAGCTTGCGCTCGCGCCGTTCGGTGTCGGCGACGAAACGCTTGTCCCGACGCTTGAGCGCTTCCCAATAGGCGGCGCTGCCCAAGGACAGATCGATGCGAAGGCCGGGCTGCGGCTGCGATCCCGCCAATCCGAAGCGCGCTTGTCCCTGGTCGAGATGGGTGAACAACAGCGCGTTCAGCCCGGCCAGGCGCAACAGCCGAAGTGGGGACAGTTCGCAATCGGGGGCGGCCACCAGGCCGAAGGAATCGTTCAACTCGCCGCCGACCCGCTGGCCAAAGCCCAACAATCGATGGGTCCGGCTGGCGAATTGATAGGGCAGGAAGGCGATCGTGCGGCCCTCGCGTTTGATCGCGCAGATCCGGATGCCGGGAAAGTCCTGCGCCGCCATCAGGATGTAGGGAAAGGCCAGAAACGCTGAGGCCAGATCCGGCGATGACGCGCAGATATCGGCCCACAGGGTGCGGTCCTGTAGGGAGACATCAAATGGTGAATAAGTATGTGAGTGATAATACTCAGACAATTATCTTCCAATCAATGTGAGTTCAATAGCTTGCTACGCTAGCACGTTTTGGATTGGCGGCGACTTTAATCTATGTCACGGTGAAAAATATTCGATATTTCTCGAATTAAAAACTATGATTGTATATGACGATGCTCGTAAAGATGTTATCCGTCTTTGTGGCGGGCCTTGTTGTTGCCGCAGATGTGTTGGCTTGCCCCGCCGATGCCGTCACCTGTGTGCGGGTCACCGGACAGGTCGGGGCGGGTGGGGCGCTGCCGGTCACCTTTGGGCAACCGTTCAGGCCGGGTGACGTGCCCGGCGGCGCCACCTTGATCGGGCGTGACGATCGCGGCGCGCCGGTGACGTTGCAGTTGGACGCTCGGGCCACCCATCCCGACGGCTCCTTGCGCTTCGCCGTGATCAGCGCCGATCTGGCCCATTCCCCGACGACCTTGGCGATTCTTCCCGGTCAGGCCCCGGCCATCGCGGTCCCGGCCAAGCCTGATTTCGACCTTGGCGTCGAGATCACCGTGTTCTCGCGCCAGGTCAGCGTGGTCAAATTCGGCGATCGTAAGGGCACCACGCCGGGGGTGCCGTTCCGGGTGGGCCAAACCATCACTCTGGCCATCGGCGACGAGCGGTTCAGTCTGGTGGTCGGTCCGACGATGTCCGGGGGCGACATGGCGCCTTTCATGCGGATCGCCCAGGCTTTCGTTGCGGTGATCAACGGACAAAGCACCCGCTATGGCGCCCGCTGGAACGGCGCCAATGACGGCTATGAGAAATTGTGGGTCACCACCATCCGGCGCGGCGAGACGTTTGTCGTGTCGGCGGATCATGACGGGCCGGGGCGGGTGTCGGTGTTGCCCTATCTGGCCGTCGAGCCGCCCGCGACGTGGGTGGCGGCTTTGCCGCCGAAAACAGCGGGGGCGGTGTGGCTGGCCGGCCCGGTGGCGGATGAACAGGCCATCGTCGTGCCCTTCACCTCGCCCGTCACCGGCCAGGTCCATCCGCAGCTATCGGCCCGGCTGCATGTCCGCCGGTACGGCCAGTCCAAGGCGGTTCGCGCCGACGTGATCCTCGAGAACGGCTGGGCCACCGAGCCGGACCCGCGGAACTTCACCTATGATATCGCCATCCGACGCAATGGGGTGGTCGCCTATCACCATGAGGACGTCTCCCATACCCATCGCGCCCGTTGGCACAAGGTGGTGTGGTCCGACGGATTCTCCGAGCCCGAGATCGCCCAGCACATCCCCTATCTGCTGCAATCCGGGGCGGTCCCGCATTTCGACCCCACCCTGGTGATTCCGGCAGCCGTCGTTCAGCGTGACGTGGCGTCCTTCGCCAAGCGCGACACCGGTCCGCTGGGGACGGCCCAGGTGATGACCTATATGCCGACCGCCGGCGGCCGGCCGGATATCGGCTTGTTGCCGCGTTGGGCGGTGGTCGCCCTGCTGACCATGGATTCCGGGGCGCGGGCGATCTTGTTCGCCAACGCCGATGCCGGGGCCGGGGTTCCGCTTCATTACCGCGACAAGCGTACCGACTTGCCGATCAGCCTTGACGATCACCCGACCATGGTCATGGGGCCGGGCCGTGCGCGCCCTCGCGATGCCTTTCCGGCCGTCACCATCGGCGACAGCCCGTGGACGGCACAAATCGCCCATCATCCGTCCTTGTCCTATCTGCCCTATCTGCTGTCGGGCGATCTGTTCTATCTGGAAGAGGTGGCCTTCTGGGCCAATTGGGTGCTGGCCAGCGTCGATCCGGTCTATCGCGGCGGATCGGCCGGACTGATCTTCGCCAACGAGGTGCGCGGCCAGGCCTGGTCGTTGCGAACCTTGGGCGAGGCAGCGTTGATCCTGCCCGATTCCCATCCGATGAAGGGCTATTTCAACAGCCGCTTGGCGGCCAATGTCGCCTGGTACATCAAGCGATATGCCGGCAATGCCGATCCGGCGCAAGGCTCGGTGCTCGGGATCATCGCCAAGCCGGACGATCCGGGGGTGATGGCGCCCTGGCAGCAGGATTTCCTGTTCATGGCCTTCGGTCAATTGGCCCAGCAGGGGGTTCCCGGGGCCGAGGAGGTGCTGCGCTGGTTGGGGCGGTTTTCGGTTGGCCGCTGGGCCGCCGATGCCGACGGGTTCTGCCACCAGATGGCGCCGGCCTATTACATCAAGATCCGCGAGCGGGGCGGGCCCATCCTTCCCACCTGGCGCGCCTTGTTCGAGTTGAACTGGCCCGACGTCAAGGTGTGCCCGCCGGCCTTTCCCTTCGGGGAACCGGACAGTGCCGGGGGTTATGTCGCCAACGCCAACGCCGTCCTGGCCATTGCCGCCGATTTCGACATCGCCGGCGCGGCCATGGCGTACAGGCGGCTGCAGGTCGAGGCCCCGGGCATGGTGCGGGCCTTCCCGACCAACCCGACCTTCGCCATCGTGCCGCGCGGCATCCGGCGGTGACCGCCAGTCCCGCCCCGGCCATCGTCAAGCTGCAATCCGTCGAGTTGGCGCGAGCCGTCGCCGCCATTGCCGTCGTTTTGTATCACGCCGCCCGTCATCTCGATAAGAATGTCGGCTTTCCGCTGGGCAAGCAGGCCTTTCAGTTCGGTCATGCCGGGGTGGATTTCTTCTTCGTCATCAGCGGCTTCATCATCTTGCATGTCCATGGCGGCGACCTGGGCCGGCCCCGGCGACTGGGCCATTACGCGGCCCGCCGCTTCACCCGCATCTATCCCATCTACTGGGTCATCCTGGGCTTGACCGTGGCGGCTGCGTTTTGGTCGGGCCGGATTGCTGCGCCGACTGCCGCCCAGGTGGGATGGGCGGCAACCCTGTTGCCGACGCGGGCGGAACCGCTGGTCGGCGTCGCCTGGACCTTGCAGCACGAGATCATCTTCTACGCGGTTTTCGCCGTCCTGATCCTTCATCGCGGCGCAGGTCTGGCCCTGCTGGGCGTGTGGCTTGCCGCCATCGCCGTCGCGCTTGCCGGGCAGCCGGTCGGGCTGATGCCGGTCTTCGTTTCGGCCTATAATTTGGAATTCTTTCTGGGCATGGGCGCGGCCTGGTGGGTGCGGCAAGACCCTGTGGCCTTTTCCCGCGACATTCTTTGGGTGGGGCTGACGCTCATCACGGCCTTGGCCGCCGCCGAGGTGGCCGGCTGGTTCGATGGTTACGCCCCCTCGACCCGCTGGAGCTATGGCCTGGCTTCGGCTTTGATCGTCGTCGGATTGGTGGGGCGGGAACGTGGCGGCCATTTCCGGTCGGCAGCGGCGATGGCGTGGCTGGGGCGTGCGTCCTATTCCATCTATCTGTTCCACCTGACCTTTATCGGCCTGGCGGACAAGCTGTGGGACCGCATCGGGCTGGGCGAGTGGGTCTGGGCGCGATACGCAATCCTGGTGGTCGCCGGGATCGGCGGCGGCATCGTGGTGTCGCGGCTGGTGGAATATCCGCTGATGCGCCTGGTCCGCCGTCTGTTCCGCTATTTGTCCCGTTGATAGCGCTCTGCCGCCAAGCCGGCGGCGAAGGCCGCCGCCAGCGCCGCGCCCTTGTTTTCCTGGAACAGCCGTCCCGATTCCCGCAGCAGCAGGTCCAGGGCGTCGCTCGATGCCGGGGGGGAATGCTTGGGCTGGACCAGGGCACGGCGCAGGGCGGCCCAGGCGGCCAGGGCGGCCGCCAGCAACATCCCTGACACCACAAGGGTGGCGCCGATCGGCCCCATGCTGGCCGCTTGCCACAGCCATAGCGCCACGGCGGCGGCGGCGATGGCGGCGGTGGCCAACACGGCGCTGGCCACCGCCCACAAGGTGGCGGCGGCCAGGCTGTTGGATGGCGATTGCCGACTTCCGGTCGCGCTGCCTTGAACCAAGGACAGAACCACCGCTCGGATGATGGGCTCCATCGCTCGGCGGCCCTAGCGCGGAAGCAATCGACTGCCGAGGAAGCCTGCGGCGAAGGCCAGCAACAGGAAGACCACCGGCCGTTCCTCGACCTGGTGGCCGATGGCCTTGACCGTGCGTTCGCCCTGGGCCGCCAGGTCGTGATAGGCCTGGCGCATGTCGTCGCCCAGATGGACGGCCAGGCCTTTGGCTCCGGCTACGTCGCTGGCGACGATTCCGGACATGGTGGTGAGCAGGGCGGCCAGATCGCGCTTCAGAGTGGCGATATCGGCCATCACCAATTGCAGATCCGGAGACTTGGCGCCAATCGCCTCGGGTGTGGTCAGGTCGGCCATGGAAGATTCTCCATATTATGGATATTAATCAATAAAGTGAGAATGGGTCTAATAGTGGCTGGCGTAGAGTTGTGGAAACTACTCAATTTGATTGAGCATGGGCTGCGCGTTTATATGTGTAGGTACATGCCGATACTATTGTCTGGCGCGCGTTTCAATGTGTGATGTGGAGATTGTGCGGGATTCTCCCGCTCAAGCCCAATCCTGCGAGGATTTATCATGAAACTTTTCACCATTCACTCGGGACGGGCCATTGCCGTGGCCGGGTTTATCGGCGCCGCCCTTGCCACCCTGCCGGTGTCGAACTCCTGGGCCCAGCCGTCCGACAGTCCGACCAAGACCATGTCGTCGGGCAAGGCTATGCGTGATCCGGGCGATGGCGAGCGCAAGATCAAGGAAATTCACGACAAGCTGCGCATCACGTCGGCGCAGGAGGAATTGTGGAACAACGTCGCCCAGACCATGCGCGACAACGCCAAGACCTTCCAGGCCGGCCGGGCCGACATGATGTCGCGCGGCAAGACCATGACCGTGGTGGACAGCCTGAAGCTCAGGCAGGGCATGCTCGAACAATATTCCAGCGGACTGAAGCAACTGGTCCCTCAGGTCGAAGCGCTTTACGCGGTTCTCAGCCCCGAGCAGAAGAAGCAGGCCGACCTGATCATGGCCCAGCATCACGACAAGGACCATCGCCGCCACTACGACTACAAATAGACTGATCACGCTGGGAGGGGGCGCTTTGGCGCCCCTTGTCCGGAAAGGGGATGGCGATGAAGATCAGCACCACGGATTTCCGTGTCGATGCCGGCGCCCGTGTCGATCTGGGGAAATGGCCGACCCGCATCGCGCCGGTCTGCGCTTCGACCGGTGACTACCAGAAGCGTCTGGCCCGGCATGTCGCGCATCTGAGCGCGTTGCAGCAACTTCTGTTCGCCTCGAACCGATATGCCGTGCTGGTGATCTTCCAGGCCATGGACGCCGCCGGAAAGGATGGCGCCATCCGCCATGTCATGTCCGGCGTCAATCCGCAAGGCTGCCAGGTCTTCAGTTTCAAGCATCCCAGCCCGGCCGAGTTGCAGCACGATTTCTTGTGGCGGACCACCCGCGATCTGCCCGAGCGCGGCCGGATCGGCATCTTCAACCGGTCCTATTACGAGGAAGTCCTGATCGTGCGGGTCCACCCGGAAATCCTGCGGGGCGAAGGGATTCCCGGATTGCCCAAGAACGAGAATTCGGTCTGGCGCGACCGCTATCGCTCGATCGTCAATCTGGAAGCGCATCTGCACTTGAACCAGACGAAGATCATCAAGATTTTCCTGCACCTTTCGCGCGACGAGCAACGCAAGCGCTTCATCGAGCGCATCGACGATCCGCGCAAGCACTGGAAATTCAACATCGCCGACGTCGAGGAAAGCCGGTTCTGGCCGGCCTACATCGAGGCGTACGAGGCCTGCCTGGGAGCGACCAGCACCCGCGAGGCGCCGTGGTACGTGGTACCCGCCGACGACAAGCAAACCAGCCGGCTGATCGTGTCGAAGATCATCGTCGATACGCTGGAGGGGCTGAAGATGACGCCCCCGGAATCGGATGCCGAACGGCGGCGGCAATTGTTGTCGGTCCGCGCCCAACTGGTCCGGTGAACGACCGCAGGTAGTTTCCGATCCTGCCGGCAACCGGGCCGGGCCGCTACTGTCGGGGGTGGATCTTCGCTGACGAATCCCGCCTGGCGTTGGTCAGGGCGGCGTTCGTCGCGGCGGCCAACTCGCACTGGGGTAAGGCACATGGATTTCCAATCGCTACGGCTCGAGCCGATTATCGCCCTGGTGGCCGGAATTCTGATTCTGGTCCAGCCACGGCTGCTGAACTACATCGTCGCGATCTATCTGATCATCGTGGGCGTGGTCGGACTGTACCCGCAGCTCTTCAAGTAGCTGTGCCCGCGCACCCAACCGGCTCCGTCCCGCACCGGGCCCCCGAAGAATCGTCGGCGACGCAGGGAGAATTCGATCATGAACATGCTGATGTCCCTGGGCGTGCTTCTGGTGGTGCTTGGCGGCATCGGCCTGGCGGTTCCCAGCTTTTCCATGCGCCAGACCCACGATGTCGCCACCATCGGCGACCTGAAGGTGCAGACGCAGGAAGCCACATCCTATGCCATCCCGCCGCTGGCCAGTGGCGCGGTCCTGGCCCTGGGCCTGCTGATGATCGGGGGCGGACTGTATCGCCGGCGATAACGGGCGCGATCGCCGTGTCAGTCCCGGGTCCGTTGGACCAGGGTCAGCGCCTCGTCGGCGGCGAAGTCCGGTCTCACGCGCTGAACCGCCTCGGCGGCCTGGCGGGTCTGCCCGCACTGGTCAAGTCCGGCGTCACGGGCATCCGTGACCGAGCGTTGAATGATGCGGAGCAGCGCCGGATCGGTACCGGACGGCAGCGGGGTGGAATAGCCGCGCAACTTCGCCAAGGGCAAAGGCATCGACCTGTTCGGCTGCAGCGGACTCTCAACCATGCCTGACCTCCGATCCTCATGTGACCAGGTCAAATGTCATGTGTTGCCATGCTCGTGGAAAGAATCGGAATCTACTTAACGGATTTATAAAAATAAAACATGGCGTAGAAAATAATATACAATTGAGGTGGCCAATGTTGATCAAGATATGGACCATGGTGGTGGTGACGATCGTGTCGCTTGGTATCGGCGGATGGCCGTGGATTTCTTCCCCGGCCCAGGCGGAAGGATGCCTCGATGGCGACATCATCGATGCGTCCTCGGCCCAATCGGCGAAGAAGAAGATGGAAGCGGCAGGGTTCCTTGACATCAGCGGCCTGAAGAAAAGCTGCGACAATTTCTGGCATGCGACGGCGGTCAGGAATGGCGTCGCGGTCAATATCGTTCTGACCCCGCAAGGTCAGGTGATCATCGAAGGCAATTAGGGCTGGTTCTCGGGGGGGGCGCGGCTGCCGAACCTGGCCATGAAGGGGGTGTGCCGATGTCGTCATTTGATCTGCGGCGATCGCCGCCTTCCCGCAAGGGGATTGTGGCCTGCGGGCTGTTGCTGTCGCTGTGCGGGCCCGCGCTTGCCGAAGACAGCCCGCGCATGGGTGTGTTGGAAGAAAACGATTCCCTTTATACCGGTTCGGACCGTCACTACACCCAGGGCCTGCGCATTTCGCTTCTCACCGGGGCGATCAAGGCCGACAGCCCGTGGGCCGAGCCGTTCGCCCTGATCGCCCCGCCCGATTCCGGCCAGGCGGTTTCGCGGCGCTATTCCGTTTTCGTCGGGCAAAGCCTGTTCACCCCCGAAGATGTCAGCAGGAAGTCGCCCGACGGCCGCGACCGCCCCTATGCCGGCTGGCTGTATCTGGGCACCAGCCTGCTGCAGGAAAGCGCCGGCAACAGCCTGGAAAACCTTGAGCTGTCCGTCGGAATCGTCGGCCCCGGCGCCATGGGGCGGTCCAGTCAGAACGACTATCACCAATTCATCGGCATCAAGCAGGCCTGGGGCTGGGGCGAGGAACTCGACAACGAGCCGGGCATCGTCTTGAGCTACGAGCGGCTGTGGCGTTTCGCCCTGCTGGGCGGTCCCGGGGGCGGTGTCGATGTCGTTCCGCAAGCCGGGGCGACAATCGGCAACGTGTTCACCTATGCCAGCGCTGGCGCGATGCTGCGCTGGGGCCGCAATCTTCAGGTCGATTACGGCGGAGCCAGGGTGCGGCCGGGGCTGTCCGGGACCGACTATTTCGACGGCGCGCGTCTGGACGGCAAGCTGGGATATTCCGTCTTCGCCGGGCTTCAAGGCCGGCTCGTCGCCCACAACATCTTCCTGGACGGCAGTCTGGTCCAGGATGGGCCGGGCGTGGACAAGATGCCGGTGGTGGCCGATTTCCAGGCGGGGCTGTCGCTGTTCTGGTCCAGGGATGTGCAGATGATGCTGGGGGCGGTTCGTCGCACCAGCGAATTCGAGGGCCAGGACAAGGCCGACGTGATCGGGGTGGCGTCGATCTCATTCTCGCTGTGACCGACCCGGAATCAGCAGAGCCGGGCCATCAAGCCCGGCTCTGCCTTCGATTACCGGATCGATCCGCTCCCCAGGGGGTGCCGGGAGGGACCGCGGCCGGTAATTAGTGGGGAGAGCAGAAGAAGCGTGCGCTTCTGCTGCCGTCCATGTTGGTCGAAATGGTCGAGCTGACCTGCTGCGCCCCGTTGTTCATGCAATAGACCTGGGCGTTGCGTGTGGCTTCGGCCAATTCCTGTTCCGATCGATAGCTATAGGCCATGTTCGGGTTGTAATAGGGGGCCGGGGCCGGCTGGGCCACCGTCTGCGGCATATATTGCGGGGCCGGCCTGACGCATTCATACGAGACGGACTTGCTGCCGTCGGGGTCGTTGGCGAAGGTCATGGTCCGGGCCACCGATTGATACTGGCTGCAGAAGTTCGCCGCGGTCTGGTTGGTCTGAACCAGATCCTGGTCGGTATGGTACTTATAGCTGATCCTGGGGCTGCTGGACCCGATCTGCTCGGGCGGCGGATATTGCGGGGCGCAGGCGACCAGGGCCAGGCCGGTCAGGGCCAGGGCCGAAAGAATGGTCAGTTGGCGATAGCCGAATGAATCGCTGAGCATGGGACGTCCTTTCGAGACGGGGCGGCGAAGGGGCGGGCCGTTCGGACCCGCCCGCAAAAGGGGTCGAATTCTCAGTTGCCCTGGCGGAAGGCGGTGCTTGGCGCCTTGACCACGGTGATATCGACCACGCGATTGCGCTTTTCCGCCATGTCATTGACGGTCGAGACTTCCTGCTTCGTTTCGCCGGTCCAGCTGGTGTCGATGGTGGCGGCAGGAACGCCGGCGACGATCAGGGCGTCGCGGACCTGGTCGGCCCGCTTCTGCGACAGGACCATGTTGGCGGAGGCGTCGCCGGCACGGTCTGTCTTGCCGATCACGGTCACCCGCGACCCGGTGGTGTTGGCCACCACATAGGCCACCTTCTTGACGATCATCTGGCCGCGGTCGTCGATTTCGGCCTTGTTGCTGTCGAAATAGACCTGATACCAGGCCCCGACCAGTTCCGGCTCGCCGGCCAGCGGGACATAGGCCTTGGAGGAGGCCGCCTGCGGATCCTTCGCCGGAGCGGCGCAGGCGGAAACCAGCGCCACGGCGCAAGTCGCGACGGCAAAACGGGAAATCTTGATGAAATAAGACATGGATACCTCCTGGGAATGGCGCGGAAACGGCTCTAGCGCCAGATCGGCTTGCCGAGATTGATGTCCTTTTCCTTGGTCAGCGCGCCGGCGCCGGCGCCGACGGCGCCGCCGATCAGCGCTCCCTCGATGGGGGAACCCAGGAGCAAGCCGCCCAGGGCACCGACGCCGGCACCGATGCCGCCGCCGCTGATGGCGCGATCGCCGGTCGAGGACCCGCAGGCGGCGAGCGAGGCGGCCGTGGCGAGCATGGCAAGAACAAGTGCGATGCGGTTCATGATGTCCGTTCCTTCAAAGGGGCCGAGCGGGCGCCGGGATCGGCGCCACCCGGGCAGGGTTGTCTATCGCCCGAGGAGGTCGATGGTGGCGCGGCGGTTCTGCGGCTCGCGCACCCCGTCGGCGGTTTGTGTCAGCAGATTGCCTTCGCCGACGCCCTCGACGCGGATCGACGACGGCGCAACCCCGTTGCGGGTCAGTTCGTTCTCGACCGCCTGACTGCGGCGCAGCGACAGCTTCATGTTGTATTCCGGGGTGCCGCTGGTGTCGGTGTAGCCGATGATCTTGATGATCGCCGGCTTGTCGGCGGCGATGGCCTTGACGGCGTTGGCGATGATCCTGCTCGCCTCGGACGTCAGAGCGGACTGGTCGAAGTCGAAGAACATCAGGAAGTTGGTCTGCTTGGTGGCGGCCGGCTGTGCGGGCGGCACCGAAGGACTTGCCGCGGCAACCGGCTTTGGCGGCGCGGCGATCAGGTCCATGGTCGTCATGAAGGCGGTGCGGCAGGCGGCGATCTCGTCGAACTGCCAGCCTTCTTCCTGTTCCTGAATCCAACAGTCGAAATTGGTCTGGGCGTTGGCGGCCCATTGCGGCACCCGCGCCGGCGCGTCGGTGGCCAGCATGGTCATCAGGCGCGCCCGGGCAATGCCCAGATCCTTGGCGGCGGCACGGTCCGAGACGTTCCAGTATTCCAGCGTCTCCGGCGGCGGGGCGGTGCCTTTGGCGGCGATCAGGCCCTTGGAGGCGAAGGTCTTCTGGGAATTCCAGTCGTACTCTTCCTTTTCGGCCCGGGCGAGGGCCAGATAGTTGGCGGCCAGGGCCTGGGTGAAGGGCGAGCCCTTGAAGGTCGCCATGGACAATTGTTCGATCTGGTAGACGCTTCCGGGGATCCAGCCGTTGGCCGGGGTGCCGTTACAGGCGGCCAGGCTGAAAAGAAACAAAGGCGCCGCGAGCTTCGCGTACGATTTCATCTGTGTTCTCCTTGGATACATTTGGAAAAACAGATAATCTTGCATGTCTCATCATCGATAATGAGGCGGCATGCGGAAACCGTCTGAGGCTCTAGATTGTCTGCCGGAAATTAAGAAGTTGTCTCATTATTGCGGATGTGCAGGGTATTACCTTGCGTCGCTGTTGGTACAGCGTCGGAAAATACCCAGGTTATTTGGCTATAGTCGCCCGGTGAGTAGCAAGATGACGACGATCAACAAAATCAGGCCGAGTCCGCCGCTAGGGTAGTATCCCCACCCGGCGCTATGCGGCCAGCGGGGAAGAGCCCCGATCAGGAATAGAACCAGCACGATCAGCAGAATTGTTCCTAAGCTCATCGTATGAATTCCTTGGGTATGTATGTATCCAGTTGAACTGGATGCATTGCGAGCATGTGTGATGTCGCGATCTGAAATGTACGTACTATGTATAATACTTGTAATGTTGTTGGTTTGAGGAGGGGTGGAATATACCAACATAATGCCTGACCTTCGTGCGCACGAAGACTGGCGCCTGCCGCCAATCGGCAGCAGCGTTTTGCAGGGTCTGTATTCGGTTCGTGATTGGTGAATGCCCCTCGGCCGGGCGCCCGCATCCGCGGGCTTGGCCGCCGCCGCAATGGCGGCAGGATACCGGCCAACGAGTCACATCAAAGGTTGGCCGGTATCACTCGTCGGGTCGGCTTTCCTGTCCGGCCTTGCCGGCGGCGACGGCCAGACGGGCAAGGGCGGGAAGCGACTTGGCGCGCGTCTTTTTCATGATCGAGGCGCGGTGGTTTTCCACCGTGCGCTGACTGATGCCCAGGTCGGCGGCGATGTTCTTGCTGGGGTGGCCGGCCAGAACCAGTTCCATGATCTGGCGTTGCCGGGGGGTCAGGCTGGCCAGATGGTTGGCGGCCGTTTCCCGCCAGCTCGTCAGTTTGACGGCGTCTCGGGACAGGTCGATGGCATGCCTGACGCAGTCCAGCAATTTGGCCTGGCCGACCGGCTTTTCGATGAAATCCAGGGCGCCGGCCTTCATCGCCTCGACCGCGACGGGAACATCGCCGTGGCCGGTGATCATGATGGACGGCAGGTTCTGGTTGGTATCCTTCAGACGGTGCAGCAGATCGATGCCGCTCATTCCCGGCAAATAGGCGTCGATCAGCAGGCAGGCTTCGCGGCCGGGCCGGAACGAGGCCAGAAACGCCTCGGAGGACGCATAATCCTCGACCGCCAGCCCGACTCCTTCCAGGAGTTCGCGGATGGTGTCGCGAATCTGGTCGTCGTCATCGACCACATGGACCGTGGGGGAGTCGTGTGCCGGCTCGGCCGATTTCTCGGTCGGACGGGCCGCTGCGGGAGCAGTGGGTGGCAGCGTGGGAAGATGGATGAGGATGGTCCGCTTCAGGTCCTGCAATCGCACCGGTTTGTTGATCTTGATGCAATTGGCCCGTGAAATGGCCCGCGACGTCTCGGTCGAGATGTCTCCGGTCAGGATGATGGCCGGGATTTGGCGGCCAAGGTGGGATCGGATATTGGTCGCCAGCTGGGCGCCGTCCATGCCGTTGGGCAGGTTGAAATCCGACAGGAGCAAATCGGGGTGGATGGCTCCGGCGGTGACCATCTCCATGGCCGCGATGCCGTCATAGGCCGAGGCGGAGCGAAGACCCTCGGCCCGGATATAGAGCTGAAGAAGGTCGCGGACCTCGGGGTCGTCCTCGACGATCAGGATCTGGCCGTTGCGGGGAGCGGCCCACGAGGTCACACCATGGCTCGGGCGTTGGGTGGAGCAAGGCGACGCGGGCGCGATCGGTCCCACCTCGATGGCGAACATCGAGCCCTGGCCCGGCCTTGAGTCGACCCGGATGTGGTGGTCCAGCAAGGTGCCAAGCCGCTGGACTATGGACAGGCCAAGGCCAAGCCCCCGGCCGCGTTCCCGGGCCGGATTATCGATCTGATAATGTTCGCTGAAAATCGCGTCGATCTGGTCTGCGGGAATGCCGATGCCGGTGTCCCACACCTCGATGCTCAGCCGTCCGGCCCGGCGGCGGCAGCCCAGAAGCACCTTGCCGGTTTGGGTGTACTTCAACGCATTGGACAGCAGATTTCGGATCATCTGCTCCAGCAGGCGCGGGTCGCTGTTGATGATCATGGTGCACGGCATCACGCGAAGGGTCAGATTGCGCGACTGAGCATGATAGCTGAATTCGGAGGCAAGGGAGGTCAGGATCTTGTTGATCATGAAATCGACCCGCTCGGGATGAACGGTGCCGACCTCCAGCTGATTGATGTCGAGCAAGGTGTTCAGCATACCCGACATGGCGCCCAGCGTTTCGTCGAAGCGGGCGACCAGGTCCCGGGCGGTATCGCCGGTCACCGTGGATTCCAGCAATCCCTGAAGAAGCGTCAGGGTCTGCAGCGGCTGGCGAAGATCGTGGCTGGCGGCGGCCAGGAACTGGGACTTGGCGATGTTGGCCCCTTGCGCCTGCTGCGTGGCGGCCTCCAGGGCGTCCGCGATCCTGTGCCGCTCGGTGACGTCGGTGAAGGTGATCACCACGCCTTCGACCCCGTTTTCCTTGGTGCGATAGGGAAGGATGCGGCGCAGGTACCAACTGCCGTTGCGGGCTTCGACTTCGTGCTCCAGCGGCTCAAGGGTGCGCGCCACCGTCTGCGCATCTTCCAGCAAGGTGGGATCTTCGGCCAGCGAACTCAGGTCGGCCAGGGGGCGGCCGATATCGGAATGAATGACGCTGAAGATATTCTTTGTCCTTGGGGTGAAGAACCTGATGTTGAATGCAAGGTCTAGGAATATCGTGGCAAGGTCAGTGCTGCATAGAATGTTTTCCAGATCGTTCGCTGTCGTGCGCTGTTGCTCCAGGGTTTCCTGAAGCTGACTGTTGAGTGCGGTAAGCTCCTCGTTCAGCGACTGAAGTTCCTCTTTTGACGTCAGTATTTCTTCGTTTGTTGACTGATATTCTTCGTTGACAGACAGGGCTTCCTCGTTGATGACTTTCTGCTCTTCACTCGACAATTCAAGATCGCGGATGGCGCCCAGCAATTCCGACCGCGTCGCTTCAAGTTCCAATTCCAATTCGGCAACGCGCGTGCGATCCGCCGGTGCGACCGCTGGCGTCGCCTCCGTCTGCTGGGGGGCGTCAATGAAGCAGACCAGCAACAGGTCTTCGCCTTCATGGGCCACCGGCTGCACATCGATGGCGAAGGCATGATCGAAGCCGTCATGGCTGACCGTGCCGCCGGCCACCACCGTCCTGGCGCCGTCCTGGCTGGCCTTGTGAATGGCCGATCTCAGTTTGGTGCGCAGGTCGGGCCGCGCCAGCGACAGCAGGTCATGGGTCGGATAGCCGGGCGTGACGCTCAGATAGCGGTCGGTCGGCCCCAGCAGATAAAGGCACTCGAACTTGCGGTTGATCAGGATGGCTGCCGGCGCGAAGGCGTCCAACACCATCCGGCGGCACAGTTCGGCCAACACCGCCTGGCGCGAGGCACCGGCGGACTGCCCCACCCGTGTGGCCGGGCGGATTCCCGGGGCCGAGGCCGGGGACAGGCCCAGATCGCCGGGACGGTGGCGGCCGATCTGTCGATAGATCCGCTCTGGTTTCGACACGACGCGGAAGCGGCTTTCGCTGCTCCCGACGGTTTCGGAACTGCCGAGCAGGAGAATGCCGCCGTCGCGCAAGGCGAAGTGGAACAGCGAAATCACCTTGGCCTGCGCCTCGGGACGCAAATAGATCAGCAGGTTGCGGCAGGAAATCAGGTCCAGGTGCGAGAAGGGCGGGTCGCACAACACGTCATGCACGGTGAAAACCGCCATGGTGCGCAGTTCGGGGGTAACCCGGTAATTGTGGCCTTCCTTGATGAAGAACCGGGTCAGTCGCGCCTCTGAAACGTCGGCGGCGATGGTTTCCGGGTACAGACCCTCGCGGGCGGCGGCCACGGCATCGGGGTCGGCGTCGGATGCGAAGATCTGCACCTTGGTGCTGCCGGCCGTCACCGTGATCTGCTCGCGCAGAAGCATGGCGAGCGAATAGACCTCCTCGCCGGTGCTGCACCCGGCGATCCAGACGCGCAGGGTGTTGTCCGCCTGTCGCCGGGCGATCAGGTCGGGGATGATGTTTTCCGACAGGAACTCGAACACCTTCTGATCGCGAAAGAAGCTGGTGACGTTGATCAACAGGTCCTTGGCCAGAAGCTCGGCCTCGTCCGGTTCTGCCCGCAGGCGGTCAAGGTAGCGCGCCATATCGCCCGGGCTGATGGTGTCGGTCCCCATGCGCCGCAGGATACGGCGTTGCAGCGTGCCGCGCTTGTAAAGCGTGAAGTCGTGCGAGGTCTGGGCCCGCAGGTGGCTGATGATCTCGGGCAGCCAGTCCTCGCGATCGGCCGGCTTCGCATCCTGGTCGTCGGAAAGGGAGAGGGACAGCCGGTGGGAAAAATCCGCCAGAACGGCAGGGATGCTTTCCACCAAAAGCACTTGATCGACATCGCCGGTGGAGATCGCGCTTCGGGGCATGCCGTCATAGCCGGCCTGGTCGGGATCTTGTGCGATGACCAGACCCGATCTGGCCTTGATCGACCTCAGTCCCAGGCTGCCGTCGCTTCCGGTGCCGGAAAGGACGACGCAGGCCGACCGTGCGCCATATTCATCGGCCAGCGAGTGCAGCAGGAAATCGAAGGGCAGGCGGGTGCCGTGGCGCGCCTGCGGCGCCGTCAGGCGCAGGGTGCCGTCGGCGACGGACAGGTAGGTTCCCGGCGGAATGACATAGACGGAATTGGGCTCGACCACCATGCCGTCGGCGGCCTGCCTTACCACCATGCCCGAATGCTTGGCCAGCAGGTCGACCATCAGGCTTTTGTGGGTCGGATCCAGGTGCTGCACCAGAATGAAGGCGGCGCCGATTGCATCTGGCATGGCGGACAGAAGTTTTTCGCAGGCGTCAAGTCCGCCGGCCGATGCGCCAATGCCAACAACGGGAAAGCATTCCTGGCTGTGCTGCGGTTCCGGTGCGCCGGACGGCGGCATCTCTTGGTTCTGCATTTGGGAGTATCTCTCAGCTTGCGCCCCGGAAACGCGCATCGATTAATTGTAACATGGTTATTTTGTCGGGTGGCCCAAATTACTGGCAGACCTACATTTGTTAGGGGCCGCTAGGCGCCGGTCGATACCCAGGCCCAGCCGACCGCGGCACACTACATTGGTGCTGCGCAGCATTGGGAGGTTCGGAATTTACTCCCGTCACACGGGCGGCATCGGACCCGCCGGAGCCGGTTCGCGGCGTGGCGAATGCCCGACTTCGGTATTTTCCGACCCTGCATTCCTCCCGCACTGGTCCGCTATTGTGTGGCTAGGGCGTAAACCCGGTTCATTTCTCCTTCTTCAGGCATCGCACGTACCGCGCCGACCCGCCATCGGGTGCCCGCGTCCGTCGTCGCTCTGTAGAGCAATGACATCGCGGCATTCTCACCAAGGGGGGATCGAGGTTGCTTTCATCATGCAGGAGGAATCGTCTGGCCGGATTTCTGCGGCGGGCATTGTGGTGCCGACGTTGGCCCATGTCCTTGGATTGCCTGCCGCCGATTCGCGAAGAATTGTTCAGCGTCGGGCGGCTGGAGGAACACGGCCGAAGCCTGGCCGAGGCGCAGACGGTGACGCCCAAACTGATCAGGGGCCATCCGTTGGCCGACCGTTTGGCCGACAATGGCTCGGTGCTGCTGGCGGCCTATCGTCTTCTGGTGACGACCATTTCCGCGGGCGCGGCCATCACGCCGGCTGCCGAGTGGCTGATCGACAATTACCATCTGGTCGAGCGGCAGATCAGCGATATCCGCGCCCAATTGCCGCCGGGATTCTATCGCCAACTGCCCAAGCTGGCCGTCGGTCCGTTCGCCGGCTATCCGCGGGTGTTCGGGATCGCCTGGGGATTCGTCGCCCATACCGACAGCCGGTTCGATTCCTTGATGCTGCGCCGCTATGTTCTGGCCTATCAGCAGGTCCAGCCGCTGACCATCGGGGAATTGTGGGCGCTGGGCATCACCTTGAAGGTGGTGCTGATCGAGAACTTGCGGCGCCTGGCCGATGCGATCATGCGCAACCGCCTGGCCCGCCAGCAGGCCGACGGATTGGCCGATCGATTGCTGGGGGCGGCCGAGCCGCTGCCGGTGGTGCTGGCCGACCAGAAGCGGCGGCCGTTTTCCGACCCGTTCGCCGTGCAATTGCTGCACCGGCTGCGTGATCAGGACCCACGGATCACCCCGGCCCTGACCATGCTCGACGAGCGTCTTGCCGCCCAGGGAACCAACGCCGAGGCGGTGGTTCGCGAAGTGCACCGGCAGCAGGGCGCCTCGACCGTGACCGTTCGCAATATCATCACCAGCCTGCGCCTGATTTCCGATGTCGATTGGACCGAGTTCTTCGAGGGCATCAGTCTGGTTAACGAGGTGCTGGCCGGCGCCCCCGGCTTCAGCGACATGGACTTTCCCACACGCAACCTCTATCGCACCGCCGTCGAGGATCTGGCCCTGGGGGCGAAGCGAGGCGAGATCGAGGTGGCGCAACTGGCGGTGCGGGCGGCGGCGGCCATGTCGTCGGGGAGCGATCCGCGCCAGGTCGACCCCGGTTACCATCTCTTGTCCGCCGGCCGCGAGGCGTTCGAGGCCACCTTGGGATATCGCGTACCGGTGCGGGTTCGGCTGCGGCGCCTGGTCGGAACTCCCGGCATAGGCGGTTTTGGCTTGGCCATCATGCTGACCACCGGGTGTCTTCTGGCGCTGCCGCTGACGATCCTGTTCATGGGCGGCCTGGGGGGCTGGGGACTGGGACTTCTGGCGGGGCTGGGTCTGATCCCCGCCATCGACGCGGCGGTGGCCCTGGTCAATCGCGCGGTCACCGCGGGTTTTCATGCGACGCTGTTGCCGGCCATGGAACTGCGCGACGGCGTGCCGGCTTCGTTGCGGACGGTGGTGGCGGTTCCGACGTTGCTGACCTCGAAGGAAGGTATCGATCAACAGGTCGAGAGCCTGGAGGTACATCATCTCGCCAGCCTGGGCGGGCATCTCCATTTCGCCTTGCTGTCGGACTGGACCGATGCGGTGACCGAGCAGGTCGACGGGGACCAGGCGCTTCTTGTCGCGGCAATCCACGGAATCGATCGGCTGAACGCCCGCTACGGTCCGGCTCCCGGCGGCCGCCCGCGATTCCTGCTGCTTCACCGGCGCCGCCAGTGGAATCCCGGCGAGGGTCGGTGGATCGGCTGGGAGCGCAAGCGCGGCAAGCTGCACGAGTTGAACCGTCTGCTGCGCGGCGCCACCGACACCTCGTTCATCGGCGGCATGGTGCCTTCGGATGTTCGCTACGTGGTGACCCTGGATTCCGACTCCCGTCTGCCGCGCGACACGGTGCGCCGGCTGATCGGCAAGATGGCGCATCCGCTCAACCACCCCCGGTTCGACAGCGCGGGCGGCCGGGTCATCGATGGCTATGCCGTGTTGCAACCCCGCGTCACGCCGTCGCTGCCCATCGGCACCGAGGGGTCGCTGTTTCAGCGCATTTTCTCCAGTCTGAGCGGGATCGACCCTTATGCCTCGGCGGTTTCCGACGTCTATCAGGATTTGTTCGGCGAGGGCTCCTATGCCGGCAAGGGGATCTATGACGTCGATGCCTTCGAAGCCGCCCTTGCCGGCCGGGTGCCGGAATGCTCGCTGCTCAGCCACGATCTGTTCGAAGGCGTGTTCGCCCGGGCCGGACTGGCGACCGATGTAGAGGTGATCGAGGAATTTCCCGCCCGCTACGACGTCTGCTCGTTGCGCAGCCATCGCTGGGCGCGCGGCGATTGGCAGCTTCTGCCGTGGATCTTCGGCCGCGGGGCCGGTCGGGCCGGCGGCGGCGTTCCCGCCATCGGCCGCTGGAAGATGGTGGACAATCTGCGCCGCACCCTGTCGGCCCCCACCGCAATCATGGCCCTTGCCGCCGGCGTGGCGTTACCGCTGGACCAGGCCCTGATCTGGACGGCCTTCATATTGTCGACCATCATCCTGCCGACCCTGATTCCGGTGGTCGCCGCCATTGCGCCGTGCCGCCGCGAGGTCAGCCTGATCAGCCATTTGCGGGCTCTGGCCGCCGATCTTGGCCTTGCCGCCTCGCTGTCGGGACTGATCATCACCTTTCTGGCCCATACCGCCTGGGTCATGGGCGATGCGATCATCCGCACGGTTTGGCGGCTGTTCGTCAGCCGCATTCATCTGCTGGAATGGGTGCCGGCGGCGCAGGCGGCCAACGGGGCACGGCTTGGCCCGG
This sequence comes from Magnetospirillum moscoviense, assembly GCF_001650635.1. Lineage (GTDB taxonomy): Bacteria > Pseudomonadota > Alphaproteobacteria > Rhodospirillales > Magnetospirillaceae > Magnetospirillum > Magnetospirillum moscoviense. The sequence goes on along the minus strand of NZ_LWQU01000130.1, from coordinate 104,369 downwards.
CCGGGTTCACCCGCAGGATGGTCGGCGGGATGGTGCTGGGTGTGCCGGCGGTGGCGGTGGCCTTGATCGCCGCCCAACCGGGAAGCTGGATCGTCGCCCTGGCTTTCGCCGCCCTGTGGGCAATCGCTCCGGCGGTGGCGTGGTGGGCCAGCCGGTCGCCCGCTGTCGCCGGGCGAATCCCGGTGACCGCCGCCGATAGGGCGATCCTGCGCCTGACGGCACGGCGAACCTGGCGGTACTTCGAAACCACCGTGACCGCTCTCGACCATATGCTGCCGCCGGACAATTTCCAGGAAGATCCCGTTCCGGTCCTGGCTCACCGAACCTCGCCCACCAATATCGGGCTTTACCTGCTGTCGGTGGTGAGCGCCCGCGATTTCGGGTGGATCGGCACCGACGAGGCCATGGACCGGATCGAGGCCACGCTGGCCACCATGGCCGGGCTGGAGCGCTTCAACGGTCATTTCTACAATTGGTACGACACCCGCGATCTACGGGTGCTTGAGCCCAAATACGTCTCGTCCGTCGATAGCGGCAATCTGGCCGGGCATCTGATCGCCCTGGCCAATGCGTGCCGCGAATGGCAGGGCCGGGAGCGGGGAACCCAGGAGGTCCTGGCCGGACTCCTTGATGCGATCGCCCTGACCCGCGACGAGGTGGCCCACTTGCGCGATGGCCGCCAGACCCAGACGGTGACCCTGGGCCAACTGGACGACGCGCTGGCGGCATTGGCCGCGTTGGCGGGCCAGACGCCGATCGGTCCGGAACCGGTCGCGCGGCTTTGGTCGGAATTGGCCGCCAGTGCCGAGATCATGGTCGATATCGCGCGCGCCCTGGCCATGGAACGCGACGACCCGGCCGCCGGCGACATGCTGTTCTGGGCCGGGGCCTGCGTGGCGTCCATCGCCAGCCAGCGCCGCGATCTCGGGCAAAACCTGGCCGTGGCGCGCAACAACCGCGCCGAGGCCATTGCCGGCACGGCGCGGGGCTTGGCGGTGGGCATGCAGTTCGCCTTCCTGCTCGACCGCGAGCGCATGTTGTTGTCCATCGGCTATTTGCCCGCCGAGGCGAGCCAGGACGGCAATTGTTACGATCTGCTGGCGTCCGAGGCGAGGCTGGCCAGTTTCTTCGCCATCGCCAAGGGCGATATTCCCGCCCGGCACTGGTTCCGCCTGGGCCGCTCGGTCACGCCGGTCGCGCACCGGGCGGCGCTGATTTCGTGGTCGGGCTCGATGTTCGAGTATCTGATGCCGTCGTTGGTCATGCGGGCTCCGGCCGGCAGCCTGATCGAGCAGACCGCCCGTCTGGCGGTGCGGCGTCAGATCGATTATGCCGACGGCTTGGCGTTGCCGTGGGGCATTTCCGAATCCGCCTTCAACGCCCGCGATCTGGAACTCACCTACCAATACTCGAATTTCGGCGTTCCCGGCCTTGGTCTGAAGCGCGGGCTTGGCGAGAATCTGGTCATCGCGCCCTATGCGACCGCCCTGGCCACCATGGTCGATCCCGCCGCCGCCGCCGCCAATCTGACCCGGCTGGCCGCGGCGGGCGGGCGCGGGCGCCACGGCTTCTACGAGGCCCTGGACTACACCCCGGCCCGGGTCCCGGCCGGCCAGACCGTCACCATCGTCCGGGCCTTCATGGCCCACCACCAGGGGATGACCATCGTGGCCATCGCCAACGCCCTGTTCGATGGTGTCATGCGGGCCAGGTTTCACGCCGATCCGATGATCCAGGCCACCGAGCTGTTGCTGCAAGAACGCGTGCCGCGCGACATGTCGGTGGCCCATGCCTGGGCGGCGGAAGTGCAATCCGACACCCGGGCCGATGGTGTCGAACCGTCCGGCGGGCGGCGCTTCAGCTCGGCCAACCAGGCCACGCCGGCGGTCCTTCTGCTGTCGAACGGACGTTTTGCCACCATGCTGACCACGGCCGGGTCCGGCTATAGTCGCTGGGGCAACATGGCGGTGACCCGCTGGCGCGAGGATTCGACCTGCGACGACAGCGGGTCGGCGATCTTTCTGTGCGACACCCAGAGCGGGGCATTCTGGTCGGCGGGTCTGCAGCCCACCGCAATCGAACCCGACGAGTATCATGTCGCCTTCAACGAGGACCGGGCCGAATTCACCCGACGCGACGGAACGCTGACCACCTCGATGGAGGTGCTGGTGTCCCCCGAGGACGATGCCGAGGTCCGGCGCGTCTCGATCTCCAATTCCGGTCCTCTTCCCCGCGTCATCGAGGTTACCTCGTATGCGGAACTGGTGCTGACCACCCAGGGCAACGACATCGCGCACCCGGCCTTCTACAAACTGTTCGTCGAGACCGAGCTTCTGCCCGCCCAAGGCGCCATCGTGGCGACGCGGCGGCGGCGCTCGGCGTCCGAACCGGAGGTCTGGGCGGCGCATCTGTCCGTGGTTGACGGCGAGGTCATCGGCCCGCTCGAGATCGAAACCGACCGGTCCCGCTTCCTGGGGCGCAGCCGCGGGGTTCGCTCGCCGTTGGCAATGGTCGATGGGCGGCCACTGTCGGGGACGGTCGGCGCCGTGCTCGACCCGGTCTTCGCCCTGCGCCGCAGAGTGCGGGTGGCGCCAGGCGCGGTGGTGCGGATCGCCTTTTGGACCATGCTTGCCTCGACCCGCACCGGATTGCTGGACAGCATCGACCGCCACCGCAGCGCCACCGCCTTTGCCCGGGCGGCAACGCTGGCCTGGACCCAGGCGCAGGTGCAATTGCACCATCTGGGGATTTCCGCCGGGGAATCCGCGGTGTTCCAGCGTCTGGCCGGCCATGTGATCCATGCCACGCCGCTGGTGCGCCCCATCTCGGACACCATCAGCCGGGGCGCCGGCCCGCAATCCGGCTTGTGGGGGCTGGGGATTTCCGGGGATCTGCCCATCGTGTTCCTGCGCATTGCCGACCTGGAATATCTGCAGATCGTTCACGAGTTGCTGCAGGCCCACGAATATTGGCGCCTGAAGTGCCTGGCGGTCGATCTGGTGATCTTGAACGAACACCAATCCTCGTATGTCCAGGACCTGCACGTCGCTCTCGAGACCCTGGTCAGGACCAGCCAGTCACGGGCGGCGGGTGGCGGCGATGGGCCGCAAGGGCGGGTGTTCCTGCTGCGAGCCGCGCTGGTGCCGGACGAGGTTCAGCACCTTCTTGCCGCCGTGGCGAGGATCGTGCTGGTGGCGCACCGTGGGACCTTGTCGGAGCAGTTGAACTGGGGCGGGCGATTTGCCGGGACCCAGGATCTGCCGGCGGCAAGGCGGCCCGGGCGGAAATCTCCGTCCACCCCGTTGCCGCCACCATTGCCGCTGGAATTCTTCAACGGCCTGGGCGGTTTCGCCGAGGATGGGCGCGAATACGTCACCATCCTCGGGCCGGGCCAGGCGACGCCGGCGCCATGGGTCAACGTCGTCGCCAATCCGGAATTCGGCTTTCAGGTTCCGACGGAAGGCGGGGGTTTCACCTGGTCGGTCAACAGCCACGAAAACCAGATCACCCCCTGGTCCAACGACCCGGTCTCGGATCGGTCGGGCGAGGCCTTCTATCTGTATGACCGGGACGCCCGAGCGGTGTGGAGCCCGACGGCGCTGCCCATCCGCGACGAGGCGGCGACCTATGTCGCCCGCCATGGCTGGGGCTATAGCCGCTTCGAGCACACGGCGCACGGAATCGCCTCTGATTTGGTGCAGTTCGTGCCGATGAACGGGTCGGTGAAGATTTCGCGGCTGGTGCTGCGCAATCGGTCTGGCCGGGTTCGCCATCTTAGCGCCACCGCTTATGTCGAGTGGATACTGGGCGCCGCCCGCGCCTTGTCTTGCCCGTTTCTCATCACCGGCATCGACGGCAAGACCGGGGCGATGTTCGCCCGCAATCCCTGGAACGCGGCGTTCGGTTCGCGGGTGGCCTTCCTCGATCTGGGCGGGCGCCAGACCGACTGGACCGGCGATCGCCGCGAATTCATCGGCCGCAACGGTTCGCTGGCCTCTCCCTTGGCGTTGGCTGGGGCCAGGGCGGGGGTGGGGGCGGGGCGGTTGTCCAATCGGGTCGGCGCGGGGCTGGACCCATGCGGCGTCATGCGCACCGCCTTCACCTTGCCGGCCGACGGCGAGATCGAGATCGTCTGCTTTCTGGGGCAAGCCGCCAGCGACGACGAGGCGCAAAGCCTGATCGCCCATTATCGGGCGGCCGATCTTGACGCGGTGTTCGCCGAAGTCCGCAGCCATTGGACCGGCGTGTTGGGGCGGGTGGCGGTCAAGACTCCCGATCGCTCCATGGATCTCATGTTGAATGGTTGGCTGCTCTATCAGACGCTGGTGTGCCGGTTCTGGGCGCGGTCGGGGTTCTATCAGGGCAGCGGCGCCTATGGCTTTCGCGATCAGCTCCAGGACGGCATGGCGCTGGTCGGCTGCCGTCCCGACCTGACGCGCGCGCATCTGCTGCGGGCGGCGTCGCGGCAGTTCATCGAAGGCGACGTCCAGCATTGGTGGCTGCCCCACTCCGGCCAGGGCGTGCGCACGCGCATTTCCGATGATCGGGTCTGGCTGGGCCATGCCGTCGCCCATTATGTGGACGCGACCGGAGACAAGGCGGTTCTCGACCAGTCGGTGCCGTTCCTGGAAGGCGAGAAACTGGCCGAGGGCGAGCATGACAGCTTCTATCTGCCCAGGCGTTCCGATCAGGCCGCCTCGTTGTTCGAGCATTGCGCCCGCGGTCTGGATCTTGGCTTGTCGCTGGGGAGCCACGGTTTGCCGTTGATGGGAACGGGGGACTGGAACGACGGCATGAATCGGGTCGGCGAGGGCGGGCAAGGCGAGAGCGTGTGGCTGGGTTGGCTGCTCTATGCGACGTTGATGGCCTTTGTTCCGCTGGCCCAGGCTCGCGGCCAGGATGTCCGCGCCGCCCGGTGGAAGGCCCACACCGTCGCCTTGCAGGCCGCCCTTGAGGGCGCGGGCTGGGATGGCGCCTGGTACCGGCGGGGCTATTTCGACGACGGGACGCCGTTGGGATCGGCCACCAGCCAGGAATGCCGGATCGACGCCATCGCCCAGTCCTGGGCCGTGCTGTCGGGCGCGGCGGACCCCGAACGGGCCCGCCAAGCCATGGCGGCGGTCGAGCGCGACCTGATCCGTCCGCAAGATGGTGTGGCCCTGCTGTTCGCGCCCCCTTTCGACAAGACCACTCTGGAACCCGGCTACGTCAAGGGCTATCCCCCCGGCATCCGCGAGAATGGCGGACAGTACACCCATGCCGCCCTGTGGTCGGTGATGGCCTTTGCGGCGCAGGGCCAGGGCGACAAGGCCGGGGCGTTGTTTTCCATGCTCAACCCCATCAATCACGCGAAAACCCGCTCGGCCTTGCTGCGCTACAAGGTCGAGCCCTATGTGGTCGCGGCCGACATCTATGCCAGGCCGCCCCATGTCGGACGTGGCGGGTGGACCTGGTACACCGGTTCGGCCGGCTGGATGCAGCGCGCCGGGATCGAAAGCATCCTGGGGGCCTGCCTGCATGGCGACATCCTGCGGTTCGGACCGTGCATCCCCAAGGGCTGGGGTGGTTTTGAACTGGTGCTGAATTTCGGTGCCGCGCGGATCGAGATCGCCGTCGAGAACCCTTCGGGCGTCGAGTCGGGAATTACCTACGCAACCTTCGATTCTACGGTCGTGGAGCAGCGTCCATTGTATATTAGTTTGATCGATGATGGCATGACACACTATTTGCATGTAATCATGGGGTAATTGTTTGATGAAATGCGATGAGTAGTTTCCGACGGTTTCTGTCTTGTCTGTCCGCTTCTATGGTGTGCGCGGTCATGCATATCGCTGATCGCTTGGATCGAGGGACAATAATATGAAGATTCTCACGAGTACTGCCATCGGCCTCATGATGACCGTTGCCTCCGTCACGGTCAGCGCACCGGCTTTCGCGCAAGGCGCGCCGCAGGTGATCAGCGCCATGGATGTGAAGTCGGTGGCGATGGGCTATCGCGGCACCAAGATTGTCGGGAGCAGCATCAACAACGACAAGGGCGAGACCATCGGCAAGATCGACGACATGATCATCTCGAAGGACCAGCGCGCCCTGTTCGCGATCATCTCGGTCGGCGGCTATCTGGGGATCGGCGACAAGCTGATCGCCGTGCGCTACGAAGATTTGCATCCGACCAAGGATGACAAGGGCTTTTCCCTGCCGGGCGCGACCAAGGACAGCCTGAAGGCCCTGCCCGAATTCGTTTACGCCAAGTAGGCGGTAACATCGGGGCAGCTTTCAAGATGCCGGTGTCGGGGGCGGACCTGAAAGTCCGCTCCCCAACACTTCGGGGCAGGACACGAGGATCATCGCTATGCTCACCACAAAATCTCTTCTGAAGACGTTCGCGGCGGCCTTTGCCGTGACGATCATGCTGTCCGGTTGTGCCGCGGTCACCGGCCGCGAAACGCCCGGCGAATACGTCGATGACGCAGCCATCACCACCAAGGTCAAGGCTCAGATCTTCAACGATCCGATGCTGAAGCTGCAGCAGATCAGCGTCGAAACCATGCAAGATGTCGTTCAATTGAGCGGCTTCGTCGAATCGGCGCAGGTCAAGAGCCGGGCGGGCGAGGTGGCTCGCGGCGTCGAGGGCGTCAACGCGGTGCAGAACAATCTTATCGTTCGTTGACATGAAGGGGCGGCGGGCGTCGATTCTGGCACTGGGCCTGGTTTTGATGGTCTGCAAAACCCCGGCTTTCGCCGCCAGTCGGGACGAGGTCATGCAGATGGTTTCCGATGAAGCCGTCCGTAATCGGCGCGTCCCCGTTTCCATCGCCCTGGCCGTGGCCAAGGTCGAGTCGAACTTCAGTGCCGGCGCCGTCAGTGCCGCCGGGGCGCGCGGCGTCATGCAAATAACGCCGCGCACCGCCATGGGCGAGTTCGGGGTCGCGCCAGAGAGTTTGATGAATCCGCTGCACAATGTCCGGGTCGGCATCGCCTATCTCGAGCGGCTGTTCGATCGTTACGGCCAGGATTGGGAACTGGCCTTGTCCCACTACAATGGTGGAAACCTGCGCAGTGCCGATGGTCGGTTCGTCATCCATGCCTTCACGCGCGGCTATGTGGATCGCGTCATCAGCTGGGCGCGATCCTATCGCGGCATGGAATTGATCGCGTCCCCGCGCGGCGCCGACCCCGACGACCAGATTGGCGTCGAAGGTCGGGCCTCGGAAGGCTACATCCAGTAGCTGTGCGTCTTGTAGAAGGCATCGACTGACCGGCCGTAATCCTGCGTCCAGTTGAATTCCGAGCCGCCATCGAAATTCGGCGCGCCTTCCAACTGCTTCTTATCCATATTGATCACGTAGCCGACCTTGCCTTCGTCGTACTTCAAGGCGGCCCAGGGAAGCGGATGGTGCTTCTCGCCCACTCCCAGAAAGCCGCCGAACGACATCACCGCATAGATGGCGCGGCCGCTGGCCTTGTCGATCATGATGTTCTCAACGCTGCCGAGTTTGTCGCCCGTCAGGTCGAACACGGCGGTGCCATTCACCTTGTCGGCGGCAATAAGAGAACCAGTTGTGATTGATGTCATCTCAGTCATGGGAAATGGCTCCAAGTGTATATTCGATGCACACGGGATGTGTGTGTCAAAGTGCTGTGAAGATTATCATTTTAAATATATATTGTGAAAGGTTCGGATTGTACGCATTTTTAAAATAAAAACATATATGTGCGTGATAATGACTAATGTTTGCTGTTTTGAGTTTCGACAAATATTGATTTGTATCGGCATTCGGATGTGAATTGTCGCGTGAGCCTGGCTTTTTTAGGCGTTGCTTTGGCTGTATTCGGCAATCATCGAACATAAACCCATGGTTTCATAGTTGGCGCGTTTTGTGTGTCGGCAATTAACCCGTAAAAATGATTACATTTGTCGACAATTTATAATATTAAGAATGTATTGACTGTGATTTCGATTGCTTCTATGCATTGATCTGCCAAGTATCTTTGCAGATTTCTTGGCAAGAATAAGCAGAAGCCCGGCAATATCCCTTCCTCCAGCTCCCGTGGGGCCGGTCGCTGCTGTTCCTGAACATGGAGCATGTCAACGAGCTCTGCCGTACCGATTGTGGTGCGGCGGGGGAAAGGACTTGAGATGGCCGCCATCACCCTGCAATTCGATCATACGATGTACAGCATCATCACCCGTTCCGACGGAAGTTCGGCGCTGCATTGCTCTCTCCCGGGCGTTGCCGATGTGCCGCTATTGGGGGCCAACACCTACTCGTTCAGCGATCACTGGACCTATGCGGCGGCCAGCCGCCAGTGGGGGATCGTCGCCACGGCGGCGGATCAGTCCTTCCTCATCCCCGATACGGGCAGCCTTCTGAAGACAATCCAGGGCAAATTCGCCAACGACAGCGTCGTGCTGGGCTACAGCCATGACAATTACCTGATCGAGCGGAACGCCAACGGTTCGCTGACCGTGACCGATCGTGTTCACCAAACGCTGCAGGGCACGGTGATCAGCGGGATCAGTGCGCTGAAATTCTCGGATGGTCTGACCTATGTTCCGTCCCAGGGGAAGCTGGTCCAGTTCGGGACATCCGGCAATGACACCCTCAAGGTCAATATCGCGGCCCAGGTGATCGATGGTGGCGGCGGCACCAACACTGTGGTCTTCGCCAAGGCGCAAAGCGCCTATGAGGTGAAGTCGGGGGCGGCGGGCAGCTTCACCATCCTTGACAAGGTCACGCAGCAAACCACGATCGCCAGCAATGTCCAGGTGCTGAAGTTTGCCGATGGCGGTCGCGTCGGCCTGCTAGAGGGAACCGCCGGCAACGACACATTGCAGGTGACCGGCCTGACCCGGCTGGTGACCGGCAAGGGCGGGTTGGACGAGGCGTCCTTCGCCAATTACAGCAACTGGTACCGGATCGAGAAAAGTGCCGGCGGCGGCCTTGATGTGACCGACATTCATGCGACCGGCACCCGCGTTCATCTTGACGGCATCGCCGCCCTGACCTTCAAGGATGGCCTGCGCTACGATGCCGCCTCGGCCAAGTTGGTTCAGCGTGGCACCGGCGGCGACGACAGTTTGAAGGTCGCGGCCGGCGCCCAGGTGGTCGATGGCGGCGCCGGGGTCAATACCGCCATCTTCGCCAAGGTTCAAAGCGCCTATACCGTGACCTCCGGGGCAGGCGGCGCCTTCACCGTCGTCGATGTCGCCACAACGCGTAGTGTGATCGCCAGTCACATCCAGGTGCTGAAGTTCGCCGACGGCACGACGCTGGGCACGGTGGACGGCACCGCCGGCAACGATATCTTGAAGGTGACGGCCAACACCCGACTGGTGGATGGACATGGCGGGCTCGATACCGCAGCCTTCGCCAACTACTCGTCCTGGTATTCGATCGCCAGGAATGCCGGCGGCAGCGTTGACGTGACCGACATTCACGCCACCGGGACGGTGGTCCACCTGGACGGCATCAGCAAGATCGCCTTTTCCAATGCGGTCTATGATGTGGCGACCGGGACCTATGCGACGCCGCCGGTCGCGGCGCCGGTGGTGCCCGCCAGCGGCGGGGTGGTCAACAGCGGCGTGGTCCATCACGCGCCGACGGTGCAGGCCGCCACCGGGGCCAATGACATCGTCGCCGTTCATCTCGAGAACAACACGTCCACCGCGTCGGCTGCGCGCACGGTCAGTTTCGGACAGGTCTTCGCCAAGGGCGATCTGCCCGCCGGAACCTCGCTGGTCGCCATGGTTGATGGCCAGCCCGTCGCCGTCCAGATCGATGTTCGCACCCACCACCAAGACGGTTCGGTGCAGCAGGCGGTTTTGTCGCTGGCCGCCCCGTCGATTGGCGCCGGTTCCGCCATCGACATCATGCTGGGCCGGGGAAGCGGCACGGCGGCGACGCCTTCGGCCCTCGATCCCCACGGCTTCGTCGGCCATGGCTACGACACCCAGGTCACGCTGACCTTCCACAATGCCGACGGCTCGTCGAGCGTGCGCACCGTCGATGCTGGCCAGGTCCTGTCCGATGCCCTGGCGGCCGGCACCGCCAGGACCGTCCTGTCCGGTCCTCAGGCCGGCGAGGTCCAGGTCGATGCGGCGATCAACGGCTCGCTGCATGTGGTGATGAATATCCGCGGCAACGCCGACGGGACCTTCCTGACCGATGTCCAGGTCCGCAACGACCGAATCTTCAGTGCCGATGCCAAGACCTACGATTACGACGTGGCGATTTCCAGCCACGGGCAGGTTCAGTTCGCCGAAGCCGGCCTGAGCCATGTCGCCATGCAGGAATGGCACAAAGAGGTGTGGAGCGATGCCCGGGCGGCGATCTCGGCGCCGGCAAGCCACGTGGTCTATGACGTCGCCTATCTCGAACAGACCGGCGCGGTGATGGGCTACGACACCTCGGTGGGAGTAGCCGCCAACAGCATCAACGCCGATCTTGCCGCCATCGCCAAGGGCGATCACAGCCTGCTGGGCAATTCCCAGGTGGTGCAATATCAGCCGATGACCGGGGGGCGGGGCGATATCGGCATCACCAGCAAATGGAACGCCAACTGGTTGGTGTCACAAAACCAGGCGGGCGAACAGGTGATGCTGGCCAGCGCCGATGCCGCCGGGTCATCGCCGTTCCATGCGGTCAATGCCGACGGCAGCCTGATCACCATCGACAGCCACCCGACCTTGTGGCTGGACGGCCGCAATCAAAGCACCGTCAAGCCTGCCAACAATTTCGACAGCATCCAAGGCGCTACCGGCTGGGTTCTCGATACCGCCCATATCCCCGAATTGGGCTACATGGCGGCGCTGACCCAGGGCAGCGACTACTATGTCCGGCAGGTCCAGGCCCAGGCCAACTACGATCTCTTGTCCTATAACCCGGGCTATCGCGGCGGCAGCACCGGCATCGTCATGGGGGAAATCCGCGAGATTGCCTGGGTCATCCGCGATCTGGCCGACGCCGCCTATGTCACCGCCGATGGCGATCCGCTCAAGGCGTACTATACCGAGAAGCTCGAGAACAACATCCAGAACCTGATCGACCAGTATGTCGGGACCGCCAAGGGCGCCGCGCAAGGGCAGTTGCAGGGCTATGTGTTCGACTCGTACCACGCCACCATCACCGCGCCGTGGCAGCAGGATTTCCTGACCCTGGCCATGGCCCATGCCGCCGACCTGGGATTTGCCGGGGCCAAGGAATTCATGGCCTGGCAGAACAATTTCACCGCCGGCCGCTTCCTGCATGGCGAGGATGGCTACAATCCGCTGAACGGGGCCGGCTATTGGATCAACATCGCCGATCCCGCCGCGGACACGACCCGTTACGCCCCCACCGGCTCGGGTGATCCGGGGGTGGCGCTGTTCCAGACCTGGGGCGAGGTCTATGCCTCGACCTATGGCGGGCAGGCGGTGCCGACCCAAATGTCGGGCTCGCCCAATGACGCCAGCGGCGGTTATGCCGCCATCGCCAAGGCGGCGCTGGCGGTCCAATGGGACGCCAGCCACGACATCGACGATCTGGCAGCCTATGCCTACGTCACCAGCCAGACTCCCGGCCTGATCAAGGGCGCGACCGGCTATGCGGCGACCCAGACCTGGGACATCACGCCGACCCTGTCCGATGGACATCATCTGCAAAATTCCGAGGTCCTTTACGGCACCGGCGGGACCACCCAGGCCACCAGCGCCCATGGCCTGCTGGCCGCCCTGTCGGGAAACAACGTCCTGGTCAGCGGCAACGGCGACAGCATCCTGATCGGTGGAAGCGGGACCGATGTGCTGCGAGGCGGCGGCGGCGACGATTTCCTGTTCGGGGCCGGGGGCACCACCCGGATCGAAGGATGGGCCGGGACCAATATCATGAAGGGCGGAGCCGGGGCCGACACCTTCGTGTTTCAGACGGGTACGGCGGCGCATGACACCGTCATCGCCTTCAAGGCCGGTTTCGACACGCTGGAGATCAGCACGGGCGGTAGTGCGATGACCGCGCTGGACGTGATGTCAGGGGCCACCGCCAATGCGGATGGCGATGCGGTGCTGCACCTTTCCGACCGGCACGACGTCACGCTGCAAGATATCGAGGTCAATGCCTTGGCCGCCCACTGGTTCCACCTGGTTTAGAGCGTGTTCACGCCAAGCGTGAACACGCGACCAGCCCGAGCGGCGCCTGAGCGGCCCGGCACGGGCCAAACTTAAGACTCTAGACCGGTTTCCGCTCGGGCGGAAAACGGTCTGGGTCGATGCGGCGCCGGGAAGATCCGGCGCCGTCCGTCCATCGGAGCGCGAGATGTTCTCGGAACTTACCCGCCGTTTGGCCACCCAGCCGCTTCTTGCCGGGTTGGCCGTCGCCCTGTCCGTCGTGATCGCCATCCTGGGCCTGATGCCCAGCGTCTATGCCGCCCAGGTGATGGGTCGTTTCACCGCCCATGGCCAGATGGGGACCCTTGTCACCTTGTCGCTGGGTCTGGTGCTGGCCATCCTGGCCGAGATGGGCTTGCGCACCTTGCGTCATCGCCTGCTGGAAGGCATCTGCCTGTCGGCCGACGATTCCTTGTCCGTCGAGATCCTGTCCCGTACCGGCGAGGCTGCACGGGGGCCGGCCATCGGCGCGCTGGAGATGATCGCCGGCACCTATTCCGCCGCCAAGATCGCCGCTTTCATGGATGTCGCCGCCGTCGTGCTTTACCTGGCCGCCTTATGGCTGCTGTCGCCGGCGGTGGGGGTCGCGGTGTCGGCGGCGATGGTCGCGGCCATCGCGGTCGAGCTGGCGCTGTCGCGAATTGCCGCCGTCGCCGGGGCCGGCCGCGACGGCGCGCGGGGCGGAATCTTCTCGGCCACCGAGGCCGGGACGGTCTTGTCCGCCGTGGTCCATTGGATGGATCAGGGCGCGGCGGTGGCGCGCGTCGCCAATGTCCGCGAAACCGCCATGGGGGCGGCCAACAGCGCCGCCTATGCCTTTGTCCTGGCGGTGGGGGCGGTCATGGTGGTGGACGGCACCCTGTCGGCCGGGACCTTGTTCGGAATCGGATTGATCGCGTCGCGCGCCATTGGGACGGCCCTGAAGGCCGCCGGGACGCTCAACGACCTGAAACGAGGCCAGCCGGCCATGGAAGCGGTGGTCCGCTTCCTGCAAAGCGGGAAGGGGAGCGCGTCATGAACCACATCGTCTCGGACCCGGTGCACACCGTCGCCGCAAACCACGCGCAAACCTCGGCGGTTGCCGCCTTGGCCCCGTCACCGTCGATCGACCAGGATCGACACAATCCCGGCCGGGCGGCCAGGATATCGGCGATGGCCATCCTGGCGATCTTCGGCTTGGGCCTGGTCTGGGCGGCCAGCTTCCGCGTCGCCATCATGGCGGTGGCCGACGGCCGGGTGGTGCCGCCCGAACGGGTGCAGGTTCTGGGGCACGCCGAGGGCGGGCGGGTGGCGGCCCTTCATGTTCGAACCGGCCAACACGTGACGGCCGGCGATGCCTTGATCGACCTGGACCCGACCGCGGCCCGCGCCGACCTGGCGCAACTGAAGGCGGAAGGCGAGGTGCTGTCGGGCGATATTCTCCGCCTCGATGCCGAACGTCTGGGTCAGGTTCCCGATTTCGGCGGCCTGCCGGCGGCGATCGGCTCGCAACAGACGGCGCTGTTCAAAAGCCGCCAACACCGGCATGCCGAGGACTTGCGCGTGGCGCAGGCCGAGATCACCGCCAATAGGGCGGTGGTAATCGGCCTGACCGCCGCCTTGGCGCCGTTGCGCCTGCGCATGCAGGCCCGGCGCGGCCTGTCCGAGAAGGGGCTGGCATCGTCGTTTCTGGTCAACGAGGACGAGGCCCGAGTGGCCGAACTGGCCGGCCGCCTGCAAGAGGCGCGGGCCAACGAGGAAAAGGCCCGCCATCGCCTGAGCTCGATCGATGTCGTCCGGCAAGAAGACATCGCCCTGGCGCTGAAGGATGCACACGCCAAGCTGGAAAGCCATTCCAGTCAACGGCCGAAGCTGGAGAAACGGCTGTCGGACATGCGGATCGTCGCCCCGGTGACTGGTACCGTCAAGTCGGCTGCCGTGACCGGACCCGGTTCGACGCTTCGACCGGGCGAAGCCGCCGTCGAGATCGTCCCGGACGATGCCCGGCGGGTGATCGCGGTGAAACTGCCGGCGGGAGAGGTGGGGCATGTTCGCATCGGGCAGACGACCAGGATTACCTTGTTGCCGGCCGATGGCGGCTTGCGCCCGCTCGAGGGAATCGTCTCGCAGATCGCCCCGGACAGCAGCGCCGACGATCGGTCCGGCCAGTTCCACTATCTGGTCGAGATCACGCCGGCTGCCACCGAATTCACCGGCGATGCGGCCGAAATCTATCCCTTGGTTCCAGGCGTCCCGGTATCGGTCGCCATCATCACCGGGACACGCACGGTGTTGGCCGCGCTCATGGGGCCGTTGTTCGCCGACCTTGATCGGGCGGTCAGCGAACGATGAGCGAGGTTGGCGAATGCAGGGGGCCGTCGCCACCATTGCCTGCCTTGGTGTTATGGTGGCGATGGCGCATTTTATACAGACACGTCCATGTCTGACCGGTTCCCCGCGAAATAAGCCGAGTTTGCGGCGGAAAATAATCATTGTAGTCGGGGTTTGCCTCAATTCCATCAATCTCTCGCCATCAGTTCGAGGCAGCATATCTCTTGTCACCCCCAAGTGGGGCACAGGAGAAAGACAGTGAAGACCCGTTTGATTGCCATCGCCGCCTTGCTCTCGCTGAGCCTGTCCGGCTGTGTGATCGATGCCGCCGCCCTGAGCAGCGCCTTGAACCAGCCCGAGCCCTCCTATGGATATTCTTCCTATGGAGCGCCGGCCTATCGAGGCCCTTCCTATGGCTATCAGCGGCCGCCGTCCCTGAGTTTTCCCCCGGCGCCGCCCCCTCGGAATGTCTATTTCAATGACCGGCCGCACCACGGGCATCATGGCCGTGGGCATCGTTGACCCAGGGCGTGCAGACAAACCCAGAGCCGATTCCGTTCGATCGGAAAAACGGCTCTGGGTCAGTAGCGGACAATTATATCGAACGCATTGCCGCCATTGGCATAGGTCGGAACATTGGGCGGGCGCAGCAGAATGTTGCTGTAGCGCAGGTGGCGGAAATGCGATGGCAGGCCTTCCAGTTGGGCCATCAAGGGGGCGGCAAGCTTTGGCATGGCGAAGAATATGAATTCGCCCAAACCCAAGGCCAGCCAGTCGTCGAATTCCATGTCGTCCGCGCAGATGGCGTAGGAATTCTCCAGCATTGGGCTTCGGCAGGATGCGCGGAAATTGTCGTGGTCTTCGGGCAACCAGTCGAAATAGGTGACGATGGGCTTGTCCGTCTGGGTAAGGAAGAGTTGGCACGCTTGCGTCCATTGAGCCCGCACGGCGGGACGAAGCTTCAGCGACGGCAATTCCGTAACCACGAAGACGGCGACGGCGCGCAATGGATCGGACAAGGTTGCGGCCGGATGCTCGCCGCTGCCGCCGCCGATGATCAGGCTGTGGGATGGACAGCGGAAGTCGCCATCGATGTCTTCCAGGGAAAGATAGACGGAAATGCCGGCCAGGCTTCCCACCTGGGCATGGCGAAACGAATCGATGTGGCTCATGCCAGCCCCCCTTGCACCGCGATGGCGTCTTCAATCAACTGGGCGATGATCGCTTCGTGCATGATCGTCACGTCACGAAAGCGGCCGCTCTTGCTGGTGACGATGGCGTGGATCTCGGCGGCGGTCACCGGTTCCAGCAAGGGCTGGTCATCGGGATCGAGGTGAAGGATGAACAGCGTCAGCCCCGTGCCCTGGTAAAAGGTGGCATCGACAAGCTGTCCACGGGCATTGGCGTAACCGTAACGCATCACCGGGATTGCCGAGGCCGTGTCGTAGATCCGGCCATTGATGATCCGCTTCATGGGTGCGATCGCAGCCTTGGCAGAACCTCGACCCGGACATCGAAGACGGGGTGCGCCTTCAGCCAGGCGATCTGACGGTCCAATTGGGCCTTGGGTTCACCCGCCAGCACGATGCTGTCGAGGCCGAAGGGCAGATGGCTTCCCACACTGGCCTGGTACGCCTCGAGGTCCTGGGCGAACGGGGATTCGTGCCGGTCCGGGGGCGGCGGCGGGCCATAGACGCAGCCCACCAGCAGCCCGGCCGCGCCGCAGGATCCCATGGCGACGGCCGTGACGGAAAAACGCTGAAGGAAGGTGCGTCGGCTGTCGGTCACGGTCAGGTCCCTTATCGGTCCAGAGCGGTCGTGCCGCGGCGGTTCTGGCTCCAGGCGGCTTCGTTCGAGCCAAGGGCGACCGGGCGTTCCTTGCCGTAAGAGACGGTCTTGATGCGATGGGAGGAGACACCGCTGGCAACCAGAAAGGCCTTGATGGCCTCGGCCCGCTGGCTGCCCAGGGCCAGATTGTATTCGCGGGTGCCGCGCTCGTCGGCATGGCCTTCGATGGTCAGGGTGTAAACGCTGTATCTCTTCAGCCAGGCGGCCTGCTTGCCCAAGGTCGCCTTGGCGTCGGCACGCAGGCTGGCCTTGTCCACATCGAAGAAGACGCGGTCGCCTGCGTTGGCGACGAAATCCTCGACCGATCCGGGGGTGAGCGCCGATGACGGGCGAGGCGGCGGTGCGCCATAGACGACATGGTGTTGGGGCTCGGTCTTTTCGGCCATCTCGCAGCCGGCGCCGGTGGTCGCCAGGGCGGCGGCGGCGAAACGCATCAAGAAGTCGCGGCGGGTGTCGGACACGGGCCTCTCCTATGGATGGGGGATGGTGACGGCGCGGCGGTTCTGCGCCCAGGCCGCTTCGTTGGAACCAAGGGCGGCGGGGCGTTCCTTGCCATACGAAACCACCGTGATGCGTTTGTGATCGACGCCCCTGGCGGCCAGATACATCTTGACGGTCTGGGCGCGTTTTTCGGCCAAGGCCAGATTGTACTCGCGGGTGCCGCGCTCGTCGGCATGGCCCTCGACGGTGAATGTGAAGGCAGGATTGCGCCGTGCCCACTCCGCTTGGCGGTCCAAGATCGCCTTGGAATCGGCGCGCAGCAGCGAGCGGTCGGTGTCGAAATATACCTTGTCGCCGACGCTGCTGACGAAATCCCCGAGCGGATTGGGCGGTACGCCATAGACCACATGGGGGGTGATTTTGTCGCCGAAGAGCTCGGAATGCTCGGGCGCCGACTGGCACCCGGCGGTGCCGGCCGCCAGCGCGGTGGCGGCGAAGCGCAAAAGGAAGTCGCGTCGGCTGTCAGTCATGGCACACCCCCGATTCCCCGATCTTGTTCAGGCCGCAATGGGCCGAGCCGGGATCTTCCGGATCGAACAGGTGGAAGCCGCCGCCCTCGCACAGATCCCAGTGATCGCAGCTGCCGCAGCGTTCCGGTGCGGTGGCGCGGCGGTCGGCGCGATAGCGCCCGAATCCCGCGTCCCACAGCGTCAGGAAATCGGCATCCTTGATGTTGCCCTCGGTGAAGCGGCGCGACACGCTGGGGCAGCCGATGACGCCGCCGTCATGCAGGATCGAGGCGATCACCGTACCCGATCCGCAATAATGCATGGCGTCGCGGACGCGGCATTCCCAGTTCGGCCCCCAATAGCCTTCCTCGGACAAGGTGACGACGATGTCGCGGCGGCTTTGGCGGGATTCGGCGACGAAGGCCAGCAATTGCCGGTACTGGTCGCCCGACAGCATCAGCCCCGACTGACGCCCGGCCCGCCCGCGCGAGAAGACCGGGGTGAAGCGCACCTGCGGCACGCCCAAGCGGGCGAGATGATCGACGAAGGGGGCAAGCCGGTCGATATTGAGGGTGCTGACGCAGCAGATGACATCGAAGGCGCGGGTGAACGGATCGGCGACCAGCCGGGCCAGGGCGTCCGAGACCCGGCGAAAGGCGCCCGGATGCTGACGCAGGGAATCGTGCTCGGCTTCCAGGCCGTCGAGGCTGACCGAGATGGTGGACAGGCCCGCCGCCTTCACCGAGGCCAGGCGATCGGCATCCAGCAGCATGGCGTTGGTGGTGATGCCCCAGGAATATCCCAGACCGGCGGCGAAGGCGCCGACCTCTTCGATGTCGTGGCGCATCAGCGGCTCGCCGCCGATGATGGCGAAGGTGATCGAGCGCGGGTCGTAGCGGTCGGCGATGGCGGTCAACTGACGCTTGACCGCATCGGGCGCCAGTTCGCGGTCGCGGGTCGAGTTGTCGCGCAAGCAATCGCTGCCGCAATGGCGGCAGGCAAGATTGCAGCGAAGCGTGGATTCCCAGAACAGGTAGCGCAGGGGATGTTCGCTCGCCAGCTGTGCCTTGTTATCGATGAAACGCTCGAGCCGGGCGACGAGGGCGGCTTCGTCAGCGTCCGCACCCTTGGCCCCAGGTAAATCCCTGGCAAGGTTGTCCATGAAATCCGCCCCTCCCCAAGCCATATGTTCGACGATGATATTTTTCTGTTCGATATTGTCGAAACGATGGCATCCGTAGAATTTAATACGCGCTTTGACCTGGAATCAATTTATTTCAGGTGCGTTATCAGTTGCGCTTCGTGAAGCGTGATTGGAGTTATTATTGATTGCCGCAAATTTGCCCAAATCAGGGGGTGATCCGCAAGTAATCGGGATGTATAATCGCTGGAAGGTGCCCTATTGGCGTCATAATGCGCACGCATGATTGGCCTGGTTCGGAAGCTGGAATCGTTGCCTCCGACACAAGGAGCCCATCATGAAACGTCCTCTGCTTGCCGCTGCCTCCCTGATCGCGTTGTCTTTGCAAGCGGCCCCGGCCATGGCCGAACTTTCAGTCTGCGACCGCAATCTTCGAATCACCGAGACGGATATCGCCTTTCCCGGTGGGCTTGAACCGAGCCTCGAACGGGTCTACCGCTCGGATTCCAGGGATTCTGGCCTGTTCGGTCGCGGCTGGTCCAGCCGCTACGAAACCCGCGTCGAAAAACAGGCCGACGGGAGCTTGATGACCCATGAGAGCGGATGCGCCGCGACCACGCTGTTCGTTCCGGTCCCGGGAAACGCCGGGCGGTGGGAGGCGAGAGGCTGCGGTGTCCAGTCGATCACGGCAAATCCCGGCGGGTTCGAGCGCCACATGGCCGACGGCCGCAGCGAGCGGTTCGATACCGATGGGCGATTGCTGCGCGTCGCCGATTCCAACGGCAATTGGGTATCGCTTCACCGCGAGCAAGGGCGCGTCGTCAGGATCGAGGACAATTTCGGCCGGGTCATGACCCTTTCCTATGACGCGGATGGGCGCATCGTCCGCATCGGTGACGATGTCGGCCGCGAGGCGCGTTACCGCTTCGACGGCGAGGGCCGCATGATCGCCGCCATCGATCCCGACGGCGGCGAGCATCGCTACACCTATGGCGAAGATGGCGTGTTGACTGCGGTGGAAGCGCCAGGCGGCGGCAAGGTCACGGCACGCTATGAAGCCGGCAATCTGGCCCGCTTGGATGAGAACGGCGGGGTCCGCCGCTTCGGCCGCCGTGACGGCGAGGGGTGGACCGAATCGTGGGAGGAGACCGAGGATGCCGGTCGCCACGGCCTTATCCTTGACCGCACCATCCGGCTTTACCGCGCCGATTCGTCCGGCCAGAGCGTTAGGTGGCGCGAGCTTCGGGAACGGGACGGGCGCACCCAGGATACCGAGTACAACGACCTTGGGCTGGTGGCGACCATCCGGGAAGACAATGGGCTGGGCGCCGGCTTTCGCTATGATCGGGCCGGCCGCCTCGTCCACAAGGAAACGCCAGCCGAGGCCATCGACATCGCCTATGATCCCCAGACGGGGAAAGTCGCGCGGATCGATCGCATGGCCGATGGCCGGCATTCCTGGTCGCGCTTTACCTACGACGCCCAGGGCAATCTGAATGGCGCCGCCAACAGCGAGGGGCGCAAGGTGTCTCTGGGCCATGACCCGCAAGGGCGGATCGCCTGGATCACCGAGAAGGGGACGCAGTTGTCCTTTACCTACAACCGGGATTCCCAGCCCACCCGCATCCGTTTGAAAGGCGGG
This sequence comes from Magnetospirillum moscoviense, assembly GCF_001650635.1. Classification (GTDB taxonomy): domain Bacteria; phylum Pseudomonadota; class Alphaproteobacteria; order Rhodospirillales; family Magnetospirillaceae; genus Magnetospirillum; species Magnetospirillum moscoviense. The sequence goes on along the minus strand of NZ_LWQU01000130.1, from coordinate 84,333 downwards.
GGAACCATCGATGTGGTGTATGACGGCAAGGGCGAGATCACCAGTGTCCAAAGCGATGGAGGGGCGGCCATGGCGCTCAAGGTGACGCGGACCTTCCAGAATCTGCTGGAACTGGTCAAGCCGGCCAATTTGAAGATCGCGCCATGATGAGGCGTTCTTTCCTTTCATTCCTGGCCATCGTCGGGGCGGTACTGCTTTCGCCCCAAGCCGCCCGGGCCTCCGAGGCGCGTTTGTGGATCGTGCCCCCGTCATCGCCGGCAAGCCTGTCCGATTGTCCCGCCCACGCCGCCACGGCGTTGGGCGCCCATTCCACGGCGGCGCGCCGGTTGACCTCGCGGGCCGTGGTGCGCTGGCGGGACGGGCAGGTCGCGCTGGGCACAGACGACGACGCCACCGGTTCGAAGGCCGGTCTGTGGGACCAATGCTTCGCGCTGGAAGTGGATGGAAGGGTGATCGTCTCGGGCGCCATCTTGCTGCCCCATTCCGCCCGCTTGCTGCGCGTCCCCGTCCTGGCGCTGCGATCGTGGCGCGACGGCGACAGCCGGCTGGAGTTCGACCTGATTCCGGCCTTTCCGGCGCATGCCGCCACGATTTCCGAGCGGGAATGGCAGGATCGGCTGGCGCCGCTGCGCTGAATGGCGATCCGCCGACAGAGATAGGAGTGAAGCGATCATGGTGCGGACAAGCTGGAGCTTTCTTGCCCTCTTCGGGCTTGGCGTGATCGCGGGGCCGGCCTGGGCCTGCGGCGGCGGCCCGAAGGATCTGGGCCATGGCCATGCGATCCGGCCGCTCCTCGTCACCAATACCGCGACCGGCGAACGCTGGCTTCGCTGGTATGTCGACGGCTCGCTGCATGCGGGCGAATCCGGCTTCTTCCGGCTTCCCCCCTTTGAACCGGGTGACCGCTGGGACAGCGCCGGGCAGGGCGGGGACGCGATTGCCGGCTGGTCGGCCCAGCCCTTCACCGACGGCCGGTTGACGATCACTGTCCAGGGCAGGACGGAAGGCGACACCAAGATACCGGTGCGCTACGTCCCGAAGCGGGGCGAGCCCCAGGATGTGCCGGTCTCGGTCACGGTCAAACCGCCCGAGCCGCCGCCGACGCTCACCGTCGAGGGGCCGACATTCACCGGCAGCGTCGCCGAGTATCGCACCTTCCAGATCCGCCTGAAGATTCCCCTGCCCGAAGGCTATCGCTGGGAGGTGGCCGAGGCGCAACATCTCCCCTATGGCGGCGAGGGAAAATGGCTGCCGTCCCGCCCGCCCGAACCCCGCGACGGGGACGGCCTGTTCTGGGCCTCGGCCCAGGGGCAGCGCACACGCATCGTCTTCATCCAGAAGCGCGACGGCTGGCAATTGTTCCCCGACACGGTGACGCTGGAACTCGACGTCATGCCGACCCCAAAATGCTGACGGCAATCCTGGCCGCCCGAGGACGTGGCGGCCCGGATCGGCGTCGGGCGGTTACTTGACCTCGAACGTACCGACCATGACCTCTTCGCCCCGGCCCGACAACCGCAGCACCACGTCCTGATCCTTTTGCTCGTCAGTGCCGAAGCCGGTGGTGAATTTCAGCATCAAGGTGGTGTAGGGCGACAGGATCTGCTGGCGATGGCCATAGAAGTGGGCCTTGACCTCGTAGGTTCCGGGCTTTGCCCGTTTCAGCATGAATTCCTCGGGGCCAAGGCCGCCGGTGAAGTCCCGCGACATGTGCCCGCCCTGATAGGTCAGGCGGTTGCCGTAAAAGGCCCGCTCGCCGTTCGGATCGATGACCCACAAATCCATGTCGGAATTGTCGGTGTCCCAGGTCAGCACCACCCGCATATCGACCGGCAGGTTGCGCAGCAGCCGGGGCTCGACCTTCGACAGGTCCAAGGTCTTGGCGCGGGCGGCCATGGCGTTCATCTCGCCCAGCGAGATCAGGTCGATGTCGGAGAAGCGGCTGTCCCAGCGGTGGGACGCGACATGCCACAGGAAATTGACCGCCTCTTGCGGGTTTCCGGCGGCGGCATTGGCCAGCCCCAGGTCGCGCCACGATTGCGGCTCGTCCGGAGCCAGGTCGCGGACGCGGGTCAGCGCTGTCAAGGCCAGGTCGGCCTTTCCGGCCTGCATCAGGCGATAGGCCAGGATGCGCAGCAGCGACCGGTTGCTCCAGCCCAGTTCGCCGACGTTGGACAAGATCCGCACCGCCAGATCCTCTTGTCCCGCTTCGAAGAAGATGTCGGCGGCATCGATGTAGAAGGCGGTGCTGTTGGCATAGGCCGGGCGCTGGGCCAGATAGGCGCCATAGCGCTGATCGGCGGGCGCATCCTTGATGCTGCGCAGATAGGGGGCGTTGGGAACCCACTTTTTCAGGCGGATCTCGATCTCGGGGCCCTTGGCCGAGCTGGGCCCGGTTCCGCCCGACGACGGCCTGGCGGACATGGCGGCGACTGGGGCCGGGGCGGCAGAGACCGCTCGGTCCCGTGATTCCGGTTCGGGCTTGGGTTTGGGCTTTTCCCCCTTGGGGAAGTCGCGGTTCCACCAGTCGGCCAGGGCGTCGAAGCGTCGCACCAAATTCTCGACTTGCTGGCTGTCGGCCTTTGGGTCCAGGCGGCTCGGCTGTCTCCGGGCCAGGAACTCGGCCCGCATGTTACCCGGCGGCGGCATGACGTCGTAGCGAAGGAAATCCTCCAGCCGTTCCAAAGCCAACAGCGAGGTCTCGTCCGAGATCACGCCGAAGGTCTCGCCCAGGCTCAGGATTTCGGCGCGATTGCGGTTGCCGTCGCTCTTCAGTTGGGCGATCCGCAGATCGGCCCAGCGCTTGGCGGCGAATCCGTCCGAGTTGCGGTCCTCGTCCATCGGGACCGCAAGCGTCCTGCGGCTGGTCTTGCCGGCCCCGTCGATGGTCTCGACCGTCACCACGGCCTTTGGTCCGGTCACCCGGCCGGCCAGGACCAGCCGGCCGGATTCCGGGTAGATCGAGCCGGCGACCAGATTGTCGACGCCTTCACCGCTAAGGGCGGAAAGGCGGGGCCGGATGGTGGTCAGATCGGCCAGGGCCTGCCCGGTCGACAGCGCCATCAGGTCGAGATACTGGCCCTTCGAGGTCTCGGCCAGGTGACGCAGGCGGCCGGCATCGGCCTGGGACGAGGCATTGATCGCGAACAGCGGCGCCGCGACGCGCGGCTGCGGCGCCCCCCAATTGGCCAGACCGTCCGAGAACAGCAGCGCCGGGGTCTTGTCGCCGGTCAATCCCTCGGGCAGCGACCAGGCGGACGGGTTGGTGGCGCCGTCATAGGCAACGGTTTCGAGAACCGCGCGCAGGGCCGACCAATCGCCGTTGGCGATGGTGAATTGCCGGGGCGTCTCGGCCTGGTCGCGGGCGACCACCAACGTCACCTCGGTCGTGCCCAGCTTGCGGAAATAGGCGTCGAGCAGGGCGAATTCGCGGTCATGGTCGCGCGCGGCGCCCGAGCCCGAGGCGTCCCACACCAGCGCCAATGCGGCCGGGGCGGGGCGGGGCACCGAGCCCCCGGCGACCGGGACGTCCGCATAGAAGTACGAATGCCGCTCGAACCACGAGCCGATGACGGAATCGCCACCGGGCGCGGTCCAAGTGATGCCAAGCCCGTCGCGCCGTTTATCCAGCGGCAGGAACCCGGAAAACTGGATGCCGGTCGCCGAGGGGCGCACGAAGCCCGTGCTCTTGTACTTGGGGGCGAATTGAACCACCCCGTTGGGAATGCCGGTCGTGCCGCCCTCGACCGACAGCACGGTGTTCTTGACGCCCCGGATGTCGGCGAAGGCCAGGGTCGGATCGAACCGGTTCACACCCTTGGCGTCGGGCATCACCGGTTCGGTGGTGACGAAGGTCACTACCCGCTTGATCTTCGGCAGCAGGGGATAGACCCGCAGGGAATAGATGTTCCCCTCGGCCTTTTCCATCAAGGCGGGGTCGGCCGCGACCCGTTCGATCGCTTCGAAGACCGAGGTCCCCTTGGCCTTGGGCACCGGCACCGCCTGCAGCACCGGGCCTCCTTCCGCCGCCGGCGACAGCCAGAAGCTGGTGATGGTCTGGTTCTCGCGCAAAGGAAAGCTCAGCGCGCCTTCCAGCGGGGTGGAATTGGGATTTTCCAGGCAGATTTCGGTCTCGGTGACGACGACGCGGGCATAGATGCGGGGTTTGATCCAGATGCCGCAAACCTCGATGGGCTCTTTGCCCGAGGTCGCCCTGATGATCGGAGTCTGCATTTGCGCGGCGACGGGCTGGGACAGCACCGTCAAAGCAAGCACGATGCCCGTAACCCATGTGCGCATATTGCCCCCCCAATGATCCAGGTCTGCCGCGCCCCCACCCCGAGAACCGCCTTGATGGCCACCTGGAACCGTCAGCGTAGATTAAACCAAGGGCGAGGGGAAGGAGCACCCGCCCCGCAAAATCCTGGATTTCGCCTAATCTGCGCCGTAAATTCCAGATACCGTGCTTGTGATGGCGCGGTTTGCGCAGGAATCCTTGCGATTGGAAATTCCCATGATCACGCGCTGGCGCCAAAGCTTTGCCCTGCTGCTTCTCTGTTTGGCGGGCTGCACGCCTCTCGTCCTGGAAAGCGGTACGCGGCATTTCGCCGCCGGCGAGTATTCCCAGGCGTTGGCGGACGGTCGCTATGCCGTCAACGAGAGCACCCCAAGGCTCGCATCCATCGTCAATCGGCCCGATCATGTCGAGTTCCATTTCGAGCCCGATGACAGCGGTCCCGTCACCTTGATCGGCGGATTCGTGGCGTTGAGGACGCCCGGTTTCTTCATCTTCCAGGCCACCGACGCCATCGAGAACGGCACGCCGGTGGAGAAGAAGCCCGGGGAAGCCACCACCTACGTTCCCGTGCGTGTCGCCCCGTCCGGCGAGGTGACGTGGTATATCGGCCCCAAAGGGCAGTGCGACGCCCAATGTGCCGGACTGCTGTCCACCCACGGTTTCAAGCGCGACGGCGCCGATCGGTGGAACGCGCCGAAGCCCTTGTCCCGCGAGCAGATTCTTGCCTTCTACGAGGATCTGGCGCCGATTCTGGAACGCCAGCCCGATGATTGGGAGGGCGTTCGGATGATCCGTATAGCCGGTTCATGATGGACGGTCGGGCCGATCGTCGCCGGGTGATGGCCTGGCTGACCGGCGGGATCGCCTTTGCCCGGCTGGGTCCGGCGGCGGCCCAATCCGATCTTCTCGACCCCGCCAAACTGGGTAAGGGCGGCCAGGCGCCGAAGGGGGCGGCCCCCGACGATCTGCTGGACGGCAGCCGGGTCAGGGCCACCTTGCCATCCGCCACGGCCGGCGACGGCGAGGCGCGGCCCAAACGCTCGTCGCCGGGCTATGCCCGCTCGATGGCGAGCTCGGTGGTCGCCTCCATGGCGGGCCTCGCCTCCGAGGCCATTCGGCTGATCGCCGAGGTCAAGCGTCTGACCCAGAGAAAGGCCGATCTTGAACGCCAGCTCGCCGACCTGATGGCCGAGAGGGACATCAAGTTGGAGGAATATCGCAGCGGGCTGTTCTGCTCGGGGTGCGGATTGACGCGCTCGGAAATCCACGCCAAGGGCGAGACCTTCCCGCATCCGGGGCAGCGCATCGTTCAGCCCACGCCCGAAGAAATCGAGGCCAAGGAGCGGGAATTGCAAGCCCCCATCGACCGGCTTCGTCGCGAGCTCGACGCGGTGCGGAGCAAGCTGGCCCAGACCATCGCCGAGCGCGACGAGGCGCTGGATCAGCTTGAACACGGGCTAAGACTATGGCGGACGGCCGTCACCTTCGAATACGAACTGCTCGCCCTGGCCGATCACGATGACGAGGTCGCCCACAAGGCGCGGCTGGAGGAAATCGACAGCCAGCTCCGCAAAATCTCGTCCGAGAGAGTTTGGAACAAGGACAAACGCAAGGACGAGGAACTGAACCGGGATTGGGACAGCTGGAAGACCATGCGGGCCGAACTGGACGAGCGGCGGGACCGGCGCCGTCTCGCCAACGAGAAGGACCGCGCGCGGGCCACCGCGACCGCCAATTCCGAAAGGAACGAGCTTAACGGCTATATCCATTCCGGCGAGATTTCCCACTTCATCGCGTCCAGGGCCAACGCTTCTCCGATCCCGGATGTGGGGTTGGGCGGGTTGGGCGGTTTCTACCGCATGGGCGATCACAACCCGAAACACGAGGTCGCCGTGCTTCCCAATGTCCGCGTCTTCATCGACCGCTTCAGCGCCAGCCCGCACTATCTGACCAGCTACGCCCCTCCCGTCGGCGCCAGAGCCATTCCATGATCCGCCCCGGCAAGGTTCTGCGCGCTGCCCTGTTCGCCCTAATGGTGGCCTGCGGCGATGCTGGCGCGGCCGATTATGACGGGTTGATCGCCCAGGCCCGCCTTCTTCTGGAAGGGGGCGGCGTCGAGGGCGCCCTGGCCGCGTCGGCCGAAGCGGTCAAGCTCGACCCGGCGGGCTTCAAGGGCCATTACTATCAAGGCATGGCGCTGATGGGCCTTGGTCGTTTCGAAGAGGCCCAGGTCGCCGCCGCCAAGGCCCTGGCCCTGGCCCCCGAAAGCGGGCGCGTCGCCGCGGAAAAGCTGGGCGATCTGGTGACGATCCGCAAGACCGAGGCGGAGGCCGAAAAGACCGCTTCGGCCGCCCTGGCCGACGGATTGATCGGTAAGGCGGCGCTTGCCTACGAGCGGGCCTGGGCGGCCGGGCGGGCCCGCCCGGACCTTGGGCTGAAGGCGGCCGATCTTTATGCCAATCGCCTGAAGACGCCCGTCGATGCCGGCCGCGTCCTGCGGCAGCTGATTGCCGCCCTGCCGGGCGGGGCCGAGGCCGAGTTGGCCCAGGCCGAACTGCACAAGATCGCCCCGACGCTTCGCACCATCGCTCAGGACCATGTCGGGGCCGCGCGCGGCCTTTCCGGCGACGAGCCGCTGCGTCGGCTGGAACAGGCCGAGGCTGCCGATCCCACCTATCCGGACATTTACGTCCAGCGCGCCCGAACCCTTGCCCGCGGCACCGATGGCGCCGCTCTGCGCGGCGCGTTGAAGGATCTGGCGCGGATGGACCTGGCCAGCCCGGACCTACTGGGCGACCTGTCCGACATGGCGGAATGGCTCAAGAAGCCAGAAATCGCCGCCTTTCTCGAGGATTTGGTCGGCCGGTCCCAGTACGAGGCGGTCGGAAAAGTCCTGGCCGCCAAGGCCGAGGACCGGCGCAAGGCGGACGAGGTCCGGCGGGCCAATGCGCTGAAGGAAGAGCAGGACCGGCTGGCCGCGCAGGCGCGAGAAGAGCGGGAAATAGAAGTCTGCCAGAAGTTGGTGGACGCCATGGCCAGGCAGAAAGCGTCGTACAAGCAGCTCAGGAACGACATCGACAGCGACAAGGAGCGTCTGAAGAACCTCAACAGACTGGTCGAGCAACAGCAAGAGACCAGCCAGAGATATCAGACTCCCACGCTCCGGGCGTTCGACCTTGCCCCCGATCGGGACAAGCTGAGGGGCGAGGTGAACGCCGCCATCGACGATCACAAAAGGCAGGTCAAGGCCTATAACGACATGGTCGATCGCTACAACAAGCGCTGTCTGAGCTATAAGGACGACCTTGATCTTCCCGATGATTTTTGATCCTTCGTCACGCGCCATCCTCATCGACCAAGTCGAGCACGCGGGAGAAGGTCGAGGTGCCGACGCCGTCCTCGTCGTTCCAGTCCTGGCGATATTCGGCGCGGCGCTCGATCAGGGCTGCGCGCAAGGCGCCGGCATAGGAATCGTCGTCGGCACCGGCAGCCATCCTGACCGCACGCTTGATCTCCTCGATGGCGGCATGGGCCAGTTTGGCCCGGCCGAAATCGCCACCTTTCTCCAGCCCGGTCGCATAGCGCGCCTCTTCACGTAGAATTTTGTTCACGGCGATGGTCAATTGTCGCTGGGTCATGCCCATTCCGCCTTCCATTGAAATTTGTCGGGGCGTGCGGGCGGCTGTTTGGATCAGCCCCCCGTCGGCAAGCCCAATCGGAATGTTACCCTGTCTTTCCCGGATCGCCGAACGTGCAAATCGGGCGGACCGACCAGGACCTGGTTCGCTCCATTCGCTCTTCTGGGCGGGGCGGGGATGGGCTAGATTGGTGTCATCAGCGGGGTAGGGGGGATTGACGGTGGCGGCATTGAAGACCAAGGGCGTTATTGTCCGCCTTGCCGGCCTTGTTGTGCTGGCCGGCGGCTTTCTTCTGCCCAGTCCAGCACGGGCCTGCGGCCCGGAGCCGTATATCGGGGAAATCTGCAGTTTCGCTGGAACCTATTGCCCGGAAGGCTATTTGCCGGCGGATGGGCGCACAGTGCCGATCTCCTCCCACCAAGCCTTGTATTCCCTGCTGGGGTCACGATTCGGCGGGAACGGCTCGTCGACCTTCGCGCTGCCCGACATGCGCGAGCAAAAGTCGGCTGGCGGCCAGTACCTGTCGGTCTGCATCGCCGTCCAAGGACTTTATCCGCCCCGGGGCGAAACCGCGGCGAGATCGACCACATCTCCACCGGCAACCGTCACTCCATCGGCCCAGTCCAATGCCGTCCCGGCGGGATCGCCGGTCACCGGCGCCTGCCAGGACGCCCAATTGCAGGTCGATAAGATGATCGCCCATTATCAGCGGGTCGGGCGCGACCTTGCCTTCGCAGACTTCATGAGACGGGATTCCGATTGGTTCAACGCCCCGCAAGTCGGTGCGGTTGCCACCAAGGACGGCCTCTTCAAGGTTCATCCGAATTTCCGGCTGGTGGATAACCCAGAGATGGTCAAACTGAAGGACGTCAATGGCCTTCTCGTCGTCGAGGAGATGATCAAGTCCGCCACTCAATCTCCGGCCGGCGGCTGGGCGCAATACACCTGGACCCACCCCGAGACCAGGAAGCTGGCGGTCAGGCGGGAATGGGTCAAGGTCCATGACGGTCTGATGTTCATGGCCACCTGCTATCCTTAGGTGTTTAGTTCCGGCATTTGATGGTGCATTCTTGTCCGCGGATCGGGTTCTTGCCCGCGAACGCGACTCTCTAGCCGGCACCCCCCGGCCGCACCAATGCTTCCGCCAGCGCCTTGGCGCCGACATAGTCGGTCTTGCCGGTGCCCAGCAGCGGGATGCGGTCGACCTTCAGCACCACCTTCGGCATCAAAAGCTCGGCCAGGCCCTGGGCCCGGAAGTGGGACAGCACCGCGTCCCGCGTCGCGTCGGCGCGGTCGGTCAGCATCACCAATTGCTCGCCCTTCCTGTCGTCGGCCAGGGCGACCACCGCGTGCTGGCCCTCGGGCCAGCGGGCGGCCAGCTCGGCCTCGACCTTACCCAACGACACCATCTCGCCGGCGATCTTGGCGAAGCGCTTGGCCCGGCCGACGATGCGCACGAAGCCCAGATCATCGATGGTGACGATGTCGCCGGTGTCGTACCAGCCCTCGGGCGGCGGCTCCAGCTCGCCGGGCTTTTCCACCCGGTAATAACCCAGCATGACGTTGGGGCCCTTCACCCACAGCCTGCCGCCTTCGTCGATGCCGGGCATCGATTCCAGGCGGTGCGAGATGCCCGGCAGCAGGCGGCCGACGCTGCCGGCCTGGAAGTGCATCGGCGTGTTGACCGCCAGCACCGGCGCCGTCTCGGTGGCGCCGTATCCTTCCAGGATGCGCAGGCCGAACTTGTCCATCCACACCCGCCTTGTCTCGTCCTTGACCTTCTCGGCGCCGGCGAAGACATAGCGCACGCTGTAGAAGTCGTAGGGGTTGGCGACCCGGGCATAGCCCGACAGGAAGGTGTCGGTGCCGAACAAGATGGTGGCGTTGGTGTCGTAGACCAACTCGGGCACGATGCGGTAATGCAGCGGGCTGGGATACAAGAACACCTTGATGCCGGCCAGCACCGGCAGCAGCAGCCCACCGGTCAGCCCGAAGGAATGGAACACCGGCAGGGCGTTGAACACGATGTCGGTGGGGCTGAAGGCGACGCGGGCGGCCAACTGGGCGCAGTTGGACAAGATGTTGGCGTGCGATAGCACCACTCCCTTCGGTGTGCCTTCCGAGCCCGAGGTGAACAAGATCACCGCCGGATCGTCGGGTTTGGCCCCGGTGCGGCGATGGAGGGTGGCGGCGAAGGGGCGGGCCAGCAGCGCGCGGATCTTGTCGACCGCCCCGATGCGGCCGCCGATGTCTTCCAGGTACAACACCCGGACCTTGGCCTCCAGCGCCTCGATCATGGCCGACAGGCGGGCCTGGTCGATGAAGCGGCGCGAGGTGACGATGGTGGCGATGCGGGCGGCCTGGCAGGCCGCCAGCACATTGCCGGCGCCGGTCGAGAAATTCAGCATGGCCGGCACCCGCGCCGTGGCCTGCAGGGCGAAGAAGGCGGCAGCGGTGGCGGCGGCGTTGGGCAGCAACAGGCCGACCGCCTCGCCCGGGCGGGTGTCGCCCGACAGAACCCGGCCCAAGGCCAGGCTGGAGGCCACCAGCCGGTCATAGGTCAGGGGCTTGCGGTTGACGTCATCGACCGCCAGCGCCTGGCCGCCATGAATGCGGGCGGTGTCCAGCAGGGCGCCGAACAAGGTGCGGTCGCGGTGCGCGGTCTCGAACATCATCGCCGACATGACGTCGTAAAGGGCGATTCCGATGCGGCGGCGGCGGACGCGGCCCTTGATCTCGTCCGGCACGTCGAAGCGCCGGGGCGGCAGCACGGTGATGGTGATGGTGGGAAACCACCTCAGGCGCAGCTTGCCCTTCAGGCGCGAGAAGGGGGTGAACTCGGCGCCGTCGATGCGGATCGGCACCACGGGCGCGCCGGCGCGGTCGGCGATCATGCCCGGCCCCTCGTAGATCTTCATCAGCGCGCCGGTGACGGTCAGGCGGCCCTCGGGGAAGATCACCAGGCTTTTGCCCTCTTGCACCACGCGGATCAGGCTTTTGGTCGACATCGGGTTGGTGGGATCGACCGGGAAGGCCTCGACCACCCGCAGGAACGGCTTCACCCACCATTGCTTGGCGGTCAAGGTGTTGATGGCGAAGACCGGCTTTTGGGGGAAGAAGGCGGCCAGCAGCGCCGGGTCGAGGAACGAGGTGTGGTTGACCACGATCACCGCAGGCAGGCCAGCCTTGGGCAGGTTTTCCAGGCCGCGCACCTCGACCCGGTACATCCGGCGGAACAACCAGGCGAACAGGCCCTTCAGCACGGTATCGGGCAGCAGGCCGCAGATATAGATGGCCACCCCCAGATTGGCCAGGCCCAGGGTCAGGAAGATGTCGGTGGCGGTGAAGCCGGCCGCCAGCATGCCGGCGCTGGCCAGGGCGGCGGCGACGATGAAGGCGGCGTTGACCAGGTTGTTGGCGGCCACCACGCGTGAGCGCACCGCTTCGTCGGAATGGGCCTGCAAGATGGCGTAAAGCGGCACGATATAGATGCCGCCGCACACCGAGAAGGCCAGCAGGTCGGCCAGTACCCGCCAGCATTCCGGCCGGGCCAGGAACTCGGACAGGCCGGCCAGGCCCGGTCCGCCCGCCGCAGGGCCGGCGGCGAACCACAGATCCAGCGCGAACAGGGTCATGCCCAGGGCGGCGAAGGGAACGTGGCGGGCCGAGACCTCGCCGTTCAGCATGCGGCCGCACAGCACCGAGCCCACGCCGATGCCGATCGAGAACATGGTCAGCATCAGCGTCACCACATGCTCGTCGGCGACCAGCACGTCCTTGGCGAAGGCGGGGAATTGCGACAGATAGGTCGCGCCCACCAGCCAGAACCACGAAATGCCCATCACCGACAAGAACAGGTCGCGCTGTTTCCTGACCAGGCCGTAAAGCGTGGCGGTCTCGCGCACCAGATTCAGGCCGACCTTGACCTGGGGATTGGCCCCATGGGCCTGGGGCAGCGCCAGGCTGGCGGCGAAGCCTAAGGTCGCCAGCGCCACCATCGACCAGGCGACGATGGAAAGGCCGTTCTCGACCAGCACCAAGGTCCCGCCGGCAATGGTGCCCAGCAAGATGGCCAGGAAGGTGCCGCCCTCGATCAGGGCATTGCCGCCGATCAACTCGTCTTCCTTCAGATATTCCGGCAGCACGGCGTACTTGATCGGGCTGGTGAAGGTCGATTGCAGGCCCAGCAGGAACAGCGCAACCAGCATGCCGGGCACGTTCTCGGCCACCAGCGCCCAGGCGCCCAGGGCGGAAATGGCGATTTCGGCCGCCTTCCAGCCCTTCATCAGCATGGATTTCTCGAAGCGGTCGGCCATCTGGCCGGCGGTGGCCGAGAACAGGAAATAGGGCGAGATGAACAAGCCCGCCGCCACCGTCGCCAGCACCTGCGGCTCCATGCCGGCCCGCGCCCCCAATTGGTAGACCACCAGGATCACCAGCGCGTTCTTGAAGAAATTGTCGTTGGCGGCGCCGAAGAACTGGCTGACGAACAACGGCAGGAAACGGCGGCGCGCCAACAGGTGGAAGGTTTTGTCAGCCATGGGGGGCCTCCGTGGGATTAAGCGCGCGCCAGCAGGCGGCGGCGATGTCGTCGGTGAAACGGGACAGGGGGGCTTCCAGCCGGCCATAGACGATGGCGGTGGCCGGCTGCAGCATCAGCCCCAGGATCATGGCTGTCCCCAGTGCCGCGTCGGTCAGGGTGATCTCGCCGTCTTGCACCCCTTGCTCGACCAGGGAATGCAGCACGGAAACCGGGTTGGCGGCATCGTCGGGAACGCGCGCCAGCGCCTGGTGGCTCACCAGCAGCAGGAAGCGGAACAGGGTCGGGTTGTTGTCGTGGAAGCGAAACACCTCGGCCACCAGTGCGGCCAGCCGGGCGCGAAAGCCGGCCTGCTGCCGCCCAAGCGTGGTCAGCCGATCGGCGAAGGCTGCGTAGTTGCTGGCGAACAGGTCGGCGACCAGATCGTCCTTCGAGGCGTAGTGGCGATAAAGGGTGCCCTCGGCGATGCCGGCCGCCTGGGCCAGGTCGCGCACGCTGGTCTCGGTCACGCCCTTGGCGACGAACAGCGTCAGCGCCGCCTGGTGAATGCGCAATTTGGTCGCTCGTCCGTCCCGCATGACCCTACCTGCCTAATGTGAACGTTCACTCACAATGACAGCAGGGCGTGCCGCCGTCAAGAGGGGGGGCGACTCCCGCCAATGGTTCGGCTTACGCTAACCGCTTTTTAAGTGCGATCGCCGATTCTATCTCCCAGAACAGGGGTAGGGACGTGGGGATGCCGAACCGGGTTGGCGCCGTCATCTGGATCACCGGCCTTTCGGGGGCGGGGAAAAGCACGTTGGGGCATCTGCTGTGGAACGCCCTTAAAGAGGCCGGCCAGCCGGCGCTGTATCTCGACGGCGACGTGCTGCGCGAGATGCTGGGCGCGGTCGATGCCCATGGGCCGGAACAGCGCCTGGCCCTGGCCCACACCTATGGCCGCATGTGCAAGGTGCTGGCCGAGCAAGGGGCCGTCGTGGTGTGCTCGACCATCTCGATGTTCCATGCGGTCCGGCGGTGGAACCGCGACCATATCCCCGGTTATGTCGAGATCTATCTGAAGGTGCCGCTGGACGAACTGGTGCGCCGCGACCCCAAGGGTCTTTACGCCAAGGGGGTGAACATGCAAGGCCTGGATCTGCCGTTCGAGGAGCCCGAGGCCCCCGATCTGGTCATCGACAATTTCGGCGCCACGGCGCCCGATCAGGCCGTGAACCTTATTCTGGACCATCTGAAAGGACATCCGTCATGACCAGCTCGTTGCGTCCCGGTGATTTCTCGCGGCTGGCCGACGATTATTCCGCCTATCGGCCCGGCTATTGCCCGTCGGTGCTGTCGGCCCTGCTGGGGCTATATCCGTCGCGCGCCATCGATTGCGCCGATGTCGGCGCCGGCACCGGCATCTGGACGCGAATGGTGGCGGCCGCCGGGGTGCGTTCGGTGGTGGCGGTCGAACCCGACGATTCCATGCGGGCCAACGGCGAGCGCGACAGCGCTGGCACCGGCATCGTCTGGCGCAAGGGCACCGGCGATGCCACCGGATTGGGCGATGCGTGCGTCGATTGGCTCAGCATGGCCTCGTCGTTCCACTGGGTCGACACCGCCGCCGGGCTGGCCGAGTTCGCCCGCGTCCTGCGGCCCGGCGGGCGCTTCGTCGCCCTGTGGAACCCGCGCTGGATCGAGGCCAATCCGCTGCTGGTCGAGATCGAATCCTATCTGACCGAGCTGTGCCCCGATCTGAAGCGGGTGTCGTCGGGACGTTCGGGCGTGACCGAGACCTTGGCGGCCACCTTGCGCGCCCACCCGCTTTACGACGACGTGCTGTATCTGGAAGGCGAGCATGTCGCCCGCCAGAGCCCGGCCCAGTATCTGGGGGCCTGGCGCTCGGTCAACGACGTGCAGGCCCAGTTGGGGGCCGAGCGCTTCGCCGCCTTCCTGGACCGGGCCGAGGCCCGCATCAAGGACATGGATTTCATCGAGACCACCTACCGCACCCGCACCTGGACGGCCAGGCGAAAAGGATAGACATGGGCTTCGTCTTTCGCAGCAAGGCGGAAACGCTCGAGGCGCTGGCCGGGCGCCTGCAATCGGCGTCGGTCCTGCCCTTGTTCCATGTCGGTACCGCCGAGTGGAAAGCCGACCGCAACGGCGTGCTGGCCCGCCTGGGCCGGCTGGATTGGGCCGGCGCCCCGCTGATCGTGCGCTCCAGCGCCGAGGGCGAGGATGGCGAATGCTGTTCCATGGCCGGCAAGTTCCTGTCGCTGCAAGATGTCGGATTGGCCGAGGCCCCGGCGGCGATCGACCGGGTGGCCGCCGCCTATGGCCGCGACAATCCCAAGGACCGCGTGCTGATCCAGCCGATGCTGGCGGGCGTCGCCGCCTCGGGCGTGGCCTTCACCCGCGATCCCTCGACCGGCTCGCCCTATCTGGTGGTCAACGGCGCCGAGGGCGCGGATACCTCGGTGGTGACCGGCGGCAAGGCCGGCGCCACCTGGTGCCGCACCCATTGGCGCTTCGGCCCGGAACCGCAAGACGACCGCATCCGCCCGATCCTGCTGCTGGCCCGCGAACTGATCGCCATCACCGGCCGCGACGCGCTGGATATCGAGTTCGCCTTCGACCAGGGTGGCCGCCTGTGGCTGCTGCAGGTTCGCCCGTTGGCGGTGGCCACCGGCGTCGAGGATGCCGAACTGGACCGCGCCGTCCGTCAGGTGATGGCCAAGGTCGGCCAGGCGATGTGCCCGCATCCGCTGTTGAAGGGCGCGCGCACGGTGTTCGGCATCATGCCCGACTGGAACCCGGCCGAGATCATCGGCGTGCGTCCCAGTCCGCTGGCCTTGTCGCTGTACCGCGAATTGGTCACCGACAGCATCTGGGCCTATCAGCGGCACAATTACGGCTATCGCAACCTCAGAAGCTTCCCGTTGCTGGTCCATTTCCACGGGCTGCCCTATATCGACGTCCGCGTCAGCTTCAATTCCTTCGTGCCGCGCGATGTCGATGGCGAGCTGGCGGAAAAGCTGGTCGATTATTACATCGAGCGCCTGCTGGCCCGGCCCAGCCTGCACGACAAGGTCGAGTTCGAGATCGTCTTGTCGGCCTACACCTTCGACATGGATCAGCGGCTGGACACCCTGGCCGCCCACGGCTTTTCCGAAGACGAGTGCACCGGCCTGGCCGATGCGCTTAGGCGGCTGACCAACACCATCATCAATCGCAAGACCGGCCTGTGGCAGGCGGACATCGAGAAGGTCAGGGTGCTGGAAGAACGCCGCCAGTTGATCCAGACCAGCCGGATGTCGGCGCGAGAAAAGGTCTATTGGCTGCTCGAGGACTGCAAGCGCTATGGCACGCTGCCCTTCGCCGGCCTGGCGCGGGCCGGCTTCGTCGCCGTGCAGATGCTGCGCTCGCTGGTGGCGGCCGGCGTGCTGGCGCCCGAGGAGCTGAACGCCTTCCTGGGCGGGCTCAACACCGTCGGCTCGGAACTGGCGCACGACACCAAGAGCCTGGACAAGGCGGCCTTCCTGGCCAAATACGGCCATCTGCGCCCCGGTACTTATGATCTGCGCTCGCCCCGCTATGACCGTGCCCCCGAGCTGTATGGCATCGGCGACGGCCATGGTGGCGAGCCGCCGCCGCGGCCGCGCTTCGCTCTGTCGCTGCCGCAGATGCGCGCCATCGAATCCTTGCTGGCCCAGCACGGCCTGGACAACGACGTGGTCGGCCTGTTCGACTTCTTCCAGGCGGCGATCGAAGGGCGCGAGAAGTCGAAGTTCATCTTCACCCGCGCTTTGTCCGACGCGCTGGAATTGCTGGCCGAACTGGGCGAAAGCGCCGGCTTCGCCCGCGACGACATGGCCTTCGCCGATATCGCCGTCGTGCGCGAGTGGCAGGCATCCTGCGCCGATGACGCCGATACGTTGGCCGCCTCCATCGCCCGCGGCCGGGCGCAATACCGCCTGACCCAGGCCTTGCTGCTGCCGGCCTTGATCGCCGTTCCCGGCGACGTGTGGTCGTTCGCCACCCTGGACACCGATCCCAACTTCATCACCTTGAAATCGGTCACCGCCCCGGCCCGGCGCACCGGCGATTCCAGCCTGGCCGGCGCCATCGTCTGCATCGAAAGCGCCGATCCCGGCTTCGACTGGATTTTCGCCCATGGGATCGCCGGCCTGGTCACCGCCTTCGGCGGCACCAACTCGCACATGGCCATCCGCGCCGCCGAGCTGGGCATTCCGGCGGTGATCGGGGCCGGTCTGACCAAGTACAGCTGCTGGGCCAATGCTTCGGTGCTGCATCTGGATTGCGCCAACCGCAAGGTCGAGGTGGTCAGATGACCCGCCTGGTCGGACTGAGCCAGCGGGTGGTGGTCGATCCCCGCACCAATGAGCGGCGCGACGCGCTTGACCAGCGCTGGATGCCCTTCCTGGCCGCCTGCGGCATGACCGGCGTGCCTTTGCCCAACCATACCGAAACGGCGCTGCAGGTGGCCCAGGCCTGCGGCCTGGCGGCGCTGATCCTGACCGGCGGCAACGATCTGGCCGCCCTGGCTGGCGACGCGCCGGAACGCGACGAAACCGAGCGGGCCTTGCTGGATTGGGCGGCGGAGCGGCTGCCGGTCTTGGGTGTGTGTCGCGGCGCCCAGCATCTGGCCCATCTGGCCGGCGGGCAGCTGGAACGTGTCGGCGGCCATGCCGGCACCCGCCACCGGGTCGAGCCCCTGGGCCGCGAGGTCAACAGCTTCCACGATTGGGCCATCACCCAGGCCCCGCCTGGCGCCGATGTGCTGGCCCGGGCGGCCGACGGCAGCATCGAGGCCTTTCGCCTGGGCAACCGCACCGCCATCTTGTGGCACCCCGAGCGCGAGGCACAGCCCCATCCCGACGATATCGCCCTGCTGAAAGGTTTGTGATGAAGGCCCTGATCCTGGCCGCCGGGCGCGGCAGCCGCATGCTGGCCCTGACCGAGGACCGCCCCAAGGGGCTGGTGGAACTGGCCGGCCGGCCGTTGCTGGATTACCAATTGGCCGCCCTGACCGGGGCCGGCTGCGGCCCCATCGGCGCCGTCACTGGCTATATGGCCGACGCGCTCGAGGGCAGGGGGCTGACCCTGTTCCACAATCCGCGCTGGGCCCAGACCAACATGGTCGCCTCGCTGGCCTGCGCCGAGGAATGGCTGCAAGACGGGCCGGTGGTGGTGTCGTACTCGGATATCTTCTACCAGGCGCAGGCGGTCCAGGCGCTGCTGGCCGCCGATGCCGACATCGCCATCACCTTCGATCCCCATTGGCTGGGTCTGTGGCAGGCCCGTTTCGCCGAGCCGCTGGCCGACGCCGAGACCTTCCGCCGCGACGATCAGGGCTTCCTGCTTGAGATCGGCGCCAGGGCCGCCAGTCTGGACGAGATCCAAGGCCAGTATATGGGCCTGCTGCGCTTCACCCCGGCCGGCTGGCGCAGGGTTCAGGATTTGCGGCAAAGCCTTCCCCCGGACCAGCGCGACCGGTTGGACATGACCGGCATGCTGCGCCGGCTGCTGGAGCAAGGTGCCAGGATCCAGGCCGTCCCGGCCCCCTTCCCGTGGGGCGAGGTCGATGCCGAAACCGACCTGGCGGTCTATCAGGCCCGACCGAAAAGCTTCGGCCTGCCAGAGTAACGGCTTTATCCTCAAACACACGCAAGGCGGCCCATCGGCCGCCTTCGCTGTTTCTGGATTGGGTTGTGTCTATAGACTAGGCCGGGCTGGTCGTCGGCTCATTACATCAAATGTAACGAATTGTACGCAAATAATACTAATCATTTCAAAAACACTATTGTTTGTGAACAATAATACCTTTGACTTCTTCTGTCCCGCATGACAATTTTCATCGGCAAATTTGGATGGCTGGGTTGCAATTCCGACATGGCAATCCAATCTGCAATTTTGGCAGCGACCAAGGCGCCGGTGTGACTGCGGGAGGCAGGAATGGGTGACGATTTCATCGTCGAGACGAAGAATCTGACCAAGGAATTCAAGGGATTCGTCGCGGTCTCGGATGTCAATCTCAGGGTTCGCCGCCACACCATCCACGCGCTGATCGGCCCCAACGGCGCCGGCAAGACCACCTGCTTCAACCTGATCACCAAGTTCCTGCAGCCGTCGCGCGGGCAAATCTTGTTGAACGGCCGCGACATCACCAAGACCGAGCCGGCGGCGATCGCCCGCTTGGGCATGGTGCGCAGCTTCCAGATCTCGGCGGTGTTCGGCCATCTGACCGCGCTGGAAAACGTTCGCGTGGCGCTGCAGCGCAAGCAGGGCAATTCGATGCATTTCTGGCAGTCCGACCGCTCGCTGGACAGCCTGAACGAGCGGGCCGAGCAATTGCTGGCCGATGTCGGCATGCTGGAATACCGCGACACCGCCGCCGGTGAATTGTCCTATGGCCGCAAGCGGGCGCTGGAGATCGCCACCACCTTGGCGCTCGAGCCCGAGATGCTGCTGCTGGACGAGCCGATGGCCGGCATGGGCAGCGAGGACGTCGCCCGCACCGCCCAATTGATCCGCCGCGTGTCGGCCAGCCGCACGGTGTTGATGGTCGAGCACAATCTGTCGGTGGTCGCCGACCTGTCCGACACCATCACCGTCCTCAAGCTGGGCAAGGTGCTGGCCGAGGGGCCTTACGGCGAGATTTCCCAGAACCCGGAAGTGATCGAGGCCTATATGGGACACGGAGTGGGCAGCCATGCATAAGCCCGACGCGCTGTTGAAGGTCTCCGGGCTGGAAGCCTGGTACGGCGAATCGCACATCCTGCACGGCATGGACTTCGAGGTGGCGGCCGGCGAGGTGGTCACGCTTCTGGGCCGCAACGGCGCCGGCAAGACCACCACCATGAAATCGATCATGGGCATGGTGGCCAAGCGCAAGGGCAGCGCCACCTTCGGCGGCACCGAGACCGTCGGCCTGGCGTCCAACCGCATCGCCCGGCTGGGCATCGCGCTGTGCCCGGAAGAGCGCGGCATCTTCGCCTCGCTGAACGTGCGCGAGAACATGGTGCTGCCGCCGGTGGTGCAGGAAGGCGGCATGAGCCTGGACGAGGTCTACGGTCTGTTTCCGCGTCTGCTGGAGCGCGCTTCCAGCCAGGGCACCAAATTGTCGGGCGGCGAGCAGCAGATGCTGGCCATCGCCCGCATCCTGCGCACCGGCGCCAAGCTTTTGCTGCTGGACGAGCCGACCGAGGGACTGGCCCCGGTGATCGTCCAGCATATCGGCGACATCATCCGCCAATTGAAGTCCAGGGGCTTCACCATCTTGCTGGTGGAACAGAACTTCCACTTCGCCGCCACCGTCGCCGACCGCCATTACGTGGTCGAGCACGGCAAGGTCATCGACATGATCCCCAACGATCAGCTGTCCCAAAGCATGGACAAGCTGAAGGGATATTTGGGCGTTTAGAGCGTGTTCACGCCAAGCGTGAACACGCGGGCGAGCCCGAGCGGCGCCTGAGCGGCCCGCTACGGGCCATACATAAGACTCTGGACCGGTTTTGGCTCAAGCGGAAGCCGGTCCAGGGACAAGATAAAACCAAACGGGAGTAGAGACGATGTTGAAGAAAGCTTTGATCGGAGCGGCCTGTCTGACCGCCATGACCGTCGCCCAGGCCCAGGCCCAGCAGGCCTATAGCGACAACAAGATCAAGATCGGCATTCTGACCGACCTGTCGGGCACCTATTCCGACCTGGCCGGCAAGGGAACCATCATCGCCGCCCAGATGGCGATCGAGGATTTCGGCGGCAAGGTCAATGGCGTGCCGGTCGAGATCGTCTCGGCCGATCACCAGAACAAGGCCGACATCGCCTCGTCCATCGCGCGCAAGTGGTATGACACCGAGCAGGTCGATGCCATCGCCGAACTGGTGACCACCGCGGCCGCCGTGGCGGTGCGCGAGGTGTCGAAGGAAAAGGGCAAGATCGACCTGGTGTCGGGGGCGGCCTCGACCGCGCTGACCAACGCCAAGTGCTCGCCCACCGGCTTCCACTGGACCTACGACACCGCGGCGCTGGCCAACGGCACCGCCAACGCGGTGGTCAAGAATGGCGGCAAGTCGTGGTACTTCCTGACCGCCGACTACGCCTTCGGCCACGATCTGCAGGCCCAGACCGAGCGCGTGGTCAAGGCCAATGGCGGCGAGATCAAGGGCGCGGTGCGCCATCCCTTCCCCAATTCGGATTTCTCGTCCTTCCTTTTGCAGGCGCAAAGCTCGGGTGCCCAGATCATCGGCCTGGCCAATGCCGGCGCCGACACCATCAATTCCATCAAGCAGGCCAAGGAATTCGGCATCACCCAGGGCGGCCAGTCGCTGGCCGGCCTGCTGGTGTTCATCACCGACATCCACTCGCTGGGGCTGGACACCGCCCAGGGCATGATGATGACCACCGGCTATTACTGGGACATGGACGACGAGACCCGCGCCTGGTCCAAGCGCTGGTCGGCCAAGATGGACGGCAAGATGCCGTCGATGGTCCATGCCGGCACCTATTCGTCGGTGATCCATTACCTGAAGGGTCTGGCCGCCGCCAAGACCGACGACGGCATGAAGGTCGCCGACCAGATGCGCGCCCTGCCCATCAAGGATGCCAGCGGCTTCGCCAAGAACGGCAAGATCCGCGCCGACGGCCGCATGGTCCACGACATGTATCTGGCCCAGGTCAAGAAGCCGGCCGAATCGAAGGGCCCCTGGGATTACTACAAGATCACCCGCACCATCCCCGGCGACGAGGCCTATCAGCCGCTGGCCGACAGCAAGTGCGATCTGGTGAAGAAGTAAGTTGACGTCCGGCCGGGGCGGGGCGCGATCAAGGCGCACCGTCCCGGGCGGAACCCGCCCAAGCGAGGCCCGATAGCCATGATGACCCTGTTCGGCATCCCCACCGCCGCCTTGTTCGGGCAATTGCTGCTCGGACTGATCAACGGTGCCTTTTACGCCATGCTCAGCCTGGGGTTGGCGCTGATTTTCGGCCTGCTCAACATCATCAATTTCTCGCACGGCGCCCAATACATGATGGGAGCCTTCGTCGCCTGGCTGGCGCTGACCTATCTGGGGGCCAATTACTGGGTCGCCCTGGTGCTGGCGCCGGTGGCGGTGGCCGCCTTCGGCATCGTCCTCGAACGGACCATGCTTTCCAGGCTTTACAAGCTGGACCATCTGTACGGCCTGCTGCTGACCTTCGGCCTGGCCCTGATCATCGAAGGCATCTTCCGCCAGCTTTACGGCATTTCCGGCATGCCCTATGCGGTGCCGAAGGAACTGGCCGGCGGCTGGAATCTGGGATTCATGTATCTGCCGATCTATCGCGCCTGGGTGGTGGTGGCCTCGCTGGTGCTGTGCCTGGGCACCTGGCTGCTGATCGAGAAGACCAAGCTGGGCGCCTATTTGCGCGCCGCCACCGAGAACCCCGCCCTGGTCCAGGCCTTCGGCATCAACGTGCCGGTGATGATCACCCTGACCTACGGCTTCGGCGTGGCCCTGGCCGGCATCGCCGGCGTGCTGGCAGCACCCATCTATTCGGTCAACCCGCTGATGGGCTCGAACCTGATCATCGTGGTGTTCGCCGTGGTGGTGATCGGCGGCATGGGCTCGATCCTGGGCTCGGTGGTGACCGGCTTCATGCTGGGCATGCTGGAAGGCCTGACCAAGGTGATCTACCCGGAAGCGGCCAGCACGGTCATCTTCATGGTGATGGTGGTGGTGCTGCTGATCAAGCCCGCCGGCCTGTTCGGCAAGGGAGCGTGACGCCATGACCCATTCCCCGGTTTCCCTGGCGGTTCAGGCGCCCACCGTCGCCGCCTCTTCCAAGCGCCAGTCGCTGTTCGTGGCGGTGCTGCTGATCGTGGCCCTGGCCGCCCCCTTCGCCGTCTATCCGGTGTTCCTGATGAAGGGGCTGTGCTTCGCCCTGTTCGCCGCCGCCTTCAACCTGCTCTTGGGCTATGTCGGCCTGTTGTCGTTCGGCCATGCGATGTTCTTCGGCTGGTCGGCCTATATCACCGCCCATGCCGCCAAGGAATGGGGCCTGACCCCGGAACTGGCCATCTTGCTGGGCACTTTGTGCGCGGCCGGCCTGGGTGCGGTGGTCGGCTGGCTGGCCATCCGCCGCCAGGGCATCTATTTCGCCATGATCACCCTGGCTTTGTCGCAGTTGATGTTCTTCGTGGCATTGCAGGCCCCGTTCACCCATGGCGAGGACGGCATCCAGGGCGTGCCGCGCGGCCATCTGTTCGGGCTGATCGACCTGAACGACACCATGAACATGTATTACTTCGTGCTGGCGATCTTCCTGATCGGCGTGTTCTTCCTGTACCGGGTGGTGCATTCGCCGTTCGGCCAGGTCCTGAAGGCCATCCGCGACAACGAGCCGCGCGCCATCTCGCTGGGCTATCAGGTGGAACGCTACAAGCTGGTGGCCTTCGTCATCTCGGCGGGCCTGGCCGGGCTGGCCGGATCGACCAAAAGCCTGGTGTTCCAGCTGGCCTCGCTGGCCGACGTCCATTGGCACGCCTCGGGCGAGGTGGTGCTGATGACCCTGTTGGGCGGCGTCGGCACCGTGCTGGGGCCGACCGCCGGCGCCTTCCTGGTGGTGACCATCCAGAACTACTTCGCCACCGCCGGGTCGTGGGTGACCATCATCCAGGGCATCATCTTCGTCATCTGCGTCCTGGCCTTCAGGGCCGGTATCGTTGGCGTCTTCGCGCCTTGGCTGAAGAAGCGCGGCATCGACGCCTGATCCCATTCGGAGAAACAACCATGTTCAAGGACATCCTGGTCCATCTGGACGGCGGCGAGCGCGATTCCTTGCGCATCAAGGCGGCGATGGTGCTGACCAAGCGGTTCGGCGGCCGTCTGACCGGCCTGTTCGCCCGGCTCGAGCATCAGGGACTGGCGATGGTGGCCCATCGCGGCTCCGATGCCTTCGAGGCGGCGGCCGCCCAGTCCGAGCGTCAGTTCGCCGAGTGCCTGGCTGGATCGGGCCTGGACAGCCGCTGGTGGCGGCTGGCCCATGGCGAACCGTCGCACGTTCTGGCCGAGACCGCCGTATGCGCCCGTTTCCACGACCTCACCATCCTGGGCCAGCATCACGACGGCAAGAACGCGCCCGAGCAATTGATCGAGCAGGTGGTGGTGCAATCGGGTCGGCCGGTTCTGATCCTGCCGTCGGTGGGCGACTATCCGACCATCGGCTCGAATGCGCTGGTGGCATGGAACGGCGGCCGCGAGGCGGCCCGGGCCTTGAATGATGCGATGGCCCTGCTGGAAGGTGCCGATGTGGTCGAGGTGGTGTCGGTGCGCCGGGGCGAGGCGGCGGTACCGGCGGCCGGCCTGCCGCCCTTGTCCATCACCGACCATCTGGCCCGCCACGGCGCCAAGGTGACCCGCGAGGTGCTGGCCGGCGACGATATCGGGGTGATGGACCTGCTGCTGTCCCGGGCCTGCGACCAGGGCGCCGATCTGTTGGTGATGGGCGCGCTGAGCGGCGAGGGCTTGCCCTTCTTCAAGGGCGGCGGCACCCGCCACATCCTCAAGCACATGACCCTGCCGGTGTTGATGAGCCATTAAGGTCCGGACGCGATTGAGCCACCATACGCGTGCAACGACGCGGAAGACGGCCGAGAGGAACGTGTCCGCGCGTTTGTCGTAACCGGTGGCGATCCTTCGGAAGTCCTTCAGACGGCAGAACATGCGTTCGACCAAGTTACGTCTGCCGTAGACGATGCGGTCGTAGGCGTGGGGATTCTGCCGTGTCGGGTTTGGCGGGATAACGGCTTCGCAGCCGCGTTCGGCAAGCCAGTCGCGGGCTCACTGGGAATCCCTTAATTGAGTGCGCCCTAGTGTGGTGATTCCGAAGTTCGCATCAAAATGCGGACATCGGAATCACCACACAATTCAACAGATTAGTGGCCTGCTCATCCCAGAAATTCACTTGCGAATTTCTGGGGCAGGACACTAGTTCACCGATGGCCGGACTTCCAGAGCCCCCTGGTGCGCCCGCCAGCCATCGGCGATCTTCGGGTCATGAATGACCGCACAGCCCTTGCCGCGTCGCTTGGCTTCATAGACGGCGAGGTCGGCCTGCTTCAGCAGGGCGTCCGCGTCGCCCGGCGCCGCGGCGGTGTCGGCAATGGCGATCCCCACGCTGGCTGAGATCGTCACCGTGTTAGCGGTGCGCAAGGCGATGGGGCGTTCGATGGCCTCGATGACGCGTTCTGCGACGACCTGGGCGTGGGCGAGGTCACCGTCCTCGGTCAGAATCGCGACGAACTCGTCACCGCCCAGGCGGGCGACCACGTCATTGCTGCGGAACAGGCGCTGCAGCCGGTCGGCGATAATGACCAGCACCTCGTCGCCCGCGTCATGTCCGTAGGTGTCATTGACCGGCTTGAAGCCGTCCAGATCCAGCAAGATCAGGGTGAACGGGCGGTCGTGCCGGTGCAGGCCATCCAGTGCCACCGCCAGCGAGTCGTGCAGGGCGGCACGGTTGGCAAGCCCGGTCAGCATGTCGCGATAGGCGAGGTCACGCATCCGCTGCTCGGCCTTGCGGCGCAGGGTGACGTCCTCGGCGACGACGATCAGAAGCCGGATTTCCGAGGCCTCGTAGAGGATGGTGGACACTTCGACCTGCCGGTGGCACTCCTGGTCCGCCAGCGCCCGGGCGAGAAAGACCAGCGAGACCGGCGCGTTGGAAGCGGCATCGCGCACCCTCTCCCAGTCGCCGGCCCGTTCCCAGATCCCCAAATCCCGGACGGCCGCGCCGATGGTTCCCTCCGGCCTGGCATCGGCGGTGCCGAAGGTGCGAAGCCAGGCAGCATTGATGTTGACGACCCGCTCGCTGTCCAGGCGCACCACCATGGTGGGGGTGGGAATCGAGGCCAGAATGTCTAGGATGCGGTCGTGCATGATGCGCACCGCCCGCAGCAGCCCGTGTGTCACCACCGAGCCGTCCTCGACCGCGACCTGGTGGGCCAGGTCTCCGGCCGCGATCTTCTGGGCCATCTCAATGACCAGCCGGTTCTCGTATCCCTCGCGCCGCAGGGCAATCGACAGGTAGCCCATCATCGCCACGAAGGGCAGGAAATAGGCGACGTGCAGCGCGAAGGTGGACCAGAAGGCTTGGGTGTCGAACACGAACACCGGCGCTCCAAGGCTTTGCGCCAGCCCGACCAGAAGATGGTGGAAATAGATGAATACCGTCGCCGCCGCCACCGTGCGCCAGTCCCGGTAGTAGAGAAGCACGCCGATCAGGCCGAAAGCCGAGAAATGGGCTTCGATGTCGCCGCCGGTCTGGTGGATGATCAGCCCTGTAAAGGCCATGAAGGCGCAGGCCATGAACAGCCGGGTCAGCAGGCTGCCCGCCGCCCGCCAGGTCAATAATCCCCCGACAAGCAGCGTCGGCACGCCGATCAACAGCCACGATCCCCAGGTTTGGTTATAGGGTGCGATCGCCGCGCAGACGGCCAACAGGAACACGCACATGCCCAGCATGATGCGGTCGGCCTGCTGGCGATACGGCAGCAGGCGATCGTCGTACGTGGCTTCCAGGCGGAAGGGATGGATCAGGCGGCGCATAGGATTGCAGCCAGGGCCGAGCGATACCCCAGGCCCGCCAGGGTTCCCAGTGTCACGACCGCCCATGCGGCGAAAATCCAGGGCAGAGCGCCATCAATCGCCTTGTCCACCGATCCCCCAGGGTTGAACATGTAAATAAATGGTAATCATACCCGGGGAGGCATGTCAAATTCATACATTCCGGCTTCAAACATTACTGCGTCATTAGAGGACTTTAACCAACACAAACCATGCCCGATAGTAATTATTCGACATTTCCCAGATAGGCGGTCCATCCGCCCCGTCATTGGCGGCGTTGTCCCCGGCACGAGCCAGCACGGCGTTGCCCGGCAGGCCGAAGACATAGTCGATGCCGTGCGCGTCGCACCAGTCCATCACCTCGGGGCGGGCGCAGTGGCCGCCGCCGCAATGGCGGCTGGCGTGATGCACATTATGCGCATCACGCTATAGGTCAAAGCAGTCCGAACAAAAAAGAGGGCCGGGCGTCTGGGACGTCCGGCCCTTTTTCAGGTGTGGCTCTCGTGAAGGGAGACATCTTCGCCGACGCCGCCTGGGGAGGGACGGCGCCAAACCGGGAGCCCGCCGGTTAAAGGAGATCCTCGTCCAGCGCCATCACCAGACCGGCGCCGGCCTGGATCAGCTGGGCTAGGCCATCGATCCGCGTCAGCACGTGCTCGCCATAGAAGCGGGCGGTGACGGATTTGGCGGCCAGGAAACGGTCGGATGGCGCGGCTTGGGCGGCGATCAATTGCTCGGCCATCATCTGGCCGCCGACCAGGGTGCCCATCAATTCCAGGAACGGCACCGCCACCGCCGCCGCCTCGCGCTGGGGCAGCCCGACCAGGCAGCGGACCGATCCCTTGGCCGCCTGGGTGGCGGCGCCCAGACGGGCGGCCAGGGCCGCATCGTGCGCCGTCAACCGGTCCGCGGTGGCGGCGATGTCGGCCAGCAATCCGTCGATGGCGGCGCCGCCATCGCGCAAGGTCTTGCGCAGCACCAGATCGTTGGCCTGGATGGCGGTGGTGCCTTCATAGATGGTGGTGATGCGGGCGTCGCGGAAATGCTGGGCGGCGCCGGTTTCCTCGATGAAGCCCATGCCGCCATGGACCTGAACGCCGGCCGAGGCGACGAAATTGCCGATTTCGGTCGACCAGCCCTTGACCAGCGGGGTCAGCAGGTCGGCCAGCAGCTGGGCTTCGGCCCGGCGGGTGGCATCGGGGTGATGGTGGGCGATGTCCACCGCGGCGGCCGCCTTGTAGATCAGGCCGCGCATTGCCTCGATGCGGCACTTCATGTCCATCAGGGTGCGGCGCACGTCGGGATGGTTGACGATGCCGGTGCGGTCCTCGCCATTCCAGCCGACCGGGCGGCCCTGAATGCGCTCACGCGCATAGGTCAGCGCCTGCTGATAGGCCCGCTCGGCGATGGACAGGCCCTGCAGCCCGACCGATTGGCGGGCGTGGTTCATCATGGCGAACATGTATTCCAGGCCGCGATTGGCCTGGCCGACCAGGGTGCCGACGGCGCCCTGGTTCTCGCCGAAGGCCATCACCGCCGTCGGGCTGGCATGGATGCCCAGCTTGTGTTCCAACGAGGCGCAGGCGACGTCGTTCCTGGCCCCCAGCGCGCCGTCGGCCCCCACCAGGAATTTCGGCACGATGAACAGCGAGATGCCCTTGACCCCCGGGGGCGCGTCGGGCAGGCGGGCCAGCACCAGATGGACGATGTTTTCCGCCATCTCGTGGTCGCCATAGGTGATGAAGATCTTCTGGCCGAACAGGCGGAAGCTGCCGTCCTCGGCCGGCACGGCGCGGGTGCGGATGGCGGCCAGGTCCGAGCCGGCGGCCGGCTCGGTCAGGTTCATGGTGCCGGTCCACTCGCCGCTGACCAGCTTGGGCAGATAGGTCGCCTTCTGGTCGTCCGAGCCGTAGCCGGCGATGGCGTTGACCGTCCCTTGCGTCAGCATCGGGCACAGGGCGAAGGCCATGTTGGCCGAATGCCACATTTCCTGCACGGCGACGTTCAGTAGGTTGGGCAGGCCCATGCCCCCGAACTCGGCCGGGAAGGCCAGGCCGTTCCAGCCGCCCTCGACCAGCACGTCCCAGGCCTGGCGCCAGCCCTCGGGCAGGCTGACCTTGCCGTCCTTCAGATGCGCCCCTTCCAGGTCGCCCACCCGGTTCAGGGGGGCGATGGTGCCGGCGGCGATCTTGGCCGCTTCTTCCAGGATGCTGTCGGTCAGGTCGGGGCTGGCATCCTCGAAGCCGGGCAGGGCGGTGATGTCGGCCAGCCCGGCCAGCGAATTCAGCACGAAACGGATGTCGGCCAGGGGCGCGGTATAGCTGGTCATGGTCAATCGGTCTCCGCCCGGTGGGTCACAATGCCTTGGCCCGCTGGCGCAGCATGAATTTCTGGATCTTGCCGGTGCTGGTCTTGGGCAGCGGCCCGAATACCACGGTGCGCGGAATCTTGAAATGCGCCATGTGGTCGCGGCAGAAGGCCATGATGTCGGCCTCGGTGACGGTGGCATCGGGCTTCAGATCGACGAAGGCACACGGCGTTTCGCCCCATTTGTCGTCGGGCCGGGCCACCACGGCGGCCTCCATCACCTGGGGGTGGCGGTACAGCACATCCTCGACCTCGATGGACGAGATGTTCTCGCCGCCCGAGATGATGATGTCCTTGGACCGGTCCTTGATCTCGACATAGCCATCGGCGTGCCACACCGCAAGGTCGCCGGTATGGAACCAGCCGCCCTGGAAGCATTCCTGGGTCGCCTTGGGGTTCTTCAGATAGCCCTTCATGACGTTGTTGCCGCGCATGAAGATCTCGCCCATGGTCCGGCCGTCCTTGGGGCAGGGCTCAAGGGTCATGGGGTCGGCCACCATCACCGCTTCCAGCATCGGGCCGCGCACGCCCTGGCGGGCCTTCAAGCTGGCCTTTTCATCCAGGGTCAGGCCGTCCCACTTGTCGTGCCACACGCACAGGGTCACCGGGCCATAGACCTCGGTCAGGCCGTAGACATGGGTGACTTCCCAGCCCATCCGCTCCATGCCGGCGATAACGGCGGCCGGCGGTGCGGCGCCGGCGGTCATCACCTTGACCGGCTGGGTGATGCCCTCCTTCAAGGCCGGCGGGGCGTTGTTGATCATGTTCAAAACGATCGGCGCGCCGCAGAAATGGCTGACCCGCTCGGTGCGGATGGCCTCCAGGATCGGCTCGACCCGGACATGGCGCAGGCACACGCTGGTTCCGGCGGTGACCGCCAGGGTCCACGGGAAGCACCAGCCGTTGCAATGGAACATCGGCAGGGTCCACAGATAGACCGGGCCGTCGCCCATGTTCCACGACAGCGCGTTGGACACCGCGTTCAAATAGGCGCCGCGATGGTGGTAGACCACGCCCTTGGGGTTGCCGGTGGTGCCCGAGGTGTAGTTCAGGGTGATGGCCTGCCATTCATCGGCCGGCATGGTCCAGGGATGCAGGTCGGCGGCCAGCAGGTCCTCATAGAGGCCCTGGCCGATCAACTCGCCGCCGGCATAGGTGGGATCGTCGATGTCGAACACCGGGACGGCCGAGTCCAGCATCGCCAGCGCCCGCTTGGCGACGCCCGAGAACTCGCGATCGACGATCAGCATCTTGGCTTCGGCGTGCTTTAGGATGAAGGCGATGGCCTCGGCATCCAGGCGGGTGTTGATGGCGTTCAGCACGGCACCGGCCAGCGGGATGCCGAAATGGCCCTCGAACAATTCGGGCGTGTTGGCGGCCAGCATGGCAACGGTGTCGCCCGTGCCGATGCCGCGCGCCTTCAGCCCGGCGGCCAGGCGGCGGCAGCGGATGAAGGTCTCGGCCCAGCTTTGGCGGCGGGCCCCATGGATCAGGGCGATGCGGTCCGGCCACACGGCGGCGGCGCGTTCCAGGAAGGTCAGCGGGGTCAGGGCGACGAAATTGGCGTCGTTCTTGTCCAGATCCTGCTCGTACACGCTGGCGCCGCCCATGCGCTTTCTCCCTTGGCCAAGGTTTCCCTGTCGCCGCTTTTCGCAGCGTTGGTCAAAGCTGTATCAGGCGGGCATTTCCTAAGTGTCTCAGGATTGTGACGAATTGTTGCGGGAGGGGGATTACTCTGCGCCCAGCCACACCACGTCGGCGGCGAACAGATAGCCGGCGCCGTAAACGGTCTTGATCAGCCGCGCCCCCTTGGCATCGCGTTCGATCTTCTTCCTGATGCGCGAGATGCGGACATCGATCGAGCGGTCGAAGGCGCAATCGTCGCGCTCGGAATCGGCGCCTTGCAACTGGTCGCGCGACAGCACCCTTTTGGGGGCCTTCAACAGGGCCATCAGCAGGCTGGCCTCGGCGGCGCTCAGGCTTTCCTGATGGCCGTCATCGGCGGCCAGGGTCAGGTTGCCGGGGTCGAACACCCACTCGCCGAAACGGGCGCGCTGCAGATTGTTGCCGGCCGCCACCGCCGCCAATTGTTCGCGGCGGCGCACCAGCGAATTGATGCGCGCCACCAACTCGCGCGGCTCGAACGGCTTGACGATGTAATCGTCGCCGCCCAGTTCCAGGCCCAGCACGCGGTCGGACACCCCGCCGCGCCCGGTCAGGATCACCACCCCCATGCGGGCGTCGCCCCACAATTCGCGCACCAGGGTCAGGCCGTCCATGTCGGGCAGGCCCAGATCGACGATGCATAGCTCCGGCGGCTGGCGGCGGATGGCGGCGCGGGCGTCCTTGCCATTGCCGAAGGTCTGGACCTCGTAGCCATAGCCCTCCAGCACCGAGCGGACCAGAGTGCGAATGTCGGGTTCGTCGTCGATGACGTAAAGAAGTTTCCTGCTGCTCACCCGGTTGCTTCCCCCAACTTGGCGATGGCGTCGATCAGGTCCCGTTTATCCCACGGCTTGCCGAGCACGATGATATCCGATCCGACCACGCTGTCATCCATGGCGAATCCGCTGATCAGCACGATGCCGATCTCGGGCCGGGCGGCCTTCAGCCGTTTGGCCAGGTCGGTTCCCGACAGGCCGGGCATGACGATGTCCGACACCACCAGATGCAAGCCGTCGATCTGCTGGGCCAGGTCCCAGGCCTCGTCGCCGGATTCGGCCTCGACCACCGAGAAGCCCAACTCGACCAGTTGCCGGCGCATCACCCGGCGGACATCGGCATTGTCCTCGGCCACCAAGGCCAGGCGGCCGGGCCAGGCCTGATCGATTTTTGCCGAGACCGGGGCCTGGTCCTGCGAAACAGGTTCGGCCCTGGGCAGCAAGATGGTGACGACGGCGCCGGCGCCCGGCCGGCTGTCGATCCTGATGAAGCCGTGCGACTGCTTGACGAAGCCATAGACCATCGACAGACCCAGGCCCGAGCCGCCTTCCTTGGTGGTGAAGAACGGCTCGAAGGCGTGGGCGGCGGTGCCGGCCTCGAAGCCGTGGCCGCTATCTTCGACCTGGATGCACAGATAGTCGCCGGCCGGAGCCATTTCGTCGAATTGTTCGGGCTGGTCCAGCACCCGGATCGCCGCCGACATCCCCAGCCTGCCGCCGTCGGGCATGGCGTCCTTGGCGTTCAGGGCCAGGTTGACCAGGGCGTTTTCCAGCTGGTTGGGGTCGGCGATGGCCCAGCAGGACAGGCCTTCGTCGGCGATGTCCATCTGGATCGAGCTGGGCAGCGAGCGGCGCAGCAGCACCGCCATGTCGCGGATCAAGAGGGCGACGTCGACCGGCTGCGGCTTCAGGGGCTGGCGGCGCGAAAAGGCCAGCAGGCGGCTGGTGATGTCGGCGCCGCGCCGGCCGGCGCGCTGGGCCGGTTCCAGATAATCGTCCAGCCCGGCGACATTGCCATAGCGTTCGCGCGCCGCCGCCAGGTTGCCGATGATGATGGACAGCAGATTGTTGAAATCGTGGGCCAGCCCGCCCGACAACTGGCCGACGGCGTTCAGGCGCTGGGCTTCCATCAGCCGGCGCTCGGTCTCGCGCTCGGCGGTGACGTCCAGCGACAGGACGAACATGCCGCCGCTGGCCTCGCCGTTGGCCAGTTCGGGGATCAGGGTGTTCTTGGTCACCATGTTCTGGCTGTCGTCGCCGAACGGGAAGGCATATTCGAAGGTGACCGGCGCGCCCTGGTGGGTCTGATCCAGATAGGGCGCCAGCACCCCGTGGGCCGAGCGGCCGACCACATCGGCCAGCAGGCGGCCGGTCACCTCGGACTTGTCGCGCCGCATCAGGTCGGCCCAGCGCTGGTTGGCGAAGCGGATCGTCTGGTCGCGGTCGAGATAGGCGATGGCCGCCGGAATGGCGTCGAGGATCAGACGCTGGCGCGCCTCGGTCTCGGCCAGGGCGGCCTGGGCGCGGTTCTGCTGGCCGATGGCGGTCTGCAGGCGGCGGTTGCTGTCTTCCAGTTCGATGGTGCGTTCACGCACCCGGCTGTCCAGGGTGGCGATGTTGTCCTGGACCCGGTCGATCATGGTATCCAGGCCGGCGGCCAGGATGCCGATCTCGTCCTCGCTGGAAATGCCGGTCCTGGCGGTCAGGTCGCCGGCCTGGACCTGGGCGGCGGTATCGACCAGCCGGCGCAGCGGCCGGACCAGGCGCCGGGCCCCCATCCACGCCATGGTGATGCCGACCAGCAGGATCAGGATGGTGAGCCAGATGATGCGGTTGGACAATTCCTCGGCCGAGCGGCGCAGATCCTCGACATAGACCGACGAGGCGATGTACCAGTCGAAGCCCGAGAAGTGCCGCACCCAGCTGATCTTCTGATAGACGTAATGGCCGGGGTCGGACGGCTTGTCCCACAGGTAATAGACCGGCTCGCCGGAATCGGCGGCGGCCTTCAATTCGTCGGCGATGGACCGGCCCGATTGCGGATTGGTGAGCCCAGAGAACTCGCTGCCCTCGATATTGGGGTTGGGGTGGATCACCATGTTGTTGCGGGCGTCGAAGATATAGACGTAGCCGGCGACGCCGATGCGGATGGCGCGCAGGACCTGGCGCAGATCCTCGATGGCCATGGCCTTGCGCCGCTCGACCTCGGCGTCGATATCGGCCAGATAGGCGCCGGTGCCGACCACCAGACGGTGCTCGGGCAGGTCGCGAAAATAGGAAATCTTCTGCTCGGTGGACCCGCCCTTGGCCCGGCGCCACGGATAGGTGTGGAATCCCTCGCCCCAGGCCCGGGCGGTCGAGATGATCATCGGGATGATGGTGTTGCCCGACTGGTCGCGGAAGTCGGCGGCATTCTTGCCCTGGAGCTCGGGGTCGGGGTGCGACAGCAGGTTCGAATAATAATCGGTGACCCAGATATAATCGTCGCGGCCGTATTTCATCGACCGCAGGCCCTCGAACACCAGGCGCCGGGCCTCGGAATCGGAAATCTCGCCGCGGTCGCGCTGGCCGAACACCCAATCGACATAGCCCGAAGCCAGTTGGACGATGCTGCGCAATTGCTGCTTATAGGACGCCTCGGTCAGGCTGCGCTGCTCCTCCAGCCCGCCCTTGATCTTGGTCGCCATGGTGAAGACGTTGTCCAGGATGGCGCCGCTGGCGTTCAGCTCGATGGTGTAGGCCCTGGACTGCACCAGCGGCACCACCAACAGATAGACCGCCGCCGAGAACGAGCCGACGACGATCAACATGGTGGAAAACAGCCGGTGAAACAGGCGAGAGCGGATCATGCGTGGTCCCGGCGACGGGCGTGGGTGCGGCATCCATCCTTATCCGCAAGCCGGGGGCGGCTCAAGTGTCTCGCAAAAAACCTCGAAAAATGAAGCGGATGCCGACCGAGCCTGATGTTTTCTGTGCGCTTTAAACGCATCGTTAAGGGGTCCGGAAATAAGTGTTGATGTTGGAATGGAGTATTGTCCTTTGAAAAGATCGGGGGCTTTCGGTTCGGTCATGATCGCGGCGGCGCTGGCGTCGACGCTGTCGGCCTGCGCCTTGGAACCCGAACAGCTGGCCGAAATTCGCCAGGACCTGCAAAAGCACGCCGACACCTTGCCGCAAGAGGTGCTGTCCCGGCCGCTGACCGTCGACGATGCCATCGCCTTGGCCGTCACCCACAATCTGGATTCCCGCGTTCGCCTGCTGGAAGAGGTGTTGGCCCAGGGCAAGGCCGACCTGTCGATCTTCGCCATGCTGCCGACCATGGCGGCCAAGGCCAACCTGTCGCGGCGCGGCCCGCGCAAGGCCACCACCTCGAAGGATCTGACCGACGGCACCACCGGCAATTATTCGACCAGCGAAGACGTCATCAGCCGCACCCGCGACCTGACCGCCACCTGGAACCTGATGGATTTCGGCATCGCCATGTTGCGGTCCGACCAGGAAGAGGACCGCGTCAAGCTGGCGCTGGAAAAGCGCCGCCGCGCGCTTCACCTGCTGGTTCAGGACGTCCAGGCCGCCTATTGGAAGGCGGTCATCAACGAATTCGCCGAGGCCAAGTACAACGCGCTGGAACTGCGCCTGATCCGCTCGGTCAACGATGCGGAAGAGGCCGAGCGCAGCAAGGTCGGCGACCCCATGCAGATGCTGGCCCACCAGCGGGCCATCGTCGATACCATGCGCCAGATCGCCGAGATGCAGCGCCAGACGGCGACGGCCCGGGCCGACTTGGCCGGGCTGATGGGCGTTCAGTCGATCGGCGCCTTCCGCCTGGCCGAATTGTCGGAAGGTGCCACCTTGACGGTCACGCCGCCCGCCCCGGATGTCGAGGCGCTGCAGCAGGTGGCCTTGGACAACCGCCCGGAATTACGCAGCGAGGAAGCGCAGTTTCGGATCGACGTCCAGGACATCTATACCGAGCTTTTGAAGTCGCTGCCCGGTATCGGGCCGTTCATCGGCGGCCACCACGACAGCAATTCCTATCTGAAATACAACGCCTGGGCCGATGCCGGCGTGCAGGTGGCGTGGAATCTGGTCGACGTGCTGTCGATGCCCAAGCGCATCCGCCAGGCCCAAAGCAACGTCGAGGTCACTCGGGCCCGGCGTCTGGCCCTTGGCATGGCGGTGGTGACCCAGGTCCGGGTCGCCGACATCCAGTACCGCCACGCCCTGAAGGAATACCGCCTGACCGAGCAGATGGCCGGCATCGACCGCCGCATCACCTCGCTGGCCGGCAAGTCCAAGGAAGCCGGCAGCGGCAGCGCCATGGAAGAAATCAAGGCCGAGGCCTCGTCGATGCTGTCGGCGATGCGCCGCTTCATCCTTTATTCCGATCTGCAGGCGGCCAAGGCGCGCCTGGACGCCGCCATGGGCCTGGACCCCAGCCATCCGGGCGAGGAGAAGCCCCCTGCCACCGCTGCCCTCACCAACTGAGCCGCACATTCTCGACGGCCAGGCCAAGGCGGTGGCCGCCTGCCTGCGTGCCTTGGGCCAGGCGGTGGCGGCGACCGCCTTGAAGGATTCCTACCGCATGGCCGAGGCCGAGGGCGAGACCCAGCCCTGGCCGGTGGCGCTGGGCCGGCACGGCTTCGCCGCCCATGTCGAGGACCGGATCGACCCCTCGACCCTGTCGGACGATCTGTTCCCCTGCGTGCTGCTAAGTGGTGCCGAGCCGCGCCACCTGATGGCGCCGCCGTTGCAGCCGGGCGCGGCCACAATGCTGTTCGTCCGCCCGTTGCTGGACAAGTCGGTCGCCGACACCCCCACCGCCTGGCCGGCGCTGTTGGCCTCGTGGCGGCCGATGATCGTGCGGGCCGGCTTGGCCGGCGGTCTGGCCAACGTGCTGGCGCTGGCGGCGCCGTTATTCTCGGCCCAGGTCTATGACCGCGTGCTGCCGCACGGATTGCTGGATTCGCTGGCGGCCATGGCCATCATGTTCCTGGTCGCCGCCATTTTCGAACAGGTGTTCCGCCGCCTGCGCGGCCTGTTCGTCGAGGACGCCCTGCACGAGGGCAATGTCCGCCTGGCCATGGACATGCATCGGCGCATCCTGGAAACCCGCTTCGACGGAGCGGCGGCGCCATCGGGTCATCTGATGCGCATGCTGCAGGATTTCGATTCGATCCGCGACGGCTTCGGCGCCGCCGCCGTGTCGCTGCTGGCCGATCTGCCGTTCATGGCCCTGTTCATGCTGGGCCTTTTCCTGTGCGATCCGCTGATCGCCCTGGCGGTGCTGGGGCTGAATCTGGTGGTGGCCGGCTCGACCCTGGTGGCGCTGCATCGCCAGAAACTGCTGCATGCCGAATTGTCGCGCGCCGCCAGTTTCCGCGCCCAGGCGGCGCAGGAAAGCTTCTTCGATCCCGAAACGGTGCGCCGGGTCGGCGCCAAGACCTATCTGCAGGGCCGCTTCCGCCAGGGCACCGCCCTTTACGCCCAGGCGGCCCGGGCCATCCGCACCATGGCGGCGGGGCGCGGCAACCTGTCGATGCTGGCGCAGAACCTGGCCATGCTGGCAGCCATCGGCCTGGGCGGCTGGCGCGCCGTCGAGGGCCAGATGAGCGCCGGAATCATCCTGGCCGCCACCATGCTGGCGACCCGCTTCACCGGGGCCACCATGCAATTGATGAGCGTGGTGCCGCAGACCCTGTCGGCGCTGGCCTCGCTCGAGGCCTTGCGCACCGTCACCGGCCGGCCGACCGAACGGCCGGTGGGCGTGCATCTGATCCACAGGCCGCTGGCCCAGGGCGCCATCGCCGTCGAGGGGCTGGTCGCCCGCTATCCCAAAGCCGCCCATCCGGTGCTGGACGGTATCGACCTGGCCATCGGCGCCGGCCGCCGGCTGGCGGTGGTGGGGCCGTCGGGCTCGGGCAAGACCACGCTGGAAAAGGTCCTAAGCGGCATCATCCGGCCCGAGACCGGCCGGGTGCTGCTGGACGGAATCGATATCGCCCTGATCGACCCGGCCGACCTGCGCCGCCATATCGCGGTGTGCCCGCAAAATCCGCCGCTTTACAGCGGCACCTTGCGCTCAAACCTGTCCTATGACGGCCTGGTGTCGGACGACGACATGATCGCGATGCTGAATTCCCTGGGGGCGGGGGGCATCATGCCGGTCGGCATGGGGCTGGATTTCGAGGTGATGGAAGGCGGGCGCAACCTGTCGGGCGGCCAACGCCAATTGGTGGCCGTGGCGCGCACGCTGCTGCAAGGGGCCCCGGTGACCATCCTGGACGAACCCACCGCCGCCCTGGATGAGGCGACCGAGCGCAAGGCCATCTCGGGCATCCACCGCGCCATCGGCACCCGGACCCTGGTGGTGATCTCGCACCGGTCGGCGGTCGGCGCCCTGGCGTTGCGCACCGCCACCATGGAGAAGGGCAAGATCACCCAGTTGACCCAGCGCGAGCCGCCGGCCGCGCCCGCCGCCAAGGGGGCGTGACATGACCGGCAAGCCGAACCCCGTCATCGATCCCTTCCGCAGCCCGATCCACGGCATCGCGCCGAAACTGACGCCGCCTTCGGCCAATGCGCTGCTGCGCTGGTCCACGGCCGCCTTCGTCGGGCTGATCGTGGCCGGGGCGGTGCTGGAAATCGACGAGGTGGTCACCGCGCCGGCCCGGGTCGAGCCGTCGGGCCAGATCCGCCATGTCCAGCATTTCGAGGGCGGCACCATCCAGGAAGTGATGGTGCGCGAAGGCAGTTTCGTCGCCGTGGGCGAGGTTCTGGTCCGGCTGGTCAATTCGCAAGGGGCGGGCGATCTGGCCGACAAGCGCGCCCGCTGGCTGGCCTTTCAGGCCCGCGCCGCCCGCCTGAAGGCCGACCTGTCCGGCACCAAGGACATCGAGTGGCCGGCCGGCATCTCCATCGATGCCGACACCAAGCGCCGCGAGCTCAGCATCCACACCGAGCGTCTGTCGCACCGCGCCCAGCAGATCACGGTGATCCAGCGCGAGATGGAACGCCGCCGTCGCGAGGTCACCGAGACCGAGACCCGCCATTCCGGTCTGGTGCGTGCCCAAGCCAAGGGCAACGAGGAAATGCGCATCAAGAAGAAGGCGTTCGACGCCGGCGTGGTCGGCAACCAGGAAATCGTCCGCCTCGAACGCGAGCAATTGATGCTGGACACCGAGGTCGCCACCGCGCGCGACACCATCTCGCGCCTGCAGGCCCAGTTGCACGAGGCCGAGGCCAAGCTGTCGGAATTCGAGAAGGGCTGGCGTACCGACGTCCTGGAAGAGATCAGCAAGGTCGAGGCCGAGATCTCCTCGCTGAAGGCGACCATGGAGGTGGCCACCGACCGCGAATCGCGCTCGGACGTGCGCTCGCCGGTCCGCGGCGTGGTCAAGATGGCGGCCATCACCAGTGTCGGCCAGGTGGCCAAGCCGGGCGACACCTTGATGGACATCGTGCCGCTGGACGACGCCCTGGTGGTCGAGGCCCGCGTGGCCCCCGAGGACATCGCCCATCTGCGCCCCGGCCTCAAGACCTCGATCCGGCTGTCGGCCTATGATCCGTTCCGCTATGGCCAGTTGAAGGGCCAGGTGATGGCGGTGGGCGCCGATTCCATCGAGGATGCCAAGGGCACCACCACCCAGACCTATTACAAGGTGACCATCCAGTCCGATCAGGCGGTGCTGACCGATGCCAAGGGCGTCGAGCACGCGGTGCGCTCGGGCATGGCCGGCACCGCGTCGATCGTCATAGGGCGCAAATCCATCCTTCGCATGGTGTTCGACCCGCTTTTGCGCAATGAGATGATTTTTTCACTGAATTCGTTCAGACTACCCTGACGAGCCATTCCCAGAAAGGTGAAGGCCATGCCGATTCTGACCAATCCGGTCGCCGAGCCAAAGTTGCCGGTGACCCAGGTCGCCGACGAGAAACCCGCCGTTCCGGCCGCCGCCGGCAAGGCGCCCGTGGTCATCGGCAAGGTCGACGCCGTCGAGGGTGAGGCGTGGATCGTGCGCGGCGGGCAAAAGATCGCCGCCACCCAGGGCGCCGCCCTGCAAAAGGGCGACAGCATCGAAACCAGCCACGATTCCCAGATTTCCCTGGTGTTCGCCGATCGCTCGACCTTCGTCTTGAAGGATCGCGGCATGATCGCGGTCGATGATTTCAGCTATGATCCGGCCACCAAGACCGGCCACGAAACCATTCTGGTGGCGCAAGGCGCGTTCTCCTTCGTGTCGGGCGACATCGCCAAGGCCAAGCCCGACGCCGCCCGCCTGGCGACCCCGGTGATGAGCATCGGCGTGCGTGGCACCACCGTTTCCGGCCTGGTGGGCTCGGACGGGGCCACCTCGGTGGCACTGCAGGCCGACCCCGGCAGTTCCTTTGTCGGCCAGATCGTGCTCAGCAAGGTCGGCAGCTCCGACGCGCCGCTGGTGCTGAATTCCGCAGGCAGCGGCGTGCTGGGCGCCACCCTGGGCGGCTCTGGCTTGACCGCCAGCAACAATGCCGGTGCGGTGATGTCGTCGGTGGCGCCGGCACCCTCGCCGCCGCCGGCCGCGCCACCCAGCCTGCCGGCCGCCCCGGCGGCGCCAACCGGTGGGCCGGGACAAGGCGGGGGGCAGGGGGCAGCTCAAGGTCAAGGCCAGGGCCAGGGCCAGGGCGGTGACGCTCAAGGCAAGCCGGGCGGCGATGGCGGCGATGCCGGGAAGGGCGGTGACGGCAATGTCGGTGACGGTAATCCCGGTGGCGATGGTGGGCCGGTCGATGTGGCGCCTCCGCCGCCTCCGCCGCCTCCGCCTCCGCCTCCGCCTCCGCCGCCTCCGCCTCCGCCCGCGCCTGCGCCGCCGCCACCTCCGCCGCCGCCGCCACCACCACCACCTTCTCCTCCTCCGCCGCCGCCACCACCCCCGGAGAATAAGCCGCCGGTCGGAACGCCGCAGACCCTGGGGACGCACGGCACCGAGGACCTGTCGCACACGGTCAGCGGCGCCCAACTGCTGGCGTCGTTCTCCGACCCGGACAATGATCCGCTGCAACTGGTCTCGGTAACCGCCGACCATGGCTCGGTGATCGACAATCTCGACGGCACCTATACAGTCATCCCCAATGCCGACTTCGCCGGCAACATGGTGCTGACTGTGGTCGCCGGTGACGGCAAGGTGACGGCATCCAATGCGGTGACCGTGGTGTTCGACGGCATCAACGACCAGCCGACCAACAGTCCGGTCACCCTGACCGCCGGCACCGAGGATACCAGCGTCGTCATCACCAAGGCCCAACTGTTGGTCAACGCCGCCGACGTCGATGTCGGCGACACCTTGGACGTGACCGGCGTGACCGCCAGTTCCGGCAGCCTGACCGACAATCTGGACGGCACCTACACCTTCGTTCCGGCGGCCAATTCTGCGGCGGCGGTGACGTTTGCCTATACCGTCAGCGACGGCAATGGCGGCACGGCGGCCGGCAGCGCCACCATGACCATCAATTCGGTCAACGATTCGCCGACCATGGCCGCCAGCGTGGCGTTGACGGCGATCGCCGAGGATACCGTCTCGCCGACCGGGCAGACGGTGACCAGCCTGCTGAATACCGGTTTCGCCGATGCCGACGGCAATAGCCTGGCCGGCATCGCGGTGATCTCTAACAACGTGGTTTCACCCGACGGCGACTGGCAATATTCCAGCGACAGCGGCACCACCTGGGTGGATATCGGCGGCGTCAATGACGGTTCGGCGGCGCTGGCGCTGTCGGCCTCGACGCTGGTTCGCTTCCTGCCCAGCGCCGATTTCAGCGGCGCCACCCCATCACTTTATGTGCGCGGCCTGGATTCCACCTATGCCGGCGGCTGGTCGGACAGTAGCACCGCCACCTCGGTCACCGTCAACACCGGCAGCCCGGGCGGCGCCAGCGGCATCACCGCCGCCGCCACCGAACTGACCAGTTCTGTCACCGCAATCAACGACGTGCCGACCTTCACCGCCAACGCCAATCACGGCGCCGTGACCCTGGCCGGGGCCGAATACCTGACCTCGGCCGGTGCCCAGTCGCTGGGTACCAACTTCACGATGGAAGCCTGGGTCAAGGATAACGGCTCGTCGATGTGGGGCGGCATCATCACCACTACCGGCGGCACCACCAAATGGGTCCAGCTGAACAAGTATTTTTCCGGCGGGGTGATTCTGGAAGTGTCGGATGGCAGCGGCCTGACGACCCTTACCAGCACCACCCTGATCAATGACAGCAACTGGCACCATGTCGCCGTCTCGTTCGACGCCACCACCATCACCCTTTATGTCGATGGGATCGCCGAAGCCACCGGGGCGGCGTTGCCCTTCGCCGATCCGGTGTCGTTGCAGATCGGCATCTCGCAGGATACCTCGGTCCATTTCGTCGGCTCGATCAGCGACGTCAAGGTGTGGAGCGAAACCCGCACCGCCGCCCAGGTCGCCTCGGACGCCTACAACGACCCGACCGGGGCCGAACCGACGCTGGAGGCGTGGTATCCGCTGACCGAAGGGTCGGGGACCACCGCCACCAACGGCGCCACCAGCTCGTTCGGCAATGCCAGCGCGACCGGAACGCCGACCTGGATCGATGGCAGCTTCGTCACCGTGAACCAGGACACCACCGTCACTATCACCACGGCCCAATTGCTGGCTGGCTCTGCCGACGCCGACGGCGATACCCTGTCGGTGAGCGGGGTCACCGCCAGTTCCGGCAGCCTGACCGACAACCTGGACGGCACCTACACCTTCGTGCCGGTGGCCAGCACCAGCGGAACGGTGACGTTCAGCTATACCGTTTCCGACGGCAACGGCGGCACGGTGGCGGCCAGTGCCACCCTGACCGTCTCCGGCGCCCTGGCGGCGACGGCGGGTGTCGATGCCTTGGATGGCGGTTTGGGCGGCAATACCTATCGGGTGGCGGCGGCCAATTTTGCCTCCGGCGACGCCATCACCGACACCGGAAGTTTTGTCGGCGACATCGACGTCATCGACCTGACCACCACCGGCTCCACCGATCTGGCGGCCGGAACGGTGACCGGCATCGAGAAGATCACGGTATCGACCGGGGCCGGGGCCACCATGGTCCTGGGCGGCGGTGCCGACCCGCAGCAACTGACCTCGATCACCGGCGGCGCCGGGGCAGACGCCATCCAGCTGACCGCGGCCGGCACCACCTTGGACCTGACCGGCATCACCATCTCGGGCATCGAGACCATCTCGACCGGCACCGGCAGCGATTCGGTGTCGTTCGACGACGTCTCGGCGCCGGGCGCCGGCTTCATCCTGGACGGCGACGGCAGCAGCGGCGATACCGACACCGCCACCTTCACTCAGACCCAGGCCGGAACGCTGGACATCAGCGGCAAGACCTTTTCCGCCATCGAGAAGGTGGTGATGGAGGTCAGCGGCACCAGCGCGGGGGTCACCCTGGTCGGCCACGCCCAGGGCACCAGTTTCGTCGGCGGCGCCGGCAACGACGTGCTGACCGGCGGGGCCGGCGCCGACGTGGCGGTCTATTCCGCCACCGCTGCCAGCCAGACCTTCACCGGTGGGACCACGGCGCTGACCGTGACCGGCAGCGGTGGCGCCGACAGCCTGACCGGCATCGAGACCTTACGCTTTTCCGATCGCGACCTCACCTTGTCGGGCGGCACGGCTTACGCCGAGACCCAGGTCAACACCTATACCACCCTCGACCAGAAGGCCGCCGATGTCGTCACGCTCGCCGACGGCGGCTGGGTGGTGGCGTGGCAGTCGAACGGCCAGGACGGCGCTTCGTGGGGAGTTTACGCCCAGATCTACAACGCCGACGGTTCGGTCCGCGGCGCGGAATTCGGCATCAACACCAACACCGGTGATGAGGAATACGACGTTTCTCTGGCAGCGCTCACCGATGGCGGCTTTGTCGCCACCTGGGTCAATTGGGGGGCCGGCAGCGCCGGACAGGACGGCGATTACGGCGGTATCATTGCGCGGCGCTTTGATTCCACCGGGACCCAGACGGCAGCGGAGTTCGTCGTCAATACCACCATCGCCGCCGACCAGACCACGCCCAACGTCAGCGGCCTGGCCTCGGGCGGATATATCGTCACCTACAAAGTTGACGACGCCAGCTATTCCGGCGTCACCGCCCGCATCTTCGATGCCAGCAATGTCGGCGGGGTGGAAATCGACGTCAACCAGTTCACCACCCAGCACCAGGACTATTCCGACGCGGTGCAGCTTTCCAATGGCGACATCATGGTGGTGTGGCAGTCGGACCAGCAAGATAGCGGCGACACCAGCCGGGCCGTCTATGGCCGCCTGATGAGTTCGTCGGGCACCATGGGCGCCAACGAGTTCGAACTGGCCACCACGGTGACCGGAATCCAGGGTTATCCGTCGATCGCCGCTCTCGATGGCGGTTTCGTCGTGGTGTGGGAATCGGAAAGTGTCGATGGCTCGGGCCTGGCCGTGGTCGGCCAGCGCTTCACCAATGCCGGCACCATGTCGGGGTCCCAATTCACCATCAACAACCTAACCACCACCGGCGACCAGAGCCTGGCCCGGGTGACGACCTTGGCCGATGGCGGTTTCGTGGTGGTGTGGCAGTGCGCCAGTGTCGATGGTAATGGCATCGGCGTGGCGGCGCGCCTTTACGATGCGGACGGAACCGCCCGGGGTAGCCAATTCCAGGTCAACACCACCGCCACCGGCGAACAATCAGCCCCGGCGGTCGCAGCGCTGTCCGACGGCGGTTTCGTCGTCACCTGGCAGTCGGCCAGCCAGGATGGCAATCTGCTGGGCATCTACAGTCAGCGCTTCGCCGCCGACGGCACCGTCTACTCACCATTGACGCTGACCGGCACCGCCACCGCCGATACCCTGACGGTCGGCAGCGGCGTTGACATTGTCA
The DNA here is from genome assembly GCF_001650635.1 of Magnetospirillum moscoviense. Classification (GTDB taxonomy): domain Bacteria; phylum Pseudomonadota; class Alphaproteobacteria; order Rhodospirillales; family Magnetospirillaceae; genus Magnetospirillum; species Magnetospirillum moscoviense. The sequence continues at coordinate 40,534 of NZ_LWQU01000130.1, read as the reverse complement.
ACCTGGGTGACGGCGCCGACGCGATCAAGACCACCGATGCGGTGATGGATGCCGGCTTGACGGTGGTCGGTGGGTCGGGTGTTGATTCTATCAGCTTTACCGATGCCGTCACCCTGGTTGACAGCGACTTCTTCGGCGTCTCGGGGATCGAGCAACTGCAATTGGCCTCGACCGCGGCGACGGCGCAGACCCTGACGCTGGGCGCCGAGGCCCAGGCCGGCGGCATCACCGCAGTCGATGCCACTGCGGCGACCGGGTCGCTGGCCATCGACGTCAGCGCCTATACCGGTTCGATATCGCTGGCCGGCGGTTCCGGCAACGATGTCTTCACCGGCGGCACCGCCACCGATTCGCTGAGCGGCGGCCTTGGCGCCGACACCTTCGTCAGCAGTGCAGGTGCGGACAGCATCGATGGCGGGTTGGGGACCGATGTCTTGGATTATTCGTCCGACGCGGCCGGGGTCACCGTCAACCTGGCGCTCGGCACCGCCACCGACGGCTGGGGCGCCACCGACACCTTCACCAACATCGAAAAGGTGGTCGGTTCGGGCTATGCCGACACCCTGACTGCCAGCGGCAGCGGCGCCAGCACTTTGACCGGCGGTCTGGGCAATGATGCGTTCGGCCTGGATTCCAGCGCCGCCGCCACCATCACCGATTTCACATCAGGTTCTGACTTCTTCACCCTGTCCAACTCGGAATTCAGCTTCGGTACCGCCGGCGACCTGTTGACCTCGGACTATGCCGAAAGCGCCACGGCCATGTCGGGCACCGCCACCGATTACGGCGGCGGCAACACCGGCACCGGCCTGGTCGCCATCGATAATGGCGGCAATGTCGAGCTGTGGAGCACCACCGCGATGGAGGCGGCGACCACCGCCAATTCCACCCTGGTCGGCACCGTCACCGGGGTTGACACCACGGCGTTGGACAACACCAGTTTCCACCTGGCGGTGTGACGCCCCCCTTCTAATGATCCATGCGCAGGGCTGACCGCATCCAAATGGTCATTTGCGCGTTTCTGGCAGGGGTGTACGATACCTTTCGATGTTCGGACCGAAGGGGGGATCGAAATGCCTGCAGCGGAAGGGACGGCACCTCTGGCGGTGATCCTGGACCAGGCCGGGTTGGACGGGTTGTTGACCGCCATTCGTGCCAAGGGTTGGCGCACCATCGGTCCACGCGTCGCCGACGACGCCGTCATCTATGACGAGATCGAGACCGTGGCCGACCTGCCGATGGGCGTGGGCGACGAGCAGAAGGGCGGGTATTACCGCCTGAAGGCGCGCGGCGACCAGGCCTTGTTCGGCTATACCAGCGGGGCGCAGGGCTGGAAGCGGGTCTTGTACCCGCCGCGCCAGAAGCTTTTCTCGGCCAAGCGCACGGCTTCGGGCTTCACCATCGATCCCATGGCACAACCCGACGCGCCGCTGGCGCTGATCGGCGTCAGGGCCTGCGAGATGGCGGCCATCAATGTTCAGGCCAAGGTGTTCGGCGACAAGGATTTCGCCGATCCCGGCTATCAGGGCCGCCTGAAAGGCGCGCTGATCGTCGCGGTGGAATGCACCCGGGCCGGCGACACCTGCTTTTGCGACTCGATGGGCACCGGACCCGAGGTGGGCACGGGCTATGACATCAAGCTGGTGGAAATGGTCGGCAAGGCCGGTGTGACCTATGTCGCCACCGCCGCCACCGACAAGGGCGCCAAGCTGTTGAAGGCGGCCAAGGGCAAACCGGCGGCCGAGGCCGACCTCGCTGCCGCCGCCAAGGCGGTCAAGGCCGCGGCCAAGCAGTCGCGCAAGATGGAGACCGCCACCTCGGCCAAGCTGAAGGATGTGCCCGAGCATGCCCGCTGGGATCAGGTGGCGGCCCGCTGCATGACCTGCGGCAATTGCACCATGGTCTGTCCCACCTGTTTTTGCACCACGGTCGAGGACGTCACCGACCTCAAGGGCGACCATGCCGAGCGGTGGCGCAAGTGGGATTCCTGCTTCACCGTCGATTTTTCCTACATCCATGGCGGGGCCATCCGCACCGAGGTTCGCTCGCGCTATCGCCAATGGATCACGCACAAATTGTCGACCTGGCATGATCAGTTCGGCCAGGCCGGATGCGTCGGTTGTGGCCGCTGCATCACCTGGTGCCCGGTGGGCATCGACATCACCGAGGAAGTAGCGGCCATCCACGACAGCACCAAGGGGAGGAAGTGACATGGTCAAGCCGGACGATCTGGGGAAGATCATCGACGAGCATCCCTTCTTCCAGGGTATCGACGATACGTTGCGCGCCCTGCTGGTCGGCTGCGCCGCCAACGAGCGCTATGAGGCCGGCCAGTTCCTGTTCCGCGAGGGGCAGGAAGCGGCCAAGTTCTATCTGGTCCGCGCCGGCACGGTGGCGGTGGAAATCGATGTGCCCGGCAAGCAGCCGATCGTCATCGAGACCATCGGCGAGGGCGAGGTGGCCGGCTGGTCGTGGATCGTCGAGCCCTATCGCTCGACCTTCGACGCCCGCGCCATCGGCCTGGTTCGCGCCATTTCCTTCGACGGCAAGTGCCTGCGAAAGAAGATGGCCGCCGATCCGGCCCTGGGCTACGAGGTGCTGCGCCGCTTCGTGCCGATGATGGCGCACCGCCTGTCGTCGGCCCGCCTGCAGATGCTGGATCTGTACGGGCCGTCGGCCAAGCCGGAAAAGGTCAAGAAGGCCAAGGTCAAGGCAGCTGGCAAGACCAAGGGCACCAACCGCAGCCCGGCGGCGCGGCTGGCCAAGGCGGCGAAGAAGTCGAAGAAGGATTCCTGATCATGACGGCCGTCCCCAGGGATCCGATGCTGCCGGTCTTGTTCCGCATCGAAAAGGTGCGCCGCGACCTGTCCGACACCTTCACCATGGAACTGGTGCCCGAGGCCGGGGGCGAGTTCTCGTTCAAGCCCGGCCAGTTCAACATGCTTTACGTCTTCGGGGTGGGCGAGATTCCGATCTCGATCTCGGGCGATCCGGGCGACCGCTCGGTGCTGGTGCACACCACCCGCGCCGTCGGCGCCGTCAGCTCGGCGCTGGATTCCCTGAAGGCCGGCGACCAGATCGGCGTGCGCGGCCCCTATGGCACCGCCTGGCCGATCGAGTCCGCCTATGGCCAGGACGTGGTGTTCGTGGCCGGCGGTGTCGGCCTGGCGCCGCTTCGTCCGGCCATCTATCACGCCATGAACAACCGCGAGCGTTACGGCAAGGTGATGGTGCTGTATGGCGCCCGCACGCCCGAGGACATCTTGTTCAAGAAAGAGCTGGAACGCTGGCGCGGCCGCTTCGACATGGACGTGCTGGTGACCGTCGATCGCGCCACCGGCAAATGGAGCGGCAATGTCGGCGTCGTCACAAATCTGGTGGCCAGGGGCGGCTTCGACCCCTTGCACACCACCGCCTTCGTCTGCGGCCCGGAAGTGATGATGCGTTACGGAGCTAGCGCCCTGGAAAAGAAGGGCGTGGCGCGCGACACCATCTGGATCAGCATGGAGCGCAACATGAAGTGCGGTGTCGGCCTGTGCGGCCATTGCCAATGGGGCTCGCATTTCGTCTGCAAGGACGGGCCGGTGTTTCGTTACGACAGCGTCGCCGATCTGTTCCAGGTCAGGGAGCTTTAGCCATGGCCGAAAGAAAACGCCCGAAACTGGCGGTGTGGAAGTTCTCGTCCTGCGACGGCTGCCAGCTGTCCTTGCTGGATTGCGAGGACGAATTGCTGGCCCTGACCGAAGAGGTCCGCATCAGCTATTTCCTGGAAGCCACCCGCAAGATCGAGAAGGGGCCTTACGACGTCTCGTTGGTCGAGGGCTCGATCACCACGCCGCACGACGTCAAGGCCATCCGCGAGGTGCGGCGCCAGTCCAAGGCGCTGATCACCATCGGCGCCTGCGCGACGGCGGGCGGCATCCAGGCGCTTCGGAACTTCAAGAGCGTCAAGGAATTCATCCGCTGCGTCTATGCCCACCCGGAATATATCGACACCCTGACCACCTCGACGGCGATTTCCGACCATGTGTCGGTCGATTTCGAGCTGCGCGGCTGTCCGATTTCCAAGCATCAATTGCTGGAAGTGCTGAACGCCTATCTGAACGGCCGCAAACCCAACGTGCCCCGGCATTCGGAATGTATCGAATGCAAGGCCAACGGCATCGTCTGCCGCATGGTCGCGGCCGGCACGCCCTGCCTGGGTCCGGTCACTCAGGCCGGTTGCGGCAGCCTGTGCACCGGCAAGGATCGCGGCTGCTTCGGCTGCTTCGGCCCGATGGAAACCCCCAACACGGCGGCCCTGGCCGCGCATCTGAAGGAACTGGGCTGTTCCGGCCGCGACGTCCAGCGCCTGTTCAGAAGCTACAACGCCAACGCCGAGGCCTTCCGCAAGGAGAGCGAGACCCATGGCTGAGACACGCACCATCAAGGTCGAAGCCCTGGCCCGCGTCGAGGGCGAGGGCTCGTTGCACGTCAAGATCAGGGACGGCCGCGTCAAGGAGCTGCATTTCGGCATCTTCGAGCCGCCGCGTTTCTTCGAGGCCTTCCTAAAGGGCCGCGATTTCCGCGAGGTCCCCGACATCACCGCGCGCATCTGCGGTATCTGCCCCATCGCCTATCTGATGGGGGCCAGCCAGGCGATGGAAGACGCGCTGGGCATCCAGGTGACCAAGCCGATCCGCGATCTTCGCCGTCTGATCTATTGCGGCGAATGGATCGAAAGCCACGCGCTGCATGTCTATATGCTGCACGCGCCCGACTTCCTGGGCCTGTCCGACGCGCTGGAACTGGCCGCCGTCAACCGGCCGCTGGTGGAAAACGCCCTGCGGCTCAAGAAGGTCGGCAACGAGATCCTGGAAGTGATCGGCGGCCGCGCCATCCACCCGGTCGGCCTGAAGGTCGGCGGCTTCTTTAAGTTGCCCGACAAGAAGGCGCTGAAGGGCCTGGAAGAGGATTTGAAGTGGGCGCTGGAAACCTCGATCGCCACCGCCAAGCTGGTGGGCGGCTTCGATTTCCCCGACATCACCCAGGATTATAATTTCATGGCGCTGCGTCACCCCGACGAGTACGCCATCCATGAAGGCCGCCTGGTCACCTCGGCCGGTCTGGATATTCCGGTGTCGAAGTTCCTCGATCATATCGACGAGGAGCATGTGCCGTGGTCCAACGCCCTGCACGGCGTGGCCAAGGATGGCTCGGCCCACCATGTCGGTCCGCTGGCCCGTTATAACCTGAATTACGACAAGCTGTCGGCCACCGCCAAGGCCTCGGCCAAGGCGGCGGGATTGGGCAAGGTGGTCAAGAACCCGTTCCAGTCCATCGTCGTGCGCGCGGTCGAGCTGGTGCAGGTGTGCGAGGACGCCTTGAAGCTGGTACAGGATTACGTCGTGCCGGAGCGTGCCTATGTCGAGGCGCCGGTGCGGGCCGGCGAGGGCCATGGCTGCACCGAGGCGCCGCGCGGCATCTGCTATCACCGCTATCGCATCGACAAGGAAGGCACCGTTCTCGACGCCCGCATCGTCCCGCCGACGGCGCAGAACCAGAAGGTGATTGAGCTGGATTTGATGAAGGTGGTGGAAGCGAACCTGCAAAAGGACGACGACACCATCAAGTGGAAGGCCGAACAGGCCATCCGCAATTACGACCCGTGCATTTCCTGCGCGACCCATTTCCTGAAGCTGGAGATGGATCGGGGCTGACCCCGGGGCTTTGCGCCCCGGGGGTTCGCCCTTACATTAAGGGCATGACAGATTACGTCCGCACCGTCGATGCCAAGGGGGCGACCAGCCAGGTCAACTTCATCGCCAACCAGGAAGCCGCCTTCTGGGTGCGGGCCAGGCGCAACCGGCTGCTGGCCGAGTGGTTTTCCGACCTGACCGACGCCGACAGCCAAAGCTATCTGAAATTGCTGCTGGACGAGGATTTCGCCCGCGTCGAAAGCCACGAGGCCGAACGCTGGATTCTGTTGAAGATCCGAAACGACCTGCTGGGTTTCGGGGTGGTGCAGTCCTTGGACGATCTGCGCGACCGTTTCCAGCGCTTCGAGCGCCAGGCCTGGCTGGAACGGACCGGCTGATCAGCCTGGGACTTCTTGGGGAAAATTCAATTCACCACAGGCACAGAGGGGATTTTCGTGGGGCAACCCTGTCGCCACGGGTCGGACACCTCTGTGCCTCTGTGTCTCTGTGGTTCAAGATAATTTCACACTCCGCCATGGCCGACCATGACGATGAAATCAGCCAATTTGAAATCCGGCCTCGTCGCCCGGCTGATCAGCCCGGCAGGATCAGCGCGCCGTCTTCGGCCAGGGGGAATTGCGGCACCCAGGCCACTTCCCACGGATGGCCGTCGGGATCGGCGAAATAGCCGACGAAACCGCCCCATGGCTGTTCGGTGGCCGGCTTCAGCAGGCTCGCGCCGACGGATACCGCATGGTCCAGGGTGGCGGTGACCTCGTCCTTGCTGCGCATGTTGACGGCCAGGGTGATGCCGCCGGGGCGGGGGGCATCCAGGCCGGTATCGGCGGCCAGGGCTGCGGCGGAATAAAGCGCCACCACCAACGGGCCGCACTGGAAGAAGCTGATGTTCGGCGTGTCGATGCCGGTCCAACGCTTCCACCCCAGCGCCTGATAGAACGCGGTCGAACGGCCGACATCGGCGACGGCCAGGGTGATCAGGCTGATGCGTTGGTCCATGGAATGGCCTCCTGGGTGCTTTGATGTCACCACGATGGCGATTCGCATTATTACCAAAATATGGTATATATTGGTACCCATCAAGGAGAGAGGTCATGGCTCGCAATACCTCGGTTTCGCTGGGCGATCATTTCGCCCAATTCATCGACGCGCAGGTCCAGACCGGTCGTTACGGCTCGGCCAGCGACGTGGTGCGGGCTGCCTTGCGCCTGCTCGAGGAACACGAGGTCAAAGTGAAGGCCCTGCAGGACGCCCTTGTCGCGGGCGAGGAATCCGGCCCGCCGGTTCCGTTCGATGACGAAGCGTTCTTGACGCGCATGCGGGCCAAGTATGCCGGCTAAGGGGGGCGGCGTCCGTCTTACTCCGCGTGCCGAAGCAGACCTCGAGGAAATCTGGCTTTATTCCTTCAAGACATGGTCGTTGGAACAGGCCGATCGTTACCACACCGCCCTTGTCGAGGCGTTTCGCGACCTGGCGTCGGGCCGAAAAAGCGGGCGCGCCGCCGAGGTCCGGGCCGGCATGTTCAAGTATCCGGTCGGTTCCCACATGCTCTACTACCGGATCGCCGAGACCGGACTTATCGTCATCCGCATCCTGCATCGGCGCATGGATGTGGGGTTGCACCTGTAATCTGACCGCGTTCGGACCGGACGGTCCCATCACCCCCGAAGCGGCAACGCCACCCCGATCGCCACGAACAGGCCGCCGCAGGCGTGGTTGAAGCGTCGCCCCACCCGGGCCAGCCATTGGCGGACCTTGTGGGCGCTGGCGGCCAGACCCCATTCGGTGGCGGTTTCGGTCACAGCAAAGGTGCCGGCCATGATGATGAATTGCGGCACCAGCGGCCGGTCCGGGTCGATGAATTGCGACACGAAGGCGCCGAAGAACAGCAGCACCTTGGGATTGCTGAGCGCCGACGAGGCGCCCTGGCGGAACAAGGTGACGGCCGTCACGGCGCTTGCCGCCGCCGGCAGGTCAAGCCCGATCGGCGGGGCTCGCCATACGCCGATGCCCAGCCACACCAGATAGGCGCCGCCGATCCATTTCAGCGCCACCAGCCAATGGGCCGAGGCCTGCAGCAATGCCCCGATGCCGAACATCGAGGCGGCGATGACGATGATGAAGCCCAAGGCGCCGCCGGCCACCGTCCACAGCGCGCGGGCGTGGCCGTAAAGGGCGCCGTGGGTCAGCGCCAGCAGGCTGTTGGGGCCGGGCGACAGCGACAGGCCGATGGCGGCGGCCAGATAGATCAGCCAGGTGTCGAAATCCATGCGCCGATGGTGCCGGGCCAGCAGGCCTGGGTCAAGCCGCGCGCTCGGCCTGACGATGCGGGGGACGGGGGCGGGCGGCCTCGGTCTGGGCGCGCATGTGGACGTGATAGCAGGTCTGGCACCACAACGCGTCGGCCAGCTTGCGTTCGCCCCGGCTGACCCGGTGGCGGGTGCGGCGCTGGCATTGCGGGCAATGGTGGAATTCGTCGTCGTGGTCGTACATCTGTCCTCTCCTGTTGGCGGGCAGAGTAAGCCAGCCGATTGCGGTTTTCCCGTGGCGTTTTGGTGAAAGTTCAGGCCGCCTTGACGACCATCGCCCGGGCCCGTTCGAACCACAGATACAGGACCGGGGTGATGTAAAGGGTCAGCACCTGGCTGACCACCAGCCCGCCCACCACCGACAGGCCCAGGGGCTGGCGCAGCTCGGCCGCCGCGCCGTGACCCAGGGCGATGGGCAGCGTGCCCATGATCGCCGCCATGGTGGTCATCATGATCGGGCGAAAGCGCAACAGGCAGGCCTGGCGGATCGCCTGATCGGGGCTTAGGCCCTGGTGGCGGGTGGCCTCCAGGGCGAAGTCGATCATCATGATGGCGTTCTTCTTGACGATGCCGATCAGCATCAAGATGCCGATGATGGCGATCACCGACAGTTCCATCTTGGAGGCCAGCAAGGTGGCCAGCGCGCCGACGGCCGCCGCCGGCAGGCCCGACAGGATGGTCACCGGGTGGATCAGGCTTTCGTACAAGATGCCCAGCACCACATAGATCACCACCACGGCGGCCAGCAGCAGCAAGCCCTGGTTCCTTAAAGATTCCTGGAACACCTTGGCGGTGCCGGCGAAGTTCGAGGTGATGCCGGACAGCATGCCCATCTCGGTCTCGATGGCGCGGATGCGGGCGGTGGCGGCGCCCAGGGCGGTGTCGCCGGCCAGGTTGAAGGCGATGGTGACGGCGGGCAACTGCGATTGGTGGTTGACGGTCAGCGGCCCGACGGTGCGGCGGATTGTCGCCACCGCGTCCAGCGGCACCAGCGGCCCGTTGGCCGAGCGGATCTTCAGCTTGGCCAGCGCCGCCATGTCGGTCTGGAAGCGGGGATCAAGTTCCATCACCACGGCATAATCGTTGGCCGAGGCATAGATGGTCGATACCTCGCGGGTGCCATAGGCCGAATAAAGCGCCGAGCGGACCGCATCAAGCTTGATCCCCAGCGCGGCGGCCTTGTCGCGATCGACATCGACCAGCGCCTGGGCGCTTTTGATCAACAGGTCGCTGGTGACGTCCTGGATCAGCGGCTCGCGCTTCAGGCGATCTTCCAGCCGTTCGGCGAAGGCGTAAAGCTCGGCCTGGTCGATGCCCTCCAGGGTGTACTGATATTGCGATTTCGACGACCGGCCGCCCAGATTCAGGGTCTGGACCGGCACGATGAAGACGTTGATGCCGGGGATGCCCGACACCTTCTTGCGCAAGGCGGCGATGACCTCGGTCACCGGGCCGCGCTGGTCGCGGGGCACCAGATTGATGAACATGCGGCCCGAATTGACCGCGTTGGACAGGCCCGACACCCCCATCGCCGAGGTGACGGTGGCGATGTTGGGATCAGCCTGGATGATGGCCATCACCTTCTGCTGCTGCTCGGCCATGGCATTGAAGCTGATATCTTGCGCCGCCTCGGTCTGGATGAAGATCTGGCCGATATCCTCGGTGGGGAAGAAGCCCTTGGGGATCTCGCGGAACAGGACCACCGTGCCGACGATGGTCACGAGCGTCGCCACCAGCATCGAGCCGCGATGGACCAGCACCCAATCCAGGCTGACGCGATAGCTTTCGGCCAGGCGCTCGAAGCCCTTCTCCAAGGCCCGCTCGACCGGGCCGGCCGTGGAATCATGCTCGGGGCGCAGCCAGCGGGCGCACATCACCGGGGTCAGAGTCAGCGACACGAAGGCGGAAATCACGATGGCCAGGCTGACCACCACGGCGAATTCGTGGAACATCTTGCCGATGACCCCGCCCATCAGCAGGATCGGGATGAACACCGCGATCAAGGACACGGTGATCGAGACGATGGTGAAGCCGATCTCGCGCGAGCCCAGCAGCGCCGCCTCCAGCGGTTTCATGCCGGCATCGACGTGGCGCTGGATGTTTTCCAGCATGACGATGGCGTCGTCGACCACCAGCCCCACCGCCAGGGTCAGGCCCAAAAGCGAGATGTTGTTGAGCGAGAAGCCCAACAGATGCATGGCCCCCAGGGTGGCGATCAGCGACACCGGCATGGCCACCGCCGGGATCAGGGTGGCCGACACCCGGCGCAGGAACAGGAAGATCACCATCACCACCAGCGCCACCGTCAGGCCGAAGGTGAATTGCACGTCGGCGATGGCGGCGCGGATCGGTTTGGACCGGTCGTTCATCACGTCGATCTTGACGCTGGCCGGCAGGCTGGCCTGGACCAGCGGCAACAGGGCGCGGACATCGTTGACCACCGACACGGTGTTGGCGTCGGGCTGGCGCTGGACCGCCACCACAATGGCGCGGGTGCCGTTGAACCAGCTGGCGGTGCGGTTGTTCTCGACCGAATCCGACACGGTGGCGACATCTTTCAGCCGCACCGGGGCGCCATCGCGCCAGGCCACCACCAGCTCGGCGAAGGCCGCCGCGTTGGGCAATTGCGGATTGGATTGCAGCACCAATTGCTGGCGCGGCCCGTTCAGCACGCCCAAGGGCGAGATCGAGTTGGCCGACTTGACCGCGCCCTGCAACTCGTCGATGCCGATATTGCGAGACGACAGGGCATCGGGATCGACCTGGACCCGCACGGCATATTTCTGGCTGCCATAGATCAGCACCTGGGCGACGCCGGAAAGCCGAGAGACGCGGGGGCTCAGGATGGTCTGGGCGTATTCGTCCAACTGCGACAGGGGCAGGGTGGCCGAGGACAGCGCCATCAGCACGACCGGGGTGTCGGACGGATTGACCTTCCGGAAGGACGGCGGCACCGTCATTTCTTCCGGCAGCCGGCGTAGCGCGCGGGTGATGGCCGACTGGACGTCCTGGGCGGCGGCGTCGATGTTGCGGTCGATGTTGAATTGCAGCGTGATCGAGGTGGTGCCCTGGCCCGAGGACGAGGTGATGGTCTCGACCCCGGCGATGGTCGAGAACTCGCGCTCGAGCGGCGAGGCCACCGACGAGGCCATGGTCTCGGGGCTGGCACCGGCCAGATTGGCCGAGACGTTGATGGTGGGGAAATCGACGTTGGGCAGCGCCGCCACCGGCAATTGCTGCCAGCCGACAAGGCCTGCGAACACCAGGACCAGCGTCAGCAAAAGCGTGGCGACCGGCCTGGCGATGAAGGCGGCCGACAGGTTCATTGCGGCGCCCCGGCGGTGCGCTCGACCACCTTGACGCCGTTGCCCAGGCGCATCTGGCCCTCGATCACCACCTTGTCGCCGGCGCCCACTCCCTTGGCGATCACCGCCAGGCCGTCGAGGACGCGATCGACGGTGACCGGGCGGATTTCGGCGATGCTTTCCGGCGTGACCACATAGACATAGGTGCCGATCTGGCCGGTCTGCACCGATTCGGCCGGGACCACCAGGGCGGCTTCTTCCGTGCCCAGCGTCAGGCTGACATTGACGAACTGGCCCGGCCACAGGCGGGTGTCGTCGTTGGCGAAGGTGGCCTTCAGGCCGATGGTACCGGTCTGGGTGTCGATGGCGGAATCGATGAAGGTCAGCGCCCCGGTGGCGGCCAAGCCGGGATCGGCGGCGCTGGTCACCTTGACCGGCAATTCGCCCTGGGCCATGGCGCTTCGGATGCGCGGCAGCACCGATTCGGCCACCGCGAACGACACCCGGATCGGCCGCAACTGGGTGATGGTGACCATGGATTGGCTGTCGCTGGGCTTGGCCAGGCTGCCCAGCTTGGCGTTGACCACCCCGGTCCGGCCCGGTACCAGGGCCTTGATGGCCGAATAATCGATGGTCAGGCGGGCATTGTCGATGGCTGCCTGGTCGGACTTGATGGCCGCTTCCAGCACGGCGACGTCAGCGGTGGCCTGCTCGACCTTTTGCCGGGTCGCCGAGCCGGTTTCCAACAGCTTGGCATAGCGGGCGAGATCGGCCTTGGCGCGATCCAACTGGGCGCGGTCGCGGGCCAGATTGGCCTCGGCCTGACGGCGCGCGGCCTCGGCCGGGCGGGCATCCAGGGTGAACAGGATATCGCCGGCCAGCACTTCCTGGCCTTCCTGGATATGGACCTTGATGACCTCGCCCTCGGCGCGCGGGCGGACCGGCACCACCGACAGCGGCTGGACATTGCCGACGGCGGAAACGCGCACTGGCATCGGCTTGGCCTCGACGGCGCGGGTCACCACCGGCATCGGGCGGGATTCGGCCTTGGGCGGGGTGCTTTGGTCCGACTTCGACGACAGCAGCCAGCCGCCGCCAGCGACGGCGGCAAGGGCAAGGGCGATAAGGGCTGGGCGAGAGATCTGCATGCTCTGATCAATCCCTCAACGGCCGCCCGCCGTCAATCGGGGATCGGTAACGGATGGTAACGGGGGGCGTGTCGGTTAGATGCTATAGGCCGAGTTCGCTGTGGGAGCCCAGGCGCACCAGATCGAGTGTCTCCTCATCAGGGAGGCGGTAGATGAGGATCAGGTCGGGCTTGATATGGCAGTCGCGATGATCCTTCCAGTTCCCGGTCAGGGCATGGTCATGATGTCGCTCCGCCAGGGGTTTGTCGGCCACCAGCTTCGAGACGACCTCGACAAGATCGGCGTCGAGAGTTTCCCGATGCCGCCCCTTCTTTTCACGCTTGTAGTCCCGCTTGAACTGGCCGGTGCGGTTAATCGTCCGCATTCAGATCCGCCATCAGATCCTTGACACCGCCGACCCGGACCACGTCGCCGCGCCGGGCGGCTTCCATCGCGGCGATGGTTTCGGCATTGGGAACCAGCGGCTCGAACGGCAGCCGCTTCTCGGTGGCGATGCGCACCATCATCATGCGGAAGGCGTCGGACACGGTCAGTCCGATCGACGACAGCACCAGTGCGGCTTCGTCCTTCACATGTTCGTCGATGCGGGCGCGGACGACTTTGTTCATGGTGGGGGAACTCCAAATCTCGAGCTACATTGTAGCCCAAACATGGTGATGCCGTCCACAGGGGCAGAAGAATGACCACGAGCAACGTACCGCTCGGTGCACCAGCGTGGGAGGTCATGGTGCAACTTGACGGGGTGCTGTCTGGAAGCCGCACTCGGTCTAGGATGTGGGCAGATGTATTGGGCTCCCTCGTGCCACTCCGACCTCGGTTTCACCGAGTACACGATGGGTGTTGATTGAATTTACTATCACCGTAATCCCACCGTAATCCCGAGAAGAACCCGCAATCGTCGGGGCAAACCTCTAATTCGTGAGACGGATTGGCGCCGCCGCGAACGCCGGTGCGTGCCCATGAGAGGGCAGCGCGTTGTTTAGCTAACAAACAACGCGCTGCCCTCCATGAGCCATTCCATTCGTGTCCCGCCACTCGGAAGCATCATGGTTCCGCCTTCACGTGGCGCGGCATGAAATGGGAGCAGGTCTTGGCCAATACCAAAGCAATGTCGGAGTTTTTAGATGCAAGAAATCGTGCCTTGCGCCATTCCAGCAGATCGACGACGATTTCGGCGAGGTCCTTCAAAGCCAGTTTGCCCGCCTGGTCGAGCGGGGGCCTGACGCTCCTATCAATCACACACACCGTTCCTAGGGAAAACCCGTCGGGGGTGATTATCGGGGCTCCGGCGTAGAAGGCAATATTTGGCGGCCCCGTCACCAGCAAACTGTCACAAAACCGAGGATCATGGGTGGGGTCCAGCACTTCGAGAATTTCGGGTTCGAGGATCGCGCAGGTGCAAAACGATTCGTCCCGCGGGGTTTCCCGGATATCCACGCCGACGGCCGCCTTGAACCACTGGCGCTTAGCGTCAATCAAGGTGATCAGCGCGATGGGAACATCGAACAGCCTCGCCGCGACGCGGGCGATGCGGTCAAAACTATCCTCGAACTCAGTATCGAGGATGCGATAGGAATCAAGTGCGGCGAGGCGCCGGCTTTCGTTCTCAGGCATCTCCATAGCAGCTTCCTCCAATCCATGTCGTCCCCCGGGCCGTATGGACGGCCGAGGTATCCCAGTCGGCCATTTTCATCTCCTAACGGTACCAGAACGAGAGCCGTTTCTAAGAACATCGGCCAACCACCGCTGCGAAGCCACGCCTTGCGGCGGAGCCTCGGCCTGCTGCGAAGAAGAAAATGCCCGGTCATAAACCCGGCCCGCACTGGCGGGCGGAAGCCTGGGAACCGACTGGGCGCGGAAATCCACTTCCAACCTAACGACATCGCTGGCGGTTTTGGGATGCCGAATGATGAAATCAGGGATGATCCCAAACTGCCTGGCTTCCGCAGATACGGCCTCTAGCGTGCCGCACAGTTCTCGGATGAAATCTTGAACGTTGCTGACTACCGGTCGGCAGCCCATGGCGCCCCGAACGGTCGGATCGCAAGATCCTGTTCGAACTGAACAGCTCTCGCAGTGTCCAATGAGACCCTTGATGATCGCTTTCGCGCCACGGCGGTCTCCTGAAAACATCAGATGCTGTACCAAAGCCGCTATTGATTTACATGCTGCAAACATTTCCGGTCTCCTCCATTGGCTGGAGGAGTGGGCCGCATTGGAGCCCCCCCCCCGCAGTTGCTACCTATCGGGTGGAACAGTTCGATATCGTCGCGGCGGTGGCTGGCACCGCCATGCACCAACATGAAATCGTCGCCGTCCGAAAGGGTCGTTCGGGAGCCGATGTCATCAGTCACGGTGGCGTGATCGGAACCGGCCGGCGTGCTCGCACGTGGTCGGAAAAAGCAGCCGCCAAACTCGCGGCAATTCCCACAACTATCGGAGCGGCAGGCGTCCACCATTTCCGACATTGCCCGCATCCCGTTTTTTGCGAATTGGCGTGAAAGCTCCAGCACGTTTTCACAGATTGACAACATATTTCCCCCTCCTTTCGTATCGTCTACCGAAACGAAAGTATGAGGCCGGGCCTAGCTGGTCAACCGAAAGTGCCGCTCATTTGTGCATGCCCGGCCTGCAATTCCAGCGAGCAGTGCGCAGATAGGGCCTGCTCCTTATAGCAAGCCCGCGATGCATAGCAGCCGTAATGGCTGCATATCAGCGTGTTACGCAACGGTCCTAAGGCATACCTTCAGCGGCACCTCGGGGCATTCCAAACCAGATGTTGATAACCGGTTGCTCAGGCGCCGATTGCTTTCACCAGATGGGGATTGTGACGAGACGGAATCTGTGAGCCAGCTTGTTAGCGCGTTGAAAACCGCGCTGTATATTTCAACCTAGCCAACCGCTGCCCCATGGCGCCAAGGTTGCGGTGACAGTGCACTAAATTAGTTGCGGTGACAGTGCACTAAATTAGTTTAATTTGTTTGCCTGCATCTTTTGTCTTCGGCTTTGGCCCTGGTTTTGCTGGTTTGAGGGAGCGATGGGACAGTTCTTCGATCTCGCGAATAAAAGCATCGCTCCCAAGCGCGGATTACGGTGACAGTGCATCGGATTACGGTGACAGTGCATCGAATCAATCGCACTCGCACCGATGCGATACATTCCGATGCCGCTGGCTCGGCCACCGACCCCCATCACGCCGCATGGGGCCGCACTTCGGCGTTGATCTTCTCCCCCAGGGCGAGCCGGGTGGTTTCCAGGTCATAGGCGGCCTGGAGGCCCAGCCAGAAATCGGCGCTGGTCTCGAACAGGCGGGCCAGGCGCAAGGCGGTCTCGGCCGTCACCGAACGGCGCCCCTGGACGATCTCGTTCATGCGCGACCGGGGCACGCGCAGTTGTTCGGCAAGGCGATAGACCGACATGCCGGCGGGCTCCAGATACTCATGGCGCAACACATCGCCCGGATGCACGGGGGGCAGGCGAGCGGCATTCGGGTCGGCCACCTCCGACAGGTCGATCCGCCCCGATTCCAGGTCATCACGGCGAATGGTCATGGCGCACCTCATGCGTGGTAATCACAGAACTCGACGTCCTCGGCGCCGTCCGCCGTCCAGGAAATTCAAAACACGGACGACACGGATGCCGTTTGCGCGGCCACGGATGAACACGGATGGTCGCCTCGGCCCGAGGGGCTTAGCCGATATCCGTGATTATCCGTGGCGCCGCAAAGCGGCGCATCCGTGTCATCCGTGTTTCCTCAATCCTTACGACTTCGGCCGCTTGTCGATGATCCGCTTGGCCTTGCCCATCGAGCGTTCGATGCTGTCGGGGGCCACCACGTTGACCTTGGTCGAGATGCCGATATACGACTTGATGTGATGGACCAGATCCTTGGCCGCCGCCTTGGCCGCATCATCGTCATAAGGCTGGTCGGATCGCATCTCGACATTGACCGCCAGGCTGTCCAGGTGGTTGTCGCGGGAAATTTCCAGCTGGTAATGGGGTGCTAAGCGGTAATCCTTCAAGATCAGTTCCTCGATCTGGGTCGGGAAGACGTTGACGCCCCTGATGATCATCATGTCGTCGGAGCGGCCGGTGATCTTTTCGATGCGGCGGAAAGACCGCGCCGTGCCCGGCACCAGACGGGTCAGGTCGCGGGTGCGGTAGCGGATGATCGGCAAAGCTTCCTTGCTCAGGCTGGTGAACACCAGCTCGCCCATCTCGCCGTCGGGCAGAACCTCGCCGGTTTGCGGGTCGATGATCTCGGGGTAGAAATGGTCTTCCCAGATGTGCAGGCCGTCCTTGGTCTCGATGCATTCGCAGGCCACACCCGGCCCGATCACTTCCGACAGGCCATAGATATCGACGGCGTCGATGCCCATGCGGGCCTCGATTTCCTCGCGCATCGCGCCGGTCCACGGCTCGGCGCCGAAGATGCCGATCTCGATCGGGCAGGTCTTGGTGTCGATGCCCTGGCGGTCCATCTCGTCGGCGATGGCCAGCATGTAGCTGGGCGTCACCATGATGATGCGCGGGCTGAAATCCTGGATCAGCTGGACCTGCTTCTCGGTCTGGCCGCCCGACATCGGGATGACCATGCAGCCCAGGCGCTCGGCGCCGTAATGGGCGCCCAGGCCGCCGGTGAACAGGCCATAGCCATACGAGATGTGGCACTTGTCGCCCCTGCGCCCGCCCGACGCCCGGATCGAGCGGGCCATGACGTCGGCCCACATGGAAATGTCGTTGGCGGTATAGCCGACCACGGTCGGCTTGCCGGTGGTGCCGGAACTGGCATGGACCCGCACCACCTGATCCTGCGGCACGGCGAACATGCCGAAGGGATAGGTCTGGCGCAGATCGTCCTTGGTGGTGAAGGGGAAGCGGGCCAGGTCCTTCAGCTCGCGGACATCGTCGGGGTGTACCCCCTTGGCCTGGCACTTGGCGCGGAAGTGGCCGACATTGTCATAGGCGTGCTTCAGCGACCATTGCAGGCGCTTGAGCTGCAGGGCGGCGATCTCGTCGCGGCTGGCGATCTCGATCGGGTCCAGGATGTCGCGGGGCGGCGGGTTGCGGCGGGTGCTGACGGCGTTCAATGGATCCTCCCTCTTTTTGGATGCGGCCCCCGTCTTGGCGCGGGGATCGGCCGCCGAATGTCATGAAGTCAGGTGCGTTCCAGCAAAAGCGATACGCCCTGGCCGACGCCGACGCACATGGTGGCGACGGCCATCTTGGCGCCCGAGCGGGCGAGCTCGATGGCGGCACTGCCGGCGATGCGGGCGCCGGTCATGCCCAGCGGATGGCCCAGGGCGATGGCGCCGCCATTGGGGTTGACGTGTCCAGCATCGTCGGGCAGGCCCAGGGCGCGGGCGCAGGCCAGCACCTGGGCGGCGAAGGCCTCGTTCATTTCCCACAGATCGATATTGGCGACGGTCAGATCGTGGCGGTCCAGCAGCTTGCGGGTGGCCGGCACCGGGCCGATGCCCATGATGCGCGGCGGGCAGCCGGCCGAGGCGAAGCCCTTGATGCGGGCCAGCGGGGTCAGGCCGTATTTTTCCGCCGCGCGCGGGCTGGCGATCAGCAGGGCACAGGCCCCGTCATTGACGCCCGAGGCATTGCCGGCGGTGACGGAACCGCCCTTCCTGAACGGCGCCTTCAGCTTGGCCAGGGCCTCGATGGAGGTGGCTCTGGGGTGCTCGTCACGTTCAACCACCACCGGATCGCCCTTGCGGGCGGGCAGGGTGACGGGGGCGATTTCCAGCCCGAACCGGCCCGACGCTTGCGCCTTGGCGGCGCGGTCCTGGCTGCGCCACGCAAAGGCATCCTGGTCGTCGCGGCTGATGGACAATTCCTCGGCCAAATTCTCGGCGGTCTCGGGCATCGAATCGATGCCGTATTGGGCCTCGATCGCCTTGTTGACGAAGCGCCAGCCGATGGTGGTGTCGTAGATGGCGGTCTCGCGCGAGAAGGCGCTTTCCGCCTTGGGCATGACGAAGGGTGCGCGGCTCATGCTTTCGACGCCGCCGGCGATCATCAGATCGGCCTCGCCCAGGCGGATGGCGCGGGCGGCAAGGGCTACCGCGTCCATGCCGGACCCGCACAGCCGGTTCATGGTGGTCGCCGCCACCTCGACCGGCAGGCCCGACAGCAGCACCGCCATGCGGGCGACGTTGCGGTTGTCCTCGCCGGCCTGGTTGGCGCAGCCCAGCACCACCTCGTCCAGATCGCGCCAGTCGATCGACGGATGGCTTTCCATCAGCGCCTTGATCGGATGGGCGGCCAGATCGTCGGTGCGCATGCCGGCCAGCACGCCGCCGAAGCGGCCGATGGGGGTGCGCTTGACGGCGCAGATCAGGGCGTCGGTCATGGATGGGCTTCCTCGGGGATGTGGTGGCCGTCGATCACCCGGCAATGGCCGCGAAACAGCGCCACCACCTCGCCGTCGGGACGGCTGACGGTGACGTCGTAGGTGCCGTTGCGGCCCTTGCGGTGGGTTTCGACGCATTCGGCGGTCAACAGGTCGCCTTCCTTCGCCGCCGCCGGATAGGTGATGGTGCAGGCCAAGGCCACCGCGTGGCGGTTATAGGAATTGCAGGCATAGGCGAAGGCGTCGTCGGCCAGCTTATAGGTGAAGCCGCCATGACAGATGCCCAGCCCGTTCAGCATGTCCTTGGTCACCCGCATCGACATGCGGGCATAGCCGGGCCTGATCTCGTCCAGGGTCACCCCCAGGAAATGCGAGCTGGGATCGTTGGCCATGATGGCCCTCCCGACCTGTTCGGCCAGCGCCTGGGCGTCCTTGTGGCGTGCATGCATGGTGACGGTCGAACCTCCCTCGGGGTCTTCGCCCCATTTCGGTATTTTGATACCGAATTATTGTCGCAAACGCAATGGCCGTGTCGCAACGGCGCAAGGCCTTGTGTGCAAAGGCCTTGCATGTGCGAGATGGACCAAGTACCGTTCGATGGAACTGGTGGTCACGGGGGCAAAAGGATACCGCCAAGTGAACATGGTCAAGGTGTTGATCGGCAGGGTGTTGTCCATCGTCTTCTCTGGGATGACGCTGGCGGAAATCTTCGATCTGTTTATCCCCACGCGCCAGTCGGCCTTCGTCCAGCGCCGCCGCTCGCTGCTGATCCTGTCGCGTGTGCGGTTGGTTTCTGCGGTTTTCGCCGTGCTGACGCCCCTGTGGATCCCCGTCGATCTGTTCATTTTCGAGACAGCGTTGTCGATGTATCTGGCGGCGCTGCGCGTGCTGGCCTCGATCGCCTTCATCTTGCTGTGCCTGGCCTATCGCGGTGCCGACAGCGTGGCGGTGGCCCGCTGGGGCCTGATCTGGCTGTTGTCGATCCCGACGGTGTTCTTCCTGATCAGCCATCCGCTGTTGGCTCAGTTCGCCATTTCCGATCCGGCCCAGCAGGTGGTGGCGGCTGGCTACGCCTTCCTGCCCTTCGTCATGGTGGCCGGGCTGGCGGTGTTCCCCATCACCGCCATCGAGGGTGCGCTGCTGTCGCTGCCCTTGCTGTTGGCCTATCTGCTGACCGGCATCCTGGGCTACCAGTTGCTGCCGTTCGCCTCGCACCTGGGGGCGCAGTGGCTGCTGCTGCTGCTGGCGGTGGTGGCGACCCTGGCCGGCATGAGCCAGTTGCATTTCATGAGCCAGCTGGTCGACCAATCCTCGCACGATGGCCTGACCCGCGCCTATAACCGCCGCGTCGGCGAGGAGATGCTGGTCCAGCAATTCCTGACCTCGATGCGCTCGAAGACGCCATTCTCGCTGGCCTTCGTCGATCTGGACAATTTCAAGTCGATCAACGACCGCTATGGCCACGAAGAGGGGGATAACACCTTGCGGGCGGCCTCGGCTGCGCTTCGCAAGGTGCTGCGGCGCGGCGACGTGCTGATCCGCTGGGGCGGCGAGGAATTCCTGGCCCTGATGCCCAACACCGATCCCGAAGGGGCCCGCATCGCCATGCTGCGCCTGCGCGAGGCCGGGTTGGGCGTGCGTCCCGACGGCAACCCGGTCACCGCCTCGATCGGCGTGGCCGAGCGCACGGCCGACGATTGCCAGCAATGGCAGGAACTGGTCGAAAAGGCCGACCATCGCATGTATATGGCCAAGCAGACCGGCAAGGACCGGGTCGTCGGCGACGGTGACAAGCTGATTGCCGGCGGCGACCTTCCCGAACAGGCCATCGCCGCCAGCTGATCCGATCTTCAGGCGATCTCGAAGATCGCCTCGATCTCGACGGCGACGTTAAGTGGCAGGGCGGCGACGCCCACGGCGACGCGGGCATGGCGGCCGGCCTCGCCCAGCACCTCGACCATCAAATCCGACGCTCCGTTGACCACCTTGGGCTGGTCGAAGAAGTCCGGCGTGCCGGCGACAAAGGCTGTCATGCGCACCAGCCGCTTGACCCGGTTCAGGTCGCCGTCGCAGGCAGCGCGCGCCTGGGCCAACAGATTCAGCCCGCACAGGCGGGCGGCGCGAACGCCATCCTCGATGGTGACATTGTCGCCCAATCGGCCGACCACCGCTGCCTTGCCGTTTTCCAGCGGCAGCTGGCCCGACACGAACAGCAACGATCCGGTCAGCACCGACGGCACGTAATTGGCCACGGCGGCGGCGGGAACCGGCAGGGTGATCCCCAGCTCGGTCAGGCGGGTTTCCGGATTGGCGGCCATCTTGGTCTCCTTGGGGGGGCGGTCGAGGGCGGCCAGGGTAGCCGGCAAATGCGTGGCGGGGAAGGGGGTGTGGAAGTGATGCAAAAAACGCCTGCAGTCATGCAAAAATGTATCTTGTTGTTCGGCGTTGCCAAACCATATGCTTCTTACAAGCATTCAAACCCTGCTCGATGGAGCCGCCGATGTCCCTGTCCCCCGCCTTCGGGCCTTGTGCCCCCAATCCGGTCTGCGGGCCGAGCCCTGTTCCCCGCCGTCCGGCGACCTCTCTGTGGCAGCAGGCCGTGTCTTTCCTGGAAGACACCGTCGTCCGTCCGGTGCAGGACCGTATCGCCCGCAATCGTCTGCAATCCGAGATGGCCGGCCTGGATCACCGCGAATTGAAGGATCTGGGACTGTCCGAGGACGAGGTTCCCTATTTCGTCAATCAGTGGAAGCCGAAGCACTGAGCGCCTGAACCCGGGTAATCCGATACGGTCCCGGGCAGAATTTCGACACGCCCTGTTTGTCCTTGAGCGCCGCCCCTCTCCCCGGGCGCTCGGACAGGCAGGGCGTTATCGTTTGTGGGGTAGAGTAAGCCGAAGCACGCTTCCTCCACCGGTCATGCCCGCGCTTGACGCGGGCATCCACGTGGCTCCGCCCATTCCATTGTTTCAAATGATTTTTGCGCCCCAGCGCGTGGACCCTCGGGTCAAGCCCGAGGGTGGCGAGATAAAAATCCCGTTCCACCAAACTCAGACAGACTTTAGCTGCGCCGGCCCAGCTTGCCGGCGGCCATCGCCGCCAGGGCTTCCGACACGCGCTGGATGGCGCGATCCCAGGTGCCGTCCTGGCTTTGGCGGAACACCCGCATGGTCGGATACCACACGCTGTCGTCGCGGCCATCGACCCAGCGCCAGTCATTGCCCAGCGGCAGCATCACCCACACGGTCTTGCCCAGGGCGCCGGCGATGTGGGCCTCGGCGGTGTCGCCGGCCAGGACCAGGTCGAGCCCGGCGATGATGCCGGCCGATTCGGCCAGGTCGGCGCACCGGCTGCCCATGTCTTCGAAGAAAGTGCGGTACCCGCTTTGGACCAGCTGATCGGCTTCCGGCGGGCGTTGCAGGCTGATCAGATTGACCGTCGGGTCGGCGGCCAGCCGCAGCAGCGCCGACAACGGCACCTGCCGCGAATTGGGGCGCCCGGACCAGGCGACGCCGACCCGCAGGCGGCCGTCGTCGGGAAAGCGGAAGGCCGGCACGTCGTCGGGCAATCGCAGATAGGGCACGTCGCGGATCGGCGTGGTGCGCGACGTGGTGCCCAGCAGGCGCGGCACATCCAGCAGGCGGACGGCGCAATCGACGGCGGGCAGCGGCTCGCCGCGCGGCACCACCTGCTCGACCCCGGCGACGCCGGACAGCAGACGGGCCAGTTCGGGGACGCATTCGACGGTGACCAGGCCGCCCTCGCGCGCCACCATCGGCAGATAGCGGGCCAACTGAATGGTGTCGATGGCATCGCCTTCGTCGCGGACCAGGATGGTGCGCGCTTCCAGGCGGCTGCCATCCCATTCCGGCGCGGTATGCTGGGGCAGGGGCACCGGCCGTCGATTGACCATCTCGGCCATGCCGCGCGCCAGATTGCCGGCCTTCAGCAGGCCGACGGCCAGGTCGTGCGGCTTCAGCAGCGAGGAATCGGCGGCGGCGACCCGTTCCAGGGTGGCCAATGATTCCTTGGCGCGGCCCTGCTCGCGCAGCAGCATGGCGAAGGCATAAAGGGTGCGCGGGTTGGCCGGATCGTCGGCCAGCACCTTCAGGAACATCGCCTCGGCGGTGGCGGCATGGCCCATCTCGCGCAGCACGTTGGCCAGATTGGCGCGGATCACCGGGCCGCCGCCGGCCTTCAGGGCGCGGCGCCAACAAGCGGCGGCGGCTTCGGCGCGGCCGATGCGCCGCAGCAGTCCGCCCAGATTGGCGTTGGCCTCGACATTGCCGGGGTCCTGGGCCAGCGCCTTGGCGAACATCTCGCCGGCGGCGTTGGGGCGGCCGGCATTCAGCTCGTTGACGCCCCAGCCGGCCAGCTCGGCGGCCTGGGCCGAGGCCCGCGACATCGCCGCCGGAGAGGTCGGGTCGTTGGCGTCGCCATATTCGGTGGCCGGCTTCTGGCCGGCGGCCAGGGCCAGCACGATGCCGGGGCGCCCGTCGAACGGCACCAGCCGGCCGGCGGCGATCTCGGACGGGAAGCAGAAGAGTTGATAGCCGAAATCGGCCAGCACCTGCGGCGCCGCGATCCCCTCGCGATTTTCGAACACCAGGATGGCGATGCTGCCGCTGGCCAGCGATCCGCTCATGCCGGAAACGATATCGTCCACCGAACCGGCGGCGCCGATGCGCACGATCAGCCGGGCGGCGATCAGGTCGGATCGGTCGGCGATCAGCGCATCGACCGTGGTGGAGCGCTTGTCGGATCGCACCCACTGGGGCAGGGCGAAAACCGTGCGGCCGGCGCGCGGCCGCCCGGCCACCAATGCCGGCCCCTGCCCACCGCCGACCACTTGGCACATCACCTCGATCTGGTCCGACAGTCCCGACAGATCGACGGTGTCGCTGAAGATGGCCGCATCGGACGGTTTGGCGTCGATCGCCAGGACGCGGATGTCGCCGGCCGGATGGCAGGCGGCGTCCAGGCTGTGGGTGCCGTCGCCCGCGCCGATATCGACGAACAGGTCGCCGGCCTTCAGATGGGTCGACAGGAACGCCCGGGTCGCCGCCTTCGGCCCCATCTGGCCGCGGGCCTCGGCCTGGCGGCGCTGGTGCTCGGCGCCGACCCGTTCATCAAGGGCCACCATCAGATGGGTGATGATTCCGGTCCAATCGCCCGCGCGTTCCTGACGGAACAGGCGCGCCGTCGGGTACCACGGCGAATCGTCGCGGTGCAGCATCCAGCGCCAATCAGGCGCGTAGGGCAGCATCACCCACACGGGCTTTCCCATGGCGCCGGCCAGATGGGCGACATTGCCGTCGACGGTGATGATCAGGTCCATCTCGGCGATGCGGCCGGCCATGTCGGCGTAATTGCCGATACTGGGCGACAAATCGTGCACCAGCGTCGGGTGGGCCAGGCGGTGGGCATCCTCGGCGCGGGTCCCGAGCTGCAGGCCAAACATGGCGATTCCGGGATGGCCCATCAGGGTCATCATCTGCGGGAAGGGAACGGCCCAGGCGGCTCGCGGCCCGGCCCAGGCCAGGCCGACCTTCAGCACCGCGCCGGGCGGCGCCGACACGCGCGGACGGTGCCCGGCCGGCGCCTCGATATAGGGCGCGGGCGGAATGCTGGTCAGGGTGGTGCCGAACAGGCGCGGCAGGTCGGCCAGCGACACGCTGTAATCCACCTGCAGATCGGGCGGCAGCGGCTTACCCGAAGCCAGGGTGCGGGCGACACCGGCGACGCCCTTGCCCAGCGGGACCAGCGGCTCGGGCAGGGCCAGGACGACCTGGGCGCCCTTGGCGGCGAAGATCTGGGCATAGCGCAGCATCTGCAAGGTGTCGTCGATGCCCTGCTCGCTCCACAGCAAGATGGTGCGGCCGGTCACCTCGTGGTTGCCGCCCCATGGCTCGCCGGGGGCTTGCGGGCGCGGGCGCGGCGACTGGCGCCAGCGCCATTCCATGTCGTCCCAGGCGGCGGCCAGGTTGCCTTCCAGCAAATTCATGCGGGCGCGGCCCAGATGGGCGGTGGAATTCTCGGATTCCAGCGCCAGGGCGCGTTCCAACTGATCGCGGGCCTCGTCCATGCGGCCCATGCCGATCAGCGCCTGGCCCAGGCCGGCGTGGGCGGCGGCGGAATCGGGGGCGATGGCCAGGATGTCGTGGTAAAGATCGGCGGCGGTGACCAGGTCCTGGCGGCGCGCGATCAGGTCGGCCAGTTGCTGGCGGCCTTCGATGCGGTTGGGGGCCAGGGCCAGCGAGCGGCGCAGCGCCGTCTCGGCGGCCTGTTCCTTGCCCTCGGCCAGCAGGACCAGGGCCAATCCGTGCCAGGCCTCGGACGGCGCATTGGGTTCGCGGACCAGCATGGCATAGGTGGTGCGGGCTTCGTCGCTGCGGCCCATGCGTTGCAGGGTCAGCGCCAGTTCCAACCGGGCCGGCAAGTTCTTGGGGTGGACCGCCAGGATGCGGGCCAGTTCCGTCATCGCCTCGCGCGTTTTGCCCATGATGCGCAGCACGCCGCAACGGCCGACCTGGGCCTCGACATGGCCGGCGTCCAGCGCCAGGACCGAATCGTACCAATGCAGGGCGGTGACCAGGTCGCCGGTGGCGCGGGCGGCCTCGGCGGCGGCCAGCTCGAAGCTGCCGAATCCGGCGTTGCCTGCCCCAAATCCGGCAAGATGGTCCTCGCTCATACCGGTTCCCCTCGAACGCTCCCTGAAAGGCAGTCAACCGCGCGAATCCGCAGGGGTCAAGCGCAAAGCGAGCAGGCTTGCCAAAAAGGATGAGGTTAGCGTCGAAGCCGCACTTGTGGCATAATTAGGGCAGGAGTCTTAGTCGAGCCTTGGATGCCTGAAGGGGGGCATTGGTCCGATGAACGCGGTGTCGCCAGTTCCGAAGCTCGTGGTGAAGATCACGCCACAGGTGGTTGTCCAAGCCCACTCGGGCGGGACTGTCATCGTGCCCGGCGGCGATCTTTTGTTGACCGCCCAGTTCGTCCGTTCGGGTCACGATCTGATCCTGAAGGGCGAGGACGGCCAGCAGGTGATGGTGGCCGGCTGGTACGAACAGCCGAATCCGCCCAGCCTGGCCACTGCCTCGGGCGCTCAGATTCCCGCCGATCTGGCCTTGATCCTGGCCGGGCCGCTGGCGCCGGGCATGTTCGCACAGGCCGGCGATCCGATGGGGGCGCTGCAATATATCGGCATCGTCAGCAAGGTCAGCGGGCCGGCCTTCGTACGCCATGGCGACGGCACCCGCGAGCCGCTGGCCCTGAACGCCAAGCTGGCCCAGGGCGACGTCATCGAAACCGGCGACAAGGGGGCGGTCGGCCTGATCCTGGCCGACAGTTCGACCTTCGCGCTGGGCGCCAAGGGCCGCATGGTGCTGGACGACATGGTGTTCGATCCCGGCCGGCCCAACGAGGCGCATTCCCAGGTCTCGGTGGTGCAGGGCACCTTCTCGTTCGTCTCGGGCGAGGTGGCCAAGGCGGCGCCCGATGCCATGAAGGTCAGGACGCCGGTGATGACCATCGGCGTGCGCGGGACCACGGTGGCCGGCTTCGCCGCCGCCGAGGGCAGCAACAACACCGTCACCCTGCTGGACCAGGGCGCCGGCACCGGCCAAATCTCGATCGCCACCGCCGGCGGTACCCAGGTGATGAGCCAGCCGTTCCAAAGCATGCAACTGACCAGCTTCACCCAGCCGCCGCCGCCGCCGGTGACGCTGACACAGGCCCAGGTGCAGGCGCAGTACGGCGACGCCATCTCGGCCCGCCCGGCACCGCCGCCGCCGGGGCAGAACCCGATCTCGCCGCAGAACCAACAGCAGCAACAGCAGCAGGGCCAGCAGGGACCGGCCGAGGGCGGCCCGAACGCCGGCGCCACCGGCACCGAGGCCGCCGCCGCCAAGGAAGCGGCCGCCAAGGAAGGCCAGGCCGCCGCCGAAGAGGCGATCAAGGAAGCGGTCAAGGAAGGGCTGATCCCGGAAGGAGCCGCCAAGGAAGCGCTGGCCGAATTGCAGGCCGCCGCCGATCTGTTCCTGTCGGCCACCGACCTGCCGGGCGGGGTGTCGGGCTCGATCTACGGGGTGTTCACCCAGCCGGGCGCCATGTATGGCGACGCCTTCGGCTCGCTGGGATTCTTGAGCGGCGGTCAAAGCATCGCCGACATGCTCAATCCGTTGGCCGAAATCGGCGACGTCGCCGAGCAGTTCGCGCCCGAAAATCAGAACCAGACATTCCAGGATTTCCTGGCGGCGGTCAGCGACCAGGCCGAGAAGGCGTTTATCGAGAATCTGCTGGCCAACGACCCCAACATGCCGCAATTGGACGTGGAAAATCCGACCACCTTTTCCCAAAAGATCAATCTGACCGCGGGCAACGATTCCGTCACCGGGTCGGCGGGCGAGAACACCAGTTTCTATATTCACGACGACCCCAACTCGACCGTCGGCGGCACCGACAGTATCGGCGGCGGTGACGGCACCGACCAACTGGCGATCGACGGCATGGACGACATGTGGGTCAAGATCGTCACCGACCAGGCGACCCTCAATTCCGGCCAGGCCTTCTTCTATTCGACGCTGTCGGGAACCTTGGCCGATGTCATGACCTATTCGGGCATCGAGGAATTTCTGTTCTCGTCGTCCCAGGTCATCACCGACTACACCAGCAGCTCCTCGTTCAGCTATGGCAGCGGTCCGCAATCCCTAAGCAGCGTCGTGCCGATCAAGAACATGGGGGCCGACAAGACCGGCTATGCCTATGCCGGCAGTTCGTCCGCCGATACCATCGCGATTCCCGACGATCTGATGATGGCCGGGCTGGTGGCGTTCGGCAAAGGCGGCGGCGACACCTTCTCCATCAGCAATGGCGGCAACCTGCTGCTGGCGGGCGGATCGACTGCCACCGACAATGTCGATACCAACGCCGACAGCCGGCCGGACAGCAACCTCAACCATTTCAACTTTTCCGGCCTGACCAGCACCGACCTGACCACCAGCACCACCGCCAGCGGCTGGGGCCAGGACGGCATGTGGGGTCTGTCCTTGGTGATTTCCGGCGTCACCGGTCAGATGGGCGCCGATTTCGAGGCACTCGACCGCTATTCCGGTTCGCCCTCGGTCTTTGATGGTGGGGCGGCCAAGCTCAAGGTGCTGGCCTGGGATGCCGGCGACCTGACCCTGTCGGGCGGCAATGACAATCTGATCACCCAGCCGTTCCAGAATTTCGGGCATCTGCATAATCTCGATTTCGGGGCCGGCATCGATAACGCCACCATCGATTTGCGCTTTGGCGGCGGGTTGGTGTCGTTGGCCGGCGGGGCCGACAACGATTCCATCAGCGTGATCTGCAATTCCTTTGCGACCGCCGACACCATGAGCCTGGACGGCGGCACCGGCACCGACACGCTGGACCTGTTGGGCACCATGCCCGGCCAGATGACCTTCGACAACATCACCGGTTTCGAGACCATCAATCTCGGCAACAGCAATTACGACAGTTCCTTCAACGTCACGCTGGCCGATTCGACGGCGCCGACCACCGGCTTAACGGTCGATGCCCACACCAACGGGACCACCTCGACGGTCATTCTCGACGGCTCGGGCGAGACCTCGGCGGCCCTGATCCTGTGGGGTGGCAAGGGCGGCGATACCCTGATCGGCGGCATGGGCGGCGACACCCTGATCGGCGGCCAGGGCACTGACAGCCTGACCGGCGGTAACGGCGCCGACGTGTTCGAGTTCCGCCAGTACGGCACGCCGCTGGTCAACGGTGTGGTCGCCGACATGTCGCTGGGCACCGACACCATTTACGGCTTCACCTCGGGTGTCGATGTCGTCCGCCTGTCCAACCCGACCTTCGCCATGGGCACGTCGGGGGCGCTCAGCGTGACCGCCGGGTCGATCGAGTATATCGAGACCGCCACCGCCCTGACCGCAACGGCGACCGACCTCAATGGCGGCGACGCCTCGACCGGCAAGGCAATCGTTATCATCGGTGACGGCAGCAATCCGCTGCAGGTGTGGTACACCGAGGCGCAGGAAGCGGCGAGCACCAGCAATTCCTACCAGATCGCCACCCTGGACGGCGTGACCAGCCTGGCCGGCATCGCCAACAGCGACGTCGATCGCGGCAATTAACCTTTCCACACACTCATCAGCCGCTCAGTTTCCGTCCGCGCCTTGGCGACGTTGGCCGCCTTGACATGGCCGAAGCCGCGCATCGCCAGCGGCTGACGGGCGATCTCGGTTGCTAGGTCCAACTTGTCGGCGGTCAGGTTCGACAGCAGGTCGTCCAGCACCCGCTGATACTCGTCGATCAAGGCGCGTTCCAGCCGGCGCTCGGCCGAATATCCGAACGGATCGAGCCAGGTGCCGCGCAGGCTCTTCAAGTGCTTGAGGCCTTCGAACAGGGTCAGCATCCATGGGCCGAATTTGTATTTGCGGGTGCCCAGCCACGGGGGCGCCAAGTGCGGCAGGACCTTGTCCCAGCTTTCGAACTGGGCCTTCAATTGGTCGTCCAGGCCGCCATACAGCCTTGCCACCTCGTATTCGTCCTTATAGCTCATCAGCTTGGCCAGCGAGCGGGCCACCGCCTCGGTCAGGCGGGTCGAGCCCGGGGCCAGGTCGGTTTCGGCGGCGCGGGCGCGCTCGACCCAGGTGCGGTAGCGCGCCGCCCAGGCTTGATCGCCCCAGGCGGTCAGATGGACCATCCGGGCTGCGATCAATTCGTCCAGATTTTGTGACAGGGCCGGGGCGGGGTGGGGATCGGCCAGGGCCTCGACCTGTTTGCGGTCGTGAGCGGCGCGGCGGCCCCACAGGAAGGCGGCGCGGTTGAACTCGACCATGGCGCCGTTCAGGGCGATGGCGCCGTCGATGGCCTCTTCCGACAGGGGGATCAGGCCCTTTTGCCAGGCCAGGCCGACTAGGAACAGGTTGGTGGCCAGCGCGTCGCCCAGTAATCGCGTGGCGATGCGACCGGCATCGATGAAGTGGCCGGCCCCTCCAACGGCATTATTGATGGCGTCATGCATCGAGCCGGCCGGATAGGCCAAATCGGGCGCATGGGTGAAGCTGGCCGGCATGGTCTGGTGGTCGTTGATGATGGCCGCCGTGCGGCCGGCCTTCAGTTTGGCCAGGGTGTCGAACCCGGCGGCCACCACCATGTCGCAGGCCAGCAGCAGATTGGCGCCACCATCGGCGATGCGCACGGCATGCAGGCGGGCCGGGTCGTCGCACAGCCGCACATGGCTGACCACCGCGCCGTTCTTCTGGGCCAGACCGGTCTGATCGAGCGCGGTGACCGCCTTGCCGTCCAGATGGGCGGCCATGCCCAGCACCTGGGCGACGGTGACCACTCCGGTTCCGCCGATGCCGGTGACGATGATGCCGAAGGGTTGGCGGCTATCGGGCAGGGTGGGGGACGGCAAATCGCCCGCCCAGTCGGCGGCAGCGGCCCGCTTGGGCGTCGCGTTGGTGACGGTGACGAAGCTGGGGCAGAAGCCCTTCAGGCAGCTGAAGTCCTTGTTGCAGGCCGATTGGTCGATGGCCCGCTTGCGGCCGAACTCGGTTTCCACCGGCACCACCGCGACGCAGTTCGACACCTCGCCGCAATCGCCGCAGCCCTCGCACACCGCCTGGTTGATGAAGACCCGCTCGGGCGGGTCGTCCATCAGGCCGCGCTTTCTGCGCCGACGCTTCTCGGCGGCGCAGGTCTGGTCGTAGATCAGCACCGACACGCCGGGATGCTCGCGCAAGGACCGCTGCAGCGCGTCCATGTCGTCGCGGTGATGGGTACTGGTGCCGGGCGGCAATTGGTCGGCATAGGCGATGGAACGATCCGACACCACGGCGATGCGGGTCACCCCCTCGGCCCGGACCTGGGCGGCGATGGCCGGCACCGACAGCGGCCCATCGACCGGCTGGCCGCCGGTCATGGCCACGGCGTCGTTGTAAAGAATCTTGTAGGTGATGTTGACGTTGGCCGCGACACAGGCGCGGATGGCCAGAAGGCCGGAATGGTAATAGGTGCCGTCGCCCAGATTCTGGAAGATGTGCTGTGTGGTGGTGAACGGGGTCTGGCCGATCCATGGCGCACCTTCGCCGCCCATATGGGTGAAGGTCTCGGTGCGGCGCTCGGGCATCCAGGTGGCCATGTAATGGCAGCCGATGCCGGCGGCGGCGCGGCTGCCGTCGGGCACGTTGGTCGAACTGTTGTGCGGGCAGCCGGCGCAGAAATAGGGCACGCGGGCAAAGCCCTGGGGCACGGCCTGCAAGGCGGCTTCCTTGGCATCCAGCCAGGCCAGGCGCTCGCGGATGCCAAGCGAGGTGTAGAAGCGGCCGATGCGGGCAGCGATGATTCGGGCGATCATCGCCGGCGTCAGCTCGCCATGACTGGGCAGCAGCGGCGCGCCGTCCTGGTCTTGCTTGCCGACCACGCGCGGGCGCACGTCTTCCCGCCAATTGTAAAGCTGGGCCTTCAGCTGGTCCTCGATGACCGGGCGCTTTTCCTCGACCACTAAAATCTCGTCCAGTCTCTCGGCGAAGGCGCGGATGCCGTCGGCCTCCAGCGGCCAACTCATGCCCACCTTGTAGACCTTGAGGCCCATGCGGGCGGCGTAATCCAGGTCGATGCCCAGATCGTCCAGCGCCTGCAGCACGTCCAGATGGGCCTTGCCGGTGGTGACGATGCCGAAGCGCGGCTGGGGCGAATCCACCACCACCCGGTCCAGATGGTTGGCCCGCGCGAAGGCCAGGGCCGCCTCGATCTTCGGCCCCATCAGACGCATTTCCTGTTCCAGGAAGCGGTCGGGCCAGCGGATGGCCAGGTCCGGCCGCTGGCCCGGGGTAAGGATGGCAAGCCGCCACGGATCGACATCGACCAGGCCCGAGCTTTCCACCGTCTCGGTGATCGCCTTCAAGCCCACCCATAGACCGGACCAGCGCGACAGCGCCCAGCCCAGCAATCCGTAATCCACCAGTTCCTGCACGTTGGCCGGGTTCAGCACCGGCATCTGGGCCGCCATCAGCACCTGTTCGGACTGGTGCGCCAGCGTCGAGGATTTGCAGCCGTGATCGTCGCCGGCCACCACCAGCACGCCGCCATGGCGGGCGGTGCCGGCCGAATTGGCGTGCTTGAACACATCGACCGAACGGTCGAGGCCGGGGCCCTTGCCGTACCACAGGGCGAACACCCCATCGACCAAGGCGCCCTCGAACAAGGTGACCTGCTGGCTGCCCCAGATGGCGGCGGCGGCCAGATCCTCGTTCAGGCCGGGGCGGAACACCGTGTCGGCTTGCTTCAGGAATTTCTCGGCCCGCCACAATTCCTTGTCCAGCCCGCCCAGCGGACTGCCGCGATAGCCCGAGATGAAGCCGGCGCTGTTGATGCCGGCGGCCTTGTCCCGGGCGCGCTGCAGCATCGGCAGCCGCACCAGGGCCTGGATGCCCGACAGCAGCACCAGCCCGGAACGGGCGGTATATTTGTGATCCAGGGTCAGATTCGGGGTGACGGACATGGTGGCCTCCCTTGATTTGACGTGGGGAGGAAAGGCGGATTTCGGAAGAGGTGGCGAAAAAACGCAATCAAATCATTAAATTGATGTCGATCAGGCAACAAACTTGCCAATTCGCCGGCCAATTTGAGGGGGTGATTTCCGGGGCCGTCCGGGGTATATCAAGGGCGTCATTCATATCAGGGTCGTCTCATGAGCGTTCTCGTCACTGGCGCCGCCGGATTCATCGGTTACCACACCTCGCTTCGCCTGCTGGAGCGCGGTGAAAAGGTCGTCGGGGTCGATAACCTCAACCCCTATTACGATCCGGCCCTGAAGCGCGCCCGTCTGGCGCGGCTGACCGAGCATCCGGGCTTTTCCTTCATCCAGGCCGACATCGCCGAACGCCCGGCCATGGCCGAAGTGGCCGAGTTGTTCCCCGACATCACCGCCTATATCAACCTGGCGGCCCAGGCCGGCGTGCGCCATTCGCTGAAGGCGCCGCACGACTACACCCGCTCGAATGTCGAGGGTCATCTGGTCCTGATGGAAATGGCCCGCAACAATCCCAATTGCCGCCATTTCGTCTATGCCAGTTCGTCGTCGGTCTATGGCACCAACACCAAGCTGCCCTTCTCGGTCGATGACCGGGTCGATACCCCGATTTCGCTTTATGCCGCCACCAAGCGCTCGTGCGAGCTGATGAGCCATTCGTACTCGCACCTGTACCGGCTGCCGACCACCGGACTTCGCTTCTTCACGGTGTACGGCCCGTGGGGGCGCCCCGACATGGCCGCCTTCCTGTTCGCGCGGGCCATCGTCGACGGCAAGCCGATCCATGTCTTCAACAATGGCGACATGCGCCGCGACTTCACCTATATCGACGACATCGTCTCGGGCGTCATCGGGGTGCTGGACAATCCGCCCAAGGATGAAGGCGGCCTGCCGCCCTATCGCATCTACAATATCGGCAACAACTCTTCCGAAAGCCTGATGGATTATGTCGGGCTGATCGAGAAGTGCCTGGGCCGCAAGGCCGAATACGTGCTCGAGCCGATGCAGCCGGGTGACGTCAAGGAAACCTATGCCGACATCACCGCCATCCAGCGTGACGTCGGCTTCGCGCCGACGACGCCGATCGCGGAAGGCGTGCCCAAGTTCATCGAGTGGTTCAAGACCTATCACGGGCTGTGATCCGGCGCCCATAGGGCGCGGCCAAGGGGCCGCAGGCCCCGCCCGGCGAGGGCCTTGAAATCCGAATTATTCGGATTTCGTATGATAAAGGGCCTCGAGCTGGGCGCCGAACCGTTCGCGCACCACATGGCGGCGGACCTTCAGTGTCGGGGTCATCATGCCGTTGTCGGTGGTGAAGGGCTCGGCACACAGGACGAAGCGGCGGACCTTCTCGATCGGTGACAATCCAGCATTGACATGATCGACCGCGTCGGCGACGGCGCGGCGAAAAGCGGGCAGGGCGCACCACTCGGCCAACTCGCCGGCTTGGCCATTGTCCCTGGCCCACTGGGCCGCCCAGTCGCCGTCGGGGACCAGCAAGGCCACCAGATGCGGGCGGCGGTCGCCATGCACCATCGCCTGGGCGATTTCCGGGCGCAGGGTCAACAGCCCCTCGACCCGCTGCGGCGAGACGTTGTCGCCGCCCGAGTTGACGATGATGTCCTTCTTGCGATCGGTGATGCGCAGATAGCCGTCGGGATCGATTTCGCCGATGTCGCCGGTCTTCAGCCAGCCGTCGGTGTCGATGGTGCGGGCGGTGGCGGCGGGGTCGTTCCAATAGCCGGTCATCACCACCTCGCCGCGGACCAGGATCTCGCCGTCCTCGGCGATGGCCAGCTCGATGCCGGCCAGCGGCGGGCCGACCGTCTCGATGCGGATACGGTCGGGCGGGCTGCAGGAGATGGCCGGCCCGGCCTCGGTCTGGCCATAGCCCTGCAGGATCGGCACGCCCAGCGCGGTGAAGAACAACCCGACCTCGGGCGCCAGGGGCGCGCCGCCCGACACCAGCGCCTTCAGGCGGCCGCCGAAACGAGCCGCGACCTTGGTGCGCACCAGCCGGTCCAGCGCCTTGTCGGCCAGCCAGTCCAGCGGCCCCAGCCGCCCGTGCAGATATCGCTTCCGGCCCAGGTCAACGGCCTGGTGGAACAGTTTGGCCTTGGCGCCGCCTTGGCGCTCGACCGCCTTGAGAATGCGCGCTCGCATGCTTTCGTACAGGCGCGGCACGGCGGTCATGATGGTGGGCCGGATCTCGGCCATGTTGGCGGCCAATTGCTCCAGCCCCTCGGCATAGACGATCCGGGCGCCGATGGTGATGGGGAAGATCAGCCCGACGGTGTGTTCATAGGCGTGCGACAGCGGCAGGAACGACAGGAAGACCTCGTCGGCCAGGCGGACCCGTTCCAATAGCCGGAAGGCGCCGGCGCAATCGGCGATCATGGCTCCGTGCGACAGCATGACCCCCCTTGGCGCACCCCCGGTGCCCGAGGTGTAGATCAGGCAGGCTATGTCGTCGCGGCGAATGTCGGCGGTCTGACGGCGAATGAGCTGGACGACGTCGGGCTCGGCCTGGGCGGTTTCGGCCCAGTCCAGCACCGTGACCTGATGGGCCTGGTGGCGCTCGGGCATGTCCAGACAGATGATTGTCGGCGGTCGGGCCGAGCGGACGGCGGCCTCGAGTACCCGCTCGGCCAGGGCGGCGGTCGAGACCAGGATGATCCGCGCCCCCGAATCGGTCAGGATGTGCAAATGGTCGGCGGCATTGTTGGTGACATAGGCCGGCACGGTGATGCCGCCGGCCAGCATGATGGCCAGGTCGGCGATGGCCCATTCCGGGCGGTTTTCCGACACCAGCATGACCCGGTCGCCCGGGGCCAGTCCCAAACCCTTCAGGCCCGAGGCCAGGGCCAGGGCGCGGTCGCGCGCCTCGGCCCACGAGATGGAACACCAAGCCCCACCCTGCTTGGCCGCCAGGAAGGGCTTGTCGCCCAATTGGTCGGCCTGCGCCAGGAAAATGGCCGGTATGCTGCGGGCCGCGTCGTAATCGATGGACATGGGGGCCTCCCTCCCTTAGCTGTTAGTTCAACGCGTTTTTCGGTCCGATGGCAAGGAGGCTCCCGGCATGAACCACATCGACACCCTTCCCGAATGGGATCTGTCCGACCTTTATGCCGCGCCCGATTCGCCCGAACTGGCCCGCGATCTCGACGATGCCGAGGCCCAGGCCAAGGCTTTTTCCGAGCGCTTCGCCGGTCGGCTGGCCGATCTGTCGGGGGCCGAGTTCGGTGCCGCCATCGCCCTTTACGAGCGCCTGGGCGAAGTGATCTATCGCGCCCTGTCCTATGCCCAGTTGCTTTATTCCGGCGACCAGACCGACCCGGAACGCGCCCGCTTCTATCAGGGCATCCAGGAACGGGTGACCGACATCTCGACCCACACCTTGTTCTTCACGCTGGAAATCAACCGCCTGGACGATGCGGTGCTGGCCGCCAAGCAGGCCGACCCGGCCGCCGGCCATTATGCGCCGTGGCTGCGCGACGTCCGGGTGTTCCGCGATCACCAATTGTCCGACGAGTGCGAGAAGCTGCTGCACGAGAAGTCGGTGGCCGGGCGCGCCGCCTGGAACCGCCTGTTCGACGAGACCATGGCCCGGCTGCGCTTTCCCATCGGCGGCCAGTCGCTGACCTCGGCCGAGGCCCTGCATCTGATGAGCGACCGCGACCCGGCCAAGCGCCGCGAGGCCGCCAAGGGCTTGGGAATGGTGCTGGGCGAGAACGCCCCCTTGTTCGCGCTGATCACCAACACCCTGGCCAAGGACAAGGAGATCGAGGACAAGTGGCGCCGCTACGCCCGGCCGCAATCGTCGCGCAACCTGTCCAACCAGGTGGAAGACGAGGTGGTCGATGCCCTGGTCGCCGCCGTCAGCTCGTGCTACGAGCAATTGAGCCACCGCTATTATCGGCTGAAGGCCAAGTGGTTCGGCGTTGGTTGCCTGGATTACTGGGATCGCAACGCGCCGCTGCCCGATGACGACGATACCACCTTCACCTGGGGTCAGGCGCGTGACACCGTGCTGACCGCCTACCAGGCCTTCAGCCCCGAATTGGCCGGAATCGGGCGGAAATTCTTCGATTCCAACTGGATCGACGCGCCGGTTCGGCCCGGCAAGTCGCCGGGCGCCTTCGCCCATCCGACCGTCACCAGCGTCCACCCCTATCTGCTGGTCAACTTCCAGGGCAAGACCCGCGACGTCATGACCCTGGCCCACGAATTGGGCCATGGCGTCCATCAGGTCCTGGCCGCCGGCCAGGGCGGCCTGATGGCCGACACCCCCTTGACCCTGGCCGAGACCGCGTCGGTGTTCGGCGAGATGCTGACCTTCCAGTCGATGCTGGCGGGCGCCGCCACGCCGAAGCGCCGCAAGGCCATGCTGGCCGGCAAGGTCGAGGACATGCTGAACACCGTGGTCCGCCAGGTCGCCTTCTACCAATTCGAGAGCATGGTGCACGAAGAACGCCGCTCGGGCGAATTGTCGGCCGAACGGATCGGCGAAATCTGGATGAAGATCCAGACCGACAGCCTGGGGCCGGCGCTCTGCTTCCACGACGAATACAAGGCGTTCTGGACCTATATCCCGCACTTCGTCCACACGCCGTTCTATGTCTACGCCTATGCGTTCGGCGATTGCCTGGTCAATTCGCTTTACTCGGTCTACCAGCAGGGCGCACCGGGCTTCCAGGACAAGTATCTCGACATGCTGAAGGCCGGCGGCACCCTGCGCCACGGCGATCTGCTGGCGCCCTTCGGTCTGAACGCCGCCGACCCGGCCTTCTGGCGCCAGGGACTGGACGTGGTGGTGGGCTTTATCGATGAACTTGAAGCCATGTGATAAGTTAGTGGAGAGATGAGAATTCCACTTTCCAATCCTGCCTGCGGGTTCATACTATAACCGAATGGTTAGTGGGCTGTGCGTCGCATGGTCCTGTTCAGGGGATATGGCATGAGTTACCGGTTCAGCGAACAGTCCGGGACCGTCACCGTGACGTTCACCGGACAAATGAACTTCACCGTCAACGTCGAATTCCGCGAGTTGCTGGCCAACATCGTCGCGAAGCGCCCCCAGGCGGTGGTCTTCGACCTGTCGGAACTGACGATGATCGATTCCGTCGGGCTGGGCCTTTTGTACATCGCCCAGGAAGACGTCGCCGCCATCGGGGCCAAGCTGTCCTTGGCCCGACCGAAGGACAAGGTCGCCCGCCTGCTTGAGCTGACCGAGGCCGCAAAGACCTTCGAGATCATCCCATGATGATTTCTGGTCAGGAGAGCTGAGATGGCGGCCGATCTGTTTCTGACCGGCAAGGAGCGGTCATTCCGCCCCGACGAGATCATCGTGTCGAAGACCGACCGGACCGGCAAGATCACCTATGCCAACGACGTCTTCATCGCCATGAGCGGCTATTCCGAGGACGAGTTGCTGGGCGCCCCCCATTCGATCCTGCGTCATCCGGCCATGCCGCGCTGCGTGTTCCGCCTGCTGTGGGACGTGATCGAGCTGGGCGACGAAATCTTTGCCTATGTGCTGAACCGCGCCAAGAACGGCGACGAATATTGGGTGTTCGCCCACGTCACCCCCAATTTCGGCCCCGACGGCGCCATCGTCGGCTATCATTCCAATCGGCGGGTGCCCAAGCAATCGGCGGTCGACACCGTCAAGCCGCTTTACGCCCAGTTGCTGGAAATCGAAAAATCCAATCCCGATCGCAAGGCCGGCCTGGAGCAATCCTATGCCGCCCTGAAGGCCACGGTCGGCCAGTTGGGATTTTCCAGTTACGACCAGCTGATTTTCGCTATTTGTCGGTAGTGTCCTGCCCCCGAAATTCGCATAGCGAATTCCGGGGATAAGCAGGCCACTCATTTGTTGAATTGTGTGGTGATTCTGCAATTCGAATTGCCATGCGAATTTCAGAAACACCACACGAGGAGGCACCGATGTCGAGCCCAACTTCCGGCGGCAAGGCCCTGTGGGGCTGGATCGGCTTGGTCCTTCTGGCGGCGGCCGCTTTGGCGCTGGCGGTGAAAAGCGGGCTGGATGGTGTCGCCCTGGGGGTGCTGCTGCTGGCGATGGCGGGGGCCGCCCTGGCGGCGATCGGGCTGGCCGGCGGTGGCGGCGGGCAGAGCGCGACCGAGCGTGAGCTGATCCGCCGTTCGGCCGATGTGGTGATGGCGGCCTCGGCCGGCGACCTCAACGCCCGCATCCTGCGTATCGGCCGCGACGACGATCTGGGCCGGTTGCTGCACGGCGTCAACCGCTTGTTGGACCTGTCCGAGGAATTCGCCAAGGATACCGGCGCCGCCATGGCCCGGGCCGGCCGCAAGGAATATTTCCGCATCATCCCGGAAGAGGGGCTGCGCGGCGACTTCCTGACCTTCGCCCGCCTGATCAACAAGGTGCTGGGCGACATGGAGGAACGCGGCAAGGAAACCGCCGACTTCGAGGAAGCGGTCAAGGCGATGGTCAGCCAGGTCGCCAAGTCGACCGACGGCATCGCCAAGACCGCCGACCAGATGGCCCAACGGTCGGAACGGGCCGGCTCGCGCTCGATCGATGTCGGCGACGCCGCCCAGGCGACCTCGGAAAGCGCCCAGGCGGTGTCGGAAGTGACCCGCCAACTGGCCGAAGCCATCAACGAAATCTCGCAGCAGGTGACGCTGTCCAGCTCGGTCGCCCACGAGGCGGTGGCCAATATTTCCTCGACCTCGCAGCGGGTTAACGGCCTGGCCCAGGCGGTCACGAAGATCGGCACGGTGGTCCAGTTGATCAGCGAGATCGCCAGCCAGACCAACCTGCTGGCCCTGAATGCGACCATCGAGGCAGCACGCGCGGGCGAAGCCGGCAAGGGCTTTGCGGTGGTGGCGCACGAGGTGAAAAGCCTGGCCAACCAGACGGCCCGGGCCACCGAGGACATCACCAGTCAGGTCGGCGCCATCCAGAGCGCGGCGCGCGAGGCGGTGTCGGCCATCGACGAGATCGTCGGCACCATCCGCCAGATGGACGAGATCACCGCGACCATCGCCCAGGCGGTGCAGAAGCAGGAAGCGGCAACGCGCGACATCTCGGCCAACATCGAGGACGTGGCGCAAAAGGCGGAAGAGGTGTCGCACTCGGTGGCGGTGGTGTCGCAGGTGTCGGCCCAGGCCTGCGGCGGCACCATCCGCGTGATCTGGAGTGCCAACCTGCTGAGCGAGGTGGTGCAATCCTTGAGCGGCCGGGTCGAGCAATACCTGCAGAAAGTGCGGTGATCGGGCTGGGGGCTTGCGCCGTCCTGGTGGTGGCGGCCTTGGTCGCGCCGATCTTCCCTGAACCGGTCGGTCTGATCGCCGTCGGCCTGCGGCCGCTGGCTGCCGCCATGTTCATCCATGCCGCCGCCCGGGTTGGTGGCGGCTGCGGCTGCGCCGTCAGCCGCCCCTATGCCCTGGCCCTGGCCGGCAGCTTGGCGGCGCTGTTCAACCCCTCTGGCGTCTTCGTTGAAACCCGCTGGGGCTTCCCGCTGTTCCGCCCGCACGGGCCGGGCGAATTCGCCGTCGTGGTGACGCTGGTGCTGGTGGCGTGGGGGCTGGTGGTGGCCGTCCCGCTGCTCCGCCGGCCAGGCGGATTGCCGCTGCTGATCTTGGTGCCGCTGCTGTTGGCGATGGCGGTGTCGAGTGTCCTGGCCTTGGCCTGATTCGCTTGGGCTTATTTCGGTAAAATATTAACGGGTCGCCCGCCTGCTTTCTTTTGGTCTCCCCGCTTTCGAAAGCGGGTCGTGCCCCCCGAGGGTACGGTGAGAACCCCCTGAATTGGGCTGCTCTGACCTTGAGGACGACGTCGTCGCGAAAGTCGTAGGCGATGCAAGCCATTCTTTATTATCGCTGTCGGGCTTGGCCGGGCAATCAGGGATGTCCATGTCGCAGTGTGGGGGCGTGAGTCAATCTAACAGGCTGCGGAAAAACTCCCGTCATTCCCGCGAAAGCGGGAATCCATGCAGCAGCCACTCAATATCTTGTGGTAGGGATATTCATTTCGCCCCAACATGGACACCCGCCTGCGCGGGGGTGACGCTGGAATGGAAGGCGGAGCGAGTTTTTTAGCAGCCTGCTCTCATGTTCGCTGTCAATAGTTTCGCGCAGGCGGCTTCGTCCTGGCTTGGCCCAGGCGCTGGATTTCAGAGATGCC